>JBGQKD010000031.1:0-35618 GCA_041499375.1 Gemmatimonadota bacterium
GCGCTGCGCGATGTCGAGCGGGAAATCGGCCCACACGCCGTGGTGGTGCAGGTGCGAGAAGCCGTACACAATCGGAATCATCGCGGCGAGAATCGTCCACTGATTGATATTGCTCGACACGATGTTCATGAGCGCCATCGGGGCACGCGTCACGCGCCGGGCCCAGCTGAACGTCGAGACGAATTCCGGAAACTCCGACAGGAATGGCGCGACCCATTGCACCAGGAAGAACTGGCTGATTCCCACGACGGTGGCGAGCGCGATCATCGAGTTCAGGAACGGGTGCGCCGTCACGTACAGCAGCGCTCCGCCGACGCCGAACAATCCGCCGATCGCCGCTCTCTGACGCCAGCCAGGCTGGCCATATGCCCAGCGTGAGACCAATGGTGCATCGGCGATCGCCTCCAGTTCGCGCGGCGGATTGCGCATCAGGATCCAGAGATAGGCGACGTACAGCGCGACGAGTACCGCCGCGTCGATCCAGCCGAGGCGCTGGCGCCACAGCACCAGCGCGAAGTACAGCAGCGGCGGGACTAGTCCCATCACTTCGATCGCGTGCTCCGGCTCGAGCGTGATCGGCGGCAGGTGTTTGACGGCCCCACCCCGGCGCCGGCTGGCGGCCGCGAAAACGAAGTAGATCATCGGCCAGCCCAGGCCCAGCAGGAGCCGGATCGCTCCCGTCAGATTGGCGATCGCGAGGTGCGCGCGTTCGGGATCTCGTCCCGCGTCCCAGGCGATGACGGCCTCGACCGCAAACTCGGGCAGCGTCTGCAGCCACGCGAGGATCGCGAGCGCCAGGCCTTGAGAGATGAGGAACTGCGCGGCTTCCGCGCCCCAGGCGACGAGGAACGCCGACAGCAGGATGGATGGGAAGGTCCACAGCGCCGCGAGCGCGGTGCCTCCCGCCTCCGTTGCCTGGCCGAGTAGCTTTAGGAATCGCACGGGGGCCCAAACTTACCATGGCACGAGACAAGATGAAATCCGCGAGCCTGCACAGCTTCCACGAGTCGCATGCGGAGCCGACGGCGGTGCGCATCCCGTTCCAGACGCTCGTCCACGAGATGTTAGAGCAGCTGGGCGAGGATCCGACGCGCGACGGGCTGCGGCAGACGCCCGCCCGCGTCGAAGCGTCGCTCAAGTGGCTCACACGCGGCTACGGCATGGTGGTCGAAGAGGTCATCGGGGACGCGCTGTTCGAGGAGAAGCACGAGAGCATGATCTGCGTGCGCGACATCGAGATCTACTCGATGTGCGAGCACCACCTGCTGCCGTTTTTCGGCAGAGCCCACGTCGCCTACCTCCCCAACGGCAAGATCGTCGGGCTCTCCAAGATCCCGCGGGTCGTCGAGGTGTTCGCGCGCCGGCTGCAGGTGCAGGAGCGGCTCACCGATCAGGTGGCCGAGGCGTTATGCCGGGTGCTGGACCCGCTCGGGGTGGGCGTCGTCATCGAGGCTTACCACCTCTGCATGATGATGCGCGGCGTGGAGAAGCAGAACTCCAAGACGGTGACGAGCGCTCTGCGCGGCGCCTTCCGGGACGACGCCAAGACGCGCGATGAGTTCCTGCGGCTGGTGCACGGAGGGGCCGGGCTGCCTTGAAGCTCGCGCTCGTCACGGGCGCGTCGCGGGGCATCGGCCTCGCGGTCGCGGAAGCCCTGCGTGCCACCGGAATGCACGTCGTGCGTCTGGCGCGCAGTCTGCGCAATCGGTCGAGCGAGCGGATGACTGACATCGCCTGCGACGTCACCAAGCCGATAGATGTGAAGGCGGCGGTGGACCAGGTCGTCGGCAAGCTCGGCGTGCCCGACATCGTGGTGAACAATGCCGGGATCTTCCTCATCAAGCCGCTCGCCGAGACGACGTACGACGATTTCACGATTACCGTGGCGACCAACCTCACCGCGCCATTCTTGATCGCGCGGGCGCTCGTGCCCGGCATGGTGCAGCGCGGCAGCGGCCATCTCGTCACGGTCGGCTCGATCTCCGACTACATCGGATTCCCCGGTTCCACCGCCTATGCGGCCAGCAAGTTCGGGCTGCGGGGCATGCACGAGGTGATCCGCGCCGAGACCGCGCGCAGCGGGGTGCGCACGACGCTCGTGTCGCCGGGGCCCGTGGACACGGACATCTGGGATCCCGTCGACCCCGACTCCAAGCCCGGCTTCACGAAGCGCAAAGACATGATGCGCGCCGAGGACATTGCAGCGGCCGTTGTCTATGCGGTCACGCAGCCGGAGCATGTCGCGGTCACCGAGATCCGGCTCCTGCCGACCAACTACTCGCCGAGAGGGTAGGGGCGTGCACATCGAGCTGACCGAAATGCTCCGCTGTCCCGAGCCGCACCGCGAAGAAATGCTGGTGCTGTCCACGGGCGAGATAAAAGACCGCATGGTGCGCTCGGGGCTCGTGGGCTGCCCGGTCTGCCACGCCGAGTATCCGATCTCGCGAGGGATCGTGAACTTCCGCCGCAGCAAGGAACGCGTCGCGAAGGAATCGTCCGGCCCGCGCCGCGCGTACGCCCCGCCCTCACCGCTGCCCTCGGCGGACGCCGCGAAGCTGCACGCCCTGCTCGAGCTCTCGGGACCGGGCGGGTACGTCGTGCTGGTCGGCGCCGCGGTGCGCCAGGCGCCACGACTCAGCAGCCTGATGGAAGGGATTCACTTCGTCGGGATCAATCCGCCGCCGGATATGGAGGAGCTGCCCGCCCTGTCGCTCGCCTACGCCACCGAGAAGGTTCCGCTCCGCACCGCCATCGCGCGCGGCGTCGTCGTCGGCGCCGATCTCGCAACGTCGCCGTGGCTCGTCGAGGCGCATCGCGTGTTGCTGCGCGGCCGCCGCTTCGTCGTCGAAAACGAAGAGCCCGAACTTCCGATCGGGCTCCTCAAGCTGGCGGCGGAACACGGGCTCTGGGTGGGCGAGAAGCGCTAACCCTCGATGGCGGCGGCGATCGCGTCGCCCGACGCATACGCCGCATCGATCTGATCCTTGTACCGCTTCTCGACCTCCCGGCGCTTCACCTTGAGCGTCGGTGTCAGCTCGCCGTTCTCGATCGTAAAATCGTTCTCGAGCAGCAAGACCTTCTTCGGCGTCTCGAACTTCGCGAGCTCGCGCAGCATGCCCATCACCTCGCGCTCGACCTTCGCCTGCACGTCGGGCATCCGCAGCAGCTCGGGGTACGTGCCGTATGTCAGACCCCGCTCCTGCGCCCAGCGCACGAGGTTGTCGAAATTCGGCACGATGAGAATGAGCGGGAACTTGCGGCGGTCGCCATACATCATGGCGTTGGCGACGAACTTGTTGCGCTTGACCATCATTTCGATGGGCTGGGGCGCGATGTATTTCCCGCCGGCCGTCTTGAGCAGCTCCTTCTTGCGGTCGGTGATCTTCAGGTACCCGTCCGAGTCGACCTCGCCGATGTCGCCCGTGTGGAGCCAGCCGTCGGCATCCACCGTCTCGGCCGTCGCTTCGGGCAGCTTGTAGTAACCCTTCATGATGTTCGGACCGCGGGCCAGAATCTCGCCATCCTGCGCGATCTTGAGCTCGACGCCAGGAACCGCGCGGCCCACCGTTCCCAGCTTGATGCGATCGAGCGGATTGAGCGTGAGCACGGGCGACGATTCGGTCAGCCCGTATCCCTCGATGATCGGCAGTCCCGCGCTGTAGAAGAACTTGGCGATGTCGGCCGACAGCGGCGCGGCGCCGGAGACGAAAAACCGGATCTTCCCGCCCGTGCGCGCCCGGAGCTTGGAGAACACGAGCCGGTCCGCAAGTTTCTTCTTGAGCTTGAGTCCACCGGGAATCGGCAGCCCCGCCAGCGACAACGTCGCCCACTGCTCGCCGGCGCGCTTCGCCCAGAAAAAGATGCTGCGCTTGATGGCGCTGCCCGACAGCGCGTTCTCGAGCACACGCGCGTACACCTTTTCGTAGAGTCGCGGCACGGACAATACGACCGTGGGCTTCACTTCTTCCAGGTTTGCGGCGACGGTGTCGAACGACTCGGCGTAATTGATGATGACGCCCGCCTGGAACAGCGTGTAGTCCACCATGCGCTCGTAGCTGTGCGACAGCGGCAGCATCGACAGGCACTCGTCGCCCCCGCCGATCGGAATCATCTGCAGCACGGCCTGCACGTTGGACCAGATGTTGTAATGCGAGAGCATCACGCCTTTGGGATCGCCGGTCGTCCCCGACGTATAGATGAGCGTCGCCAGGTCATCAGGCCGCGCCTCCAGCGCTTCCTCTCTCCACTTGGCATGCTTCGGTGCGGCCGCGCGCCCTTTGGCCTCCACCGCCTCGAGGGAAACGATGCCCTCGCCCCGCCGCTGCGTGACGGCGGCACTGTCGAACACGATCACGTATTTGAGCCCGGGCAGGTTGCCCTTCACCTCGAGGATCTTGTCCAGCTGCGCGGCGGTCGAGATGAACGCGGCGACCGACTCGGAGTCGCGCAGGATGTATTCGGTCTGCTTCGCGGTGAGCGTCGGGTAAATTGGAACATCGGTCGTACGCGAGGTCAGGCACGCGTAATCGCTCAGGGCCCATTCCGGGCGATTCTCCGAGACGATGGCGACCTTGTCACCTGGCTTGATGCCCAGCTCGCGGAGGCCGAGGGAGATCGCCTGGACGCGCTCGAGCGCCTGGCGATGGGTGATGGGCACCCAGGCACCACCCACCTTCGACCGGAACGCTGCCGGCAGGCCGGCGTGCCGATCCACCGTGGTGAAGAACAGTTGATTGAGCGTGCCTCGGCTCATGGGCCATACTCCACGACGAAACGTACGGGACTGCCGACGATTTCTGTGCCGCCCAGGCGCTTCATCGTCGCGGTCACCACCACTGAATCGGCTCTAGCCCCGGGAAGGATCCGGAGCCGCACCGCGGCGATGCCGGCCGACGTCAGCACGGTGTCATTCGGCACTAATGTGACGACCGGGCCAGTGGTCGGATAGGTGGTCGCGACATACACGACCCGTCGGCGCTCAGCGGTGCCCCCGGTGGCGAACGCATGCACCTGGAGCGGTATCGACAGGGAGTCGAGGTGCTCGGTCGAGTCCGGCGTCAGTTCGACGGTGTCCCGGGTCGCGCTGTCGGCGCGCACAGAATCGAGACCTGCCAGCACGGTCACGGACTGGGGATTCGAGAAGAGATTGCCGGTCCGCGCCTCCAGCCGGCCGATTCCGACCGCTTTCGACAGCGACACCCCCGTGGTGCTATCAACGACGGCGATCGTTGCCGTGTCGAGCGAGCTCCAGAAGAGATCGGCTTGCACGGAGTCCCCCAACCCATTGAGCGCGCGCCCCCGCGGCCGGAAAGTATCGGGGAGCTCGACGCGGCCGCCGTCCGGCAACACGATTTCGATCGCCACGGGCTGGTCGGGATCGGTTTTGATTTTGCAGGCGAGCACTGCCACGAGCGCGAGCAGCGCGAATCTCCGAATCAGTGGCTGCCGGTCCTCTCTTCGGGCGCGCGCGCCGACGCGACACTTCCGGGGG
Organism: Gemmatimonadota bacterium; assembly: GCA_041499375.1. Lineage (GTDB taxonomy): Bacteria > Gemmatimonadota > Gemmatimonadetes > Gemmatimonadales > GWC2-71-9 > 20CM-2-65-7. Next base: position 5,492 of record JBGQKD010000031.1, read on the forward strand.
CGGGGGCGGGGGCGGGGGCGGGCTGAGCCCCCAGATCATGCAGGGCCTGTGTCGCGTGCTCGATCCATTTCTGGGCGTCGGGTCCACGGGGCGGGTGCGCGAGGAAGGTCTTGAGATGCTGCGCGGCGCCGTCGGGATCGCCGCGTTGCAGCAGCAGAAACGCGAGTCCGTAATGCGCGCCGGCGAGTGAGCTATCGAGCTCGAGCGCGCGCCGGTAGTGGCGAATCGCTTCGTCGAAGCGGCGCGTCTTGGTGAACGCGATCGCCATGTTCTGCAGAATGCGAGCGTCGTTGGGGTGATCGCGCAGCGCCAACCGATACGACGTCAGCGCCGCGTCATAATCGCCCTGACGCTCCAGGGCTAACGCCTCATTGAGATAATCGAGACGTTGAGGTTTGAGATCGTCGCCTCCCCCCGACGACCCCCCGAACAGGCGACGCCAGAAACCCATGGGGCGAAAATAGCTTGCGGCTGCTGACGCTGGCAATGTAGAATCCCCAATGACCCTCCCTCCTCGTTCCCCCCGTCCCCCCCGTCCCCCCCCCCGTCCGAGCGCCGGGACGCGCCCCACGAGCAAAGCCCCACGCGGTGTGCTGCAAGTGGACTGGGCGTTCTTCGGGGAGCTGTGCCGGGTGCTGGCGCTCAAGGTGTTCCGGGAGTACGACCCGGAAGTCGTCATCGGGATCGCGAAAGCCGGCGTGATTCCCGGCGCGGTCGTCGCGAGCATCCTGCAACGCGACTTCGCCTCGATCGCCATTACGCACGAAGGATCCGTCATCGCCGGCCCGCCGCGCCTCGTGACCGGCAAGCGCGTGCTGCTCGTCGACGAAACGTGCGAATCGGGGAGCACCATGAAGCTCGCGCTGGCCGCCGTGCGCGATCTCAAGCCGGCCGCCGTGAAGACCGCCGTGTCCTTCAAGACCGGCACCTACAAGCCGGATTTCTACGCGCTCGAGAACGAGAACTTCATTATCCTGCCGTGGGACCTCGAAGTCATCGTCGACGGCGAGATCGTCGTCCGCCCCGATTATCGGGCCAAACTGAAAGAGACCCCGCCCCGTTGAAAGATCGTCTCGCCGCAGCAGTCAAACAGTCTCGCGCCGATTACACCGAAATCCGCGTCGAACGCACCTGGAGCTCCGCCGTCGCCTTCCGGGGCCGCCGCCTCGAGACGGCGACCGTCAGCGAGGACCAGGGCGGTTTCGTGCGTGTGCTCAACAAGGGGTACGGGTGGGGCATTGCCTCGTTCACGTCGCTCGACGAATTGCCCGCCATGGTCGCGCGCGCCAACGAGTTGTCTCGCGCGGTGCGCGTGGATGATCCCATCCGGCTGGCCGAGACGCCTCCGCAGTCCGCCGACGCCATCCTCGAGCTCGACGGCGATGTGCGCGGCGTCCCGCTCGCGGAGAAGAAGCAGCTGCTCGACCGCTACAACGGCGCGATGCTCGCGGTGTCGGACAAGATCGTCGATACGCAATCGAGCTACCGCGACGAGGTCTCGGAAGTCTGGTACGTCAACTCCGAGGACGCGTCGCTCTATCAGCTGCGCCCCGAGGTGGTCGTGTCGGGCACGGCGATCGGACGGCGCAACGGCAACATCGAGAAGGGACTCGAGTCCATCGGTCTGCGGAAGGGCTGGAACAGCGTTCAGAGCTTCGAGAGTCAGTTCCGCGTCGTCGCGCAGCGTGCCGTCGACCTGCTGGACGCTCCCCGCGTGCGCGGCGGCGCCTATCCCGTGATCCTGGACAACGAGCTGGCGGGCGTCTTCATCCACGAAGCGTTCGGGCATTTGTCCGAAGCCGACTTCGTGTACGAAAACCCCCAGGCGCGCGAGATGATGACGCTGGGCAGGCGCTTCGGAAAACCGGTCCTGAATGTCGGCGACAACGGCGCCGCCAAGGGCCTGCGCGGGACGCTGCCCTATGACGACGAAGGCACGCCGACGCAGGACACGCCGCTCATCAAGGAAGGCATCCTCGTCGGCCGGCTGCACTCCCGCGAGACCGCCGCGAAGCTGGGCGAGCGACCCACCGGCAATGCTCGCGCGATCTCGTTTCGCCACGCGCCGATTGTCCGGATGACGAACACCTATATCGCGCCCGGCACGAAGGGCGTCGGATTCAACGACCTGATCAGCGATATCAAGCTCGGCGTCTACGCCTGTGGGGCGTTCGGCGGCCAGACGATGCTCGAGAACTTCTCGTTCACGGCGGGATGGGGGTACATGATCCGCGACGGGAAGGTGGCGGAGCTGGTGAAGGATGTGGTGTTGGCCGGCAATCTCTTCCAGACGCTGGATCGGATCGATCACATCGCCGGCGATTTCACCTGGAATCAGATGGGCGGCGGTTGCGGCAAGGGTGGCCAGTTTCCGCTGCCGGTGACTGAAGGGGCGCCGCACGTGCGCATCGAAGAAGCGTTGATCGGCGGCGACGTATGATCGAGCGCGTGCTGGAGACCGCCCGCGGCAAGGTCGACGGCGCCGACGCGCTGTGGCGGCGGGAAGAGCAGACGACGGTCGCGTTCGAATCAGGCCGGCTCAAGGCGGTCGGCATCTCTGAGGAAGCGGGCGTCAACCTGCGGGTGCTCGCCGGCGGCCGCATGGGTGTGGCGGGCACCACCGCCGCCAAGCCTGACCCTGCCGAGCTGGTCGGTCGCGCGCGCGCATCGGCGGCGTTGGGCGAGGTCGTCGATCTGGAGTTTCCGGGTTCCGCAGCTTCGACGCTGCCCCGAATCCCGACTTTCTTCGATCGCACCGCCAACGCCTCGCTCGCCGAGCTGATCCGCATGGGCCGGCTGCTGGTCGAACGGCTGTCGCGGCCGGACTGCCAGGTCAACGTCTCCGTTCAGCGCGAGGTCGCCGACACCGCCGTCGGCAACACCGCGGGCGCCCGCGGCGAGTACCGCGCCACCGGCATCGGAGTGACTGCGGACATCACGCGGATTGCGGGCGACGACGTGCTGATGGTGTACGACCAGTACGTCGGCGCCGACATGCCGAGCGATGCGGATCTCGAGGCGCTGGTGCAGTCGGTGGAGACCCGGCTGACCGCGGCGCTCAACATCGTTACGCCGCCGGATGGCGCGCTGCCCGTCGTCTTTACGCCGGCGGGGCTGGCCGCCGTCGTGCTGCCGCTCGAGCAGGCGCTCTCGGGGAAAACGGTGCTTCAGGGCAGCTCGCCGCTGGCCGGGAAAGTCGGGGAGCTGCTGTTCGATGAGCGGCTCTCGATCGTCGACGATCCGCTCACGCCGGGCCGGCCCGCCTCGCGTCCCGTCGATGACGAATGCGTCCCGTCGCGCAGCACCGGATTGGTCGAGCGCGGTGTCGTAGGGCGATTCGTCTACGATCTCGAAACTGCCGCGCGCGCCAAGACCCAGAGCACGGGCAACGGCCGGCGCGGGGTGTTTGGGAAACCGCACATCGGCTACACGAACATTCTGTTTCGGATGACGGACGGCCCGCATGTGGGGGCGCAGCATGCTGCGTCCATACATACGCTGGGCGGCGGCCTCATCGATGATATTCAGGATGGATTGATCGTCGACGACCTGATCGGTGTCGGGCAGGGCAACGTGATCAGCGGCGCGTTCAGCCACCCGGTCGGACTCGCGTATCGCGTGCAGCGCGGCGAGATCACGGGTCGTGTGAAGGACGCCGCGGTGGCGGGAAACGCCTACGATCTGCTGAAGCGGATTGGGGGATTTGGCAACGACGGACGGTGGCTCGGTGCGCGTTACTCGCCCTCACTGCTTCTCGAGGGTGTCAGCGTAGCGCGTCGCTAAGCGCCGAGGGCCTCGGCGTAACTGCGTCCCGCCGTCATTTCGTTGTAGACCTTCTCCAAGACCTCCGGCGTCGCCGACAGGAAACGACAGCGCGCGTCGCCGCGACTGCGGCACTCGACCTCCATCACCGCCACCGTCTCGTCCGACAATCGTCCCAGGAAGTCGGCCAGCATCCCCGCGGAGAAGAAGCACATCGGGGACTGCGCCGTGCCGGGCTCCGCCTCGGCCCAGTCGGTAGAATCGAGCGCCAGGGCCCCGATCCCTACGGGACTCAGCGCTACCGCGCCCCAGCCGCCACTCGTGAAGAACTCGGAGAGCGTTTCGCCGAGCATGTCCGCATCGAGGTCGGTCGCGCTGTTGACTGCCGTGAAGGCATTGAAGAGGCCTTCGCCGGCAGCGTAGCCGGCCTCCTGCAGGACCGTGATGAGCTGATCGGGGGCATGCGCGGCGAGGCTCGCATGCAGTTGGCGAACGATGCTCGGAGCCGTCATATGGGAAGGCAACTTAGGGTTTGCGGTTCGCGCGGCGCAAGAGTTCCGCCTCGTCGATTTGCTCGACACCGAGCGACTTCGCCTTCTCGAGCTTGGACCCCGGATCGGCGCCGACGACCACCGCGGTCGTCTTCTTGGACAGGCTGTCGGAGACATGCCCGCCGGCGCCCTCGATCAGGTCGCGCGCCTGCTGCCGCGAGAGCGTGGGCAACGTGCCGGTGACGACAAACGTCTGGTCGGCGAGGGGCCGGGGGCCCGTGGCCGTCGCCGTTTCCTTCAACGTCAGCCCGGACCTGGCGAGGCTTTTGAGTAGGTCCTTGTTGCGGGTGTCCGTGAAAAAGCCGACCACGGCCTCGCCAATAGCGGGTCCGATCCCGCGCACCTCGCCGACTTCCTCGGCGGAAGCGCCCGCCAACGCGTCCATCGTGCCAAAATGCCGCGCCAAGAGCTTCGCGCCTTGCTGCCCCACATGGCGAATGCCGAGCGCAAAGAGGAGCGCCGAGAGCGGTTGATCCTTCGAGGCGGCAATACTGTCGACGAGCTGCTGGGCAGACTTTTCGGCGAAGCCTTCCAGGGTGAGTAGCTGCATCGAGGTCAGCTTGTACAGGTCTGCCACATTGGCGATCAGCTTCGCGTCGAGGAGCGCCCGCACGCGCTCGTAGCCGAGCCCCCGGATGTCCATCGCGCTGCGGCTCGCGAAGTGCACGATCGATTCGAGGATGCGCGAGGGGCAGGAGATGTTGGGGCAGTAGGTCATCACCTCGTCTTGTGGGTGCTCGACCTGCGAGCCGCAGCTGGGGCATTTCTCCGGCATTGCGAACTTGGATTTGCCTCGCGGCCTGTCCTTTACAGGCCCCAGAATCTGCGGAATCACCTCGCCCGCACGGGTCACCTCGACCCAGTCGCCCTCACGAATATCCTTGGCCGCGATCAGCTCGGCATTGTGCAGCGTGGCGTTCGAGACGGTGACGCCGCCGATCTCCACCGGCTCGAGCACGGCATACGGATTGAGCGCGCCGGTGCGGCCCACGTTGATCCGGATTTCGAGCAGCTTCGTGATCTGCACTTCGGGCGCGAACTTGCGCGCCACCGACCAGCGGGGCTCACGATTGCCGATCGTGCCCAGCTCGGCGTAGAGCGATCGCTTGTCGACTTTGACGGCGACACCGTCGGCGCCGTAGTCGAGCGTCGGCAGCAGCGCCTCGAGCTGCGCGATCGCCTTGTGGGCGGCTTCGAGGCCGTCGACGCGGGTGTGGTGCGGCTCGACCGGAAGTCCCCACTTCAGCATCGCCTCGAGCAGCTCGTGCTGCGATTCGATCCCGAGCCTCAGACCGGGAGCTTCGACCTGGAAGGTGAAGACGCGCAGGCCGCGGGCGCGGGTCTTTTTGGAATCGAGCTGGCGCAATGCGCCGGCCGCCGCGTTGCGCGGGTTGGCGTACGGCGCCTCGCCCGCTTTCTCACGCTGCTTATTGGTCTCCGCGAACTGGCTCTTCGGCAGATAGACCTCGCCGCGCACTTCCATCTTCTTGGGCCAGCCCTTGCCTTGCAGGCGCAACGGCAGGTCGAGCACGGTCCGCAGGTTTGCCGTGACGTCCTCCCCTTCGACGCCGTTGCCGCGCGTGACGCCGGTGACGAGGACGCCGTTCTCGTAGGTGAGGCTCACCGCGGCGCCGTCGATCTTCACCTCGAGCGTGTACCCCGCCGTTTTGACCTCCGGCACCAGCCGGGCGTTTCGCTCCTCCCATTCCTGCAGCTCCGCTTCGGTGAACGCGTTTGCCAGCGAGAGCATAGGAACGAGATGACGGTGCTTGCGGAATGCGCTCGCCGGCTCGCCGCCCACGCGCAGCGTCGGGGAGTCAGGAGTCTGAAGCTCGGGGTGCTTCGATTCGAGGTCCTGGAGCTCGCGGAACAGCCGGTCGTACTCGGCGTCCGACATCTCCGGTTTGTCGAGGAGGTAGTACGCGTGATTCGCCCGTTCCAGAATCCGCCGCAGCTCCGCGGCGCGTGCTGCCGGCTTCACCGCCCCTTGGCTTCTTCCTGGATGACGGCCATGGCCACGCTGACCAGGCGGTCGAGCTCCTCGGCGCTGGCCTTGGGAAGGAGGCCCTCGCCCCACGCGCCTTCCCGTGCGCCGAACGTGTCCAGCAGCCGGCGCATGAACGAGAGGAGGGCGACGCGCTCGAGCTCCATGCGGCGCAGCTGGTCGCCCGTTTCGTGTGTCCGCTGGGCGAGCCGCTCGTAGCGATGCGCGTTGCGCAGGCTTTGCGCGGTGAGGGCTGCGACGACCTGCACGAAGCGCACATCGGCGTCGGAGAAGGTAGGGCCGTCGCGGTAGGTGCGCAGGAAAATCGCGCCGATCGCAACGGTCCGCCACGTGATCGGCACGACCGTTATCGACTTCACGCGGCGATTGATCATCTCACTTTTCACATGCCGCAGGGAGGGATCGGTGGCGGCGTCGGGGATGAAGACCGTCTCGCCGCTTTGCATCGCGCGCTTCAGCTCGGGATAGCGGTCGAGATCGACGACGTAGTTGCGGATCGTCGGGTCTTCGTACGACGCCACGAGCCGCACCTGGCGGCCGCCTTTTTCGGCGAGGAAGATGGAGCAGCGATCCAGTCCGAACGACTCGCCCAGCTTGCGGGCGATGGACTGCAGAATGTCAATGAAGTGTAAGGAACTGGAGGCTTCCTTCAGGATCTCGATGACGGCGAGCAGGTGCTTCCGCTCATGCTCGAGCTCGGCGATCCGCGCGGCGAGCCGTTCCGCTTCCGCGTGTGTGAGGGCCGAGTTGATTGTCATGAGTGCAATAGTTTCGCTCGGAGACGCGAGTCACGTCAAGCACGTGTAGATTACGCCGCATGCGAACCATTCTCCTGACGAGTGTCGCCATCGTCGCGCTCTACGCGCCGTCTGCGACTCAATCATCGGGATCTGCGGCCCCGATTGGGGCCTATACCGTGATCCCCCAGCTGCCCGGCATGGGACGTCCGGTGGACACCGCGGCCGTGGCGGCCCGCCGGCGTGCGCTGCTCAAACGCGTCGGCCGCGGCGCCGTGCTGATTCCCGCGGGGCACGAGCGGAACATCGAGCAGGACTACGTGCAGGACAACGATTTCCGGCAGGACAACACGTTCTACTATTTCACCGAGCTCGAAACGCAGGACGCGTGGCTGCTGATGACCGCGCGCGGCCCGGATTCGCTCGAGACGGTCCTGTTTCTGCCGCCGCGGACGCCATCACAGGAGCGGTGGACCGGACTGCGCCTCGGCCCGGATAGTGTCGCCGTGCGTCTCTCCGGCATCGCCACCGTGCTCCCCCTCGATTCCCTTACTCCTCGGCTGCGATCCGCTGTCGGTCCCCTCTACGCGTCGTTCCGGCCGAACACACCAGACCGGCAAGTGATCCCGTCGATCGTCACCGACATCGTCAACCTTCGACCGATCGTCGATGAAATGCGCGCCGTCAAGGACGCCGACGAGATCGCGCGGCTGCGTCGCGCCGTCGACATCAGCGTCGCCGGTCACATCGCTGCCATGCGCGCCGCGCGGACCGGAATGTACGAGTACGAGCTGGAAGCGGCGCTGGAGGACGGCTTTCGCCGCAACGGCGCCGACCGCCTCGGCTATCCGTCGATCGTCGGCAGCGGACCCAACAGCACGACGCTCCACTACGACGTCAATCGCCGGAAGACCGAGAACGGCGATCTGGTCGTGATCGATGCCGCCGCTGAATGGGGTCAGTACACCGCCGATGTCACGCGCACGTTCCCGGTGAACGGGACGTTCACCCCGCGGCAGAAAGCAGTTTACGATCTGGTGCTCGGCGCTCAGCAGGCCGCGTTCGATGCTGTTCGTCCTGGCGTGACCATGCGGCAGCTCGATGACGTCGCCCGGCGTTACATGCGCGAGCACTCGGGGAACTTGTGTGGCGAGAGGACCTGTGATGATCGCGAGTTCTTCAACCACGGTCTCGGCCACCCGATCGGGATGGACGTGCACGATGTCGGGATCAGCCGGCTGCTCGAGCCCGGGATGGTGGTCACGCTCGAGCCGGGGATCTACATCCAGGCGGAACAGCTGGGCGTGCGGATCGAGGACGATGTGCTGGTCACCGGCAAGGGCGGGGAATGGCTGTCGGCGGGGGCGCCGCGCACGACGGAGGCGATTGAAAAACTGATGTCGGGGCGGTAACCCTACGTCTCGTCTTTTTCGTTCTGGATGTCTTTGAGCAGTGCCGCCGCGTCTTCCTTGTACTGTGGATCGAGCACGTCGACCGGCGGCAGCGCCGCGATCGCCTGCAGCTGGACGCGCGCTTTCGAATACCTGCCAAGATCGACGTAAACCTCGGCCAGCTCGAGGCGGTGGTAGATGTGATCGGGCTTGAGCCGGACCGCGGTCTCGAGATGCTTGACCGCGTCGTCCCAGTTCGCCTTGTCCATGAAGCCGCCGCCGAACAGCGCCTTGGCGAAGAAGCGCTGGAAGCCGGAGAGCCGCTTTACCTCGGCGTTCCAGGCGCCAAGGACGTGATGCGCATTGTCGTAGTTGGAGTCGATCTGCACGGCGCGCGTCGCTTCGTCGAAGATCATCTTGGCGTAGCGGACGCGCTCCTTGCTCCCTTTCGTGCGTGACAGGCGCCCCAGGACCATCGCGAGGGCGTAATGCCCGTCGGGCCGAGTCGAGTCGGCCCGAATCGCCCGCTCGGCGTAGCCGCGGCCCACAGAATAAAGGCTATCCCGGCGCCGCTTGAGGGAATCGGCATTGCCCTGTATTTGTTTGGCGACGTCGGCGATTGCCCGGGCTGCCTTCCAGTTCGCCTCGTAGCTCATTGAATCGGCGGCGAGGGCTGCCTGGTAATGACCAAGCTGAACATCGGGATGCATCAAGCCGGCACTGTCGCCCAGGGCGATGTGATTGACCGGATTCTGCGCGACCAGCGCAAGAACGATGGAGAGCATGCGAGAATGATCGTCCCCCCCTTGATCGAGCGCAAGCGCGACGGCGGGCACCTCAGTGCCGAAGAGTGGTCGGCCATCGTCGCGGAATACACGGCGGGGCGCATTCCCGACTATCAGATCGCCGCGCTCCTGATGGCCGTGTTCATGCGGGGCCTCGACCGCCAGGAGCTCGCCGCGCTCACCGACGCGATGCTGGCATCCGGCGATCGCCTGTCGTTCGACGGCTGGAGCATGCCCCGCATCGACAAGCACTCGACCGGTGGCGTGGGCGACAAGGTCTCGCTCGTGCTCGCCCCGCTCGTCGCGGCGTGCGGCGTCGCCGTGCCGATGATGTCGGGCCGGGGACTCGGGCACACTGGCGGCACGCTCGACAAGCTCGAATCCATCCCCGGATTCCGCACCAACCTGTCGCTCGCCGAAGCGAAGGCGCAGGTGCAGAAGATCGGCTGCGCGCTGATCGGCCAGACCGCCGAGATCGCGCCGGCCGATCGCAAGCTGTACGCCCTGCGCGACGTCACCGCCACCGTCGAATCGATTCCGCTGATTTCGGCGAGCATCATGTCGAAGAAGCTCGCCGAAGGGTTGAATGGCCTCGTGCTCGACGTGAAAAACGGCAGCGGCGCGTTCTTGCCGGAGGTCGAGCGAGGCCTCGAGTTGGCCAAGACGATGATCGCGTTGGGTGAGGATCGCGGTTGCCCCACCGTCGCGCTCATTACCGCGATGGACCGGCCGCTGGGCCGCGCCTGCGGCAATGTGCTTGAGACCGAGGAAGCGATTCTCGCACTGCGCGGCGAGGGCCCGCCCGATCTCCTCGAGGTGACCTACGCGCTGGGCGTGGAGATGCTGCTGCAGGGCGGTATCGAGAAGAACACGAAGAAGGCGCGCAAGAAACTCGAAACCGCGATCGAGTCGGGCCTCGCTGCCGAGAAGTTCGAGCAGATCATCGAGGCGCAGGGTGGCAATCCCAAAGCCGTCGAGGACCCGTCGGTGTTGCCGCAGGCGCTCGCGGTGGAGGTCTACGCCGCGCCGCGCACCGGCGTCGTGCAACGCGTCGAGCCTCGCACCATCGGCCGCGCCATCATCGCGCTCGGCGGCGGCCGCCGCACCGTGGATGACATCATCGATCCGACGGTGGGGTTCGTCATCACGGTGAAGCCCGGCGACAAGGTGTTGGAAGATGAGCCGATCGCTTCGGTATTCGCCAAGGACGCCGACGGCATCCGCACCGGCTTCGACGCGCTCAAGCAGGCGATTGTGATCGGGGACAAGCTGACGCAGAAGCCATTACGGCTCGTGTCGCACCGCGTGACACGAGCGGGCGTCGAGGAGCTGAGTTAAGGGAGGGGCTTCTGCCCCGTTCCCGGGCCCCAGTCGCGAACGCTCTCCTCGTCGGCAGCCTCCTGCACGTCTCGCTCGGCGGCCTTCAACTCTGCTTCATCCACGCCTGGGCGCTCCGCCTTGGGGGCTCCTCCGGACTCAGTCACGCGCGTGGGCCAGATGAACCATGTCAGCACGAGCACCACAACCGAGATGACCACGATGGTAGCCATCAGACATCGAGGTTCTTCACGAACTTCGCATTTTCCTCGATGAACTTGCGGCGCGGCTCGACTTCGTCCCCCATCAGCGTCTCGAACAGCTGCGACGCCTCGAGCGCGTCTTCCATCGTCACCTTGAGGAGCGTACGCTTGGCGGGATCCATGGTGGTGTCGCGCAGCTGATCCGGGTTCATCTCGCCCAGACCCTTGTAGCGGCTCACGTTGATCGTGGTCTTGCTCTCGGCGCCATTGGTCAGGCGTTTGATGTAGGTATCGCGCTCTTTTTCGTCGTAGGCGTAGAACTCTTCTTTGCCCTTCGAGACACGGAAGAGCGGTGGCTGTGCAATGTAGATGTACCCGACGTCGATTAGCTGCTTCATCTCTTTATAGAAGAATGTGAGCAGCAGCGTGCGGATGTGCGCACCGTCCACGTCGGCGTCCGTCATGATGATGATCTTGTGGTAGCGCGCTTCCTCCACCTTGAAGTCCTCGCCCACGCCCGTGCCGATCGCCGTGATCATCGTACGGATTTCTTCGTTCGACAGAATCTTGTCGATGCGCGCCTTTTGCACGTTCAGGATCTTGCCGCGCAGCGGCAGGATCGCCTGATAACTGCGGTCCCGGCCCATTTTGGCGGACCCACCCGCGGAGTCGCCCTCGACCAGGTAGATCTCGCACAGCTTGGGGTCGGTGAGCGAGCAGTCGGCGAGCTTGCCGGGCAGGAGGCCGGCGTCGAGGCCGCTCTTCTTCCGCACCAGCTCGCGCGCCTTGCGGGCCGCCTCGCGGGCCCGGGCCGCGCTCACCGCCTTGGCGATGATCGCTCGCGCGACGCTCGGGTTCTTATCGAAGAAGGCGCCGAGGGCTTCGTTGACGACCGTCTTGACGATGCCTTCGACTTCCGAGTTGCCGAGCTTGGTCTTGGTCTGACCCTCGAACTGCGGGTTTTTGACTTTGACGCTGAGGACGCAGTTCAGTCCCTCGCGCACGTCGTCACCCGAGAGGGTGAAGTCTTCTTTCTTGAGGGCGCCGTCCTGCTTCGCCCACTCGTTGATCGTGCGGGTCAGCGCCGACTTGAAGCCGGTGAGATGCGTGCCGCCTTCGTGCGTGTTGATGTTGTTGACGAAGGTAAACGTGTTTTCGCTGTACTGATCGTCGTACTGCACCGCGCCCTCGACCTCGACGTCTTCGCGTGCCGCCTCGAACGTGATCGGCTTGGGATGCAGGGGACGGCGGTTGCCGACGATCCACTTCACGAACTCGGAGAGGCCGCCCTTATAGTAGAAGGTCTCTTCCTTCGTGCTCCCCTTGCGCTCGTCTTTGAGAACGATCGTGAGCGCCTTGTTCAGGAAGGCGAGCTCGCGCAGCCGGTTGGCGATGGTGGCGTAGTCGAAGCGTGTCTCGGTGAAGATGCTCGTGTCGGGCTTGAACCACACCGTCGTGCCCGTGCCCTTCGCCTTGCCGACGACCTCGAGCTTCTTCTTGGTGTCCCCGCGCTCGAACGCCATGTGGTGGCGCTTGCCGTCGCGGTCCACCCACACCTCGAGCTTCTCGGAAAGCGCGTTTACGACCGACACGCCGACGCCATGCAAGCCGCCCGACACCTTGTAGCTGCTCTTGTCGAACTTGCCGCCGGCATGGAGCACCGTGAGTGCGACCTCGACCCCGGGCTTCTTCTCCGTCTTGTGAATGTCGACGGGAATGCCCCGGCCGTTGTCGACGACGGTGATGGCGTTGTCGGGATGGATCGTGACGGAGATGTCGGTCGCGAAGCCTGCGAGCGCCTCGTCCACCGAGTTGTCCACCACTTCGTAGACGAGATGGTGCAGACCGCGGGCTGACACTGAGCCGATGTACATCGCCGGCCGGCGCCGGACCGCTTCCAGACCCTTGAGGACCTGGATCGAATCGGCCTGATAGCCCCCGTTGCCTTTTTCTTTCGACGTATTGGGAGCGGATTTCTTCTTAGGCATCAAGTTCCTAGCGTGAAAGAAGCCAGCGTATCGTGGTGATGCGGCCGGCACCGCGCCCCGCATTGACGCGGGCCATGATGTCGGGGGTCATGAGCTGCAGCTCGTTCATCCACGAGCTCGTCGTCACGCGTACGAACAGCACCCCGTCGGGGGTGATGCTCTCGGGCGTGGCCACGGCCGCGATCTGAGGACCCACCAGCCGCGGCCAATCGGGAATCATCTGCGCCTGACCTACCCGGCGCGCCAAACCGGCCCGTTTCAGGTAGCCTTCGAGCGCCTCGGCGACTGCCACAGGACGGCTTTTGGGGGGGCGATTGGAGCGGTCAGTCACAGCCCTTAAAATACACGGAAGTCATTGTCCTGTCAACAGTTAAGGCTGTGGCGGAAGTTACGGTACAGCCACAACGTAGGTGTCGCGCTGGGCCTCAAAACCGGCTGCGTCGCGTGCCCGAAACGACATCGGAATCTGGGTGCCCGCCTGCGTGCCGGAGGGGATGATGAGGCGGTAACGCGTGCTGATGACCTGGTTGAAGCCCCCGTCTTCGGACCACTGCTGGGATCCCACCCTGACCCACAGCGAATCGATGCCGTCGCCGTCCTGAGCGCGCACCGTGCCGCCAATGGTGTCGGCGCGGCTGGCGACGAGTGTCGTATCGTCGATCGTGAACGAGACCTGCGGAGGGCCGGGCCGCTCTCGTTCGCCGAGGCAGGCTGCGGCGAGCAGCAGGACTAACGTCCCTGGAATTCTGCGGCGCGCTTTTCGAGAAATGCGGTCGTTCCCTCTTTCATGTCCTGCGTCGCGGCCAGCAGGCCGAAGTGATTCGCCTCGAGCAGCAGGCCCTCATCGAGCGTCATCTCCAGACCTTGATCGACGGCTTCCATGGCGAGACGCACGGCCAGCGGGCCCATCGCGAGGATACCCCGCATCATCTTCTCGGATTCGGTGAGCAGGTCCACCGCCGGCACGACCTTGTTGACGAGCCCGATCCGATAGGCCTCCTGTGCGTCGATCATCTCGCCGGTCAGAATCAGCTGCATCGCGACGCCTTTCCCCACCAGGCGCGGCAGCCGTTGCGTGCCGCCGTAGCCGGGCGCGATTCCCAGCTTCACCTCCGGCTGCCCGAACTTCGCGTTCTCGCTGGCGATGCGGATGTGGCATGCCATCGCGAGCTCACAGCCACCGCCGAGCGCGAATCCGTTGACAGCGGCGATCACCGGCTTGCCGCACGTCTCGAGGCGCCGGAGCACGCCCTGCCCGCGCTGCGCGCGCGCCTTGCCGTCGAACGGCCCCTGCCGCGACAGATCGCCGATGTCGGCGCCGGCGACGAACGATTTTGGGCCTGAGCCAGTCAGGATCGCGCCTTTGATCTCGATCTCGGTCGCGATGCGCTCGGCGGCGTCACCGAGCTCCAGCATCACCTGATCGTTCAACGCATTGAGCTTATCGGGGCGATTCACTGTTACGAAGGCGATTCCGTCCTTCACATCGAACAGCAGCGTTTGATAGTTCATGTGGGAATCCTAAAGCGGGGCAATGCAAAAGCTAGTTGCACAGACGCACCGCGGTCATCGGTCTGGAGTCAACGGGACAACCCTCGCGACGGTGGTCCCGTTGACCGTGGCCTGTCCGTCCGCTGCTGCGTCTGTTGCCTAGTATTTGCATGTCCGCGCCGTAGTTTCTGCCTCAATGACTATCCAGGCCATCTCATGGTCGCCCAGCGGTGCAGTCCGGATCATTGACCAGCGAGCGCTGCCCGAGGCGGAGATCACGCGCGATCTCGAGAGTGCGGAGTCGGTGGCTGATGCGATCCGGCAGCTGCAGGTGCGCGGCGCGCCGTTGATCGGTATCGCCGCCGCGATGGGGCTCGTCGCCGCCATGCGCGAGCAGCGCACGGCTTCGCGCGCCGACTTCCTGGCGCGCGCAAAGGACCTGGCCGCGTTGCTCGGCGCCGCCCGTCCGACCGCGGTGAACTTGCGCTGGGCGCTCGATCGCATGGTACGCGTCGCGGAGAGCACGCCCGGCGAGGGCACCGATTTGTGGGAGCGGCTGCGCAGCGAGGCGACCGCCATTTGGGAAGAAGACCGCGCTATGTGCCGTAAGATTGGCGAGCATGGACTCGACATTCTTCCCGACGGTGCCAACGTCCTCACGCACTGCAACACGGGAGCGCTCGCGACTGGCGGCATCGGCACCGCACTCGCGCCGATCTACCTCGCGCACGAGCAGGGACGCAAGGTGCATATCTACGTAGACGAGACCCGACCCCTGCTCCAGGGCTCGCGGCTCACGATGTGGGAGCTGCTGCACGCCGGGATCGCTTGTACCCTGATCACTGACGCGACGGCAGCCACGCTGATGCGGCAGGCCAGGATCGATGTCGTCCTCGTCGGCGCCGATCGGATCTGCGCGAACGGCGATTTCGCCAACAAAATCGGCACATATGGCCTGGCGGTCCTGGCGCGCCATCACGGCGTACCGTTCTATTGTGCGGCGCCGTGGTCCACAGTGGACGTCACGCTGGCCGATGGCGATCTGATTCCGATCGAGCAGCGCTCGCCCGCCGAGGTGACGATGGTGGCGGGCCGGCCGACCGCACCGGAGGGCGCGACCGCGCTGAACCCGGCATTCGACGTCACGCCGGCGCGGTACGTGACGGGATTCGTCACCGATCGTGGCATCGTTCAACCGCCGTTCTCGGGAGGGGAGGGGGAGTCGCCATCATGACCGCTGTCCTCGCGCTCGATCAGGGAACTACCGGCTCGACCGCGCTCGTCTTGAGCGACGCAGGCCGTGTGCTCGGCCGCGGCTATCGCGAGTTCACTCAGCACTTTCCATCGCCCGGTGAGGTCGAGCATGACGCCGAGGAGATCCTGCGCGTGACGGTGGACGCGGCGCGGGAAGCCATCCGCCAGGCCGGCGTGACGCCAGACGCGATCGGCATCACGAACCAGCGGGAGACGGTGTGCGCGTGGGAGCGCGAAAGCGGCCGCCCCGTCCATCGCGCCATCGTCTGGCAGGATCGCCGCACCGCGGCGCGCTGTGCGCAGCTCGAGAAGCAGAGGAAGGGCGCGCTGGTGAAGTCGCGCACCGGCCTCGTGCTCGATCCGTATTTCTCCGCGACCAAGATCGAGTGGCTGCTCGAGCACGTGAAAGGACTGCCGCGACGTGCGGCAAACGGAGACGTCGTCTTCGGCACTATCGACACGTGGCTGATCAACCGGCTTACGAACGGCAAGACGTTCGCGACCGATCACACCAATGCATCGCGCACCATGCTGTACGACATCCAAAAGCGCGCGTGGGATCGCGACCTGCTGAAACTGTTCGGTGTGCCTCGCGACACGCTCCCTGAAGTGCGCAATTCGAGCGGCGACTTCGGGACGGCTAGTGCGGAGCATTTCGGCACCGAGCTGCCGATCAGCGGGGTGGCGGGCGACCAGCAGGCCGCGCTGTTCGGTCAGGGCTGCTGGAAGCCCGGGCAGGCGAAGAACACGTACGGCACCGGTGCGTTCCTGCTGCTCAACACCGGGAAGCGCCGCTCCATCTCCAAGCGCGGGTTGCTGACAACGCTGGCGTGCGGTCCGCGCGGCGAGCCGGTGTTTGCGCTCGAGGGCAGCGTCTTCATCGCTGGCGCAGCGATGCAGTGGCTGCGCGACGGGCTGGGCATCATTGCCAAGGCCGCCGAGTCGGAGCCCATGGCGCGGAGCGTCGACGATACCGGCGGCGTGTACTTCGTCCCCGCGTTCGTCGGGTTGGGCGCGCCGCATTGGGAGCCCAACGCCCGCGGCACGATCGTCGGTCTCACGCGCGGCAGTAGCCGCGCGCATCTCGTGCGCGCGGCGCTCGAGGCGATGGCCTTCAGCACCAAGGACGTCCTCGACGCGATGCTGGCCGACGCGAAGCTCAAGCTCTCGAGTCTGCTCGTCGACGGCGGCGCGGCGGCCAACGATTGGCTCATGCAATTCCAGGCGGACGTGCTGGACGTGACGGTCGCCCGGCCCGATCTCGTCGAGACGACCGCGCTCGGCGCCGCCGGGCTCGCCGGTCTCGGCGCCGGGCTGTGGAAATCGGCTGACGATTTCCTCGCGGGCCGTCTGTTCACGAAGTTCGCGCCGGGGCCGGGGCGACGGGCCGTGCAGGCGCGCGCCGCCGAATGGCACCGCGCCGTGGAGACCGCGTTGCACTGGGCTGGATGAAGCAACGGTGGCCTGACGGTCGGCATCCTACGTGGTATACTTGATTGATGAAGGCCGGGACGAAGTTCGCGCTTGGGGCTCTCCTGATCGTCGGTTCCGTTGGCTACTTGATGGCGTCTGGCATCAAGCAAACCGGGCAGTATTTCCTCACGCCCAGCGAGCTCGCGCAGCGCGTCTCGGCCGATCCCTCGTTCTACGATCTCGGCCTGAAGGTCGGCGCACGCGTCGTGCCCGGCACCGTGTCCAAAGAAACCGCGACGCAGACGCTGCGCTTCCATATCACCGACGGGACCGTCAACTATCCCGTCATCTTCAAGGGCCTGCCTCCCGACACATTCACCGACTCGGTCGAGGTCGTCGTCGAAGGACGGCTTCAAAAAGACGGTGTGATTTACGCGACCAACGTCCTCGCCAAGTGCGGGTCGCGCTACGAAGCCGTCCCCAAGGCGTAAATGAGTCTGCTCGGCCACCTTTCCCTCTGGCTCGCCTTCCTGGTCGGCCTGTGGGGAGCGATCACCGGCTTCGTCGGCGGCGCGCAATCGCGGCCCGACCTGCAACAGAGCGCTCGCAACGCGACGTTCGCACTGCTCGGTGCGCTGCTGGTGGCGGTGATATCGCTCGAAATCGCCATCTTCCGCCACGACTTCAGTCTCGAGTACGTGGCGGCGTACACCAGCCGCAATCTGCCCACGTTCTATCTCTGGTCGGCGCTGTATGCGGGACAAAAGGGAAGCCTGTTGTTCTGGGCGACCGTGCTGAGCCTCTTCGCGGTGCTGGCGCAGGTGGTCACCGGCCGGCGCCATCGCGCGTACCTGCCGTATGTCGCGGCGGTGACGTGTACGGTGGCGACTTTCTTCATTGCGGTGATGCTCTTCGCCGACGCGAACCCGTTCCAGCGGCTCGGCTTCACGCCGATCGACGGGCGTGGCATGAACCCGCAGCTGCAGAATCCGGGGATGGTTTTCCATCCGCCGATGCTCTACCTGGGCTACATCTCGATCACGATTCCGTTCGCGTTCGCGATCGCCGCGCTGCTGACCAAGAAGCTCGACAGCGACTGGCTCGTCGCCGTGCGCAAATGGACGCTCGTTTCATGGCTGTTCCTGAGTATCGGACTGATCCTCGGGATGTGGTGGGCCTACGTCGAGCTGGGGTGGGGCGGCTATTGGGCGTGGGATCCGGTCGAGAACGCCGCGCTGTTGCCGTGGCTGGTCATGACGGCCTTCCTCCACTCGGTCATGATCCAGGAAAAGCGCGGGATGCTGAAGAAGTGGAATCTCGCATTGATTCTGGGCGCATGGCTGCTCTCGATTTTCGGCACGTTCATCACGCGCTCGGGCGTGATCTCGAGCGTGCATTCGTTCACGCAGTCGAGCGTCGGCTACTTCTTCCTCGGCTTCCTCCTTGTGGCCGCGATCGCCAGTACGATCCTGTACGTGACCCGGCTGCCGCTGCTCGAGGCCGAAGCCACCCTCGAGTCGATGGTGAGCCGTGAGGCCAGCTTTCTCTTCAACAATCTGTTGCTCATCGGCATCGCCTTCTCCGTGCTCTGGGGCACGCTGTTTCCGATTCTCTCCGAGGCGATCAAGGGCACGAAGGTCACGGTCGGCCCGCCGTTCTTCAATCAGGTCAACGTGCCGCTCGGTCTCGCGCTGCTCGCGATGACCGGGATCGGCCCGTTGATCGCGTGGCGCCGCGCATCGCTGCCGAATCTGCGCCGCCAATTTGCCGTGCCGCTGACGACCTGCGTATTCGTGCTGCTCATTCTGTTGGTAGCGGGTATGCGGGACATCGGCGCGCTGATCGCCTTCAGCATTGGTGGGTTCGTGCTGGCGACGATCGTCCAGGAATTCGCGCGCGGGGCGCGGGCCCGGCACCGCCAGTACGGGGAGCCGGTCATCGTGGCGCTCTTCCAGCTGTTGTCCCGCAACCGCCGGCGCTACGGCGGCTACATCGTCCACGTCGCGATGGTCCTCCTGTTCGTCGCGTTTGCCGGGATGGCCTTCAAGACGGAGACCCAGGCATCGCTCCGGCCAGGCGAAACGGCCACGCTCCGGGGCCCCGATGGGCACGTGTACACGTTCACGCACCTCGGCGTCTCGCAGTACAACACGATGAATCGTCAAGTCACCGCCGTGCTCCTCGACGTCGGGCGCGACGGCAAACCTTTCGGTCGGATGCGCACTGAAAAGCGCCAGCATGTCGATGCACTCGGGAACCCAACGTTCGAACCGTCGACTGAGGTGGGGATCATCAGCGGCCTGCGAGTGGATCTGTACGGCGTGCTCGCCGGCCTGGTCAACGGGACGGAGCAGGCGGTCTTCCGCTTCACGATCAATCCGCTCGTGTGGTGGGTCTGGTTCGGCGGGGTGGTGTTAGTGGTAGGGGGGCTGATCGTGCTGTGGCCGGGCGGCGCAGCCGTCCCCGTGAAGGGAGCGAAGACGTCGGCGGTGCAGGCGGGATACGCCGTGAAACTAGAGGCCGAGCGGTGACCGATCGCCTGAGCCGCAGAGGATTCTTCGCGCTTGCCGCTGCCGCCGCCGGGGCCGTCATACAGGACACGGTGCAGGCGGGGCGCGTCTACGATCCCCAACGGGCCGGCCGCTCCAGAGAGCCCATCACCGCCCTCGACACCGACGCCGGCATCCAGGCGATCGAAAAGAAGCTCCGGTGCACCTGCGGCTGCGGGCTCGACATCTACACTTGTCGCACGACCGACTTCACCTGCACGTACAGCCCGGCGCTGCACAAGGACGTCCTCCGGCTCGCGGGGCAGGGGAAGACGGCGCAACAGATCATCGACGAGTTCGTGAAGCAGTACGGTGAGGTGGCGCTGATGGCGCCGCCCAAAGCGGGCTTCAATCTCGCCGGCTACTTGCTTCCCGGTTTCGCGATCATTGTCGCCGGCTTCTTCCTGGTGCGGACGCTGCGACGCTGGACGCGTGAAGCCGACGCCGCTGCCCTGGCGAGGCCGACACTACCGCCGAACGCGACTCCCGCGGAGCTCGAACGACTCCGCCGAGAACTCGACCGGCTCGATGCTTGAGCTGAGTCTCGGAATCCTGCTGGCGGCGGGAGCGACCTACTTCGTCCTCTTGCCGATTCTCCGGCCGCCCGTGGAATCGGCGAGCGGGGACGCGGGCGGCGATGAGGGCGAGGACCCCGCCGACGACATGAGTCCGCAGACGGTGGCGCTGCGCGCGCTGAAAGAGATCGAGTTCGATCGCGCGACAGGCAAGCTATCCGACACGGATTACGAGCAGCTCAAGGCCAAGTACACGGAGCAAGCACTGATTGCGTTGCGAGGTGCAGGTGCTCTAACCCCGGGCGCAAGCCCGGGGATTCATGAACCCCGGGGTGTCGCCCGGGGTCAGAAAACCACCGGCCTGACCTGTCCGGAACATGGGGCACGACCGGAGCCTGACGCCGTGTTTTGCTCGGAATGCGGCAAGAGGTTGGGGTCGGCACAGGGCTACTGCGCGCGCTGCGGCACGGCGCTCGAGGACAATGCCCGCTACTGCAATCGCTGTGGAGCCCGCGTCGCCGCCTGACTCTTGCATTTTCGAGGCCCGTTTCCTATCAGTCTGCATCCCTGAACTTCTGGAGCGCGTCGTGAACCGATGGGTCTCGCGGTTAGCGGTCGTACTGCTATTGGTAGCGTTGACGGCTTCGTCAGCGGATGCGCAGCGGCGTCGGCGCGCGATCGTGAACGTCTCAGTTCCCACCTACGGCGCTCACATCGGATACAACTTCGACGTGGACGATTTGCTGCTCGGGGCGCAGCTCACCTGGCCGATCACGCCGGACCTCGCTCTCTATCCCACGTTCGATTACTACTTCGTGAGCGGCGGATCGCTCTGGGCACTGAACTTCGACCTGAAGTACCGCCCCCCGACGACCTATCGGGCCTGGTACGTAGGAGGCGGTCTGAACTGGTCGCACGCGAGTGCCGGCGGCAACAGCACGAGCGACACCGGGCTCAACTTGCTGACTGGTCTTGAAGGACGCCGCGGCCGGACGCGGCCGTACGTCGAGGGCAAATTCATCCTCGGCAACGGCAGCTCGTTCCAGCTCGTAGGCGGGATCAGTTGGCGCTAGGCTAGAACTCGAACGTCTCCATCTTTCGGAGCGCCATCCGCAGCGGAATGATCGTGGCCGCCGTGCATAGCGCAGCGGCCATGACGAACCAACCCAACATCTCCGGTGTGATCCCGATCGCCTGACCTTCCCAGGCGGAGCGCACGTAGGTGTACACGGCGCGCGAGAGCGTCCCCAGCACGGCCGCGAGCAAAGCGATCGTCGCCATCATGAAGACGAGACCACCGAAGGACGTCGGAATCTGCGCGGCGTTCTCCGTCTCGAACTGCGGATAGAGCGTCCCGAAGGTCAACGCCATCGCGGAGATCGCGAGCGTGAGACCCGCCATCGTGGCGAGACTCAGAATCATCATGAACGGCGTGACCTCGAGCAGCGCGTTGGTCAGGCCGGTGAGAATCACGCCGAGGATGAGCAGCGGCAGCGTCCCCACCCAATACTTGGACCACAGCAGCGCCCGCAGGTCGAGCGGCGATGAGCGGAGCAGCCACATCTGCCTGCCCTCGAGCGAAACGGCGGGAAAGATGAACCGCGCCGCGATCGACGCGAGGACGAAGCCGGCGAGGCCGAGGTTCAGGAACGAGACGAGATTGACGTAGAAGAAGCCGACCGGCTCGCCGCGATGCAGCGGCAGCGCCTGAATGTTGAACAGATACACGACGACGAGGACGGCCAGCAGGATCAGCTGGCTCCACTGCGTCGTGTCGCGGAAGAAAAGCTTGATGTCCTTGAGCACGAACTCGCGTTTGGCGACCGGCAGCCAGCCGAGCAGCGATCCCACCGTCCAGCGCCACAGGCCGCCGCGAATGAATCGCTCCGCACCTTCTTGCGCTTTGGTGAACCCCTGCGCGTACAGCGCGCGATGCAGCACGGCGCCGAGCGTGACGAATGCGGCGGCGGTCGTCCAGAGCAGCAGGAGCGGGAGCGGATCCAGCTCGTGCCGCAGGAATCCCATGATCGCCTGCGAGGCCCATTCGCTCGGCAGAAATGGCGACGTGGGCCCGCGGAGCAGGATCACGAAATCGAGCAGGTTGCGGAATCCTTCGGGGCGGGCCAGCTGCTCGGGCCGAATCACGCGGAACAGCAGGATCACGCCGCCGGCCGCGCCCAGGGCGATGATGGACAGCAGATCGCGCGTACGGCGCGCGGGGAAGATGTTCACCAGCACCAGCGTCACCGCGCAGCCGAGCACCGCCGGCAGGATCAGCATCGGCACGATGGCGATGAGCGCGTACAGCGCGAACAGCACGCCTCCCTTGTACACGACCCCGTACGCGGTCAGGATCGGCACCGTCATCAGCGCGACCATCCAGGACGAGTGCAGCAGCGTCTCACCGAGCTTCGCGAGATAGAGACGCAGCCAGTCGACCGGCGCCGAGACGAGGAGGTCGAGGTCCTTCGCGAGGAAGAAGCTCGACAGCGCCGTGATGACGTTCGAGAGCACCAGGATCGAGATGAAGGACAACAGGATGAGCCCGAGGATTTTTCCAGGGATCAGCGGTCCCAGCTCCTCGACTGCGCGCAGCGCCTTCAGAATCCTGTACAGGACACCGAAGACGCCCGCCCAGAACCCGGCGCCGACGAGCGCAAGAATGACGAGCTTCCCGGTACCGCCGTTGGCGCGCTCCTCGCGCAACCGCTGGAGCGCCGTCCGCCATTTGGGCTGCAGCACGTGCGCGAGCGACGGCTGCTTCACCGTGCCGCCCCCCCCGCCCCCAGCACCTCGACGAGCTCACGGACCTGTGCGCCACCCGTGAGCTTGAGGAATAGCTCCTCGAGGCTCGCGTCGCCGGCTTGATGCTGGCTCCGCACGTCGCTGACCGTCCCGGCCGCCACAATTTTCCCGTGCTGGATGATCGCGATCTGATCGCACATCGCCTCGGCGACCTCGAGCGTGTGCGTGCTCATCAACACCGTCCCACCGCGCTCGACGAACTGCCGGAAGATGTCCTTCAGCAGGCGAGCGGCCTTCGGATCGAGCCCGACCATCGGCTCGTCCACGACGATGCACTCGGGGCGGTGGATCAGCGCGCTCGAGATGATCAACTTCTGCCGCATGCCGTGGCTGTAGGCCTCAACCAGCTCGTCCTGCCAGCTCGTCAGCTCGAACACCTCGAGCAGCTCGGCGATGCGCCGGTCGACGCTGACGCCTTCCTGCCCATACAACCCGGCGACAAACCGCAGAAACTCCGCGCCGGTGAGCTTGTCGTACACGAACGGGCGGTCCGGGATGAAGCCGAGCCGCATCTTGGCGGACAGCGGCTTGACGTGGACGTCGTCGCCGCCGAGCAGCACGCGGCCCTGCGTGGGCCGCAGAATCCCGGCGATCATCCGCAGCGTCGTCGTCTTGCCGGCGCCGTTCGGCCCCAGGCAGCCGTAGAGGACGCCGCGCGGCACGTGCAGGCTGATATCGTCGACGGCGACGAAGCTGCCGTAGAGCTTGGTCAGGTTCTCCAGGCGGATCATAGTACCTCGAGCTTCAGCCGGCCGATGAGCGGTACGAGCTCGGCTTGGCGGGCAAGTCCGCCCGTCGCGATACGGATATGCGCCGCGTTGGCCGGGAATTGGTCGAATGTGGGGTCCACCGCGATCCAGTCGTTGAGGTACACCTCGGCCCACGCGTGATAGTAGAACCGGCCATTCAGGTAGATCAGTCCCGCGGCGGTCCGCGCCGGCAACCCGGTCGAGCGCGCGAGCGCGACGAAGAGCGTCGCCGCTTCGTTGCAATCGCCGCGCGCAGTTTCCAGCACTTTCTCGGCGCTGGGGACGCTTCCCGCCTGCGGGGTCGCGCGATGGAGCGTGCGGTGGACCCAGTGGGTGAGGAGCTCCGCGACGCGCGCGGGACTGCGCTCGCGCTCGATAATGCGCCGCGCCTGCGCGGCGATGCGCGGGTCGTGACTCTGAATCAGCGGTTCCGGCGCGAGCCAGCGCGCGAGGGCCGTATCGCGTGAAGGAAGTCGATAAGGTGCGGCGTGCGCTTGCAGCGCAGCCGCCTGGACGATCTCGAGCGTGTCTCGCCCGTTCCGGCGCACGCGCATCCTGGGCCGCTCGGGCGGATCGCCGCGTACACCGGCCACCAGCGCCGTGAGCGGCACGATCTCGCCGGGGCCGGGTGCGGCGCTCGCGCGCGCGATGCGGGCGGTGTCCCGATGCTTGAAGTTCTCGTAGACGATCTCGAACGCCGCGCGCTCCATCGCGAATCCCTGATCGTCGGCGCTCTTGGTCGTAGCCAGCACGACGCGTCCCTGCGCATCGATCCAGCTGCTCGTTGGGACGCCGTTCGCATCGTGGTCGATGCGGAAGGCGCGCACCGTGTCGAAGTGCTCGGGCACCCATGTCATCGTCGTCGAATCGAGGTCGGCGCTATCGGACACGACCAACGTCGATTCTGCTGCCACGCGGGCGGTGACGTCTCGGCCGGTCAGGAGCAGCGGGTCGAACAGGCGGGCGGTATACGAGCGTCCCGAACGCAGCTCGCCGCCGAACGCGAGCCGCAGCGGCAAGAGGGTCGGCAGCGTGACCGGGCCCTGCAGCGGGATCCGCGTCATCTGCGAGTCGCCTTCGGAGACGATCGCGATCGACAGCACCGTGTCACCGAGGACACGGCCGTGGGCCGCGAATTGCCCCATATCACCGTCGAACGTCGCTTCGACGGTTTGCAGGCGCAGCGCGCGCGACAACATGGTCGTGCTGCGCGCGGTGGTGCGGTGCAGCGTTCCCAGCGCCGGCACGTCGAGCACGTAGACGTTCTCGACCCGGATCTGATCCGGGAGGGTGTCGATAGTCGTGGAGGAATAGCCGACCTGCTGGCCGCCGACCGCGAGCCGATAGAAGAGGCCGCCAGGCGCGACCGCCATCGCCGCCGCGGCGAGCCGCGCGCCGGTGGGACGGAACACTTCGCGCTTCACGAGCCACCCGAGCGACAGCGCCCAGGCCGCGAGGACGGCGATCACCCAGGTACGGCGATTCACGAGACAGCCCGTTGCAGTACGGCCTCGAACACCTGCTGATCCTCGGGACGCTCGACGACGAATGACACCTGCTCGGGGAACTGCGCGCCGCCGCGATGCGCGTGCAGCACCGTGGCCATGATTTCCGCGGAATCCTCGAGCGTCAGATTGCCGGCGCCCGTGCCCAGCGGCGGCGCGCTCAAGTGCACGAACTGCCATTCCTGCGCCTGATGCAGCGTGGCCAGCCAGGCGCGGGCGACGCTACCGAGCGTCACCGGCTCGGTTTCGCTGCGAATGATCGCATGAATGACGAATTCTGCGGGCAGATCCCCACCCGCGGCGGTGACGACCGCGCCGCCGACCGCGAGCTCGCGATTCAGGCGGATCCGGTTCTGGAACTCTTGTCCACCGAGGATTTCGAGCCGCCGCAGCGCGGCGGCCGTGGGATCGAGGCGAGTGGTGGCGGGGCGGACGAGGGCATCAGCGGCGAGCGACGCGAGATCGTCCACGACTACGCGAATCACCTACCCGTCATTTCCCGGGAGCGACGGTACATCGCTGTCGCTTCATCGGGGCGATTCAACCGGTCGAGCACCTTGCCGATGCCGTAGAGCGCTTTCGGGTTCGCCGGCTGTAGCTCGACGGCTTTCTCGTAGGCCGCCAGCGCGCCGGTCAGGTCATCCATGTGATTGAGCGCTTCGCCGAGGTAGTACCAGGCGGCGGCGCGTCCAGGCTCGACTTCGACTGCGCGCCGCAACTGGTCAGTTCCTTCGCGCCACATGCCGCGCCGCGTCAGGACGATCCCGAGGTTGAACAGCGCTTCGACGTTGTTCGGGTCGGCGCGCAGCACGCGCTGCAAGTCACGCTGCGCGGCGGCATAGCGCACCGTCGCGCCGAGGATCGCGGCGCGGTTTAGCAGCAGCGCCAGGTTGTCGGGCTCGGTCTCGAGCGCGCGGTCCAGCTCGGCCAGCGCGCCGTCGCGGTCGCCGCGGGCATCGAGAATCAGCGCGAGATTGTTGCGCGCTTTCACGTGCTTGGGATCGCGCGCGAGCAGGTCGCGATAGGACGCCGCGGCCCGCTCCATCTCGCCGCGCTCGCTCGCTTCCCTGGCCGCGATGTAGAGCTGGTCGTCCGCCGTGAGAGGGGGGGGGGCGCTGGGCGGTTCGGCCGCCGTGGGCGGAGCAGGCGGCGGTGCCGGCGGAGGTGGAGGTTCTGGGGCCTCGCCGTCGTCCAGCTTCGCCGTAACCTCCGCAGGTCTCGGCGTCGCTACAGGTTGCGCGACCCGGAGCGGCGGTGGCAATTCGTCGCGGGCGACGTCATTCGGGCTCGAGATCGCCCCCCTCTGGGTGAGCGATTCCGCTTCCTCGATCAACTCGGCCGCGACCCGTGCGCGCTCCTGCGAGGTCTGCCAGCGACGCTCGCGCTTTCCCCCCCCCCCGCTACCGCCCGCAGGCCCTGGGGGACCGGGAGGGCCACCGCGGTTCATGTCGGCACCTGCGCGTTTAGGGTCATGGGGGATGCTAACCTAGGAAATGGCGCATGCATAGGCAAGAGAAATGGGGAGAGTTGACCGAAATACGGCACCCTATCTAACCTCCGAGACTATGCCTGGTGACGCCCTGATCGTTCGCGGAGCACGCGAGCACAATCTCAAGAACATCGACGTCGAGTTGCCCCGGAACGCTCTCGTGGTGATCACGGGCCTGTCTGGATCTGGCAAGTCGTCGCTGGCGTTCGACACGATCTACGCCGAGGGGCAGCGCCGCTACGTCGAATCGCTATCGGCTT
The DNA here is from genome assembly GCA_041499375.1 of Gemmatimonadota bacterium. GTDB lineage: Bacteria > Gemmatimonadota > Gemmatimonadetes > Gemmatimonadales > GWC2-71-9 > 20CM-2-65-7. The sequence continues at coordinate 32,261 of JBGQKD010000031.1, forward strand.
ACGCCCGGCAATTCCTCGGGCTCATGGACAAGCCCGATGTCGATGCGATCGAAGGACTCTCTCCGGCGATTTCCATCGAGCAAAAGACCGCGGGTGCCAACCCACGGTCGACGGTCGGCACGATCACTGAGATCTACGATTACCTCCGCCTGCTGTGGGCCCGCACCGGCACGCCGCATTGCCCTAACGATGGTACGCCCGTCGAACGGCAGTCCGCGTCGCAGATCACCGACCTGGTGCTCGAGTGGCCGGAAGGCACCAAGATCGAAGTGCTCGCTCCCCTCGTGCGCGGTCGCAAAGGGGAGTTCCGCGACGTCTTCGAGGCGATGCGCAAGCAGGGATTCGTCCGGGTCCGCATCGACGGCGAGACGTACGATCTGGCGGACGTTCCCAAGCTGAACAAGCGCCAGAACCACGACATCGCCGTGGTGGTCGATCGGCTGGTCGTGCGTCCTTCGGACCGCGGTCGCCTCGCCGATTCGATCGAGACCGCATTGAAAGCGGCCGACGGAGTCGTGGAAGTCGTCCGACAGACCGGCAGTCCACGTTCCCGGATGTTTTCCGAGCGCTACGCGTGCCCCAAGTGCGGGTTGTCGCTGCCGGAGCTCGAGCCGCGGCAGTTCTCGTTCAACTCACCCTACGGTGCCTGTCCCGATTGCTCGGGACTCGGCACGCGCCGTGAGGTGAACGCCGATCTCGTGCTCGGCGATCACAGTCTGTCGATTCTCGAGGGCGTCGTCCTGCCGTGGGGTGAGCCGAGCGGATATCTCAGGAAGGTGGTGCTGCCGGCACTCGCGAAGACTTACAAGTTCGATCTCAACACGCCGTGGCGCGATCTGTCGCCAGCCGTGCAGAAGATCCTGCTCAAGGGCGCGCCCGGAAAGACGATCACCTACCAGTACGACAGCGAGCGGTGGCACGGCTCGTATGAATCGGCGTGGAAGGGCGTGCTCGATCACGTCGAGAAGCGCTACCGCGAGACGGCGTCGGATGCGGTGCGCGAGCAGCTCGAGCAGTACATGGTCGAGCAGCCGTGCCCCACGTGCGGCGGCCGGCGCCTCAAGCCCGAGAGTCTATCGGTGCTGGTGGCCAGCAAGAGCATCGGCGACGTCGTGTCGCTTCCCGTGCGTGAGGCGCTCGACTTCTTCTCGAAGATCCCGCTGCGAGCGCCAGGCCGCGCGGGACTCGATCCCGAGATCTCGCGGCCCATTCTCAAGGAAGTGACCGACCGGCTGCGCTTTCTCGTGGACGTCGGGCTCGATTATCTCACGCTCGAACGCTCGGCGGTGACCCTCTCGGGTGGAGAGGCCCAACGGATCCGCCTCGCGACGCAGATCGGCAGCCGTCTGGTCGGCGTGCTGTACATCCTCGACGAGCCGTCGATTGGCCTGCATCAGCGCGACAATGCGCGCCTGCTCGCGACGCTGAAGGAGCTGCGCGACCTCGGCAACACGGTGCTGGTCGTGGAGCACGACGAGGAAACGATCCGGGCGGCGGACTATGTCGTAGATCTGGGACCGCGGGCCGGCCGGCATGGCGGCGAGGTCGTGGCGGCGGGCCTACTCGACGAGGTGCTGCGCCATCGCGACTCGCTGACGGCGCGCTATCTGCGCGGCGAGCTCAGGATTCCGATTCCGCCCCGCCGTCGCATCGCCAACGCCGATCGGATGCTCCGCGTGTTGGGCGCCAAGCACCACAACCTCAAGGATCTCACGGTCGAATTCCCGCTGGGGACGTTCGTCGCGGTGACGGGCGTGTCCGGCTCAGGAAAGTCGACGCTGGTTACCGACATTCTTTATCAGTCGCTGGCGCGCCACTTCTATCGGGCCAAGGTCGTTCCGGGCGCGCACGAACGTCTGGAGGGGCTCGACCAGATCGACAAGGTGATCGATATCGATCAGAGTCCGATCGGCCGCACGCCGCGGTCCAACCCGGCCACGTACACCGGGCTGTTCACGCCGATCCGGGAGCTATTCACCTATCTGCCCGAGTCGAAGCTGCGCGGCTACGGACCCGGCCGGTTCTCGTTCAATGTCAAAGGCGGCCGCTGCGAGGCGTGCCAGGGAGATGGGCTCGTGAAGGTCGAGATGCACTTCTTGCCCGACGTCTACGTCCCGTGCGAAGTCTGCAAAGGCCGGCGTTACAACCGGGAAACATTGGAGGTCCGTTATAAAGGAAAGTCGATCGCCGACGTGCTGGACCTGACTGTCGCCGATGCGCTCGATTTTTTCGAGCATCAACCGCGTATCAGGGCGAAACTCGAGTTGCTCAACGACGTAGGTCTGGGATACATCCACCTCGGACAGTCGGCAACGACCCTCTCGGGCGGCGAAGCCCAGCGCGTGAAGCTCGCGACTGAGCTCGCCAAACGGGACACGGGCCGGACCCTGTACATCCTGGACGAACCGACGACCGGATTGCACTTCGAGGACGTACGGTTGCTGCTGGAAGTCCTGCACCGGCTGGTGGACAAGGGCAACACGGTCGTCGTCATCGAGCACAATCTCGACGTCGTGAAGACCGCCGATTGGGTGATCGACCTGGGACCCGAGGGCGGGGAGCTGGGTGGTCGCGTGGTGGCGGAAGGGCCGCCCGAGAAGATCGCGCAGTCCAAGAGCTCTCATACGGGGGAATTCCTGCGCAAGGTGTTGCAGGCGGGAGACTAGACGGTAGGTTGAACGAAGCGAGGAGCGCGCGTGTTGAACGGTCCCGAAATTCCGTTGATGGTTCTGATCGTGTCGCTCGCCACGGTGTTCGTGTTGCGAGGGCCATTCGGACGGGCACTCGCCGAGCGCATTGCGGGGCGTGGGCGAACCGGCACGGAGGACCAGGAGGTTCGCGAGCTCAAAGGTGAAGTGGAAGAGCTGCGCAACCAGCTCTACGAAGTGCAGGAGGCTCGGTGAATCCTGACGATATCATCGGTCTCGTCGCAGTCATTGGGCTGTTTGGAGGGGGAACACTGTTTCTCCTGGCCATTTCGCCCGTGGGAAAAGCGCTCGCGGCGCGTCTCACCGGAAAGAAGGGCGTCGTGGCAGACGATGAGACCACAGAGGAAGTGAAAGAGCTGCGGCGCGAAGTCGAGGACATGCGGCACCTGCCCGAGCAGCTGAGCGAGCTCGGCGAGCGTGTCGATTTCCTAGAGCGGCTGGTCGCAAAACAGCGGGAAGTCGAGCGGCTTCCACCGGCGAGGTAGCGCATGCCCAACGAAGCAGTCGCCTTTCTCTTCACCTTGACCATCATTGGGTCGACGATACTGCTGTTCCCGCTCGTGCGTGCGTTCGCCGAGCGCATCCGCGGCAAGAACCTGGATGGCGGCGTGAAGGAGGAGCTGCAGATTTTGCGCGAAGACCTGCTCGCC
>JBGQKD010000032.1:0-35035 GCA_041499375.1 Gemmatimonadota bacterium
CGTCGAACAGATGCGGATCGGTGAGCGCGCGCTTCAGCGTGTGCGATTGGGATTGGAGCCTGGCCTTGAATGCTGCGAGATCTGAAGTCAGCACGTCGAGGCCGCCGGGATCGTGTGCCGCGAGCCCCGCTTCGCCGGCGACGACGTACAGCGATGCGCGCTTCTTGGAACTCGCCTCGGTGAGCAGCAGGGTGCCGGTTGGAAAGTCGAATGACGCGAGACCAACCTTGGCCGGAGACTTCGTGCCTTCGGGCCGCCATTTGAACCGGCCGGCGATCATGAGATGGAAGACGAGAAAGATCTGTCCTTCCATCTCCCACACGATCCGCTTCCCAATGCGCCGCAGGCCCACGACCTTGCGGCCTTCCGCGGCCGACAGCGGCGGGTCGACGGTGCGCAGCAATGAAGGGCTGACGACGCGGGCGCGCTGGAGGGGCTGGCCCACGATTCGTGGGGCCAGCGCCTCGAGATAGATCGTGATGTCGGGAAGCTCGGGCATGGCCCCGGGATGCTATCTACTGAAACACCTGGAGCGCGACCTCCACCCGCCCGAACGGCGCGCTCACCTGCACACCCTGCACCAGCTGCTTCACCTTCGTGAACATGTCGCGCGCGATCGCCACACCCTCGGCGAGCGCCGCTTCCTTTCCTTTTTCCTGCGCCTTCCGCATGCGCTGCAGTACTTCCTCGGGCACCGACACGCCCGGCACCTCGTTCGCCAGAAACTCGGCGTTCCGCAGGCTGATGAGCGGCCAGATCCCTGCCACGATCGGGGTCTTGAACTGCTCGACGCGCTTCAGGAACGCCTGGAGCTGGCGCTCGTCGAACACCGGCTGCGTGACCGCAAACTCCGCCCCGGCGTCCACTTTCCACGCGAACCGCGACAACTCGCGGTCCAGATCGACGGCGCCGGGATTCACGCCCACGCCGATCGCCCACTGGGTCGCGCCGCCCAGCGGGTTGTTGCCCGGATCGAGTCCCTGATTCAGCCGATAGACGAGGTTCGTGAGACCGATCGAGTCGATGTCGAACACCGCCGTCGCTTCGGGATACGGTCCCATCTTGGGCGGATCGCCCGTGATGATCAAGATGTTGCGCAGTCCCGCGGCATGCGCCCCGATGATGTCGGAGAGCATGCCGAGGAGGTTGCGGTCGCGGCAACAGTAATGGATCACCGTCTCCATCCCGACCTCGCGCTCGATCAAAAGTGCCGACGGCAGCACGCCCATGCGGCTCTGGGCGCGCGGTCCGTCAGGCACGTTGACGGCGTCGACCCCCGCGGCTTTCAGCGCGCGCACCTGCTCGAGCATCGGTTTCGGATCCACACCTTTAGGCGGCACGATCTCTACGCTCGTGACGAGCTCACCCCGCGCGAGCTTCGCCCCCCAGTGCGACTTCTCGGCGAGCGGGACCGGCGTGATGTCGGGCGCCGCCTGCACCTGCGCGCGTGACACCACGGCAGTCGGCTGGCGCGGCACGACGCTCGCGACGTAGTCGCGGATCTTCTTGATGTGCTCCGGCGTCGAGCCACAGCAGCCGCCGACGAAGCGCGCGCCTGCTTCGATCATGCGCCGCGCGTAGCTCGCCATATACTCGGGCGAGGCGAGGTAGATCTTGCGGTCGCCGACGTCCTTGGGCAGGCCGGCGTTCGGCTGCCCGGAAACCGGCCGCTCCGTTGCCTTGACCATCTTTTCGACCGCTTCGAGCACGCCCGCCGGTCCCACGGAGCAGTTCACTCCGATCACATCCGCGCCCCATGCCGCGAGCTGCTTGGTGAACGTGTCAGGGTCGGTGCCGTAATACGTGAGGCCGTCGGTGCCGACCGTCATCTGACAAACAACCGGCAGGTCGGACGCAGCGCGTACCGCCAGCAGGGCCGCGTGCATTTCGTCCATGTCGCTGAACGTCTCGAGGATGAATCCGTCGACGCCGCCCCCCAGCAGTCCCTGGACTTGCCGGGCGAACAGCGCCTGGGCCTCGAGCTTCGAGGTGGGGCCAAACGGCTCGATGCGGATGCCGAGCGGCCCGATCGCGCCCACGACGCTCGCCTTACCACCCGACGCCGCCCGCGCCAGCTCCGCGGCGGTCCGGTTGATCTTTTCCGTCTCGTCGGCAAGCCCGTAGCTGTTGAGCTTGAGCGGGTTGGCCCCGAACGTGTTCGTCTCGAGGATCTCCGCGCCGGCGCGCACGTATTGCGCGTGTACCTCCTGGACGAGGCGCGGCTGCTTCAGGTTCAGCTCATCGTAACAGACGTTGAGGAAGAAGCCCTTGCCGTACAGCATCGTGCCCATGGCCCCGTCAAAGACGTGGACACGGCCGTCGTCGAGCAGGGATCGGAAGGTGGTAGTCACAGGGGAAAATAATAACCCCCTTGTCACGTACTCTTTAGTGACCATGAGCCAAATCGCGGCCGAACAACTCCTGGCGGAGCACACGCCGGCGCTCCGCAACTTCCTCGGCGCGCGCTGCCGGGACGCCGATTTGACCGCGGAGATGCTGCAGGAAGTGGCTGCGCGCCTCGTGACGGCGACGCCACGGCTCTCCCTGAATGGCAATGCGCGCGGCTATCTGTTCCGCATCGCAGCCAACGTCTGGCGCGATCACTTGCGACGGGAGCTCGTGCGGCGCCGGGCGGCGGTGGTGCTGGAATCCGCGGAGCCAAGACTGGCTGATCCGGCCGACGCGCGCCTGCTCGAGCGCGAGCTGCGAGCGGCGGTCCGCAGTGCGGTGCGCGCACTGCCACCGGCGCAGCGTGAGGTGGTGGAGCTCCGCCAGCAGCGCGGCCTCACGTTTCAGGAGATTGCCGACCGGCTCGGCAGGCCGCTCGGCACGGTGCTCACGCAAATGCGCGCCGCGCTCGCTCGGATCAGTGCAGCATTGGAGAACTATCGATGAATCATCCGACCGAAGACCAGCTCCTGTTACTCGCATATGGCGAGCTTCCCGAGCCGCACGCAGTGGCAATCGAGTCGCACGTCACGGCTTGCCGAGTGTGCGGGGACCAGCTCGCTCAGCTCGAACGTGCGCGTGTGGCGCTCGACGTCGCATTGCCCGAACGGCGGCCCGTCACTCGATGGGCCGCGCTGGGAACGCTCGCCGCTGCCGCCGCTGTCGTCGGCGTCCTGCTCACCCGGACCCCGCCGGCCGCCGCTGTGGCTGCGCACGGCTGGAATCCGACGACCGTGTGGTCGGCGACGGCGGGCTACGTCGCGGGAGGAAACGCGGTCGTGGACATCGATGCTCAACTCACTCGACTGGAACAGGAGCGGTCATATGCCTTGCCGAACTAGCCAATTGTTGCTTGCAGGCGCGGGCCTGCTGCTCGCAAGCGCCGTCAGCGCGCAGGACCAGGGGCCGATGCCCAACCCCCAGGCGATGCAGATGCAGGTGCAGCAGATCGCGCAGCAACGGCCGCGGGAAGCAGAGGCGGCATCGCGTGCGTGGCTGCAGAACGCGGCGCCGGAGTTGATCCCGCAGCTCGATTCGCTGAAAGCGGCCTCGCCCGATGAGTACTGGATGGAAGTCGGGCAGCTCACCGTTCAGTTCGACGTGTTCCAGAATCTCTGGCGGCGAGACAGCGTGCGTGCGCAGCTCGTCGGCAAGATGTTCGGGCTCGAGGCAAACGCGCGCGCTCGGCAACGGGCCTATCGGACGGCGACCGAGGCGCAGCGCCAGGCGCTGCGGGCGCAGATCGAGGCCCTCATCACGCAGCACTTCGATCTGGAGGACCGACTCCGCAGTCTGGAGATCGCCGACATCGAGCGCCGCTTGGCGGACGTGCGTGCCGAGACCCAACGCCGGCGCGACAAGCGGGCGGAGTTTATCAAGTTCGCCGTCGACGACATTATCCGCGACGCGATCAGGCCTCGATAGCGGCGTTCTGTACGGCAAAGTAGTTTTGCGCCCATGCCAAACATCGGCGCGTACCACCCCATCATCGTCCACTTCGCGATCGCGCTCCTCATCCTCGGCGTGATCTTTCGGTGGGTCTCTCTCACCGGCCGCGCGCCCTTCACGGGACCCGCGGCCGCGACGCTGTTGATCCTCGGTACTGTCGGGGCGTACCTGGCCGTGCACTCCGGAACGGACGCGCACGGGCCGGTCGAGCGCATTCCGGGTGTCCGTCAGGCGGTCATGGATCATGAGGACGCGGGTCATTGGGCACGCAACGTCTTCCTGATCGTGGCGCTGCTCGAGATCATTGCGCTCGTCGCCAAGAAGCGCAGCGTGCAGATCGCGCGCGTAGCGCTGTGGGGCTCAGCTGTGGTGGGGATCTTCGGCTTCGCGGCTATCCTGAAGGCCGCAGACAAGGGCGGCGATCTCGTGTACAGTTACGCCGGCGGCGTCGGCATTCGCTCGGGTGACACGACGGACGTCAACCGGCTGTACCTGGCGGGCGTGTATCAGGCGGCGCAGCAGGCGCGGGCCCAGCACGACAGCGCGCGCGCGGCGGCGCTCTTCGCTCAGCTGGAGCGCGAGTTCCCCAACGATACGAGCGTCCGGCTGCTTGCGATCGAATCGCTCGTGCGCGACAGGGACAACGGTCGCGCGGCGTTGGCCGCGCTGGCGCGATTCCCGGTGCGCGCCGATGATCGCCGGCTGCAGCTCCGCGTTGGCTTTTTGCGGGCCGACGCGTACGTCGCCGCGGGAAAACCGGACTCCGCGCGCGTGGTGCTCGAGCAGCTGCGCTCCGCATTTCCCGACATGGCAGGGCGTATCCAGGACCGGGAGCGAATGATCAATACTCAATGATCAACGTCGAATTTTGGATCATTGATCATTGAGCATTGATCATTCGAATAACGCCATCCGCTGTACCACCCACCACGCCGCCACTCCTCCGGCGATAAAGCCGAGGATCGCTCCGAACGGGCCGAAGAGTTTGCTGCCCGCCGCGCCGGCGATCGTGCCGACAATGAAGCTGACCAGCACCTTGAGCAGTCTCATCCACCCTCCAGGATACGAAGAACAGTCGCTGACTCGAGCCCGGTGATCGATACAGTCTTGTGTCTCCCGGTCTGGCCCGCCGTGATCTTGATCGCGTTGCGGGGGAGTCCCAGGCGCACCGCAAGAAAACGAATGAGCTCTGCGTTGGCCGCACCATCCACCGGCGGAGCGGCGACTCGGATCTTAAGCGCGTCGCCGTGACGTCCGGCCACAGAGGTCGTCGCGGCGCGCGGCACGATGTGAAGGACGAGCCTGGCCGTCAGCCCCTCAACATGGACAGCAGGATTTGCCGCAGGATGCTCAGGACCATCATCGCTACGAGCGGGCTGAGATCGACGGCGCCGAGCGGCGGCACGACTCGACGAATCGGCTCGACGATCCAGTCGGTGAGGATGTAGGTGGGCCGCACCCAGCGTGAGTAGCGGAACATGCCGAACCAGGCAGCGATGACGCGTACGACGAGCGCCGCAAGCAGGATCCGATAGGCGAGGTCGACGATCAGCCTGATGGTGCCGCGCGGGCCGCCGCTCGCCGCGGCACTTGCCGTCTGGAATGTTCCGACCAGCCAGCCGGCCAGCGACAACAGCACGATTCCAGCAACCGCCGTGACGACGACGAGCCAGCCGCCGGCGTGCGTGGGGTTGCCACCCATCCGCACCAGCCGCCGCTCGACGGGCCGGACGATCGGATCGGTGACCGACCGCAGTGTCCGGCCAAGCGCGCCGAAGGGCGAGACGCGACGCGTGCGCACGAGCCACGAGCCGAGCGCAACGAGCGCTGAAAGCGCGACGAGCCCGAAGATCGAGTAACGGAGAACGGCCTGAAACTGAAGCATGCTGGCGTTAGGAGCCGTACGCAGCGGCGACGATCCGCTCCTGTTCGGCCTTGTGCGCGGCGGGGTAGCCCTCCGCCGGGCTCGAGCGCTCGGGGCGCGAGACGTCCAGCAGCGCGACTCCCGGCGGCAACACCTCGCGAATCTTCGGCAGCACGAACTTCCGCGCGCCCATGTTGCGCGGCTCCTCCTGGACCCAGACCACTTCCTTGAGGTTCGGATAGCGCCGCACGTATTCGCCGATCTCCGGTGCCGGGAACGGATACAGCAGCTCGATGCGCCCGATCTTGACGTGCGGCGTCTCGGCGCGGCGGGGCGACGCGATGATGTCGTAGTAAATCTTCCCGCTGCACAACAGCAGACGCGTCACTTTCTCCGGCCAGGTCCGATCCCGGTCCCACACCACCGACCGGAACTTGCCGAGTACCAGGTCGTCGAGCTGCGAGTTCGCGGCGGGCAGCCGCAGCAGGCTCTTCGGCGTCATCACGACCAGCGGCCGGATCTCGGTGTGGAGCGCCTGGCGCCGCAGCAGATGGAAGTACTGCGCCGGCGTCGTGCAGTTGGCGACGCGGATATTGCCCTCGGCGCCGAGCGCGAGGAAACGTTCGAGGCGGGCGCTGGAGTGCTCGGGTCCCTGACCTTCGTAGCCGTGAGGCAGCAGCAGACCGAGCCGCGATGTCTCGCCCCATTTTGCCAGCCCGGCGATGAGGAACTGATCGATGATCACTTCGGCGCCGTTCGCGAAATCCCCGAACTGCGCCTCCCAGAGGACCAGCGCGTTTTGTGCCTCCACCGCGTAGCCGTACTCGAATCCCAGGCACGCGTACTCCGAGAGCGGGCTGTTATGGAGCTCGAAGGGAGTCCTGGCATCGGGCAGGTGCTGGATCGGCGCGTAGCGGTTGCCGGTGTGGAAGTCGTGCAGCACGAGATGCCGCTGGCTGAAGGTGCCGCGCTCGGTGTCCTGCCCTGTCAGGCGGATCGGCGTGCCCCCCCCCTCCACCAGCAACGACGCGAACGCGAGCGCCTCGGCGTGCGCCCATTCGATCCCCTCGCTCGATGTGAGCGCGTCGCGCCGGCGCTCGAGCTGCTTCAACAGCTTGGGATGCACGGCGAAGCCGTCCGGAATAGCGAGCAGCTGGTCGTTGAGCTTCTTCAGTAGATCGGCGCCTACGGCCGTGACAGGCTCGGGCGCGCTCTCGCGCGTGATGCGCTGCGGCTCGTCGGCCCCCCCCCCCCCCGGCTGTCCCGACTTGACCGCCTGTTGTACGGTGGCGAGGCGCTGATAGGCGGCCTCCGCCTCAGCCGCCGCCTGCGCCGCGTCTACGATGCCCTCCTTCACGAGCTGTGCGGCGTACTTCTCCCGCACCGCCGGCGTCTGCTTGATGCGCTCGTACATCGTCGGCTGCGTGTAGGCGGGCTCATCGGCTTCGTTGTGCCCGTAGCGGCGATAGCCGACCAGATCGATCACGACGTCGCCATGGAATTTCTCGCGATACATCATCGCGAGCCGCACCGCCGCCAGGCACGCCTCGGGATCGTCGGCATTGACGTGGATGATCGGCACATCAAAGCCTTTAGCCAGATCGCTCGAGTAGTCGGTGGAGCGACCCTCGCGCGGGTCGGTGGTGAAGCCGACCTGGTTGTTGAGAATCAGGTGCAGCGTGCCGCCGGTCGTGTATCCGCGCAGCCGCGCGAGATTGAAAGTCTCGGCGACGACACCCTGGCCCGCGAACGCCGCGTCGCCGTGGAGCAGCACCGGAAGCGCGATGTTGATGTCGTGTTCCGCCGCGGGGGTGCTCCGATCCGTCTGGTTGGCGCGCGTGCGGCCCTCGACAACGGGATTCACCGATTCGAGATGGCTCGGATTGGGTGAAAGCTTTACCGCCATGTCGGCGCCGGTGGCCGTGTGGTACACCCCTTCCGCGCCGTGGTGGTACTTAACGTCGCCGGTCCCGGCGGTCGCCCCTTCGTTCTCCGGCGTCTCCTCCATGCGGCCGCCCTCGAATTCGGCGAGGATCGTTTCGTACGGGACGTTCACGACGTGCGCCAGCACGTTGAGCCGCCCGCGGTGCGCCATGCCGATGACCGTCTTGCGAGTCCCGTGTGCGGCGGCCAGCTCGATCGTGAAGTCGAGCATAGGAACGGTCATGTCGAGTCCTTCGATCGAAAACCGCTTCTGACCGAGGTAGGCCCTCTGCAGGAACCGTTCGAGCCCGTCCACAGCGGTGAGACGCGCCAACAGCTGCTTCTTCCCTTCGTGAGAGAGGGGCCGGCGGTGCTGTCCCGATTCGATGACTTGGCGCAGCCAGATGCGCTCTTCATGGCTGCCGATGTGCTCGACTTCGTAGGCGATGGTGCCGCAGTACGTCGCGCGCAACGCCGGCAGGGCCTCCGCGAGCGACTGGCCCGGCACATAGATGCGCAGGACTTCGGCCGGGATCCGCGCCATGATTTCCGGCGTGAGTCCGAGGCGGCCGGGGTCCAGTGACGGATCGCCGGGGGGCTCGCTGCCGAGGGGATCGAGGTGTGCGGCGAGATGGCCGAAATTGCGGTGAGCGCGAACCAACGCATACGCGGCAGCTACATGCTTGAGATCGTCCAAACCTGGAGCCGGGAGCACGGAGCTCGGAGCAGCGGCAGTTGGCGCAGGAGTTGACGTCGGCGCTGGAGCTGACTGCTCCGTGCTCCGTGCTCCCGGCCTCGCCAGGCTCTCCGCCACTGCGTCGTAAAACCGGTCCTCTCCCTGGAGTAGTGAGTCCAGAGTTCTCAGGAACATTCCGGATTCAGCTCCCTGGATGATCCGATGGTCGTACGTGCTGGTGATGGTGATGGTTTTCGTGCCGGCGATTTCGCGAATCGTGCCCGTCGCGATGATCGAGCCCTGGCCCTTCATCAGGCGCGGCACCGAGGCGACCGTGCCGAGTGTGCCGGGATTGGTCAGCTGAATCGTGCCGCCGGCAAAGTCGTCGGGCATCACGCGGTTGGTGCGCGCCTTCTCGACCAGCGCCTCGTAGGCCGCATGGAAGGCCGCGAAATCCATCGCTTCGGCGTGCTTGATCACAGGCACGACCAGCGCCCGGCTGCCGTCCTTCTTCTCGACGTCCACCGCGAGCCCGAGGCCGATCGCGGCCGGGTCCACCCGGTAGGGCTTGCCGTCGATTTCCTGGAAGTGGTGCGTCATCACCGGGAAGCGCTTGGCGGCCTGGACGATCCCGTACCCAATCAGGTGGGTGAAGGAAACCTTCTTGCCGCTCGCCGCGCGCTGGGCGTTGAGCGCCTTGCGGCGCGCGTCGAGCGTGGTGGCCGGGATGTCGCGGAACGAAGTCGCGGTCGGCACCGTCAGCGACTCGGTCATGTTTTGAACCAACCGAGCCGCAGGACCGGTTATTGGCGTCGCTCCCCGCGGGGGGGCAGGGAGCACGGAGCTCGGAGCAAGAGGCGCGGCTGGCGCCGGCGCAGGCGTCGCTGCTACCTGCTCTGTGCTCCGTGCTCCCTGAATGATCGGCAGCTCCGCCAGCTTCCCGTTGTCGAACAACTCCCGCCACTCCGGACCGACGGAGGCAGGGTCGCGCAGGTAGTCCTCGTACATGACTTGTACGAAGGCGGCGTCGTAGGTGCCGAAAACGAATTCGCTCACGGTGTGGAATCTATACGGTATCTTATTTCGCAGTATGCCATTGCTACTTCTTCTCTTGCTCACCAGCCAGAGCGATTCGAGTCTTCGATCCCAGGTTGAAGCGCGCATCGCCCGGGCACCCGCGCGTGCGGTCGGTGTCTACTACCGCGATCTGGCGACCGGCGACTCCCTAACCGTCGGCTCCGCCGTGCGGTTCCACGCCGCGAGCACGATGAAGATTCCGGTGATGATCCAGCTGTTCCGCGATCGCGACGCGGGACTGCTGTCGCTCGACGACTCGATCACGATCACGAACACGTTTCGCTCGATCGTGGACAGCTCGCCGTACCTGCTCGATGTGACGGATGACTCCGACTCATCGCTCTACAAGCGACTGGGCCAGCGCGCTTCGATTCGCGAGCTGATCGAGCTGATGGAGACGGTGTCGAGCAACCTTGCGACCAACCTGCTGATCACGAGGGTCGACGCGAAGCGCGCCAATGCGACCGCGCATGCCCTCGGCGCCGATTCAATCCTGGTGCTGCGCGGCGTCGAAGACGGCAAAGCCTACCGCGCGGGGCTGAACAACACGACGACCGCGCGCGATCTCGGGATGTTGCTCGCCGCGATCTCGAACGGCACAGCAGCCTCCGCGGTCTCCTGCCGCGCGATGCTCGCGATTCTTGCGAAGCAGCAGTTCAACGAAGGGATTCCGGCGGGTCTCCCGCCGGGGACGTGGGTCTATCACAAGACCGGTTGGATCGGGCAGGTGGTCTATCATGACGCAGCGTTGGTCGAACCCGCCGGTGCGCGCGGGCGCCGTTACGTGCTCGTCGTGTTGACCGGGGGGATTCAGAAGGACGAAGACTCCCACGGGCTGGTGCGTGACATCTCGCGGCTCGTGTTCGACGCTCGGAAGTGACGACGAAACCCTAGCTGACGCGCCGAGTCTTTCTCCTCATGAAGTCCATGAGGATGAACTGCCCGAGCGTCATGGTATTCGTGAAGTAGGCTTTGCCGCGGCAGATCGCGGAGACCTTCTTCACGAACTCCACCAGGCTGCGGTCGCGCGCGAGCATGAAAGTGTTGATCAGGATGCCGCTGCGGCGGCACAGCGCGACTTCGCGGTAGGTCGCCTGGAGGATGTGCGGGTCTAGGCCCATCGAGTTCACGTAGATCCGGCCGTCGGGCTGCGTCAGGGCTGACGGCTTGCCGTCCGTGATCATGATGATCTGCCGCATGTCCTTGCGCTGCCCCATCAGGATGCGGCGCGCGAGCTTTAGCCCTTCGGTCGTGTTCGTGTGATACGGCCCCACCTGCGCATGCGCGAGCTGCGCCAGCGGGATCTCCTCTGCGGTGTCGTGAAACAGCACGACCCGTAGCGTGTCCCCGGGAAATTGGGTGCGGATCAAGTGCGTCAGCGCGAGCGCGACCTTCTTTGCGGGTGTGAACCGATCTTCCCCGTACAGAATCATCGAGTGCGAGCAATCGAGCATCAGCACCGTCGCCGATGACGAGCGGTACTCGGCCTGGTGGACCATCAGGTCGTCGTACTCGAGGTTGATCGGCACGCCGAGGCCTTCGCGCTTCAGCGCGTGCGAGAGCGTCGCGTTGACGTCGAGGTTCAGCGTGTCGCCGTACTCGTAGCGTTTGCTCGCGGCTTCGGCTTCGACGCCCGTCGCCAGGTGCTCCGTGTCGTGCGCGCCGAAGCTCGATTTCCCGATGCTCCCCAGGAGGTGCTTGAGGGTTCGATAGCCGAGGAAATCGATGCCCTTGTCGGTGAGATTGAACTGCACCTGCTGCGCCGCTTCCTTGGCCATGCCGCCCGGACCGAGCACAGGCTGCTGCGCGCCCGGCATCTTGGGCGCCTGCTGGAGATTGAGGTACCCCTCGTCGATCAGCTTCTGCACGATCTGATCGAGCAAGTCCGCGAGCTGTTTCTGGAGCTCCTGGTCTTTCTGTGCGTCGCCGGTCGATTCACCGCGCAGCACGTTGAGCATATCGGGCGTGAGCTGGCCCGAGTCCATCAATGCCTGGAGAATCGCCTGGCGCAGGGCGTCGAGTGAGCGGTCGGGATCTTCCTCGCCGAATTCGCCCCAGAACGGATGTGAGTACGGGCCTCCCGCAAATCCGGACTGCAGCAGGAAATCGGCGAGCTGATCGAGCAACGCCTGGAGGTTGAGCGTCTCGAGCAGCCCGGGGAGGTAGCGGCTATACGTCGTGTATTTCATGTCTCTACCCACAATGTCACGCTCTCGCGACCTTTCACGCAATGACCGAAGCCGCAGAAGGCGCGAGACGGTACGGACTCGGGGCGCTCGCCCACCGCAACTTTCGCCTCTTCTTCGTCGGTCAAGGCATCTCCCTCGTCGGCACGTGGCTGCAGAACGTGGGCGAGGGCTGGCTGATCCTCACGCTGACCAACTCCCCATTCTACGTCGGCTTGACGGCAGCGCTCAGCTCCCTCGGCGTCCTGCTGTTCAGCCTGTACGCCGGCGTGATCGCCGACCGCGTGGACAAGCGGCGCATCATCATCCTGATGCAGGTCGCGTTCATGCTCGAGGCGTTCACCGTTTCGATTCTGGTGTGGACCGGCGTGATCGCCGTCTGGCAAGTCCTGGTGCTCGCGACGATCCTCGGCATCGCCAGCGCGTTCGACATCCCGATGCGGCAGTCGTTCATCGTCGAAATGGTCGGCAAAGACGACCTGATGAACGCGATCGCGCTGAACTCGTCGCTGTTCAATGCCGCGCGTGTCATCGGCCCTGCGATCGCGGGATTCCTGATCGGCGCCCTCGGCATCGCGTGGTGCTATTTCCTGAATGGCTTGAGCTACATCGCCGTGATCGCCGGGCTCCTGATGATGCGGCTCCCGAACAAGCCGCCGCCGGCCAAGACCACGTCCGCATGGACCGGATTTCGCGAAGTGTTGGTCTATCTGCGCGGCGACCGTCGTTCGCGCGTGCTCATGATTCTGACGGCCATCATCAGTGTGTTCGGCTTTCCCTATATCGCGATGATGCCCGTGTTCGCGCGCGATGTCTTGCACCGCGGGGCTGCAGGGTACGGCGCCCTGACGTCCTCGATCGGCATCGGTGCGGTCATCGGCGCACTCGCCATCGCGCTCGCCTCGTCGCGCATCCGGCGGCGCGGCCGCCTCATGCTCGTGGGCGGCACCGCGCTTGGTCTATTGCTGATTGTCTTCTCGACGTCGCGCAGTCTGCCGCTGTCGATGTTCCTGCTCGCGCTCGCCGGGTGCGCGATGATCGTGAACAACTCGATCACCAACACGCTACTCCAGACGAGCGCGCCCGACTATCTGCGGGGGCGCATCATGGGATTCTATTCGTTCGTGTTCGTGGGAATGGCGCCGTTCGGAGCGTTTCTCTTCGGGCTAGTGGCGGAGCACGTGGGCGTACCCACCACGCTCGCCGCGGGCGGGGCCATCGTGACGCTTGCGGTAACGATCGCGGGCTGGCTGGTGCCGGAAATCCGAAACGCGTGATGTACGGGCGCAGCATGCTGCGCCCCTACACCCATCCCCGTCGTTTCACCTCCGCAACGATCACCTCGGCTGCCCCCTCAAAACTCAGCCGCTCCGAATTCAGCACGAAATCGTACTGCGTGAGGTCCTGCCGGTCGCGTCCGTAGTGCGTTTTCACGTACTGATCACGCCGGTGATCGGTCTCGTCGATCACTTTATCGACCTTCGCCGGATCCACGCGGAGTCGGTCGATCGCGACTTTGCGGCGGAACGGCTTGGACGCGATGACATAGACGTGCAGCGCATTCGGCCGCGTGGCGAGAACGGCCTGCGCACCGCGGCCGACGAGCACGACCCGACCCTCGGCGGCCGCCTCCGCGATCACGCGCTCCGTCATCTGGACGAGCGTTTCCTCTTCGGTCTCGACGGGGACCGCAGTCTCGCCCGTGGTGATGAACATCTCGGGCGACGCGACCGAGAGGGTCCGCGCCAGCCGTTCGAGCAGTCCCGGCGCGCGTTCCTCGCGCCGGGCGACTTCGTCCGTCGATAGGCCCGCCAGCCGGGCGACCTGATCGATGAACTCGTTGTCGATCAGGGTCCAACCCAGACGCCCCACGACCCGCCGTGCGATTTCCGACCCGCCGGACGCGTACTGCCGCGTGATCGTGACGAGCGGTCTTATGGCTGACGAAGGTTGCGTCGGAGATCTCCGATGTTCAGCATCGGAATGCCGCCCTGGGTGGGCACCAGGATCACGAGGTTGTTGGACGTCTTCAGCTCGCGCAGTACGTCGAAGTACTGCCGGGTCAGCGCCTCCGGGGTCAGCGTCGTGTTCAGAAGCCGCTGCTGTTCGGCCTGCAGCCGCGCGACCTCGACGCGGTGCCGCTCCGTCTCGACCTGTTGCTCCTGAGCGATCTTGTTGTTGATCGCCTGGACGACCTGAGCGGGCGGCTGGAGGTCCCTGAGAAAGAACGCGGTCACGGTGGCGATCCGGAACGGTGGCCCGCCGGCCCGCGGCTGTGTCACCAGGGCCGAATCGACGAGCGCTTCCATCGTCTGCGCGATCCGCGTGCGCTTGGAGATGTCGTTGATCGAGTACTGCACCATCCCGTCGCGCACACCCTTCCGAATGGCGTTGCGGACGGCGCTATGAATCTGGCTCTCGTCTCCGATCTCCGTGTAGATCCGGGACGCCTGTTGCGGATCGATCTGCCAGCGAATTCCCACGTCCACCGTCATCCCCATCTGCTCGCTGGACAGCGCCGCGATCTCTTCGACTTGATCTCCGGTGAACGGATACTGCTCCTCGCGCGTGGTGAACCGCTCGACCGAAGACCACGGCGTCACGATCCGAATCCCCGGAAGCAGAGGCTTCGGATCGACCGTGCCGAACGCGTGCCGAACCCCGACTTCGCCGGCATTGATGACCACCGTCGTGGATCCGAGCACGACGATCACGCCGATCACCAGCGCGACGTAACTGAGAATGCGCAGCGTTCCGCTGATCGGACGGCCCGCCGCAGTTTCACCGCGTACCGTGGCAGCGCCGAGGCGGAGGAAGAAGGCGACCGCGAGGAGTGCAAGACCAAAGACGAGCTTGCCCATGGCGACTCCCGACTATGAAGGAGAACTACGTGAACAGGTTGGGACCTGCTCCTGGCCCGGTGGGCCCTTTCCCGAAAGGAGGTTTCTGCTCTGCACGCGCCCGCACGTAGCCGAGCTCCTCGCTGCGCGCGATCCGCTTCTCGGCCACGAGACCTTCGAGCACGAGCTCGCACGCCGAGACCATCGTGGCGGGATCTTTCTTGCCCGCCATCCCCACCTGATCGATCAGCGCGAGGAGACCGGGGACGACGGTGAAGCCTTTGAGGAGCGCCTCGGAGCGCTCGTCGGGCGTGATCTTGAGTGCGCCGCCCTCATCGAACCAGTGGACGATGTCGTCGACGTTGGCGCCGCCCACGCGGCCTTCGAAGGTGCGGCCGGCCGCGCGGCGAATCAGGTCCTTGGCGATCGTTTCCGAGCCCTGCAGCTCGCCCTCGTACTCGAGCTCGAGCTTGCCGGTGATGGCGGGCAACGCCGCGTACACGTCGGAGATGCGCGGCACGACCGTCTTCTCTTTCGTGATGATCGTGCGCCGCTCCGCGTTCGACAGCACGTTGTCCAGCACGCTGATGGGCAGACGCTGTGACACGCCGCTGCGGCGATCCACGCGCTTGTCCTCGCGCGCCTCGAACGCGATCCGCTCGATCAATTCGGCCATGAAATCGGGGACGCGGACGGATCTCGCGCCATTCCGCTCGACCCACGCCTCCTGCTGCGTAATCGCCGTCCCCAGCTCCACGCTCAGCGGGTAGTGTGTCGTGATCTCCGAGCCGATCCGGTCCTTGAGCGGCGTGATGATCTTGCCGCGGGCGGTGTAGTCCTCGGGGTTCGCGGTAAAGACCAGGGCGACGTCGAGGTTGAGCCGAACGGGGTAGCCTTTGATCTGGACGTCGCCTTCCTGCATGATGTTGAAGAGGCCCACCTGAATCTTGCCCGCCAGGTCCGGCAGCTCGTTGATCGCGAAGATGCCGCGATTGGCCCGCGGCAACAGGCCGAAATGCATCGTGAGCTCGTCCGACAGGAGATGCCCGCCGCGCGCCGCCTTGATCGGATCGACGTCGCCGATGATGTCGGCGATCGTGACGTCCGGGGTCGCGAGCTTCTCGACGAACCGCAGCTCGCGCGACAGCCAGGCGATCGGCGTGCCGTCGCCGTGCTCCGCGATCAGCTCGCGGCCGTACTTGGAGATCGGATCGAAGGGATCGTCGTTGACCTCGCTGCCCGCGATGATGGGGATCTCCTCGTCGAGCAGCGTGACGAGCTGGCGCAGGATACGGCTCTTCGCCTGACCGCGCAGGCCGAGCAGAATGAAGTTGTGGCGCGAAAGGATCGCGTTGACGAGCTGCGGCAGAACTGTTTCCTCGTACCCAACGATGCCCGGGAACAGGGGCGAGCCGTTCTCGAGCATACAGATCAGATTCTCGCGCATTTCATCTTTGACGGTGCGCTGGCGGCGGGCCGGGCTGGCCCACTCTGTCTTCTTCAGCTCACCGAGTGTCGTCATTTGTGTCATGGCTCGACGTTAAACCCCTCAGCCCGTGCTCTGCAACCCTTGCGCGATACCGCGTACGCTTGCCAGCAGCGCCCGGAACACTTCGTTGTCCGGCCGCCCGTCGGCGCGCCATCGTTCCAGTAGATCGATCTGCAGCAGACTCATCGGGTCTACGTAAGGATTGCGTAACAGGATCGACCGCTGCAGCGCCGGCTCGGAGTCGAGCAGCGCCGTCTCGTGTTTCAACGCGAGCACGGTGGCGACCGTGCGATCGAACTCCGCCCGAATCAAGGGGAAGTAGCGCTCGCCGATCTTCCCGGCGAGGCCCGCATAGCGCGCCGCGATCACGAAATCGGCCGTGGCGAGCACCATCTCCACGTCATCGACCAGGGCTCGGAGGAACGGCCAGCCGCGGAGCATTTCGTCCAACGCCGCCGCGCCGTAGCGCTCGGCGGCGCGGTCCAGTGCCGTGCCCAGACCGTACCAGCCGGGCAGCAGATGGCGGCTCTGCGTCCATGCGAACACCCACGGAATCGCGCGCAGCTGCTCGATCTCACCTTGCTCGACGCTTGGGCGTGAAGCAGGACGGCTGCCGATTTCCATGCGCTGGATGACGTCGATCGGCGTCGCCAGTCGGAAGTACTCGACGAACCGCCGGTCGTCATACACGAGCGCGCGGTACGCGGTGCGGCTGTCGCGGGCGATCTCGTCCATGATGGCGGTCCAACCGGCTTCCCGCGTATCCGGCGCGCGGGGCAGGGTGGTCGCGAGCGCCACGGCGCTCACCGTCTGCTCGAGCGTGCGCATGGCGATCCCGCGCAGCCCGTACTTCGCGTTGATCGCCTCGCCCTGCTCGGTCATCCGGAAGCGTCCGCGGACCGAGCCCGCCGGCGCGCTCAGAATGGCGCTCGTGATCTTGCCGCCGCCACGGCTGACCGTGCCGCCGCGGCCGTGAAAGAAGGTGAGGTCGACGCGCGACCTGTCCGTGGTGGCGACGAGCCCGGCCTGCGCCCGGTGTAACGCCCAGCGCGACGCGCCGATCCCCGCGTCCTTGTTGCTATCGGAGTATCCGATCATGACCATCTGCTGCATGTCGCGCTTTGCCAGATGCGCCCAGTAGTAGGGCTCATCCAGCAGTGAACGGATGATGTAGGCTGCGTCCTCGAGATCGGCGACGGTCTCGAAGAGGGGCGCGATGTCCAACGGCACGTCCCCCCAGCTCCCGGCGGAGCCCGCAAGCCCGCCCCAGCGCGCGAGCACCATGACGGCGAGCACGTCGTCCGCGCCCTCCGTCATGCTGATGATGTACGGACCCACGGCGTCCGGCCCGAAGCGTGCGCGGCAGTCGCCGATCGCCTTGAACACCTCCAGAGTTCGTGTGGCCTGGGCGTCAGGCGATCCCGCCGGCTCTTCTCCTTGCTCGAGCACCCGGCGGAGCCGAGCGAGACGGTCGGCTGCGGGGCGCTTGCTCCAATCGGGGTCCGCGAGCAGCGTCGCGAGCACTGCGCGATGGACATGAGCGTGTTGTCGCAGGTCGATCGTGGCCAGGTGAAAGCCGAACGTCTCGACGCGACGCAGCAGCCGCTGCACACCGAACAATCCTGCGTGCTCGCCGCGGTGCTCGCGCAGGCTCGCGATGACCATCCCCAGATCCCGCTCGAGCTCGGCGGCGGCGGCGTATCCCTCCGGCGTCTCGCGTCGAGTCGCCTCCAGCCGAGCCGCGATCAGACGAAACAGCACGCGGTACGGCATGTCGTGATAGCGCGCAGGGATCGTTGCCAGCGCCTTGGGGAACTGGGCGCCATAGGTCGCCACGCGCTCGCGCAAGGCGTCGCTCACGCCCGTGAGTGCTCCCGATTGCGACAGCCGGCGTGCGAGCTCGGTGGCCTCGCGGCGATACCGATCGAGCGCGAGGTCGCGTTGCCGCGCCAAGGCAGCGCGCAGCGTTTCGGCGCCGACGTTGGGATTGCCGTCCATGTCGCCGCCGACCCAGGAGCCAAAGCGCAACACCGGCCGAGTCGGTACTTCGACGGCGTACGACTTGTGCACCGCCTGCTCGAGCTCTTCGGAGAAGGGCGGGACGATGCGATAGACGATGTCCGTCAGGTAGAAGAGCACATTCTCGAGCTCGTCCATGACGGTGGGACGGGCCGACGGTTGCGGATCGGTCTGCCACGCCGCGGTGATTTCCTCGCGAATCCGCGCCAGCGCGGCGCGCTCTTCATCAGGCGTACGCGAAGGATCGAGCCGCTCCACGAGCAGCCGGCCGATCACCTGCTCCTTCTCGAGCAGCGTCCGCCGCGTCGCTTCGGTGGGGTGCGCGGTGAACACGGGCTCGACCCGCAGCCGCTGGAGCAGGGCCGTCACCTGGGCCGGCGTCACGCCGGCGGCGCCGAGTTGTGCGACGGTAGCCTGGAGACTGCCCTCCTGGGGATCGCTCGCGCTGCGGAGATAGTCGCGTCGCCGACGGATCCGGTGAATGCGCTCGGCGAGATTGACGACCTCGAAGTACGCAGAAAAGGCGCGGACCAGCGTTTCGGCATCACGGGGCGGCAAGCCCTTCACCAGCGCCTGCAGCTCGTCGTCGGCTCCTGCGATGCTGGCCTGCCGGGCGCGCTCGACGAGCTGGAAGAACGGGTCGCCACATTGCTCGCGGATGACGTCCCCGACCAGCGCCCCGAGCGTTCGGACGTCGTCCCGCAGCTGCGCGTCTTTCGGGGCGAACTCGACGCGCCGTTCGCTAACCGGAGGACTCCGCGGCCGTAAAGAGCCGGGCGGCGGCGACACCCCATGCCGCGAGATCGATAGACGCCCGGCCGTCGCCACCGACCGCAATCGCGTCGCCGTTCTGTTCGACCAGGCTCGTGCGACGCGCAAGCTTGAACGGGTACGCCGCGGGCCACACGCCGACGCTGCGCGCCTGTCCGGTAACGTCGAGAACCTTCACGATCACGCCGTCGCCGTCGTCGGCCGGCTTGGCACCGACGATCATCACGCCCTTGTCGCTGTAAAACAGCGCGCGGTCCTTTGCGATGAGGGGACCGGGCGTCTCGTTCGTGTACGAGGGGCTCACGTACAAGGGCTCGCACGCCGCCCAGCCACGACGGACCGGCTCCGCCGCATCGCCTGGAGCGAGCAGCGAGAGCCTGAACCGGAACGTCACCGCGCCGCTCCCCCCCTGCGACGCCGCATAGTTCGTGTGCCAGTAGTTGTTCATCGCGTAGGCGAACAGCGTACCGTCGGGCACGATCGTGCGACGCCACGCGCCGCGGAACAGGTCGTTCAGTGTGAAGAGCGGGGTATCGGGGCCGCTCCACAGCACGCCGTCGTTGCCTTCGTGCAGCCACACCCAGTGCGTGTGGCAAAACCAATCGCGGCAGCTCCCGGGCTGCTGATCGCGCTCGACGGTCATGCGGCCAAGCGGGACCTCGACATCGACCGTGGGTTTGAGGAATGCAAGGGGAAACGCGATGTATAGCGCCTCTTTCGCGAGCGTGGGCGTCTTTACGATGCGGTTCTCGATGTCCATCCAGGGCAGCTCGTCGTACAGCGTGATCGTCGACGTGATCGCGGGGAACCCTTCGAGTGCTCGCTCGACCACGAGACGCACCCCGATGCCCGGGAGCCGCTCGCGGCGCGCGCCAACGAGCTTGGCCTGCGTGAGCTCGAGCTGCGGAGGATTCTTGAGATCGTCGCGGTCGCCTGAGGTCCAGAGCGCGCTATGCTCGCCACCGCGCGCGTAGATGAGCTGATTCAAGCCGGTCCAGTCGGATGGCTTCACCCGCTCCTTGCCGTCTGGACCGGTGAGGGAGCGGATCGCGCCACTCGCTGGGTCGAGCTGGACCGTGAACCCTCCCGCCTTGGCGTCGAGGGCCTCGCCGTCGGCCGCGGGCGGACGGGCTTCCCGGTCCGCTTCGGTGAGCGCCAGGTAGCCAAGCGGGGGAACCTCGCGGAACAGGACGAGCGCGTCGCCATTCTCGAGGTCGACGGACGCCAGCTCGCGCCCGTCGTTGGTGAGCGATTTGGCGGCGCCGCCGGGAACGCGGACCACGTCGGTCCGCTCCCAGGTGCCGGCATTGAACACCAGGCGGCCGCGGCCGGTGCGGCCTGCCCGGCCGAGGCGCAGCAAGCCATCGCGCAGCTGATCGCGCGCCGCGGCAACTCCGGCGTCGATGAAGCGCTTCTTGTACTCCCATTGCGCCACGGTCTGCCGCGAGGCAGGGGCGGAAACGCTTTCGTCCGCGCCCCAGGTGTGCTCGCCGAACAGCAACAAGTCACGCCACATCGCGGCGCGCGCATCGGCACGGCTGCGACGGCGCTGCGTCGCGTCATCGTCGCGCGGCTCGATTCGGGTCTCCCACAGCGCGACGATCTCCGCCGCGCGGGCCACGAGTTGCGCGGACCGAAACGCCGCCAGCTCCGCCGCGGTCGACGCGGCGCCGTCCTCCCAGTAGAGCCCCGTGTCGCCGCGGCGGACCGGAATCTTCGTCCCGTAGCGGCGCTCGACGTCGCGAAAGAAGTCCTCCGGCCGGCCCGTGACGATGCGCGGGAACGTGAACCGCCGGGCGAATTCCTGGACGTTGGCGACGATCGTTTCCTTCATAAGGGCATTGTCCTGCCAATCGGCACCGTACAGCAGGGCGGTGTCATACGGCCAGTTCTGCGCGAGAAACGCCGGCTGATTGAGCAGCCAATCGGAGAGACGGTGACCCATCTCGTCGGGGCCGATGTCGAAGCCGAAACGCGTGCCGTCGCCGTAGTGGTGCGCGCGCCAGTGGAGCACGCGGCTGCCGTCAGGCCCCTCCCAGTAGTAGAGCTGTGGGTAGACTGTGCCTTCGGTGCCGGTAGCCGGAAGCAGCGGCACGGCGCGCTCGGGGTTGGGGCCGCTGGCGAGGTACTTCAAGCCGCTTGCGGCGAGGAGCGTCGGGAAGGTCAGCGTCTGCCCAGGGACGTCGGTGATCTGGGCGGACAGGAACGTCAGGCCTCGCTCGCGGGCCAGCTTCCCCGCCGGCCACACGAGCCGGGCGAATGTCTCGTGATCGAGGATGCCGGTGAGCATGTTCGCGAACAGCGCCTGCCACGCGACCTTCCCGTCGCGGATCGCCTGCAGCAGCGTGTCGCCCGCTTCGGCCGAGCGGTTCTCCAGGTACGACAGCACCTGCAGCGCGCACTCGGCAGTGAAATGGAATTCGCGGTGCGTCGCGGTCCACGCCAGCGCCGCGTCCAGATTCTTGCGATGAACCTCGAGCGCTCGCTCCTGGAGGTCGGTGTAGCCGACGTCGGTGTGGATCGAGGGCAGCCAGTAGAGCGTCCAGCGCTTCGCCGGCGTGAGGCGCAGCCGCCGCCGCGCCGCGCGGTCTCGTCCGACGTCGATGTCGACCTGAAAATCCGACGGCTCCGACAACGGGACCCACACTTCGCCGCTCAACGTCACGCCCTGCGCCGACGGTAACAGCCCCGCGGTGCCGACCAACGCGCCCCGGCGGTCCGTCACGCGCGCGCGCGCCGCCGGCGCGCTCAGTCCGGAGACGGTGATGCGCACCAGGTTCTTGCGGCCTTCGGGCTGTTGGAAGAGCGCAGTGGGACGCACGTCGATGACCGGCTGCTGCGTCGCGCGCCGGCCGAGTGTCAGCGATCCGGCGAACGACGACAGGAAGCCGAGAAATGTGCGGCGATCAGAAGGCAGCATGATTCCTATAACTTACCGCTGCTTGACTGTGCAGGTCCCCTATGTACGTTTCGCCGTCTGCCCGACCCATACCTAAACAGGAGCTAGCATGAAGCGCATCGCATTGGCCGTGGCGGTTGTTGTCATGGCTGCAGGGGCGTGCAAGAAGGCGCAGAACAGCAACGCGAGCGAGACCATGCGTGCTGACTCGATGAAAATGGCTGATTCGATGAAGATGATGGCGCCGGCCGACACGACACACCCCACGACGACCACCACCACCACCACGACCACCACGACCACGCCACCCCCGGCGGCGGCACCAGCGAAGAAGCCGACCACCACGCGGCGCCCGTAGCGTCGGGCAGTAGCAGGGAATCAAGCCCGGGCGCCGCCCGGGCTTTTGTTTTGCGCGACCGAGCGGAGGATTGCCGTTCGCGTATCGAACGGCGGCGTCCAACCCAGCTCGGTGCGGATTCGCTCCACCGAGTACGGATTCTCCCCAAGAATGAAAGACATCGCCGCATTGCCCAGCGCGGTATAGCGGCCCGGCATGACGAGGCGCATCAGCAGACTCCACGCGGCCACACCAATTCGAATGAGCGGCACCGGGATCCGAACTCGGCGCGGCCGCACGCCTAACGCCTCTGCGAAGGCGGCGAAGAACTCCCCTTGGGTGAGCAGCGGCGGCGCGTCGCGCGTCACGTTGTAGGCGCGGAATCCAGGCTCGGCAGGCGCGTCGAGCGCAGCGAGAATCGCGGACGCGACGTTGCCGGCGTAGACACACGACAAGTGATTCGTCCCGGGCCCGATCTCGGGGAGGAATCCACTCTTGAGGTTCGCGATCAAGCGCCGTGTGAGGAGCAGATCTCGCTCCCCGTAGATGACATTGGGCCGGATCGAGATGACCGAGAGGCCGCCGCGCGCCGCCTCCTGCTGCACCATCTGCTCGGCCGCCCGTTTGCTGCGGGCGTAGAAGTCTTTGCCGGGGAGCGGCTGAAACGGATAGTCCTCGGTGATTCCCAGCTCGCCTGCCTTGAACACGGCGGCGCGGCCGTACACAGCGACCGTCGAGATGTGAATGAGGCGCGCACCGGTGCGGCGGGCCGCGTCGAGCGCGAGCCGAGTGCCGCCGACGTTCACGCGCGTGAATTCGTCGAACGAATCGTGCGATGCGACGAGCGCGGCCGCGTGAACGATCGCGCTGACGTCCTTGGCAGACCGTTGCCACGAAGTCACGTCGGTGACGTCGCCGATGACCGCCTCGGCGCCGAACGCCTCGACCGTGGCGACCGAGTGCTCGCGCACCAGCGCCCGAGGCTTCTCACCCCGGGCCCGCAGCGCGTCGAGCACATGTGTGCCGACGAGCCCGGCGGCGCCGGTGACGAGAACCGTCACGCGGGGGCGACGCGGGGAGCGTCGAAGGGCAGCTCGACGACGCGCGCTTCGCGCCCCGCCGCGCGCACGGTCGCGCCGGGCGGGACTTCCCGCCGCACGATGGCGAGGCCGATCCAGCGGCCGAGCACCGACCCGCCGCCGTCCGGGAGCCAGGCGATGCTGGTAACACGCCCCACATCACGTTCCTCGTGAGTGACGGCGCCCCAGCCGCTCGCCGGCGCGGCGGGTGGATCGGTCTCGAACAGCAGGCCACGCAGCTGCCGGTTCGCGTGCCCGCGGAAATGCAGGCGGCTCACCGTCTCCTGGCCGGTATAGCAGCCCTTGGTGTACGACACCCCGCCGATTTCGTCGAAGCGCACTTCCTGCGGTATGGTCTTCTCGTCCACCTCGGACGCGAGTCGAGGCCACCCCGCTAGGATCCGTGCCAGCTCCAGGGCCTCGGGCGTCCCGGCGTGCGCGCCGGCGTCCACCAACCGTCGCTGCATAGCGGCGACCTGGTCGGCCGCGACCGTCACCTGAAACACAAACGGCGCGACATCGCTCGTACGGGCGACTTCGAGCGCGATCCCACCAGCCGACGCTTCCATCACCCGATTCGCGGCGTGCGGGACCGGGACACCGGCTGCGCCCATGACGGCGACAGCGTGGGCGCCCGCGATGCGGAGGACCGCCGTGTCGTCCGTACGATCGCTCGAGCGCGCCAGGCGGGGCGGGACCGAGCGCTGCAGAATCGTCACAGCGCGCTCGCGGCCTTCCACTGGGACGGTGAAGCGCACGCGCGCTCCAAGCCGCGCCGCCCAGCCGTCGACCACGATCATCCCCTTGGGTGTGAGGAGCGCACCGTACACGAACGCGCCGTCGCCCGGCTTCTCGATGTCGCTGGTGAGCAAGCCCTGAAAGCACGTGATCGCGCCTTCACCGGGTCCAAGCAGGTCGATCACCCCGACATCGGCCGGTGCAACGATGGCGCCGGCGCGCAGCTGATCGACGATCTCGGCGGGCACCGCGTCACGCTCGAGCCGCGTGACGGTCGCGCTCGGCGCCGTGGGAAAAACGTCGCTCACAAGTCGGCCAGCTCGCCGGCGGAGTGCCCCGCGAGCGACTCCCAGACCAACGCGGCACCCCTGCCCTCGAGCGTGCCTGCGGCATGACTGGTCGTCAGCATGACGCACGACATCCCCGCGGCGCGCGCAGCCTGCAACCCCGGCAGCGAATCCTCGATGACGACGCACGCGCGGGGCGCGATGGGGCGACGGCGGTTGAATGCGTCGTGCGCCGCGAGATAGGACGCGGGATCCGGCTTTGAGCGGGACACGTCGTCGGCGGCGATGATGACTTCGAAGCTATCGCCGAGTGCGGTCTGGCCCAACACGTGATCGATCTCGCGCCGTAGCGCTCCGGACACAATGCCCAGGCGGAATCGTTTCCCGGCGTCGCGCACGAACTCCGGCGCGCCCTTGACCAGCCGCAACGACGTTCTGACGAGCTCGAGATAGATCTGCGACTTCTTCGTCACGAGGTGCTTCAGCATCTCAGTCGTCAACGTCCGCTGGGCGTTGCGGAACGCCAGCACGAAGCCGGTGCGATCGTCCAGGCCGAGGTACTGAGCGTAGTACTGCTCGCGTGTGACTGTGATGCGTTCGTCCGCGAGCACGCGCCGCAGCGCCTCGCAGTGCTGCGGCTCGTCGTCTACCAGCACGCCGTTGAAGTCGAATAGCACGGCTTCGGTCAGAGTGTCTCCTTTAGCCAGGCGACCACCTGAGGCCAGCAGGAGGTCCTGGCATGCTCGCTCAACACCAGCCCGCGGTGCGACAATCCCGGCGCGACCGCGAGCATCTTATGGGCGGCACCGACTCGCTCGACCACCTGCCGGCACGCCCTCGGCGGCGCAAAGATCCAGTCGGCGCCGCCGGCCACACCGAGATACGGTGTGCTCAGTGCCGCGAGTCCGGCAAAATAATCGAAGCCATCCATGCCGAGCCACCTGCCACGCACGTTCCACTCCATCCATTCCGCGATGATCTCGGCTGCCTCGTCTTCGTTGCCGAAGCGCAGCGCGCGCGCGGGAAAACGACCGAGCAGCCGCGACACCGCCATCGTCGCGGCGGCGAGGGAACGCCGCACCGGCCCGAGGCGCCGGGGCCCCGGTGTGCCAAGCGTCACGAGGCCACGAATCGGCGCCGCGGCCGCAACTCGCGCGAGCCAGCACAGCCCCGCGGCGCCGCCGGCGGAATGTCCGATCCAGGCGAGCGGCGCGCCGTCCGTCTCTTCGCGCACGCGCGCGACGAGAGTGGGGGTGTCATGGAGGACCCAGTCCTCAAACGTCCAGGCGCCGCGCCGTGGTTCGCGCGCGCTCTCGCCGTGATGGCGCATGTCGGCGAGCCACACGTCGAGCCCGGCGGCACCAAGAAAATGCGCCATCCCGCCGGCGGACGTTCCGTCACTGGAGTGCAGCCAGAAGCGGTGGTTCGTGAATGCTCCGTGCACGAGGAGGACGGCGGGGCGGCCGTCGCGAAAGGCGCGCAGCCGATGCAACGCGAGCTCGACGCCGTCGGGCGTGGTGAGTCGCCGGGCGGGTGCACCGCCGGTCACTCATACCGCCCGGCCGCGCGGTACGCATCGTCGAGTAGCTCGACCGGATGGCGCGCGCGCGCGGCGATGCCGGTGGCCGCGAGCCCAGCGCCGATCTGCATGAGACATCCCGGATTGCCGGTCGCGACGACCTGCGGCGCGGCTTCGCGCAGGCGCTCGAGCTTCGTCTTGAGGACGGCGCGCGACATCTCGGGCTCGAGCAACGTGAATAGGCCGGCACTGCCGCAGCATTCCGCGGCCCCCGGAACGGGCACGAGCTCGAGCAGCGGGATGGCGGCGAACAGCTTGAGCGGTTGGACGGCGACCCCCTGCGCGTGCAGCAAGTGGCACGGCGGATCGTACGCGACGTGGAGATCGAGCGGCGCTCCGGCGACCGGTCCCTTCATGCCGCTGCCGGCCAGCAGCTCGCTGATATCGCGCACCCGCGCGCCGAATCGTTCTGCCCCTGGGTTGCCGAGCAGCCGTCCGTACTCCTTCATTAGCGCACCGCACCCGGCGCTGTTTACGACGATCGGGTCGTCGCTATCGCCGAAGGCCTCGACGTTGGCGCGGGCCAGGGCGCGGGCTTCGTCGACCAGTCCCGCATGCGCGTGTAACGCGCCGCAGCACACTTGGCCATTGACCTCGCGGACATCGAAGCCGTTCACGCTGAGCGTGCGGATTGTCGCGTCGTGCACATGGGCGAACAAACCCTGCATCACACAGCCGCGAAAGATCTGTGCCGCGTGCGGCGTGTCGCGTGCGGCGTTGAACGGTACGTGCCTACGCCGCACGCGGAACGCCACACGCCGTTGCGGCTTCGTCGCCGCCAGCATCCCCATCGCAAACCGGAACCGCCCCCACCCGGCGAGCAGTCGCGGGAGTCCCGTCGCTCGCAGCAGGCTCGCAAACCAGTACACCGCGCCGCTCACCCCAGGCGTCGTCAGCGCCCAGAGCGCCAACCGAGCCACACGGGCCACAGGACGCGCCGCGGTGATGCGAGCGCGGGCCGCCTCGAGTCCGTGGCCGTACTGCACGCCCGATGGGCAGACCGGCTCGCAGCCGCGGCAACCCAGGCAGCGGTCGAGATGGTAGACGAGGGCAGCGTCGGTGACGGCGATGTCGCCGCGCTCGAGCCCCCGCATCAGCTCGATGCGGCCGCGTGGTGAGTCGGACTCATCTCCGGTAGCGAGGAATGTCGGACAAGCTTGAAGGCAAAAGCCGCAGTGCACGCACGCGTCCAGCCCCTCGAATCCCCCTCGTCCTGCTTCCGTCATGAGCCTTCTGTCGCGACGACGAGAGCACCTCCGGGATCGAACGTGCGGCGCAGGCCGGCGACGAGCGGCCCGACCCCCTCCCGATACGCCCCGAAGTGTCCGACGGCGCCACGCAGTGGCCACGGCGCGCGCTCGAGGGTGAGCGGCACCTCGAGCCCGGCGAGGGTGCGGCGCAGCCGCTGCAAGCGGTCGATGTTCGTGTCACCGGTCCAGCGGATCGCGCCGGCGGCGGGAGAGGCGGAGATCCATTCGTCGCCCAGCTGATGCTGCAGCAGATCGAGCAGCTCATCGCTCGCGGTCGGTACGCCGCCGATGCGGAACGTCACCGGCCGAACCGAGAATCCCTCGGCCAGGCGCATCCAGAATGCATGCGCCTCCTCGGCGCGCAGCGGCGAGAACCGGCCGCCGCCACTTGCGGCGCCGAGTCCCGCTTCGTCCGCCGCCACCAGCGCGGGCGAGCCGGCAAGACGCACGGCCAGGACCCAGCGCTCCCGCCGCGCCAGCGCCGGTGAGACGAGCTCCAGCGCCGCGGGCGTCAGTCCGGCGGCCGCGATGTCTTCACCGACCTGCGTCAGATCTTCGCGCGCGCCTTCGAGCACATACGTGACGTCGGCGCGGGGCAGGGTGCGCAGTCGCAAGTGCACGAGCACGATCACGCCGAACGCGCCGAACCCGCCAGCCTGAAGCCTCGTGAGGTCGTAGCCGGCGACGTTCTTCATGACGCGCCCGCCGCTTTGGACCATGCGGCCGTCACCGGTCACGAACGTGACGCCGAGCAGATGGTCCTTGATCGGTCCGAAGCCGTGTCGCAGCGGACCCGCGGTCGCGGTCGAGACGACGGAGCCGAGCGTGCGGCCGGCCAGACCGGGCGGATCGATGGCGAGCCACGCGCCGCGGTCGGCGAGCTGTTGGCGCAGTTGATCGAGCCCGATGCCCGCCTCGGCGGTCGCCGTCAGATCGGAGGGCTCGATCGCGGGGACGCGGTCGAGGCGGCGCGTCGTGAGCGCGAGGTCGGCGGGAGCGTCGCTCTGCAGCCACGTTCCGGCGCCCTCGATGCGCACGCGCCAGCCTTCCTGATGCGCCGTGCCGAGGAGGAGCGCGACCGCATCGGGAGATCCGGGCGCGATGCGAGGGACGCGATCGGTGCTGGGCTCCAGAACCGCTCCCTCTCCCAAAAGGGCCGTCACTTTCTCGAGAATCGTCATGGGGCACCAACCATCGCGTGCGGCGTGTAGCGTGCGGCGTTGACGCTTGCATTGTCACGCCCCACGCCGAACGCATCACGCCGCACGGTTGTCCACTCCCGGCACGCATGCACCGGCACGACCTTCCCCGGGTTCACTCGCTCGTCGGGATCGAACACCCTTCGCAATGCGTGCATCGCCCCCAGCGATTCCGCATCGAAGATCAGCGGCATGTACCGCAACTTGTCGATTCCCACACCGTGCTCGCCCGTGATCGTGCCACCCGCCGCAATGCAGGCCTGCATGATCTCGGCGCTCGCCGCCTCGACCTTTTTCTTGAGGACCGGATCGGTCGCGTCGAACGAAATGTTGGGATGGAGGTTGCCGTCGCCCGCGTGGAAGACGTTGCTCACGACCAACCCGTAGTGCTTCGCGATGGTAGCGATCGTTTCGAGGACGTGCGGGAGAGCGGAGCGGGGAACGACCGCGTCCTGTACGACGAGGTCACGCGACAGGCGTCCCATCGCGCCGAATGCTTTCTTGCGGCCCTGCCACAACCGCTCGCGCTCGGCCTCGCTGGACGCAGATCTCACCGATCGAGCACCCGACTTGCTCAGAAGGTCCACGACCACCTCGGTCTCTGCGACGACAGCGTCCGTGTTACGGCCATCGATCTCGACGAGCAGGACAGCGGCGGCGTCGCGCGGATAGCCCGCGGCGTACACGGAGTCCTCCACGGCGTTGATGCAGGACTGATCCATCATCTCGAGTGCCGCCGGCACGATTCCGGCCGCGATGATGGCCGACACCGCCTCACCCGCGATGCGCAGGCCGGTGAAATCGGCGAGCAGCGTTCTGACGGCGCGCGGCAGTGGCGTGAGCCGCACGGTGATCCTGGTGGCGATGCCGAAGTTGCCTTCCGACCCGACGAACACTCCGACGAGATCCGGTCCCCACGACTCGCCCCCCGGGCTGCCGATTTCCACGAGTGAGCCGTCGGCGAGCAACACCTCGAGCGCGAGGATGTGATTTGCCGTGACGCCGTACTTCAAGCAGTGCGGCCCGCCGGCGTTTTCGGCGACGTTGCCGCCGATGGTGCAGGCGGTCTGACTCGACGGGTCGGGAGCGTACTGCAGGCCGGCCGGCCGGGCCGCCGCGCCGAGCTTCGCGTTGACGACGCCGGGCTCGACGACCGCCAGCCGGTTGTCGCGGTCGATCCGCAGAATGCGGTTTAGCCGCGTCAGCACCAGCAGCACCGAGCCTTCGTCGGCGAGCGCGCCGCCCGAGAGTCCGGTGCCAGCGCCGCGCGGCACGAACGGCACGCCGAGCGCGGCGAGGAGACGGACAACGGCGATCAACTCTTCGCGAGAGCCGGGGAGAACGACGATGTCGGGGACGCGACGGTGCGTCGGCAACCCGTCCATCGCGTAGGTCATACGTTCAGCACGAGCTTCCCGGACGTGCCTCTCCCCGACAATTGAAGCGAGGTCACGGGCAAGGCTGGGAAGCGCGGACATACTATATACTAGGGCCACAGACGCACCGCGGGGAACAGGAAAAAAGGGGTCGGGACATTCGTGTTGTCCCGACCCCTCGAGCCTGTGGCCCGCTGCTGCGTCTGTGGCCTAGCCTTTGCCTGTCCTAGGCCGCTCTCCAGAATCCTTTCAGTGCCTTGCCATCGGGGGATTCCCGGAGCTTCTCGAACGCCCGCTCGCGAATTTGTCTGATCCGTTCTCTGGTGACGCCCATCAGCGCCCCGATCTTCTCGAGCG
The DNA here is from genome assembly GCA_041499375.1 of Gemmatimonadota bacterium. GTDB lineage: Bacteria > Gemmatimonadota > Gemmatimonadetes > Gemmatimonadales > GWC2-71-9 > 20CM-2-65-7. Next base: position 29,844 of record JBGQKD010000032.1, read on the forward strand.
TCATCGCCTCGCTGCCCTCTTCGAGTCCGTAGTAGAGGTAGAGAATCTTGCGCTCGCGCGGCGTGAGATACTTCTGGAAGATCCGATCGATGAACTCGCGCATCAACTTGCCGTCGGTGCGCTCTTCGATCTCGCCGCCCTCCTGGCCCGCAAAGCGCTCGCCGAGCGTCGCGGCATCCTTGTCGGTGCGATCGACCGGCGCGTCGAGCGACAGCTCCGCCGCCGTCATGCGGCGCGCGGTGCGGACGTTCTCGACGGTGTCTTCGAGGGCTTTCGCGATTTCGTTGTCGGTGGGTTCCCGGCCGAGCTCCTGCGACAAATACGTTTCGGTGCGGCTCATGCGGATGAGCTGTGAGTTCTGATTCAGCGGAATGCGGACGCTGCGCGTCTGCTCCGCTAACGCTTTCAGCACCGCCTGCCGGACCCACCACACCGCATACGAAATGAATTTGACGCCCTGGTCGGGATCGAACTTCTTCACCGCTTTGAGAAGCCCTTCATTGCCGATGGCGACGAGCTCGGAGAGATCGAGACCGTGGCCCTGGTATTTCTTCACATAAGAGATGACAAATCGAAGGTTGGCTGTTACCAAACGCTCGGCCGCTTTTTCATCGCCACGTTGCACACGACGCGCGAGACGACGTTCTTCAGCAGGATCTTTGATGAGGGGAAGTTTTTGTATGTCTTGCAGGTATTGGTCGAATGCTCCGGATGGGGTGGTGCGGAAAAAGGCCTTCGCCTTGCCGGCATTCGACCTCGCCATGCGCGACTCCCGTTGAAACGCGAGTGGGTGTGGAAACGGCGGGTCACACCGCCGGTCAGGCCACCTAAACCACGCGCCAATATAGGTTTTCCTGCCAATCCGTGCAAATTAACGCAGTTTTCCACATCACAAATTATTGGGTTTGTAGGGATTCCCCCGTTTGTCCACTATCCACAGATCCTGTGGAAAATGGAAGGGAGGCGGGGAAACGCATGCCGCAGCAAGTCAATCCGAGGGATGAGTTTACTGCTGTGGAGAGGTGGAAAGGAATGTGGGCTACGTGTTGACCAGGACCTGACGTATCGTCGCCTCGTCCACGGCGACCGTCCAACCCTGACCGTCGTTGCCGTGGGCTCGTCCGATCGCGCTCGGCAGCGCCAGACGGATTTCTCCCGCCCGTACTTTCTTGTCGGCGCGCATCGCCGCGATGAGGTCGTCGACGTGACTGGCATCCGGCCGCTCGACGGGCAAATGCAGCCGTTCCAGAACCGAGCGGATGCGCTGTGCCGTTCCCGACGCCGCAATGCCAAGTGTTTCGGCGAGCCGGCCTTCGTAGACCATGCCGATCGCCACCGCTTCGCCGTGCAACACTTCGTACTTCGACGTGGCTTCGATCGCGTGGCCTACGGTGTGACCGAAATTCAAAATCGCGCGCTTGCCCTTTTCGCGCTCATCCTGAGCGACGACCGCGGCCTTGATCTCCACCGAGCGCCGCACGACTCGCTCGAGTGCGGGCGCGTGTTTCGCGAAGATCGCCGCGTATTCGCCCTCGAGAAACGCGAAATACTCCGCGTCCGCGATCGCGCCGTGCTTCACCGCTTCAGCGAGCCCCGCGGCCAGCTGCACGCTCGACAGCGAGGCGAGCAGCTCCGGATCGGCGACGACGACACGGGGTTGATGGAATGCACCGAGCAGATTCTTCCAGGCGGGCACGTCGACGCCCGTCTTTCCGCCAATGGATGAGTCGATCATCGCGAGCAGGGACGTCGGAACCTGCACCAGCGGAACGCCGCGCAGGTAGGTCGCCGCGACGAAGCCGGCGAGATCGTTCACCACGCCGCCGCCGAGCGCGATCACCGCCGAGTCGCGCCCGAGGTGCGCGGCGAGCATTCGGTCCGACAGTGATGCCCAGGTGTCGCGCGTCTTGTTCCATTCCCCGGCGGGAAACGTGAGCAGTTCCACCTGACACCCGACTCCAGACACCTGTTTCGCGATCGACTCTCCGTACAGCTTCCCGACATGCGAATCGGAGATCACCGCGTACGCCGCCGCGGGGCAGTACTGCGCCAGGATCCTGTCGAGCCGGCGGGCGAGACCCGGGGCGATCAGGATGTCGTAGGAGGCATCCCGCTGCTCGACGAGCGTGACGCGGACGCGGGGGGGGGGGGTCGTCACCACGCGACGTCGTCGTGGCCGGCCTGCATGTTCACCGCGCGCGCCAGCACGAAGAGCAGATCGGAAAGCCGGTTCAGGTAGTGGATGATCAGCGGGTTGATCTGCTGCTTGCGCGCCAGCGAGACCACGGAGCGCTCCGCACGACGACAGACCGTCCGCGCGACGTGCAGCGCGGCGCCCTTCGGCGAGCCGCCGGGCAGAATGAAATTCTTCAGCGGCTTCAGCTTCGGATCGTACGAGTCAATGACGCGCTCCAGCGCGCTGACGGTGTCTGCGTCGAGCGACGTGCGGAGCTTCGCGGCATTCGGCGTCGCGAGCTCGGCGCCGATCGTGAACAGGTCACGTTGAATCGCCTCGAGTACGTTGGACTCGAAGGTGGGCAAATGAATCGCCACGGCGAAGCCGATCCAGGCGTTCAGCTCATCCACGTCGCCGTACGCCTGCACGCGCGGGTCGTCTTTGGGGACGCGGCCGCCGCCGAATAATCCCGTCTCACCTGCGTCACCGGTCTTCGTGTAGATCTTCACGAACCCGAACCTATGGTCATGGGCAATGAAGCGCGAGCGGCTGCGCCGCGATGACGCGCCTGGTGCCGGCGTCCACCGCCGTGGCGCGTGAATCCCGCGCCGAGATGTCGGTGATTTCGTCGACGAGCAGAAGCCGGTCACCGCCTGCAGCGGCGACCGCTCCACGCAGCGAGTACCGCGTCCCCGGGTTCATACGCACCATTCCGCCGACGAGCCGCAGGCGCTCTGGTTCTCTGACCCAGCGCAGGTGGTGGAGCGCGACGTCCGTCGTCGCGACGCCGGTCACCAACACCGTATCGGTTCCGTTTGGAAAGCGGGCCCGGAATCCGACCGCGTAGCCGGATGCGAGCGGGACGACTTCACCCGCATCCGCTGCCTGGTCGGCGTCGAGAACCAGCGCCCGGAGCGGTGTGGTTGGCTGGGCGCGCCGGACGACGCGCGAGAGGAGATCGAGTGCTGCGGCGCGCGTCAGCGCGGGGCGCGATGGGCCCGCGCCGCCGGCGAACGCCGGCGCATCGAGGAGCGCGACCACCGTTACATGCGATGGCGGCGTGCTACGGCCCCCCGCGCCTCCGGGCGGAAAGGCGAGGACGAGCTCCGTTACTGCTTCGGCGGCGCCGCAGGTCTGCGGTGCATGGAAGCGGGCGAGGGTGAGGTGCGCGGGGGCCGCGCCATTGGCCGACAGTACGGTCGCGCTCTCGGTCTCGCGAGCCTCCACGGCCACGAGTGGCCGATGTTGCAGCGAGTCCAAGAGATGGCGATTGCCGGTGAGCTGATGGTAATAATTGCGGGCGAAGCGGTTCCCGGTGATGAACACGTGCGCCTCGCCGCCCAGGCTCCAGCCGAGCGCCGCATGCGGCCCCCCCCCGCCGCTGGCGCAGGCCAGTAGACCCAAAACGAGAAGCACGCTAGCGTTGGCGCGATGCAAGAGACGAAAGATATCACCATCATCGGGGCCGGCCCGACCGGACTGTTCGCGGCGTTCTACGCCGGCATGCGCGGCGCGTCACATTGTCTGATCGACAACCTCGACCAGGTCGGCGGCCAGCTGACCGCGCTCTATCCCGAGAAATACATCTTCGATGTTGCGGGCTTTCCGAAGATTCTCGCCAAGGATCTGGTGAAAGGGATGGCGGAGCAGGGTCTCCAGTGGAAAGGACCCGTCCACCTCGCCCAGAAGGTCGTCGGGTTGAAACGCACCGAAGACAACGGCAAGCCGTTGTTCACGATCGTCAGCGACAAGGATGAGTATCCGGGCCGGTCGGTGCTGATCGCGGGAGGCATCGGTGCGTTTACACCGCGCAAGCTGCCGCTCAAGGACGTGGATCAGTGGAACGACAAGGGGCTGCACGATCGCGTCTTGAACCCGCGCGAGTTCGCGGGCAAGCGGGTCCTGATCGTCGGCGGCGGCGACTCGGCGTTCGACTGGGCGGTGAACCTGTACCCTGTCGCGAAGTCGATCGTCATGATTCACCGCCGCGACGGCTTCCGCGCCCATCAGGCGACCGTGGATCAGGTCCAGGCCCTGGCGGCCGCCGGCAAGATGGAGCTGCGCACGTTCTGGGAGCTGAAAGAAATCGCGGGCGCGAGCCGCATCGAGCGGGTCACCATCGTCAGCAACAAGACGAAAGAAGAAGAGACGCTGGCGATGGACTGCGTCATCCCGCAGCTCGGCTTCGTCTCCTCACTCGGGGCGATCGCCGAGTGGGGGCTCGAGATCGAGAAGGGCGACATCAAGGTCGCGCAGACGATGGAGACCAACATCCCCGGCATCTACGCCGCCGGCGACATCACGACCTATCCGGGGAAGCTCAAGCTGATCGCGACCGGCGTCGCCGAGGCGTGCATTGCGGTGAATCACGCCGTGCACTTCCTGAATCCCACGGCCAAGTTCATGCCGGGGCATAGCTCCAACATGGCGTTATTTGGCCAGAAGGATGATTGAAGTCAGAGGGAAGACTTTGCGGGCGGGACTCACAAGGAGAAACTGTTACCCGTCAGCGGATCACAAACCGTCACCTATCATCCGAACTGTTCGCCGCACCGACACTGGCCTGATCCGGCGCGTCCCTCGGGATGGCATCACACCGCGCGGGCGAAATGGCCCCGCGTATACTCCCGACCCGTTACCGCCCGCACTTCTCCGAGATCGGGCCCGCGACCTTCGGCCAGCGCATCGAGCGACGCGCGATACGCGGCCGTCACCCGCGCGACGGGATCGCCCGGGACGTTGAACACCAGCCGGTACGTGCGAAAACGGGCCCGCCACAGCTCTGGCAGGTACGCGGAGCCGTCCACCGGACGGGAATGCAGCAGGCGGTTGCGGCAGGCATAATCCGTGGCCACCGGGAACACGTAACCCGCAGGATCGGTGAGCTCGACGTTGGGATGTTTCTGCACGCAGAGGTCCCGGCAGGTGTTGACCTCGCGGTCGAACGCCGCCGACAAGACGCAGTGCTCGATCGTCATTCCTTCGGGGCGGCCGTAGGCGAACACCTCGAAGCCGC
>JBGQKD010000033.1:0-34917 GCA_041499375.1 Gemmatimonadota bacterium
CCCAAGACTGAGTTGGAAGGGGAAGCGCTCCTCCCGCCCGCCGGAAAATTCGCCGCTGCCGATGAGGACGTACGCGGGAGACGGCTTGACGTACCAGGCCAGCCGGCCGCTGGCGATCTTGGAGTCCCAGCGATTCGTGTTCTGATCATGGCGGGTCTCTCCCTCGATCCGTAGCGCGGCGAAAGACGTGGCCGAACCGAGTCCGGCGTAGAAGTCGCCGGAGAGAAAGATGTCATTGTCGGCCGCGCCGAACCACGGGACGCTCCGCCCGAGGACGGCGCCGAACTGCACGCCGGTCGCGATGTCCTGCGCTCCAGCGAGGGCGTCGAAACCGCGGACCGTCTGGAACGCGAGCGACCGCACGCCGACGACAGCGTTGAGCCGCATGTTTCGGACGGGAGCGAAGAGGCCGGCAAGTGGCGCGCTCGTGTCCGCGACGAATCCGGAGTCGGAGACGATCACGGCCTGCGCCGCCGGTTTCACCAATTCATGGGTGACGAGGCCCCCCACGAAGGCGCTCCGCCCCGCGAGGCCGATGCGCAGGACACCCCCGTAGTCGCCGAACCGGCGGCGCGCGCCGAGCGCGATGCTTTGGCCGTCGGGGCGCAGGAACGACGTGTAGTCGTGCACGTCGCGGAAGCCGACGTGCCACGCGCTCCGTTGCAGGTCGGTGATGAAGGTGTGGCCGAGGGCGAAGCTCACCGTGCTGCCCAGGGGAGTGCGGTCGGCCATCACCCCGAGTGTGTAGGGTCGATCGAACACCTGATAGGCGACGAGCTGCATCCCAACGCCGTTACGGTAGGCGAACCCGCGCTCCCCGCGCACAGCCAGGTAGATACCGCGGCCATCGACATTGCCGTTCCCGATGCGCAGCGCCACAGGAGTCCCGTTGCGGACGCGCATGCTGAAGACGGTGGGGATTTCGTCGATGGTTTCGACTTCGATGCGCACCGCACCCGCCGAGTCGGGGACGGCGCGCACTGTCGCATCCGCGAGGAATGGCTGGAAGCGCAGGATGCGTTCCGATTCCGCGCGCAGCCGTTCCGTACACGGCTGCCCGACAGACAGTAGAAGAGAGTGGCGGATCACATCCGCCTTGGTGGTCGTGTGGTGCAGGCCCACCCCTCGTGCGAGCGCGCGCAGCGACCGGGGAACCTTGATGAACGAAGGGTCGCGCGGGACGATGCTTACGCCCGAGACGATCTTGCCATCGCACTGCGCGGCGGCCGGACGCGCCAGCGTGATGAGCGCCAGTAGGGCGAGTATCCAGGGCGCGTATCGCATCGTTCCTCGGCGCGAAACGTACGGCGCGCAGTGTATTTGGAGTAGTAAGACGTTCGTGCGATACCTCCGCCCCCGATGTGCCGGCATCATTCGTATCTGTGACGAGCATCCTGACGCGCCGGCGCACGGTCATCGGGCTCGCCGTGCTTGCGGCGCTCCTGGCCGGAGGTGCGTGGTGGCGGGCCGCCTGGATCGTCAATCAGCTGCTGCGCTCGTGGGCCGCCGGGACCATCGCGGAGAAGTCAGGGGACGTGTACCGGCTTGACGTCGGGCGCGTACGGTTCAACTTCGCGCTCCGACGCGTCGCCGTCGATTCCATCCTGCTGACCACCAACCGGACACTGAACACCCTGCGGCCACGCCCGCTGGCGGCGCTGCGTTTCGCGTTTCGCCAATGCACCATCAGCGGCGTGCATCTCATCACGCTTATCCTCAATGCCGGCCTCGTCGCCGAATCGTTCGGGTGCCGCGTGGTGAGCGTCGCGGTCGTGGTGCCCCAGTCCAGCGGCCTTCCCGACACGTTAGGACAGCTCCACGCCGCGCCGCGGGCCTTTCTCACCGTCCAACAGAGCCTCCGGCTCCCGTCGTTCGCCCCACGGGTCCGCATCGCGCGGAGCGACTTCCCGCACGTTTCGCTCGACTTCCGACTGCAGCGCCTGGGGGCCGGCGACGCCCGCCTCCAGCTGGAAGATCTGCGTTGGCGCGTCGGCGGATTCGCGATCGATCCTGCCGATACGGCGGCGGCAGCACGCCCGCTGTTCAGCCGGACCGTGGAACTTGCGGCGGGCAACTTCGTGGGCCATCTCGACAGCGCGACCGCGGTGCGGGTCGGTGCACTCCAGGCGAGCCTCACGGACTCGACATTGGACGTGCGCGGTATCGCGTTCGCGCCGACGGTGAGCGACGCCGCATTCGGCCGGTCACAGCGCTACCGCCGCGGCCTGATCAAGACCACAGTCGGTCGCATCGCGGTGCAGGGGATCGACGTCGGGGCCTTTGTCCTCGGGCAGGGACTGCGCGCCAGGCGGGTCGAGTTCGATTCGCTGCGGTTGGACATCATGAGCGACCGGCGGCGCGCGTCCAATCCCCAACGCCAGCGTCGCCGCACGCCTCAAGGCTGGATTGCCGGCCTTGGCCGGACCGTGAGCGTGGACTCGGTTGTGATGCGGCACGGGGAGATCGTGTATCGCGAGCGCCGCGGCGACCACGACCAGGCGGGCGTCCTCACGTTTGCGCGTCTCGACGTCGTTGCGGCCAATGTGCGCCACTTCATAGGGCGGCAGACCGGCAGCGACCCCATGACCCTCAGCGCCACGGCGCACCTGCAGAACGTCGGGCGGCTCGACGTGCACTTCGTGGTGCCGCTCGACGCGCCGCGGTTCGACATGAGCTTCCGCGGAACGCTCGGTGCCATGCCCGCGGCCAGCTTCAATGTCTTTATCGGGGAGACGATGCCCCTCCGTCTCACGAATGGTCGGGTGGTGGGCATCAGCTTCCACGCGACGGTAACCCATGGTGTCGCGCGCGGCTCCGTCACACCGTGTTACAACGACCTGTCCGTGGCGGTGACGCGCCGCGGCTCGACAGGGATCATGGGCGCCCACGGGATCCTGGGCGGCGCCGCCCGCGGCATCGCGTCGTTGGTTGGCAACTGGACGAAGGTGCGCGCCAACAATCCCAACGATACGGGAGCGACACCGCGGAGCGGTAACATCCGCCACACCTTCACCCCGGACGAGACGCTCCCGGCGTTTCTGTGGGCGAGCGTTCGCGACGCGCTACTGTCGGTCGTGCGGAAATAGTTGAAGGGGCTGGTCACCAGCAGGTTGGAGGTAAAGCTGCATGCCGTATTTTTTCGTTGCTTTCACGCTCATGGCGCCGCGTCTGGTCGTTGCGCTCGTCTGGCTCTTCACACGCTGGTTCGAGGGAATGTTCTCCTCCCTGCTCTGGCTCCTGGCGGGGTTCATCTTTCTGCCCACGACGGTCCTCTGGTATACCGCGGTGCAGCATTGGTTCGGGGGACGGTGGACGCTCGGGCCGGTGGTGGGCATCATCGTCGCGCTCGCGATCGATCTCGCGCCGGTCCGCGATCTCTCGCCGGTCCGCGAATATCGTCGGCGGCGGGCGTAGATATGCTGCATCGACTATTGCTCATCGGCGCGGTGCTCGTGGGATGCCGCCCCGCGGCGGGGCAGGTCGACGTCCCCTCTCCTGCCGAGCTTGTCGCGGAGCGTATCAGGACTCGCATCGAAGCGGCGGGCGTCGTCATGGAGCTCCGGGCAGCAGGTGAGCCGGTCTACGCCAGTCTGGTCCTCCCCAGCTTCTACGAGCGACGGCTCTACCGCCCCGCCTGGAGTGACGAGCGCGGCCCCACTCGGCTCGCCGACGACTTGATCGATGCTCTGCGGCGCGCGGATCTCGAGGGGCTGCGGTCTGAGGACTACCATTTGGCCAGCATCGAGGCCGTCCTCGCCGCCGTGCGCGCCGATGCGAAGCGCGGTCCCGCATTAGCCCCCCCCCCTGACCGATGGGCAGAGCTCGATCTCCTGCTGACGGACGCATTCCTGGTCTACGGGGCCCATCTGCTGGCCGGTCGAGTGAATCCCGAAACGCTCCGCCCGGAATGGGTGTCGAACCGGCGCACCGCCGACATCGCGGTGGTGCTGGAGGCAGCCCTGGCGTCGGGCAATATCGCCGGCGCACTCGAGGCGCTGGACCCACCCGAAGTTGGCTATCGGCGTCTGCGCGAGGCGCTGGCGCGCTATCGGCGAGTGGCGGCAGCGGGCGGATGGCCCGCGATCCCGGACTGGTCCATGCACGCGGGCGACCGCGGAGCTGCGGTGACGGCGCTGCGCCAGCGGCTCCGTCTCGAGGACGGTCTCGTCGGGGAGGCAGGGGACCAGGACGCGGATCTCTTCGACGCGGGGCTCGAGCAGGCGCTCGAAAAATTTCAGCGGCGTCACGGGCTGACGGCGGATGGGGTGGTGAGTACCGCGACGCGCGCCGAACTCAATGTGCCCGTGGAACGTCGTATGGAGCAGCTGGAGCTGAACCTCGAGCGCTGGCGCTGGCTGCCCAAGGATTTGGGACGCCGTCACATCATCGTGAACATCGCGGCGTTCGAGCTGGAGGTGATGGATGGGGACTCGCTGGTGATGTCCATGCGCGTGGTCGTGGGGCGCCCATTCGATCGCACGCCCGTGCTCAGCGATACGATGCGGTACCTCGTGCTCAACCCCTACTGGCACGTCCCGAGCAACATCGCGACGACGGAGCTGCTCCCAAAGCTCAAGCGGGACCGGTCGTATCTGGCCCGTTACAAAATGCGGGTCTTCCCCAGCTCACGCCTCGACGCCCAAGAGGTCGATCCCGCGACGGTTGATTGGTCTACCATGACCGCCGCCCACTTCCCCTACCTGCTGCGCCAGGATCCAGGGCCGCGGAATGCGCTCGGCCGCATCAAGTTCATGTTCCTCAACAAGTATCACGTCTACCTGCACGACACGCCCGCGCGCCCGCTGTTCGAGGAAACCCAGCGGGACTTCAGCCACGGATGCATCCGCATCCAGCACCCGATCGAGCTCGCCGTGTATCTGCTGCGAAACGATCCGCGGTGGGATCGCGACGCACTCCTGGCGGCTCTTGACGACGCGGAGGACCGCACTGTGCCGCTACCGGAGCCGATGCCGATCCACCTGCTGTACTGGACGGCGTGGGCCGACGCAGACGGGACAATCCAGTTCCGGCGGGATATCCACGACCGGGATCCCCCCCTCTTTACGGCTCTGCGAGCACCCCCACCCAGCGCGAACTAGTCCGCCTAGGTACCTTGTGAGGCGTACCTCAAAAGGATGAGGACGCTGCCACAAGAGAGGGACTACGCACGCTTCTAGCTTCGGAAGTCGCCTTACATATACGTCGTTCGCGCTCGGCACGCTCACCGTCGTCGCTGCGGCGCGACCTGCAGAGCCGCGCACCACGGTACCGCCCGGATTCGCCGTGCGGTACCGGAACGTGATCTCGCCCGACCGGGTGAGGATGTTGACGGTCCTCCCGGGCGGGACCGTGACGCTCGAGGTGGTGGCCCCTACCCCGGGATCGGGCTACGTGGCGCGGCCGGCGGCGGGCCGGCTCGTGCCCATGGCTACGGGGCGCTGGGAATGGACAGCGCCGCCCGCGCCGGGTCGCTATCCCATCCAGGTCGTTGCCCCGGATGGGAGCGACTCGGTCACGGTGCAGGCGTTCGTCGTCGTCCCCTACGACCGCGACCAGGGCGAAGTCCTGAACGGCTATCGGATCGGCCGCTATCCGGAAAAGCCATTGCGCGGGCTCGCCAGCTACAGCCTACCGCCCGGGTTCGTCGAGGTCACGCCGGAGAACGAAGACATCCTGGTTTCTCCCCATTTCCGACTCAAGCAGTTCCTGTGCAAGGAGCCGGGCGGGTCCCGCAAGTACATCGTGCTGAACGAGCGACTGCTCGTCGCTCTCGAGTATGTGCTCGCGCGGGTCCACGAGGCCGGCTATCGGGCGACCACGTTCCACGTGATGAGCGGCTACCGCACCCCGGCCTACAACCGGTCGCTCGGCAACGTGCGCTACAGCCAGCACCAGTTAGGCGCGGCCGCGGACATCTTCATCGACGAGAACGGGGACGGCAGGATGGACGACTTGAATGGCGACGGCCGCAGCGATATCCGCGATGCGGAGGTGCTGTATCGGCTCATCGACGCCGCTGCCGCAAGACCGGAGGCCCAGGGCCTCATTGGGGGGATCGGCAAATATCCCGCGACGGCTGCGCACGGTCCGTTTGTCCATATGGACGTACGGAACGGCAAGGCTCGCTGGTGAGGCCTGTCATGAGCGCCTCCAACGTCGGGCCGAGCATCTTCAGAATCTGGAGCGGCAGCGAGCTGGTGAAGTTGTAGTGGTCGGCGGCCGCCCCTGAGACGAACGCGGTGATCGTGCCGTAAAGGCGATCGCCAATGAAGAAGACAACCGTCGCCGTCCGGTCGATTGCCCGGTCCTGGCTGACGAGACCGTCCCGCCCCACCACGCGGAACCGATTTGTCGCCGGTGCCGGTCTTCGCGCCGATCAGGAGGGGCGAACCGTCGGCAGCGCGCACGGCGCCGAACGCGCGTCGCGCCGTGCCGCGCGTGACTGTAGCCACCATCGCGGCCCGCACGACCGCGGCGATCTCGGACGAGAGTACCCGTTCGCCCCGGGGTGGGGCCCGGCGCAGCACCGTCTCGTAAGGGGTGCCCGCGGCGTAGTCCAGCTCTTCCACCCGCTGGACCGGGTAGCGGATCCCGTCATTGAGCAAGATGCCCACCAGATCGCTGAGTTCGTCGGGCCGGTCGGCGGAGCTGCCAATCGCTGTCGCGTAGGAGGGCATGAGCGACTCGAACGGGTAGCCCAGGCGCCCCCACGCGCGGTGGATCTCACGGAAGGCTTCCGTCTCCGGGATCGAGCCGATGCGCCGGTCTGGCGCCGCCGGGCGCGCTAGCGGGGACCGCTCATCGTAGATCTCCTGGCGAACGGAGGCGCTGGCGTCGAGCACATCCTGCTGCAGGGCACGCGGATGGCGGTACAGGTAGGCCGCCACCCAGAGTTCGAGCGGGTGCATGCCGGCGAGGCGCCCACGGTCGGAGATCGAGAATCCGAGCGGGTCGGACCCGTCGTACAGCTCCGCCATGCGAGCCTCGGATGGGGCGGGGGACTTCAGGAAGTCGCCGAACTCGGCCAAGCCAGCCTCCGGCGTGACGGAGCGATACGCCCACGCGAGCTGGGTCACGGACCGCCCGCGCTTTACGGCTTCCAGCATTGGCCTCGAGCCCGGGTCCGCGTACTTCTGGTAAAAATGCTCGATCAACTCTCGTCCCTCGCCGTCGGCCATGCGGTCGTCGCGGTCCCAGGTCATCTGCGCCGGATGAGCTCGGAGCAGGTATACACTGCCCGGCAGTCGATACACGTAGTAATGCACGATGTCCCGCATGATGCGAATGAACGGCAGGTTCACCGACCGGACGAACGCATCACGTACGGAGAGGGTCTCGTGGTCGTCGCTGCTGTCCACATTGCGGAACATGTGACTGTCGCCGCCCGTCAAGCTGTCGCTGGGGCTGGCCGAGTAAGGGCGCGACATCGCCGCCTCCAGTACTCGATCGAGCGAGACGCCGGGGTTGGCAGCCAGATACGCGAACGTCCACGCGGTAATCCAGTCGCCGGCGCCTATCGGCTCCGCACGCAGGTTCACGGCCGGCCGGCCGACGTTCCGAAGGTAGAGTTGCTCCACGATTTCCAGGTAGGTGATCAGGGTCCGCAGCTTGGCTGTGGAGCCGAACTGGAGCTTGCTGCCCTCGATCACGTTGAACGGCGAGTCAACGTTGTCTACCTGGACGCGGACCACATTGCCGTTCTGGGTACGCTCGCGCACCACGACCGCGTAGACGACGCGTGCCGGGTCGCCGCGGTCAAGCACGCGAAAGGCCGGATCGGTCAGCCGCGCGAGGAGGTTGGTGACTTCCTGCTGGGCGCGAAGATCCAGCGTCGTACGCGCGGTCAAGTCGACGCGGTCCAGCTCATACAGTGTGCCCACGCCCGTCACGCGGAGCAGCTCGGTGCGCACCGCGTCCGCGCCCTTTCGCTCGATGAACGAGATGCGTTGCATGTCCGGCGCGCGGCTGCGGAGCGTGAGGTCCACAGCCAACGCGGCGTCTCGGAGCTCCGCGGAGATAATCCCCTCGCGGGCCATACGGCGGAGGTGCTGGTCCGTCAGCTTCCGCAGTTCCTCGCGTCCGTTCGCCTGCAGGAGCAGGTAGGAAGGCCGGCGGTGTGCCAGTAATAGGGTGAGCACCTGGCGGTAGGCGATGGCGCGTCGTGCAACGGGCGCTGAGTCGGAGGCCAGCACTCGATTCAGCTCGTTCGGGTCAGCCCCGTACCACGCCCACAGCCCGTCGTTCAGACCGGTGACCTCACCGTGCCCCGCGATGGCCGCGAGCGGCACCGAGTTGAGGTAGTCGACGACGATCTGGCGACGCACGGCCTCCGTGTTCTCGCCGCCGAGGTAACCGCGCAGCGCGGCGGCCTCCATTTGATGCAGCTTCTCTCCCCTCGAGCGCGTCCGGCCTTCGGTTGAGTGCCGGAGCTTCTCGAGCTGCGTGGCCAGCGTGCTGGCGCCGGGCACCGAGCGCGCGCTGCCCAGCCAGCTCAGAGCCAACGCGGTACCCGCCTGCGCCATGCGTGGCCAATCGACCGAGGGGTTGTGGTTGGGAAAACGCGGGTCGAGGAGCGCCCGATTCTCGAGGAACAGCAGTGTCTGCCAGACGAGTGGAGGGACAAGGTCGAGGGACGAGTAGACCCGCGCGGGGTAGCGGGACACGAAGAGCGTCGCTCCGCGCCGATCGAGGATCTGGAGTCCCGCCTGTGTCTTCTCGCGAAAGATCGGGGACACACCGCGGTCTACCAACTCCGCGAACGGTTTCGAGACGCGGACCTGCGCGGCGATGCGGAAGCCCAGCTCGGACGCCGCCTGCAGCGCGGCCGGGAGGCGCGAATAGCCGAGGCGACGATCGTGCGGCCCGTCGCCCGGGAATCGGATCCGATCGCTCGGGCCGTCGCCGAGCTCGCTGGTCAACTGCGACGCTTGGCGGGTGAAGTAGCGTGCCTGAAGCCAAGACGCCCGCGCCTCGTCGCGTGCGACGAGGGCGAGCAGGGCGAACAGCATCAACAGGACCGGCACCATGGTGACGATCCAGCGTCGACCCACCCACGGGCTACCGGAGTCTGCGGCGACTGCGTTCGGCACGAGCTTCCGCGATCCCTGCCGCCACCGCGGCGACGAGCGCCGCCCGCCCAGCGATCATCAACACCCGCCCGGTTTTCTGGAGCCGCTGCTTGAGCCGGCGCCGCCGGGCTTCGGATTCGACCCGCGTCCCGGCTTCCTGCAGCAGACGATCAGCCTCGCGCGCCGCGACGAGCGCCCATTGTTTGGCTCGTCTCGCGGTGCGTATCGCGGCACTCATGAAGCGGATTGTTCGTGTGGCCATGACACGTGCCCTCCTTAATTAGTGTATTCCAGCAGTCGATTCCACCGCGCTATTCCGCCCGCCGACGAACCACGTCGTCATCTCGCCCTGGCCTTCGACTGCGAGCGCGCCGCGCTCCTCGAGCAGGAACGGCTTCCCTAAGAGCTGTCGCGTGCTGTCCGCTACCTGGACGCGTCCGGCCACGCCGTGGGATTCCATGCGGCTGGCGATGGTCACGGCGTCACCCCACACGTCGTAGACGTACAGGCGCTTGCCGATCACGCCCGCCACCACCGCGCCGCTCGCGACGCCGACGCGTACCTGCAACGCATGGCCGCTGCGCTCATTGAAGCGGTCGAGCGTGTCGACCATATCCAGCGCCAGGTGCGCCGCCCGCGTCGCGTGGTCGTTCGCGGGAACGGGCACACCAGCGACTGCCATGTACGAGTTTCCGAGCGTCTTGATCTTCTTGACGCCGCGTGCCTGCGCGAGACCGTCGAAGTGCGCGAAGATCTCGGCGACGAAGACCGCGAGCTGCTCGGGGCTCGCTGTGGGTGTCAACTCGGCGAGCCCGACGATGTCCGCGATCACCACGGTCACGTCCGCGAAGCTGTCCGCCGTGACGTCCGGGCGCGCCTGCAGCCGCGCCGCAATGGAATCCGGCGGCACGTGCAGAGCCAGCCGCTCCGACAGCTTCCGTTCCGCCACGACTTGATCGAACAACGTCTTCAGCTCGGCGTTCTTGCGGTGGATCTCGACATGTAACAGCCGCACCTCGAGCATGTTGCGGACGCGGGTCAATACCTCGGCGGCGTCGAACGGCTTGCTGATGAAATCTTTCGCGCCGGCCCGGAGCGCGCGGAGCTTGTGATCGGGTTGGGCGGTGATCACGAGGACCGGCAGGTAGCCGGCCGTTTCGATCGCCTTCAGCTCTTCCATCACCTGGAATCCGTCCATGCCGGGCATTTGGAGATCGAGCAGGATCAGGTCGTAGCGATTCGTCTCGTGCAGCTCACGCACCGTGCGCGGATCGAGCGTGGACATGATGGACCGATATCCTGCTTCGCCCAGCATGCGCTGGAGCAGCAGGACGTTGGCCGGCTGATCGTCCACGACGAGGATTTTGGCCGCAAGGATATCGGAGACTTCACCCATGCGCGTGCGCGGAGAGCAGGGCAGCGTCCAGCGCCTCCATGAACTCGACGACCTTGATCGGCTTGGTGAGATACGAGTGGAATCCCGCCGCGAGCCCCTTCTCGATGTCGCGTGGCATCGCATTGGCGCTGAGGGCGACGATGGGGATGTGCGCGGTCACGGGATCGTCGCGCAGTATTTTCAGGGCCTCGATACCGCTGATGCCAGGCAGATTGATGTCCATCAGGATCACATCCGGCTGCTGGGCGCGCGCCAGCTGGATCCCCTGATTGCCGTCCACCGCGGACAGCAAGCGCAGCGTGGGGCGGCGCGCCATGAGCTGCTCCACCAGCTTCAAGTTCGCCGGGTTGTCTTCGACATAGAGCAGCGTGCGGAGCGGCGCCCCGGGTGCCGCCTCGGGGCCGGGCATTGGGACGGGGTCGGTGGTTCTTGCTTCGAGGGCTGGCGCGACCGCGGCGTCGAGCTCGCACGAGAACACGCTTCCCACTCCGACTGTGCTCTCGACGGCGAGGACGCCGCCCATGAGCTCGACCAGGCGCTTGCTCATCACGAGACCGATGCCGGTGCCCTGCTCGGCGCCGTACTCCTGCCCCAGGCGATTGAACGGCTGAAACAGCTGGGCCAGCTTCTCCGGCAGCAGTCCAGCGCCGGTGTCCCTCACGTTGAGGTGAATTCTCGCGGCCGTGCTGCCGGCAAGGTCGACGACGACGGTGCCTCCCGCCTTGTTGTACTTGATGGCGTTGGATAGGAGGTTGATGAGCACCTGCTTGAGCCGGGTGCGGTCCGCGGCCACGAAGCATGGGGCCTCGAAGGACGGGAAGGTCATGTGGATGCCACGGGGCTGCGCCTGCGGTTCGATCATGGCCTTGCATTCGAGGATGACTTCCGCGAGCGACGTCGGCTCCGGCGACAACGACAGCTTCCCGGACTCGATCTGCGCGAGGTCGAGAATCTCGTTGATCAGCTCCAGAAGATACCAGCCCGCGCGCAGAATCTCGTCGATGCTCGCCTTCTGGGACGGCGTCGCCGGCGTGGCGTCGGACTCCATCAACTGCGCGAACCCGAGGATCGCATTGAGCGGTGAGCGCAGCTCATGGCTCATGCTGGACAGGAACTCCGATTTCGCGAGGTTCGCCTTTTCCGCGGCGCCCTTGGCGAGCGTCAGGGTCTGCTCGACCAGCCGGCGCTCGGTCAGGTCGCGGGTCAATTTGGCGAACCCGCGCGCGTTGCCCGCCGCGTCGCGAATCGCGGTGAAGACCACGTTCGCCCAGAACAACGATCCGTCCTTGCGCACTCGCCACCCCTCGACCTCGTATCGACCCTTGGCGGCGGCCGCGTCCAGGTCTCGCTGCGGGGTGCCACGGGCGATTTCCGCCGGTGGGTAGAACCGGGAGAAGTGCTGGCCGACGATCTCTTCCGACGAGTAGCCCTTGATCCGTTGCGCGCCGCTATTCCAGCTCGCCACCCGGCCCTCGGAGTCCAACATGACGATGGCGCAGTCAGTCACGCTCTCGACCATCAACCGGAATCCTTCTTCGGTCCACCGCAGCTTCTCTTCGACTTGCTTGCGGGCGGAGTTGTCGGTCCCGATCAGCAGATATCCAATGATGCCGTCTTCGGCGTTGCGCAGCGCGGTGACTGACACGATGGCGGGGAAGCGGCTGCCGTCCTTACGGATGTAGGTGAGCTCGTACTTGTCCTCGATCCCGCGCGAGGCCTTGAAGGCCAAGGCCTCGAAGCCCGGCGCGATCGGGGTCGCGAGCTCACGGCTCAACGCTTGGGCACGCTCGATGACTTCCTGGGGATCGTGAATGTCGGCCGGGGTGATCTTGTTCACCACTTCGACGGCCGCGTATCCCAGCATTGTCTCGGCGCCGATGTTGAACAGCTGGATGACGCCTTTTTCGTCGGTGGCGATGATCGAGAAGTTGGCGCTGGTGAGAATAGCGTCCTGGAGCAGGGTCTCCACAGTAGAACCGATTGGAACGCCCGGGGCGAGCACGCTGGTGATCATGGGGCGACTCCGGCCGCTTCCTTCTCCGCCTCGACGGCGTCCGCGTCGCGAATGTCGTGTGCGAGGTTTTTCGCGATCTGTCCGGCTTCCGGGGCGGTCGCTCCGGCACTCATGCGCTCGTAGGTGGCCTCGGTCTTGGCATCGCGGGCGTCCGCTACCCGATCAGCGCTGTCGTCCCCCGGCAGATCCACGCGCAGCTCCGCCACCATCATCTGCAGCCCCGCCGCGATCGGAAGAGCCAACAGCGCGCCCATCACCCCGAGCAGGAGGCCGCCGGCGAGCAGCGCCAGGACCACGGTGACTGGGGCGAGGCGTAGCGAGCGCCCGTAGACCTTCGGAACGAGGATCCGGTTCTCGAACTCCTGATAGATGAAGAGGGCGAGCAACACCACGAGGCCCTTAGGCAGTCCCTTGGACAGGGCGACGAGCACGGCGGGGGCGGTGGCCAGCAATCCGCCGATGAACGGAATCACGTCCACGACCGCCGCGAACAGGGCGAGCGACAGGGCGTTGGGGACGCCGCAGATGACCAGCAGCAGATAGGTGAACACCCCGATCGCCACAGACGTGATCAGCTGGCCGCGCATATAGCCGCCGACGATCGCCTCCAGATTCTGGAGGATACGCGCCAGCCGCATGTGATAGTCGCGCGGCACGATTGCGTAGACCGTCCCCTGCATCCGCTTGCCGTCGGCGAGGAGGTAAAACGACAGGAACAACGTGGTTACGGCCCAGCCGAGCGCGGTCAGGATTTCGGGCGTGTAGCCCACCAGGCTGTTCTCGATGCGGGTGAACGTCTGCTCCAGCCCCGCGTTCTGTAGCGCCCGCGCCAAGGGCGCCGTGAAATCACGCGGCTGCAGCAGGGCGATCAATTGGTCGCGATGGTGCGGGGCGTCCCGCACAATCTGGGCGAGCTGCTCGAGAAACGGGGGGACGGTCAGGAAGATCAACAGTGACGTCGCGAGGAGCAGTGCGAAAAACAGCAAGGTGAGCGCGTACAGGCGCTTGATGCCGCGCCGTTCGATCCACTCGACCAGCGGATTGAATGTGCCTGCGAAGACGAGGGCCACGACCACCAACAGGACGATTGCCCGCAGCTGCAGGAACAACCACACACCAACAATCGTCGCCAGGATCCACGCGATCGAGCGCGGGGAGATCTCGAAACGGACGAGGGTGGTTGTCTGCGCGGGACCCTTCATGGGACTCCTTCGGGTGAATCACGAGGACGGAGGGGGAGGGGGGCCAGACCGGCGCCCCCCCGCCTCACAACATTATCGGCCGATCTCTAGTGTCCGCCCTTACGGCCGGGGTCACCTGGGCGCCCACCGTCTTCGTCATTCGATCCGTGATGGTGGTTCGAGTTGCCCGGATCGCAACCCTCGGGGCCGTTGCCGACGCCCTGGTTGCACTTGTCCTTGTCTTTGTGACCTTTGCCGTGATCATCATCGTCGCCGTCGTCGTCGCCGTCTCCGTTGCCGCCGCGGCTCTGGCAGCCGACGATTGCCGTGCCGGTCGAGGTCACGTCTCCGACTCTCACTCCGGCGGCGTTAGCCTTGGCTCCCGCCCACGCGTTTCCGTTCAGATTGCCACGGGTCAGGGTGATCGCCGCCCCAGCCAGGATGTTGCCCTGAAAGGCCGAGCCCGGAGTCAGTGTTGTGCCGATTGTTGCGGCCTGGGAGACCCACCACGTGACATTGCATGCCTGGGCGCCGCCAGCGAGCAGCACCGCGAAGTTGGTCCCCGTGAGGGCGCCCGTGCCGGCGGGCCCCGGAGTCCCGATCTTGAACAGCCAGGTCGCGTTGGCATGACCACCCGCGTCGAGCGTCAACGTGACGTCCGTCGCCGTCAACGCCGCACCGGTGCAATAGACACCGGGGGGAAGCGACGTGGAGGCTGGGATCGTGCTCAGCAAGGTGTGGGCGAGGTCGCAGTCCCCGACTTTGGGCGCGAGCAGGTCATACTGCGCGACGAAGGCGTTGAAGGCCGCCTTGGCAGCCGCGTCACCGATGTGAAGGCCGCCCGAAACGGGACAACCGACCAGCGTGATCGCGCCGGGAGGGGTGGTCTGGAAGGTGCCGACGTCGCCGGCAATGGACCCGCCGGTGCAGCTGGCGGCCGCTTGGGCTAGCACGGTGAAACCGGCCGCCGCGCCCGACCCGCCTGACCCGCCATGCTCCGATCGAGAAAAGCTCGGCGTCGCGCTAATGCTGGACGTGGGGTTGCCGGACGTGGCGTCACTACACGCCGCGCCCAGCAGCGCCGTAGCCACGAGCAGTCCCGTGGCGAGTCTGGAATGATGGTGCGTGTTCATGTGTGCATCTCCTTGGGTTTGGTTGCCTTCATGCTCGACGTAATTCCTCCGCACATGCGGGTTTGAGAGCTCTGGGAAGAGGTATAGTCCGGAAGTCCCCCGGCAGGTATCACTCAACGAGGTGAAAGGGGAGTCACAGCCCGACGTGGTATGAAACCGGCGGGATGGAGTGACACAAAAGAACTAGGAGAAGCCAAGGCCCGCATGCTCGCGCATGCGGGCCTCCCTTATGTAGGCACGTCGTGGATCAGGGAATCGGTGGAGCGAGTCCGATCACCCACTTCACGAGCCGCCCAGATGCGAACGGCGTGTCGACCTCGACCTGATTGATGAGGGCGAGCGTCGTCGCGGCAGCTGGCGAAGCGCGGACGCGAGCAAGCTGCGCGATCGTGGTGGCCTGGACGAGCGTCACGATGTCCATGTGCTGCGGCTGGACGTTCAGCGCCGCGGGGTCGGTCAGACGCTGAAAGCTCCGCTCCGCGCTCTCGGCCATGCCCTGATAGCTGGACCAACGCGCCTCGGGCGAGTAGCCGACGATGCCATACACCGCGCCGCCGTACTCGACGAACAACGCGGTGCCCCGGAGCGCGCCGCTCTCCGTCGCGGCTGCGAACGGTGCGCTGACCGCGGGGAGTCCACCGGTGAGGCTCAGGCGCGCCGACGAACCGCTCGTGATCCCTTGCTGCGCCAGAAATGCGCGGGCCGCCGCGTCGGCGCTCGGCTCACTCGCCTGCGCCAGCTCGATGGCGGCGTCCCCTTGCGAGCTGACTGCGACCACCGCCTGCGCCCCATTGTGCGTCGTCCAGCCATCGGGAAACGTGATCCGGAACCGCAGGTCGGGGTGAGAGAACTGATTGCCGGTGAAGAAGCCCTGGCGCGGGTTGTTCCCGTAGACCAGGCCATCGAGCAACCGTTCGTACGCGTCGCGGTTGACGCTCGTGCCGGAGAAATCCTGCGGCAGCGCGGCGATCTGACTGTTGATTGAGGCGACGCGATTCGCCGGGCTGGGATGTGTCTCGAGCCAGGTGGGAAGACGGCTCCCGCCCTCGGCCGAGCTCAGCCGCTCGAGCATGCGGAACACCTCGGGCATCTGGCGCGGGTCATAGCTCGCGCGCCGCATGTAGCGCAGGCCGAGCTGGTCGGCTTGGCTCTCGTCGTCGCGCGAAAACTTGAGGTACAGGATCCCGAGCGCCTGGTTCGCCGTGCCGGCGTATTTCGCGACCTGGGAGCTCGCCATACTGCCCGCCGCGAGACCGAGACCGATGAGCTGTTGCTTGCTCATTTCGGCGGCGGTGTGTCGCGCTGTGACGTGGCCGATTTCGTGGCCCACGACGGAGGCCAGCTCCGCTTCGTTGGTGACATGGGCGAGCAAGCCGCGCGTGACGTACACGAAGCCACCGGGAAGCGCGAAGGCATTGACCGCCGGGTCGTCCACGACCCGGAACGTCCAGGGTAGTCCGGGGCGCTCCGAGGTGGCGGCGATCCGTGCGCCGAACTGCTGGATGTAGCGCTGCCAGACGGCATCTGGATATAGCCCGATGCTCGTGACGACAGCCGAATCGGCCTGCCGGCCCATCGCGATTTCCTGATCCTCGCTGACCAGCATGAGCTGATTCTTGCCGGTGGCGGGGTTGACGGCGCAGCCGCTCGCCGCGATGCCGGCGAACAGTGCAAGAATGAGCATTCGAGACATGTGGCTACCACTCCTGTCAGGTTAGGCGCGAGCCGGGGAACCCCGGAGGGCGTGATACAACACCAGGACCACGATCGCGCCAGCGGCCGACACCAGCATACTGTAGAGGTTGATGCCGGTGACGCCTGAGCGGCCGAACTGATTGAACGCCCACCCCGCGACGACTGCTCCGACGACGCCAAGGAACAGGTCTCCCAAAATCCCTTGACCCCGCTTGTTGACGACCAGGCTACCGATGAAGCCGCCGATGATGCCGACGACGATCCAGGCGATGATAGACATGCGAATCTCCGTGTGCGCCGTCGCTTACTTCGCGATCAGCAGGACGAGAATAATCACCGCAAGCACGAGCACGAGGGTGGTGACGGTGATGGTCTGGGTGCTGGATACCGGCGCGGCCGATGCGCTGCTGTCAGCAAACGCCGGCTGCACGGACCGCCACTGCGGTTGCAGGCGCGGTCCGGGTAGTGTGGTGCGACCGGAACTCGCCGGCGCCGCGGTCGCGCTTCGTGGCGCGGGAATGGATGCCTGCTGGGCCACGAGCGGCGTCGCAACGGCGACGCACAGCACGGCGGCAATTCTGAGCCAACGATGCACAAGACCTCCCGAGAAGGTGGAAATCGAGCCTCGTTCCGATGACCGGGAGCACCAGCGCCAAGGTTAGTTCAGAGGACTTCCGGCAGGTACCGCACAACTGGGTGAAAGAGGCGTCACAGCCCGATGCGGTATGAAATGTCCGGATTGGTGGCTCGAAAGGACTAGGAGATGAAAGTACGAGGTACGGCACATGAGGTACCGCTGCTTAGACTGTCGCGTCCCATCCGCTGTGTTCAATCAGCGGCGCGCATTCGGAAATACCGCCTTCCACGCAGCCAGAGCACTGTCGTCAAAGCGTTTGACGAAATCCTGCAATTGCGACACCGCCACATGGTTCTGGTGGAAATCCCCACAGGCCATCCACAGACGGCCCGTCGAGTCAGCAAAGACGCGGTAGATCACCGTGTCGCTCGAGCCCTCGGCAGCGAAACGAGTGCGCTCGGGTCCGATGATAGGCGGGTCGGCCAACCAAACACGACCGACCACCGCATAGATCACTTGGACGAGCGCCGAATCGCCTACCGGTTGCACGGGCCGCACATGAATCGCTGTCGTGACCGGGAGGAAGTCGGTCGCCGGATCCCAATCGCAGTAGCGCCACGCAACCAGCGAGTCTGCCGCCCACCAGTTGCCGAGGGACTCGGCGACGATGAAGCGATTCACGAGACTCAAAGCCGTGTCTGCGTTGGGAGGCGACGTTGGGGACGGCGCACTGGTCTCTGACGCGGTCGTGGATTGGATGTCTGGCGTACGAGCCGTATCCTCGTGCTTGCACGCAGCCAGCACGAGAGCGAGTGCAGCGCAAAGCGAGACGAACGGATCGCGCCTAGGCGACCAGCAACACGATGATAATGACGGCAAGCACCAAGGCCAGCGTCGAAATCACGATGGTGTGTTGGCCGCTGGCGACCGCGAGGAACGACCCCTCCGATGCGGTGCTGCGTGCCAGCGTCGGCTCAGCGCGCTGGAACTCAGGGGAAAGGCGCGGTCCGGGCAGGGCGCTTGGGGAGCTCACGCCTGCGGAGCTCGCCGGCACGGTTACGCGGGCGGGGTCGGGCGCCTGCTGGGCTGTGGATACGGCCTGCTGCGCCGCCGCCGTGGTGTGCGCCACGAGCACGAACAGTGCAGCAAGCAGCGCCGTGGACGATATCAACCGTGTGACCTTCATGGGATTACTCCTGTGTGCCGAAACTGTGAATGCCTGCGGGTCACATCGAGTTTCGCCCCGCCGTGGGAGTTACCGGGCGCAGGGCGGGCGGCTCGCTTGTGCCGTCGCGCCCTACGCACCGCGTTCACTTCGCTTCGCTCGCTGCACGCTAGAGCTTCGAGGCAACGGTAGTTCAGAGGCCTTCCGGCAGGTATCGCACAACCGGGTGAAAGACGCGTCACAGCCCGATGCGGTATGAACAGTCCGGATTGGTGACTCGAAAGAACTAGGGGATGAAAAATCGAGCCTCGTTCCGCTGGTTTGGAACGAGGCTCGATGTGAATCGGGTCTTGCGCCCTACGGCTTCTTTACGCGCAACTCGATCCCCCGACGGTTCAGCGCACGTCCCCTGACGGTGGCGTTGGGCGCGATTGGGAACCCTTCACCGTAGCCGACCGCCGTCATCTTGGATGCCGGCACACCACGCTGGATGAGGTAGTTCCGGACCGCCGCCGCCCGCCGCGCCGAAAGCAGGAAGTTGTAGGCGAAGGTGCCGACGCTATCGGTGTGACCGGCGATCTCGAAGACGGCCTCGGGATATGCGAGCATCGACTCTGCCACGCGGTCCAAGATTGGGATGGCCGTGGGCGTGATCACACTCTTGTTGAAGGCGAAGTGCACGGCTTCCAGCAGCAGGGTGTCGCGGAGGATTAGGCAGCCGTACTGGTCGATCGGGGCTCCCGCCGGTGCGACACCGCCCACGCACCTGTGCACTGGGGGCGGCGGCGGCGGCGGTGGCTGGATGTAGACGCGCACTGTGTCCACGCGGACCCGCTCCTGACACACCGGACATGGCGGCGCCATCGCCGCTGCGG
Source organism: Gemmatimonadota bacterium (assembly GCA_041499375.1). GTDB lineage: Bacteria > Gemmatimonadota > Gemmatimonadetes > Gemmatimonadales > GWC2-71-9 > 20CM-2-65-7. Next base: position 19,105 of record JBGQKD010000033.1, read on the forward strand.
GCGCACGCCGCCCGGCGGTGAAGTACGAAAAGCCGATCGTGGCGACGCTGTTGTATGCCGTCTTGGGATTGCCTGGGATCACCTTCTCGTAGTGCTCGATCCCCATCCGGCCCTCGACCCGGAGCGCGAAATTCGGGCTGAGCATGTTCCGGAAGCCCACGCCGAGGTGAGTACCCCAGGTCGGGTGGGTTTTCAGGTTGTTTTGGCCCGTGATCCGGGTGAACTGGGTCCCGGCGGTGAGGAAGGGGCTGAACTTTGCGTTCAGGTTCGCCGTGTAGGTTGTCGCGGCGAAGGGCGTCAGATACTTCACGCCGGAACCCTTGGCACCTGCGATCCCAGTGCTCAAACCCCAGTGGTTGCTCAGGTTGTAGCCCAGGCGCACCGCCACGGCCGGCATGAAGTGACTCGGCGTGGGGGTGTCGGTAAACCGCCTGGTCGGCAGCCCGCTCGCGAGAAAGCCTCCGAGAGCGCGGTCTATGTACATGAAGCCGACGCCGCCACTGAACTCCCAGCTGCCGTCGCGCTGGGCCGCCATGGGCTGCGCCACCGCCAGTAACGGCAGGAACGCCGCCAGCGTGCGCGCAGCCAACAAGAATCGGTTACACATAGTCAGTCTCTCCTCGGAGCGGTTGGTCCGTCTCGTGTGCTGGCCCGGGAGCCGGATGAATCGTCTCCGGCTCCCGGGGGCAGCAGTGGCACGCTACGGCAGGGTAATGGTGTCGCCGGTGCCCAAACTCACGGCACCGTTTCGCGCCAGAGCCCTGCCCGTCATCGCGACGTTGTCATTGAGCGTGATGCTCGTCAGCGCGACAATAGTCCCTCTGAACGTCGTGCCGGTCCCGAGCGTCGCGGAGCTGCCGACCTGCCAGTACACGTTCTTCGCCTGGGCACCACCGATCAGCGCGACAGTCGAGCCGGTGGCTGGCAGCAGCGTGGAGCCCATCTGGAACACGAACAGCGCGTTGGGGTTGCCCTGGCCGTCGAGCGTCACCGTTCCCGTAATTGCCATAGACGTCGCGGCGCAGTACACCCCCGGCGCGAGCGTCCTTCCACCCAGATCAGCGGGGGTGACGGTGGTACCGCACGGCAAGCCGGCCAGCGCATTGTACGCCGTGGTGAGATCGTTTTGCGCGTTCGCCGCGACCGCATTGGCTAGGTTTGTCGCTCCGGTGATCGTGCACGGTGGGAAGCCTGTGGTCGTGCTGCCCGGGCTGACACCCACATCGGCGTTGATGGTACCGGGGGCGCCGGCACACGTCACAGTCGAGCCCGCCAGGATCCCGTAGGTCGCTGCCCTCCCCAGTATTGGAAAGCCGACCGGGGGGATGTTGGCTACAGTCACGGTAGCGAAGCCACAAACGAAACCGGTGCTGTTGCACGCCCGAACCGTACTGTTGAACGTCCCGAGCGTCGCACCCGCGGTAAACAAGCCCGAGCTGCTGTTGATGGTTCCCCCACCCGCCACGACGGACCACGCTACCGGCGTCGGCGTTATGGGAACGACAACACCACGGACGTCCGCGCCCACGGCAGTGAACTGTTGCGATCCGTTGGGGTTCATCGTGGCTGGGTTGGGTGTGACCGTGATGGTCGCCAATACCCCTGGCGCGGTAACCGTCACAGTCGCGAAGCCCGAAATGCCGCCACTCGTTGCTTGGACTGTACTGGCGAACGTCCCAGTCACGGCGCCCGCGGTAAACAAGCCCGAGCCGCTGTTAATGGCTCCGCCGCTCGCCACCACGGACCAGACCGGGGTTATGGGAACAAGATTGCCATCGGCGTCCCTGCCCGTAGCAACGAATGGCTGGTTCGCGTTAATGGCCAGGGTCTGTGGGTTGGGTGTGACGGTGATTGTCGCCAAGGGACCTGGCGATACCGGGTCTCTGTGCTCGCACGCGGCCAGTAGTGCCGCGAACGGGACGATGACGAGGAGTCGGGCCGTGGATCGGGATACAGTAAACATTTGCTTCCTCCGAGTGTTGCGTGTCGTACAACGCATGCCGGGATCCGCGTGGATGTCGGAACTTCCTCGCCGCCAGATTCTCGTGAGGAGGTATGCTTCGGAAGACCTGCGGCGGGTATCGCACAATGAGGTGAAAGGCGAGTGACAGGCGGATGCGGTATGACCAATCCGGATTCGTGATTCGAACGGACTACGGGATAAGCAACGAGGTACGACATATGGGTTAGTCCGGCATTCAGTCAGGGAAACATGGCGTGCCACGTTTCTGGCCTCCTCGAAGCAAGGTCACCGAGGGCCCCGCTACAGCGACCGAAAAACTACTGCACCAAATCCAACCAGGATAGGATCCAACGGATGAAAAACTGTGACGCCCTCCTCCTCCTCGCAAGGGGAGGAAAAAACCTAAGCGGCGCGCGGCGATCCTGGCGATCTTGTGCGCAGACACATCGTACTATGGCAGACGCATGTTGTTGCTGTCCATCGTCACCGCCTCGCGCGCCAAGGCTCTGCCCGACAGGTTGGCGGCGGTATTCATCGTGATGCTCGAGTAGGCAAGGATATTCCCCACGAACGCGGTGCCGGTGCCGAGCGTGGCAGCGCTGCCGACCTGCCAGAACACGTTGTACCCGTGCGCGCCTTTACGCATCCCCACCGACGAGTTGGTGGCGGTGGTGAGCGTGCTGGCGATCTGGAAAACCCAGACCCCTTTGTCGTTGCCTCGGCCGTCGAGAACGAGCTGGCCCGTCAACTGCGCCGATGACGTGAAGCAGTAGACGCCGGGCGCGAGGGTCTTGCCACCCAGATCCTGACCGGTCAGGGAACCGGTGCAGGGCTTGCCAGCAAGAACAGCATACGCGCTTTGGGCATCGGCTTGCGCCTGATTCGCGGTCGGATCACCGACGTGCTGCGCTCCTCGAGCCATCGTGCCTGGAGGAAAACCAGTGACCGAGACGCCCGGGCTCGACACACCCAGATCGCCGGTGATGGCCGTCGCGCCGGTGTTGGTTACCGTCGAGCCACCCAGGACCACGAAACTCGCGGCCCGGCCCAGGGATGGCCCAGCCGGTTTGGGGCTGCCCGCAGAAACGAACGCGGACAGCGACACCGCAACCAAGCCCGTGACGAAAATCAGGCCATACAACATCAGGTTTTTCTTGGGATTGCTCATGACGTCTCCCTAATGGCTTCTCTGTGATCTTGACGGGCGCGCTTGTCCGCGTCCCTGACCAGCTTGTTGGCGACTTTCATGTCGTGGTCGGCGGCCCGCTTCGACTGTTTCGCTTCGGAAGCGGAAAGTCCGAGGCTCTGGAGTGTCTGGCCGACGCTCTTACCGCTCTGCAAGCCGGACAGAATCGCCTGGGTTGTGATGTTGGGATGCCGGGCGCCGAGGTTATCGGCGAGCACGTTCGCCGCGATGAAGTTGCCTCGACTGAGCTTCGGGTTCGCCACCCGCGCGGTCTCGAACGCACTCTGGAGCGCTTCCGGCGTCGTGTTCAGCTTGGCCGCAATGCCCCGGAACGATTTAAGATTCGCTGTGCGTTGCCGCTCGACCCGAGAGCTGTCTGCGGCAGTGCGCACGTGGACGGTGCGAGCGTGCTGCTGCGCTACCGCGGTGGTGGACACCGCCAGCATGGCCAGCGTCGTAAACACGGTGCCCGCGTACCACATTATTCGTGAGACCTTCATACAATCCTCCGACCTTGAATGAGACGGATCACGATCACGACTACCGCGATGACCAGCAGCAGGTTGATCAGTCCGCCCACCGCACCGACGGTGCCCAGCGCCCACAGCACCACCAACACGATCACGACGGTCCAGAGCAGCCGGTCTCCTTTAAGCGCCACGGGGTCTCCTCCGCAGGCTGGCGCCCACCAGCAGCGCCCCGCCGACGATGGCGACTCCACCGACCCACGTCGGAACCGTGCGTCGTGCCTCAACGGAAGCCCGCATGTCACCGACCTGGATGACGTTCTGCTGCGAGCCGTAATTCAGACCGCGGAAGACGATGAAGGCGCCCAGGACCAGGATCAGGATGCCCACAACCAGTTGAGATCTCATGACCGGTTCTTCCGATCCTGTGCCTTCTCCGCCTTGCTCTTCTTCGACAGATCGGAACGATGCGCCCGCTCGTACGTCTGGATGTCGAGGAACCGTCCATCGGCATCACGCACGGCGTAGAGTTTCTTGCCGGCGCTGCTGCGATGTGTGGTGCGATGCGTAGGCATGATCAACTCCTGGTGATGTTGAGACGTTGCGACAGCGTGACGAGGATGTGCGTGCCTGCGGGAAGGCTGATATCGCCGTCCTTCGTGGCCGCTGCGTACGCGCCGCCGGCCGCCGCGCCGACAACGGCGCCGATGATCGTGCCCTTGGAGTTCTTTCCGATGATCTGGCCGACGATCGCGCCCGCGGCTGCGCCGACGCCTACCTTCACGGCGTCGCCGCCACTAATGGGCCGGCCGTGCCGCTCGGTCGCGAGGGAATCGATGGTGGCGTTGATCGGGTAACTCCTGCCGTTCACAGCGACACTATTCAGTGCCAACGTCAGCGTGCCCGGGCTGCTGGGGTTCGGCGCGGACTTGACGTCCGTAATCGTCCCCGACACCAGAGAGCCTGCTGGGATGGAGACACGGCCGGCGGCATCCTGCACGTCAGCCACGACCGTCGCGGTGAACGCGTCGCCCGGCTTTGCGGTGCGTGAGCTGATAGTCGCCGTTGTCGCGATGGAGAACTGCCGGAATGCTTCCAGCGTTCGGGTGCTGCTGACCGCAGGTGCTCTCGAGTTTTCCTTCTTCGCGACCTCCGCCGCCTGGCCGGATGGCTGGCAGGCTGCGAGCGCTGCGAGACTGACTGCAGTGATTAGGCTGGTCTTGTAGTACGATCTCATGATGTAGTCCATTGTGAGGGAAAGAATCTGGGAGGAGGTATAGCGGAGAAGACGGCCGGCAGGAATCGCTCAACGAAGCTACGACCGACGAGGTACGCTCTCCGCTGCCACCTGGTCGGGAGTTACCGTGACCGGGGTGTCGTCCGCAACCGCGATCGGGACCGTAATCGAGAATCCCGCGCTCAGCTCCTGTAGCTTGGCCTCGAGTCTGCGGTTGACCTCGTGATTCTGTTCGGGGCTGTCGCTCACGATGAGGATATGCGTGACCTGTTCCTCGACGACGACCCGGCCCGTCCACGTTCGCTCGTCGCGCTGCGCCTCGGTGTGGGCGTGGTCGAGGAGGGTCGTGATCGCGTGCAGCCGTTCCGCGCCTTGGGGCGGCAGGATTTGATAGGCATACGCCCAAACCGTCTTCGGCGTCGGAGTGCGCTTGTTGTTCGGCATATGTTCCTCAGGCGTCCTTGCGGCCATCGTCTGCCGTGCGAGAAGGACGAGTTGAACGAGACAGACTGTGGAACAGAGAGTAGCGGGGTGGGGCGGCGGCAGATATCGCACGAAAGCATGAAAAACGACGTACACCTATGCTGAGGTGCGTTGCCTCTCGTTCGCGTAGGCGGCGATCTGTAACCGCGTGTGCAGCGTCAACTTCTCCATGATGTTGCGGACGTGGCTCTTGACGGTATGGGTCGCGACGTTGATTCGAGAAGCGATTTCCTTGTTCCCCAACCCCTCCGCAATGAGGTTGATCACCTCGCGCTCGCGCGGCGTCATGCGCACAGAATCGAGCGCTTCCGGCCGGCCCTTGGCGATGGCGTCCCGTGCGATTTGAGAGAACAGCGTGCCGGTCATTTGGGGGGGGAGAACGTGGTCGCCCTGCGCCACTGAGCGGATCGTGTTCGCGAGATCGTCGAGCGTGGCATCCTTCATTATGAAGCCAGACACACCCACGTTGACGAATTCGACGATGTCTTCATGCACGGGCAGAAGATCCATGACGATGACTTTGGACGCCGGAAACTCCTTCTTGACCTGCTCGGCTACCCGCAGACTGTCACCATGCCCCAGTCCGAGGTCCAGGAGAACCACCTGCGGATTCGCCTCTCGCAGCGCCGACGTATCGTGGCCCGATGCCCCAGCCACGACTTTCAGATCCGGCAGCTGGCTCAGGAGCGCGGTAAGTCCCTCACGCACCAATCGATTGTCTTCGATGAGCGCTACGGAAATCACGGCGTTGCCCCGACCATTCCCACCACCTTCCGGTGTACCGATGTCAGAGATTCCCACCAAAGTATGATACGGATGATCGCCCGCAAGAACATCGGGGCAATTCCGATTCCCGACGCGGGGTGTCGGGGAAACCCTTACACCGGGGTGTTTAGCCGCGGGAGCGAGGAAAACCCTACATCGGGTTACGAATCGGGAGCGAGGATGCCCGACTCGACGGCAAACCGGTACAACTCTGCACGGCCTTTGAGACCGAGCTTTGCGCTCAGCCGAGTCCGGTGCGTCTCGACGGTTTTCACGCTCACCTTGATTTGCGTGGCGATCTGCGGATTGGAGTACCCCTGCGCCAGCAGCCGGAGCACTTCACGCTCGCGCCGGCTCAGGTCCTTCGGGCGCTCGGCCTTGGCCCGGGCCCTGCTCGCGACCGGGTGCGGCGTCGAGCCCAGCGACTGCGTGAGATCGACAAACGTACGCCCCGCGTGGACCGCCCGAATGGCGGACAGCAGTTCCGAATCGGCGACCTTCTTCACCACATACCCGGCCGCCCCGGCCGCCATCGCGGAGGCGAGATACGCCGGATCATCATGCATGGTGAGGACCAGCACGCGTGTCTTCGGGCAGGCTCGCAGGACCTGCCGGATGACCTCGCCGCTATGTGGCCCGGGCATCGAGAGGTCCATCAGGACGACGTCGGGCTGCAGGTCGCGGGCTTTCTGCAAAACCTCTGCGCCGTCCCCGGCTTCACCCGCGACCGACATGTCGTGTTGGACTTCGAGCAGCATGCGGAGTCCGGCCCGCAGGACGGCATGATCGTCGGCGACGAGGAGTCTAATTGGAGTCACGGTGGCGAATCCTAGCCGATCTGCCTACGCCTGGAGCCGGCTCGGCGTTTTTCGGGGGGGAGGGGGGGGGGGACCCGGCGGGAATGCGCGCGCGGATCATCGTCCCATGTCCCCGGCGGGATTCGATCTCCACCGACCCGCCCAGCAGTGCGACGCGCTCATGCATTCCGTGGAGGCCGAGTCCCGACGCATCTCTCAAGACGGCTGCCGAGTCAAACCCAATGCCATCGTCGCGGATCACGAGCTCGAGCATCGCGTCCTCCCGTGTCAGCACGATACCAACGGCGCGCGCTTGGGCGTGCCGAGCCACGTTGGTGAGCGCCTCCTGCAGGATCCGGTACAGAGTTGACTGCGCGAGTGGGGCCAGGCGGCGCGGGACGCCACGGCCAACGCGGAGGTCGACGACCACACCAAACGCTTTGGTAAAATCGCTCACCTGCCGCCGCATGGCCGCCACGAGCCCCTTGTCGTCCAGGACGGCGGGATGCAAACCGCGCGCCAACCGCCCGATATCGTCGACCGTGTGCGCCGCCACTGCCCGGAGCCGCTGCGCCATCGAGCGGACTGCCGCGAGCCCCGTTATGTCCCCGATGGCGCGGAGGCCCACCAACAGGGTGGTGAGGGATTGCCCGGTCTCGTCGTGCAGCTCCCGCGCGATGCGCCGCCGCTCTTTGTCCTCCGCTGATAGCACACGCTGCATCAACCCCAGCTGTGTGGTCTCGGCCCGCTTTTGGTCGGTCAGGTCCGTGATGATCGCCATGAGAACGGTGGCCCCGTTTCCTGCCGTCCCGCCGTCACCCAGGGACGCGCCGAGCGGCACCCGCGAAAGCGCGATCCACACCGGCGTCGCCGACCCGTCGGTATCGACGATGGCGAACTCACCCCCGCCGGTTCCCCCCTGCCGCACGAATGCCTCGAGTGTGGGACGATCGGCGGGCGGGACGAATTGCGGGAACCGAGAGCCACGCAAGCCCTCGAGCGGTGCGTGTGCGATCTCTGCGAGGCGACGGTTGCCGAACAGAACCGTCCCATCCGCACTCAAGAGTGCGGCGCCGTCGGTCATGGCGTTGAGCAGAACGTGGTACGGATGCGTCGCGCCCTCGAAGGCACGTGTCTCGTCGCCGCCCGGACCCGACACGACGACCGCGTCCACCGCGCCGCTGCGGATGGCCTCGAGCGTGGCTTCGGCGTCGTACAAGCGCGCTCGGAGTCGCTCCGTGGGACTGCGGCGCTTGCCCGAGACGCGCTTGCGTCTCATGACCTGCTAGATACGCGGGGGCGCAGGTCCAGCCCGACCAAGGCGCGCTCGGTGTCGGAAAGATCGCCGACCAGTTTGCGAATCGGTTCGGGAAGTTTCCGGACCAGTGTGGGCAGCGCGAAGATCTGATCGCCGCGCGCCAATTGCGGGCGCTCTAGCAGATCGATCACCTCGATGCGGTAGCGTCCCTCCAGGTGCTCGTTGCAAATGCGCTGGAGGTTGGCGAGCGCGGCGAGCGACCGCGCGGTCTGACCCGCGATGTACAGGCGGAGATCGAAGAACTCCGGGGTCGCCTTGGACTTGCGGGGTTTGCGCGTTTGCCGCGCCGATTTCGCGCTCATCGACGCGCGGCGTGCTTCCCAGAGCGCCGTGGCGCGACCGGGCTGTCGACGACGTGGGCCGCCCGCTCCGACCCGACCAGCACGCGGCCCTCTTGCCGCACGACGTCGAGCAGTTTCAGGCCCTCGCCCGTCAGGACAAACTCGCGCACCTGATTCGAGTGGGCCATGCCACGCGACTTCACGACATCGAGCGTGCGGGTCCGCTCACCGTTCACTTCAAGGTTGCGGAGCACCAGCCACGTGTCCATGAATGAGGAAATGCCGATGTCGCTTCCCTCGGGATGGCTGTCGTCGATAGTCAGCGAGGTAAACAGCGCGGTCATCTCTTTTACTTTCATGAAATCGATCAAGCGCGCGAGCATCGCCTTCACCTCGAGCGACGTGCCCACAGAGATCAAGTTGCTGATCGGATCGACGACGACGACCCGCGGTTTCTTCTCCTCGATCAGCCGGTGCATCGCGCTGAGGTGCCCTTCCAGACCGCTGGTGGTGGGGCGTGCCGCGTGCACCTGGAGCAGTCCTTTGCGGAGCCAGGGCTCGAGATTCAGGCCGATCGACCCCAGATTGCGCACGATTTGCGAAGCGGACTCTTCGAACGCGAAATACAATGCGGACTCGCGCCGGTGGCACGCGGCCTCCACGAAGTAGCCCGCCAGGCTGGTCTTCCCCGTCCCCGCGCTGCCGGAAACCAGAATGCTGCTGCCCCGGAAGTAGCCCTTTCTTCCCAGCATCTCATCGAGACCGGGCACGCCTGTCGAGAGGCGGCCCGGGGAGACGCGGTGCTGCAATCCCAACGACGTGATCGGCAGGACCGAGAGGCCCGACTCGTCGATGAAGAATGGCGACTCGTTGGCCCCATGCGTGGAGCCGCGATACTTCACGACGCGCAGCCGCCGCGTCGCGTTCTGGTCAACGACCCGGTGGTCCAACACGATGACACAGTCGGTGATGTACTCTTCCAGACCGTGGCGCGTCAGTCCACCGTCGCCGCGTTCCCCCGTCACGATGGCCGTGACGCCCTTGGTCCTGAGCCAGTTGAAGAGCCGGCGCAGCTCGGCGCGCAGCGTGCGCGTGTCGGAAAGTCCGGAGAACAGCGTTTCGATGGTGTCGAGAACCACCCGCTTCGCGTGGACGGAGTCGATCGCGTGCTCGAGCCGGATGAACAGGCCGTCCAGGTCATACCCACCCGTCTCCTGGATCTCATTGGGCTCGACGCGGACGTAGTCCAGCGCGAGTTTCTTGCGGGCTGCGAGCGGGCGCGGATCCAGGCCGAGCGAGGCGAAGTTCAGGGCCAGATCCTCGATGGATTCCTCGAACGACAGGAACACGCCCGGTTCGTCGAACTGGCGCGCTCCGTTGATCAAAAACTCCATCGAGAGAATCGTCTTGCCGCAGCCAGGGCCCCCGCAGACGAGCGTCGGCCGGCCGCGCGGCAACCCGCCCCCGGTGATCTCGTCCAACCCCTGAATGCCCGTCGGAGATTTACGCACGGGTTGGGCCAATGTCGGACGCGGGGCTGCTTTGGGCATGTCGTGAAACTACGTCCTTGTTAAAGGAGGGACCAGCAGCTACCCTGCCTAGACCACCCCTCCGATACGCGCCATTCGACGGCCCCCTCGGTCGGCTACTCACGATCGAGCAGTTCGAGATGCACTCGCGAACCCCGTGTTACCCGTACGCTGTTGCGTTTCGCCGTGCTGGCGCTCGTCGCCTGCGGTCTCGAGCTACGTATTCCCATAATCACCCGCTTGGCCGCCTTTGCCTGCGCCAACCCGGCATGCACGGTCTTGGGGGCACAACTCCCGGGCCTGCCGCCGCTGAACGCGGCGCTGGTGCTGACGGTTGGTCGGGTGGGCGGTGGGCACGCGTCACTGACGTGGGACTTCCGGTGATAGTGGTTAACCGCATACAGTTAACTAGTAATTAATTATCCTGTGTTACTTGACAAAAATAGTACAGCGCCCTCTATTGCCCGGTACGCTACCGGTGATGGTTGGCCGGAGCGGGATGTGCCGAGGTAACTATCACCCCCATGAAGAGAGTCTGAATGAAACGCTACACGATCCTACTCGCGTCGCTCGCCCTGCTGGGCGCGGCGTGCGGCAGTTCCAATTCCACGGGCAATCAGAACAATCCGCCCAATCCGAATGGCCTCGGTCCGGCCGCCCTGAACCTGGGCACTGCCGGCGCTTACGTCATTCTCGCCAAGTCCGGCGTGTCCACCACCGGCGTCACGGCGGTTGTCGGCGACATCGGGCTGAGCCCGGCCGCCGCGTCGTTCGTCACTGGATTTGCGCTGTCCAGTCCGGCTACCACGTTTACGACATCCGCCCGGGTCACCGGCAAGGTGTGGGCAGCCGACTATGCGGTGCCAACGCCGGCGAATCTGACCGTCGCCGTCCTCAACATGCAGGCCGCGTATACCGACGCAGCGGGCCGCACGTCGCCCACCGCCACCGAGCTGGGTGCCGGCAACATCCAGGGCATGACGCTGGCTCCCGGGCTGTACAAATGGGGAACGGGCCTTTCCATCCCCAGCGCGGTCACGCTTGCAGGTGGCGCGAATGACGTCTGGATCTTCCAGATTGCACAGAATCTCACGGTGGGCAACGGCGCCATTGTGACCTTGAGCGGCGGCGCACAGGCCAAGAATGTGTTCTGGCAAGTCGCGGGGCAGGCGACGCTGGGCACGACGTCCAATTTCAAGGGCATCATTCTTTCCAAGACGCTGATTGCGTTCAACACCGGCGCCATGATTACGGGCCGCGCGTTGGCGCAGACCGCGGTTACACTGAATGCCACGGCCATTACGAATCCTTAGTTCTTCGTAGGGCGTAGCCGGTTTTGCTGCAGGGGTCTGGACGTTCCGAAGTGGGGCGTTCAGGGCTCCTATTTTTGCGACCCTTGACGCCGTCTGCCGCGGTGGGTTAGAAACCTCCGACGCATGACTGGCTCGGGGCGGTGGACGATCTGCGCGGTGGCGATGTCGTGCGTGCCGCTCGTCACACTCGCCGCCCAGCAACCCGACACCGCGAAGCCCTACACCCTGCCGCCGACCACCGTCTCGGTCACACGCACCGACATCCCGCTCACCAAGGTCCCGCTCTCGATCCACACGGTGGATCGCGCGGAAATCAGCCGCGCCAAGCCAACGTGGGGTCTGGACGAAGCGCTCGCGAATGTGCCGGGCGTGTTCGTCGCAAACCGGTACAACTTCTCCCAGGATCAGCGGATCTCGATTCGCGGCTTCGGCGCGCGCTCGGCGTTTGCCGTGCGCGGGATCAAGATTCTGGTGGACGGCATCCCCCAGACGCTGCCCGACGGCCAGGGGCAGCTCACTAATCTCGAGCTTGGCGAAGTCGACCACATCGAAGTGCTGCGCGGCTCGTCGTCGGCGCTGTTCGGGAACGCCTCCGGCGGGGTGATCAGCATCTGGACCAACCCGCAGGCCGTGGAGCAGGTTCGTGAGGACGCGCGGTTCGTCGTCGGGCAATTCAGCCGGCGATCGAGCCGGACGTGGAATAAGTGGCAGACGACGACCGGTGTTCGAGTCGGTGCCGGGACCGCTGCGCTGACGGTGTCGCGGCTCGATTACGAAGGAGAGCGCGACCACAGCGCCGCGGACAGCCGAGTCCTCAACGCGCGGCTGCGGCTGCCGCTGGCGGACGGCTGGTCGCTCGCGCTGGTGACCGACGTCGGGGACAACCCGCGTGCCGACAATCCCGGCGCCCTCACGCTGGCGGAGTTGCTCGCGAACAGGGATCAGGCGCCGGCACTCAACCTGCAGCGGAACGCTGGCAAGGCCGTCACGCAAATCCAGAGCGGCGCCACCGTGCGCCGCGCCATGGCGAACGGCGGCGAGGCGGCGTTCACGCTGTTCGGGCTTGGCCGCAATCTCAAGAATCCGATCACCACGGCCTACATCGATCTCGATCGCGTCGACTACGGAGCGCGAGCCAGTATCACGTACCCGGCGCCGCTCGGCTCGCTCACGCAGCGGTTGACGGCGGGCATCGACTTCCAGCGGCAGCGCGACGACCGCAAGAATTTCAGCTACATGACGAGCGACCCGACCAAGCCAGACACCCTGACGCTCAATCAGCTGGAACACGTCACGGAAATCGGACCGTTCATCCAGAGTGCGCTCGAGCTTTCGTCCCGCACGACGATCACTGCCGGACTGCGATACGATTGGGTGAAATTCGCCGTGCAGGATCACCTCATCACGCCACCGTCCAACCCGGACGACTCGGGCGACCGGCTGATGCGGGCACTCTCCGGATCCTTCGGGATCGCCCTGAATCCCTCGAGTCGGGCGACGGTGTATGCCAATGTCGGATCGTCGTTTGAGACACCAACCACCACCGAGCTGGCCAATTCCGCAACCGGCACCGGCGGGTTCAATCCCGGTCTCAAGCCGCAACACGCGTGGAACTACGAGATCGGCGCGCGGGGGTCACTGGGTGCGGGGGGGGGAGGGGGGGGGGGGCAACGACTTGGGTTCACCATTGCCGTCTTCCAGGCCGACGTGCGCGACGCGCTCATCCCCTACGAGATCCAGGCGCCGCGATTCTACTATCGCAATGCGGGCAGCACGCGCCACCGTGGCCTCGAGGTCAGCAGCGATATCGCGATCGTGCCCGGCGTGCGTCTCAATGCGGTCTGGACCTACGCGGATTACCGCTATCGCCGATACTCGTTTACCGTCAGCGACACGGTCGTCCACACGCTGGATGGCCGCGCGCTCCCCGGAATCCCGCAAAACTGGCTCAATCTCTCGTTGCGGGCGCAGGCGGCAGCATTTCACGGTGCGTGGGCGGAGGTGCAACAGACTCGTTCGTCTGGCTACCTCGTGAGCGATACGCTGAGCGCCCGCGCGGCGCCCTGGTGGTCGACGAATGTCCGCGTCGGCTGGGAGGGAACGACGGGCGGAATGCGCCTGGCGCCGTTCGTGGGGATCAACAACGCCTTCAATCATCTATATATCAGCTCCGTGGTGATCAACGCGGCGCGCGACCGGTTCTACGAGCCGGCGCCAGGTCGGAACTTTTACGTGGGCCTTTCCGTCGGCGCCGGTCGGTAGGTAGTTTGGATCCATGAGAAAACTCTCGAGCGTCATCGCTTTGCTCCTGCTCGTGGCGCCGATCTGCGTGGCCCAAACCCCCACGATGCAAGCGCAGGTCGACTGCAACTGGCTCACGGTCGACACGACAGCCAAAACCGCGACCTTCCAGTTGACCGCGGGGCTGACGCAGCTGAACGGCGGCTTGAACTTCAACGGCTTCAACGACGGCAAGCTGACGCTGACCGTTCCCGTGAACTGGACCGTCGTGCTCCGGTTCGTCAATCGCGACGCGAATCTCCCGCACTCCGCCGAAGTCGTCGATACGACAAAACCGATGCCGGCTGGTCCGGTTGAGCCGCCGGCCTTCCCGCGCGCCATGACGGTGCAGGGGCGGCTGCTGCAGGGCCTCGGCTCGGGGGAAACGGACTCGGTGCGATTCGTGGCGAATAAGGCTGGATCCTACATGATCTTCTGCGCGGTGCCCGGACACGGCTTGGCAGGGATGTGGATCCGGCTGAAGGTCTCGCCCACCGAAAAACGACCTACCCTGACGAGCTCAGCGACGTGACAATGAATCGAGGCCGGGAGTGATCCCGGCCTCGATCGTTTCTGCCTCCTATTGAACCTCGACCGTCCCGTGCATCTGCGGATGGATGTGGCACGTGTAGGTGTACGTGCCGGCGACTGCAAACGTCCGCTCGACCGCCACGTTCGCATTGGTGCCGCCGATGTCCGCCGGGGCACCGGTCTGGGCCGCGAAGAAAACATTGTGGGCCACGGATCCGAACGTGAACCTGACAATGTCGCCGGCGCTCACCTGCAGCGTTGCGGGCGTGAACGCGAGCCCGTCTGTTGCCTCGACAGTATTTGCCGGTGGAGGAGGCGCCGCCGTCGAACCGTAACCGCTGCCGCAGCCGACGAGTACACCTGCCAACGTAACGACGGTGAAGCGAGTCTTGAGCGTAAACATTCTTCCGCCTGGTATGTGGTGCGATCAAGTTCGAACGGAAGCGGTGCGCAGTATTGAGCGGAACCGGCGCGCAATTTTGAATGTTCGTGCTGCATGACCGGAGCCGCCCTCCAAACCGCAGAACCCGTCCTCCTCGAGTCGATCGTGACGCGCGGCCGCGTCACGCGCCGCGACAGTCATTCCGCGATCGTGACCAGTCAGGCGTTGGACTGGCCGGGCGTGCGCCTGGAGGCCGGGCGCAACGACGTATCGGCGGTCGATGATCTCGTCGGCGATCAGCATTATCTCTCGCTCAACCTCGACCGGGCGCCGCTCAAGCTCGAGGTCCAGGAGTCCCACGGATTCAAGCAGTTCACGGTACCGCCGGAGAGTCTCTGGATCAGCCCCAGCACGATGCCCATCACGCTGCGGCTCAATAGCACGCTGCGATATCTGCGGGTGGCGCTCGATCCAATGCATCTCGCGCGACTTGTGACTCCGTCGCTCGATAGCGTCGAGCCCATGCGCTTGCGGCGCACCTACGCGGTGCAATCGCCGCAGGTCCGGCATCTCATGCTGACGCTCAGAGACGAGGCGGACAATCGCAATGCGCGCGGACTGGCCCTGGTCGAAGCCGTCACGGCCGGGCTCGGCCATCTGCTGCTGCGTCACGCCGGCGTCGAACAGCCTCGACCGCTACGGGCGCGCGGTGGACTGGCGGCGGCCGCCAAGCGGCGTGTGCTCGAGATGATCGACGCCGGCCTGGATGCGCGCCTGACGATCGAGATGCTCGCACGCGAGGTCGGCCTCTCGCCGGCGCACTTCGCGCGCGCGTTCCGGGAATCGCTCGGCCGCGCGCCCCATCAGTATCTGCTCGCGCGCCGCCTGGAGCGTGCGCGCAGGCTACTCGAGACGACCGGCGCGAGCCTCTCGGATATCGCGCAGCGCACCGGGTTCGCCGACCAGGCTCATTTCACGAGACTCTTCAAGCGCGCCTTCGGCACGACCCCCGGTGCGCTGGCGCGCACACGCCACTAAGCCCGCTACGGCGTCAGCACGTCAGAAATGAAGGCGGCTCGCTGAGTCGCTCCATCAAACGGCACGGCGTCGAAGCCCAGAGCGAGCGTTCCGCCCGCTCGTACGGCGGACCATCGCAGCGAGCTGCCTTGAGAGAGCGCCCAGCGACGTTGAAATCCAGCGACCTCGGTCAACTCGGGAATGACAAGGTCGTAGACCCCACCAACCTGGAGCGCGTAATCCTGTGTCATGGACACACTGACC
>JBGQKD010000034.1:0-31541 GCA_041499375.1 Gemmatimonadota bacterium
CGGAGATCAGCACGGCCTGCGCCTGGGCGACTCCCGACATGACGGCCCGGGCAAACGAGCGCATCGGGACGATTCGAACGTCTTCGTGATGGCCGTCACGCGACCTCCACCGGAGAGGCGAGCGGCAGCGTCGAGAAGAATCGGTCGAGCGACTGATCGAAGAACAGCGTCGAGGCGCGGACGCGGGTGACACCGTGTTCCTTGTCTTCCCACGCGCCGATCACGATCTCTTCGCCCCCCTGCCCGCGCAGCGTCACGAAGTTCGGTCCCGACTTTTCGAGAAATGCGGCCGAGTTCGGCACTCGGTCGGCGAAAAACCGTTGGACGCGCTCCAGCACTTCGGCCGGCGGAAGCGAGACCGTCGTGGTGTGGATCATGGCGTCTGAAGGATGGTGATGCCGGTCGGCTGCCGGGGGACGGGGATGGTAGCGACGCGGGAGCGCGTCGTGAGATCGATGACATCCACCGCACCCGGATCGATCCCGACGCTCTCCTGCGAGATGAAGGCCCAGCGGCCGTCGGGTGAGTACGCCACGCCGTGCGGGAGCGGCTTGGAAGTCGGGATCTTGGCGACTTCAGTGAGGCTCTGCGCGTCGACGAGCGACACGCTCTGCGCCTTCTTGTTCGTCACGATGATCCACTTGCCGTCGGCGGACGGCTCGACATTGTAGGCGCCCGTCCCCACTGGGATCTCCTTCACCAATTCGAGCGATCCGGCGTCCAGCACCTGCAGCGTGTTGCCGTGGTTGCAGGCGACATACAACCGGCGATCGTCCGGAGAAACCGAGACGAACGTCGGCATACAGTCGTGTGCTGCGGGCGGACCGGATGCCACCGCATGCATCGGCATCCCGGCCGCCGGCATGCCCTCGCCGGTCTTGTGCCGCCGCCGAATGCGCAGGCTCTGGCGATCGATCTCGAGAATCTCGTCGGAGTTCATGCACGACACGTAGACGAAGGAACCGGCGTGATTGGACTTCACGCCGTGCGGCATGTCGCACGCCGGAAGATTCGTCAGCGGCGTCATTGTGGCCGTCTGCACGATCGACACGACGTTCATGCGCGGGTGATCGCCGTGAAAATCGGAATTGGCGACGAAGGCCAGCGCGCCGTCGGGCGTTAGGGCGATGGTCGTGGGAAACATCTCCACCTGCGCGCGGCCCAGGAGCGTGTCGCTCCCGGCGCTCATCTTCCACAACGATCCGTAGGGCGTGCCGTGGGCGATCGTCACGTACCACGCGGAGCCGTCGGGCGCGACCGTCACGTTGTGCGGGCCGTCGATGTCGGCGGGCATGATCCCGACGGGAACGACCTTGGCCACAGCCAACGCCGTTCCGTCCCAGGTCAACTGCGTGACGATGTCACCCGATTCACTGGCCACCAGAATACGGTAGCCAGGCGAGGGCGACGACGCCGCGAGGCCCGTCAGGATTGCGAGTGTAGCGATGAGGCGCATTGGAGAAAAGATAGCGCCTCCTAAGGCTTGATGTGGCGTTGCTGTAACCGCTTCGGCGCGTTGAGGCGCCACGCCTGCTCGAACACCTCACGCAGCACACCGGCACGGACTCGCTCGAGCCGCACCAGCACCGTCGGGTAGCCGCGGTAATGATCGGTGATGAAGAACGTTTTGGGGTCCGCTTCCATGCGAAGGTCCCGCTCTTCATCTCCGCATTTCACCACCAACGTCGTGCCGTCTTCTTTTAAGCGCGCGAGGAATTTGCCGCGCACGCGAAATCCCGGCGTGCCGTAGCACGGACCCTCCTCGACGCCGGGGAACGACAGGAGCAGCCGCCGCGCCTGTTGGAACGTCATAGCAGAACGTCGTAATGCGTCGAGGGCTCGTCGAAGCGCAGCAGCAGCGCACGCGCCTGCGGAGGGACAACGGCGACCTCGTAGTCCTCGCCGGCGAATGTCCGCACGGCGGCGAGCGAATCGAAGCTCATCAGCGTGCCGAACTCTACCGAATCGGCGAGCCCGCGTCGCAGGAGCTGGATGTTCCGGAATCCGGCAATGTGACGCTCCCGAATGCCGACGAAGACTTCTTTATTGTAGCTCGCGCAGCACTTCGCGTGCGGCGCGGCGACCGCTCGACAACGCCCCGGCCACGGTCCCGATCTCGGCGCCGTTCGTCGCTTCTCCGGCAAAGAACAGCGTCCCGTCCACCGGCCGGCCCAAGGCGCGCGGGGCGCCGTTCCCGCCGACGCCGACGTAGCTGTACGCGCCGCGCGCGAAGGGATCGGCGCGCCAGTCATGACTGGCCGACGCCTCGAGCTGCTTCTCGAGCTCGCGCCGGGGCACGGCGAGGACCTCGGAGAGCGCCACGAGGCTGCGCTCGAGCCGCGATGGCGGCTCCTCGGCGAGCAGCTCTTCGGCCGCGACGGCGCCCACGTATCCGGTGAGCACCGGCGCGCGCACCGGGAGCGTCGTCCACCACGTCGGCACCTCGGCGCCGTGCGCGTGCAGAAAATTCAGTCCGCTGCCGTTCGAGCCGGCCTTCGCGCGCCGCTCCTTCAGGAATTCGGGTCGCTCCCAGAACGCCTCACGGAATCGCAGCACGATCTTGAAGACCTGCCCCATCTCGAGACCAGCCAGCGCACGCTGTTTCGCGGGGAGCGCGGGATCGAAGCGCACGACACCAGCCTTCAGGACGGCCAGCGGCAGGGTGATCAGAGCCGTACGCGCTGTCAGCGTCGGCAAATCGGCTCGGTCGCCGCCCCCGCCGCCCCCGCCGCCCCCGCGACACACGATGCTGACGGCACCGCGCTTCCATTGCACGGATTCCGCGACCGTGCTGAGACGCACCTCGGTGCGGTCGGGATCCAACCCGTCCCGCAACCATTTCATCAGGGCGTCGCCGCCGTTGGCGATCCGGAACTGTTTGCCGTGAACCTCGTCCTGTTCGTCACCGCCGTCTATCTCGACCGCGAGCGACTGCGCGCTCAACCGGTCCGGGTGCGCGGCGTAAAACCCTTGCACGAAGTCCCGCAGCATCCCGCGGCGTGCCGCCGGGACGCGCGCCGAATCGAGATACTCGCTCACCGGGAAATCCTTCCCGCGGCTCGCGAGCCGGCGCGCGAGATCGTGGTTCATGCGATCGAGGAGCTCCCAGTAACTCCCCATCGGCTTGAACCGGCCACCGTTGGCGAGCTCGTGAGTGTCGGGGAGCTCCAACACGGCGAGTCCTGCCGCCTGCGCGAGGGGAAGTGTTTCCGCCGACGCGCCGTGAATGAATTCGGCGCCGAGCTCGAGCGGGACGGGTGAGCGCGGATCGTGGAGCGTGAGCACGCGGCCGCCGACGCGCGGCCGCGCCTCGATGATCGTGACCGTCAGACCGGCGTGCGAGAGATCGCGGGCCGCGGCAAGACCGGCGGCACCGGCGCCGACGATCAGCACATCGACATGTTTTCGCTCTCGTGGCATGACCTGGAACCTACAACAGCGCGCGCAGCGCAGTCTCCACTTCGGAGTTCGGCACGGCGCGCGCTCCGAGATCCCGCGCGGCGCGCAACGCCGCGGCATCGACGTGCGATCCGAAAGCCAGTACCGGAACACCGCGCGTCACGAGCTCGGCGATGCGCTGCGGTGCGTCTGCTCTGCCCAGCTCGATCACGGCAAGATCGTAAGGTTCCTCGCGCACCGCGGCCGCCCCTGACGCAGTCAGAATGGCCTGCAGCTTGCCGCGAAAAAACAGGTCGCGGCATTCCACCAGCACACGTTTCACCCCGCCAGCTTCTGCGTCAGGTACTCGACGAGCTTCCCCGCCGCCACGCGGTCCTGCTTGAGCGTATCGCGGTCGCGCACCGTCACCGTCTGATCCTGAGTGGACTGACCGTCGATCGTGATCCCGTACGGAGTGCCGGCTTCATCCTGCCGGCGGTAGCGCCGGCCGATCGATCCGCCGTCGTCGTAGAAGACGTTGAAGTGGCGCCGCAGGTCGTCGTGGATGCGGTGCGCGAGCTCGGGCATACCGTCCTTGTTCACCAACGGGAACACCGCCGCCTTGAGCGGGGCGAGCGAGGGCTTGAGCTTCAGCACGACGCGCTGCTCGCCGCTCCCCTCTCCCCCCTCCACGCCCCCTTCGGCCGCCTCCTCGCCGCGCACCTCTTCCTCTCTATACGCGTCGCACAGCACGACCAGCGTCGTGCGGTCCGCACCTGCCGAGGTCTCGACCACGTAGGGGATGAAGCGCTCGTTGGTCTTTGGATCGAGGTAGTCGAGCTTCTTCCCGGCGTGCTTCTGATGGTTCGACAGATCGAAATCGGTCCGGTTGTGAATCCCCTCGAACTCCTGCCAGCCGAACGGGAATTCGTACTGGATGTCGTAGGCGTCCTTGGCGTAGTGCGCCAGCTCATCCGGACCGTGCTGATGCCAACGTAGTTTCTCGTCCCGAATCCCGAGCCCCGAGACCCAATTCATCCGCTCCGCGCGCCAGAACTCGAACCACTCGGTTTCGGTGCCCGGCTTCACGAAGAACTGCATCTCCATTTGTTCGAATTCTCGCGTTCGGAAAATGAAGTTGCCCGGGGTGATCTCGTTGCGGAACGCCTTCCCCACCTGCGCGATCCCGAAGGGAATTTTCTGCCGCGAGGACTGCAGCACGTTGAGATAGTTGACGTAAATGCCCTGCGCCGTTTCGGGACGCAGATAAATCACCGCGGCCTGCTCCTCGACCGGCCCCATGAACGTCTTGAACATCAGATTGAACTGGCGTGGCGCGGTAAGCGTGCCCTTGCTGCCGCACACGGGGCACTGCGCGTCCGGCTGGCCCGGCGTGCCTTTGATCCTGGGATCGTCGGCCCGGAAGCGATTCTTGCAGTGCTTGCAGTCCACCAGCGGATCGGTGAACCCCGACACGTGGCCCGACGCCTCCCAAACCTTGGGATGCATCAGGATGGCGGCATCGAGGCCTTCGATGTCGTGGCGTTCGTGCACCATCGACCGCCACCAGCGCTCTTTGATGTTTTTCTTCAGCTCGACGCCGAGCGGCCCGTAATCCCACACGGACCCCAGGCCGCCGTAGATCTCGGAGGATTGAAACACGAAGCCGCGCCGCTTTGCCAGCGACACGAGCTTCTCCATCGTTTTGTCTGCAGTTGCGGGGGGCATAAGGAGCCGGAAGTTACAAACGCAGGGCCTCACGCGCGACCTGTTCGGCCATCTGAGCGAGCGCGGAGCCATCCAACATGCGCCCCCCCCCATCTCCGTCGCCGCCAACCGTATGGACCCCGATCAACCCTTCGACTTTCCCGGCGACAACGGCGACCTTCTTCTTTGCAGCCTGGGCCCGTCGCACGACTTCTCCGGGCGCCTTTCCGACCAGCGACGTCTTGTCGAAGATCCCTTCGGCCGTGATGACGAGGTCCGCCTTCGCCAGGGCCGCATCGAAGCCCGCGCGCTCCAGCACCCAATTGGCCCCGCCCGTCAATTCCGCTTTGGCGAAGAACACCAGGCCGGCCCCCAGGCCGCCGGCGGCGCCGCCCATCGGCATCGTCCCGAGTTCGGGCCGGCCGGCCTGCGCCCACAGCTCCGCGAGGCGAGCAAGGCCGGCCGCGAGCTGCGGAATCTCCTCGGGGCGAGCGCCCTTTTGGGGTCCGAAGATCGGGGCCGCGCCATTCGGACCCAGCATCGGCGTCGCGACATCGGCCAGCGCCACGACACGAGCGCCGAGTCCCCACCCCGACCTGAATGACGCGAGATCGATCAATGAACCGCCTCCATCTGGCAGTTGCTGGCCCGCCGCGTTCTCGAACGTCCAGCCGAAGCCGCGCGCCGCGCCGGTGCCGCCGTCTACCGTCGCGGTGCCGCCGAGGCCGACGATGATCGTCCGGGCGCCGCGATCGGCGGCCGTCCAGATCAATTCACCGACGCCGCGCGTCGTGGTGCGCATCGGATCGCGGTCTTCCGGCTCGACCAGCGCCAGCCCACAGGCCGACGCGCTTTCGATGATCGCCGTCTCGCCGTCGATCCAACCCATTTCCGCCGAGACCGAATCGCCGATCGGGCCTGTGACGGGCAGCCGCTCGCGCAGCGCCCCCGCCGGCAGGACCACATCGAGGAGGCCGTTACCGCCGTCGGCGACCGGGCATTCGAGCACCGACGCGCCCGGAATGGCGCGGCGCACGCCGGTCGCGAGCGCTTCGGCGACCTGACGGGGGCCCAGTGTTCCCTTGAAGGCAGCGGGAGCGACGAGGATAACGGGAGGCATGAGGCCAAGATAGCGGAAACGAGAAACCCCCTGAGTTTCCCCAGGGGGTGATCGCCTGCCGCACACCGTGCGCCCTAGAACCCGATGTGAGCGAAGCGAACAACTTCTCGCAAATCGGGCGGCGCAGCGTTGACTCTGGCAGCCGGGCTATCTCCGAGGAGACCCCTAGCTTTGCGCCCCGCCGTCGCCGGCGGTTTGCCCTTTTCGAGAGTTCTGCTCTGTTGGGTAGGCAAGAACGGTGCCGAGTTGTAACCACTGTCACATCAACTGCGAGTCAAGTGACCTAGGTAAAGTACCGTACTGTTTTCTGCACTAAAGACTGCAGAATGCAGCAGTCAGAGACGCAGCAGACGCCGCAGACGCAGCAGTGGGCGATAGCTGTCAGCTACTAGAAGCTGCTGTCGAGAGCTTTCGAAGCAGGCCGTAAACCATGCGCGCGCATTCGTCGCGTGTCGCGTTCACTTCCTCGAGCTCGGCGGGCTCGAACAGACCGAGGTGTTGGACGAGGTCGATGACGGCTTCAACCTCGACCAACGAGCCTCGAGCCACGTCCGTGAATCGCCGCCACTCCTTTGATCCGCGACGACTCACACCCTCCGCCAGATTCAAAACAATGCTATTACAGGCACGACGCCACTGATCGGCGAGATCGCTCTCCGATGAAGGCAGTCGCTTGATGAGAGGTCGCGACAGCACCGCCAGCCGGCGCGCGTGTTGGTAGGCCTTCAAATCCTTGAACAACATGGCGAAGGTAATCAGCGACACTGGATCGACATCATCGAAACATCGCGAGCCGTATCCTTACACTGCTCGCTGACGCCCACTGCTGCGTCTGCTGCGTCTGCTGCGCCTCTAGACTTCTATGATCTGGTCTCTGCGAGTGCCGACACTAACGTAACGGACCGGCGCTCCCGCCAAATCTTGCAGTCGATCCACATATGCTCTCGCCGCGGGCGGCAAATCCGCCAGCCGCCGAACGTCGGTCAGTCTCTTTTGCCAGCCCGTCACCTTCTCGTATATCGGCTCGACCCTTCCGATCGTCTCCACATCCGCCGGCATGCTATCAATCATCTCGCCGTCGAGCTTGTATCCGACCGCAACCGGTATCTCGGCGAACGTGTCGAGCACATCCAGCTTCGTGACGGCCAGGCCCGTCAGTCCGTTCACGCGGACCGCATACCTGACGACGACCGCGTCGAACCATCCACACCGACGCGGCCTTCCCGTTGTCGCACCGAATTCCCCGCCGAGCTCCCGAATCCGCTCCGCGACGGCCGGCTCTGCTTCGGTGGGCAGCGGGCCATTCCCGACCCGCGTCGTGTAGGCCTTCACGACGCCGAGCACGGCGTCGATCGCCGTCGGTCCAATGCCGACTCCGACCGCGGCGCCGCCGGCCGTCGTGTTCGACGACGTGACGTAGGGATAGGTCCCATGATCGACGTCGAGCAGCGCCCCTTGCGCGCCTTCGAGCAGAACCGACTCGCCGCGCTGGAGCGCGTCCCACACCACACGTCCGGCATCAACGGCCAGCGGTAACAGCCGCGGTGCGAGCCGGTCGAGGAGGAGCAAATGTTCTTCCGCGTTCGCATGCTCCCCGCTCCCCGCTCCCAGCATTCCCAACATTTGATTCGCTGCCGCAACACGGGCCCGCACCAACTCCTTTGCCCGGGCAAGATTGCGCAGGTCCCCCACGCGCAGGCCCCGCCGCCCGTACTTGTCCTCGTAGGTCGGACCAATCCCCCGCCCCGTCGTCCCGATCTTCTCCTGCTTCTCGCGAGCGCGATCCAGGAGCTTGTGATACGGCAGCGTGAGGTGCGCCCGGTCGGAGACATGGAGCTTGTGCTCGGTGCGCACGCCCCGTCCTTCCAATGCATCGAGCTCGGCGAACAACTGCTCCGGATCGAGCACCACGCCGTTGCCGACGATGCACACCGCGCCCTGAAGAATCCCCGATGGGATCTGATGCAGGACGAACGACTTGCCTTCGCCCGTGTCCACCGTGTGCCCGGCATTCGCGCCGCCCTGATAGCGCACTACGAGATCGGCGCGCTCAGCCAGAACATCGACGATCTTGCCCTTGCCCTCGTCACCCCATTGGGCGCCTACCACGACGACACACTGGGTCTTCGGTCCGAACACTCAAAGTCCTCGCTAGGGTACGAAACGGCGCGGACATGCAACGACTCGGTGCACAGACGCACCGCGGGTTTTAGGAAGCCGTCAACGGGACAACCCTACCCAAAGAAAAAGCCCCCTGGTGGGGGCCCAAGACCCGGGGCCATGCCCCAGGTTCCTCTGAGGGAAGCTATTGGGCGCGCAGCACCCGCGCCAGCCCCGCGGCGACCGTCGCCGCGCCGTCGAGCCGGACGCGCGCCGCATCGTCCGCGGGCCGATGCACGACCCGCATCGTGCGCCAGTTGCCCTTGAGAATCGTGACGCACTCGCGGGCGACTCGGGACAGCGCGATACCGTCCACGATCACCGGCAGCCAGCGCCACTGGCGCGCCTGCAGCGCCGCGGCGACGGCTGCCCCAACGCGCCCCCGCCGGTGGAGGAAAGCGCTCGGCCGGCCGACGTCATCCAGGCCATCGAGATTGATCACGCTCGAATCTGCGAACAGGTCCGCGCGCTCATTCGCGAGAGCGCGCGCGCCCACGAGACCGAGCTCTTCCGCGTCGGGAAAGATCACGCCGACATCCGGTCTGCCATTCAGCTGATCGATCGTCATCAAGACCGTGACCAGAGCGGTCGCGTTGTCGACGGCACCCGGAGAGTCATTGTTCACGCGGTTTTGCGTGAGGATCAGCAATGCGAGCAGGAACATCACCACGCCCGCCGGTGTCACGGGAACGATCACCAATAGCGCGACGACGAGCGCGGTGACGCCGGCCAGGCGCAGCGCCATCGAAATCGGCTGCCCTTTTGAGTCGTAGTGAGCAACCAGCCAAACGGATGCGGGGAAATCCCGCCGCTGCGCGATGACGTTGATACCGTGGACGACGCCGGCGACGCTAAGCAGGGCGCGCGCGGATGATCCCGCAAAGGCATGCTCCTCGACGACGAACCCGCGCGCCCCAAGCTCGCGCTTCAGGATCTCACGGACTCGCTCATGATTGGGTGTACCTACGAGCCGCGGCACCGCCAGCTCCCGGAACAACAGGCCGTAGTCAGTCACCGCGCACGAGCACGCTCACGCGCTCGCGGTCGGCGGGCGAGAGCGGCGGCAGCGGCGGCCGTACCGGTCCACCGTACAACCCCACGGCATCCATCGCGGCTTTCACACCGGCCGGCCCGAGCCTGCCCACGATTTCTTTGTCGAGCGGCGTGATCCGCTCCTGGAGCTGAAGCGCCGCGGCGCGATGACCGCTCCCCCCCTCCCGCTCGAACTCTCGTACCAGCTGCACGCAGAGCCTCGGCGCGTAGCATGCGACACCCACAACGCCGCCCTGGCAACCAAGCTCCAATGCCGTGAGCAGCAGCGACGCCGACCCTACGAGGACCGACCACTGCGGGACCGCGGCACGATATGCGGCCAGGTTCTTCGGATCGCCGGACGAATCTTTGACGCCGATGATCCGCTCATGGCTCGTGAGCTGCTGCAGCAATGCAGGTGCGAGCGACAGATGGGTGTACTTCGGGATGTTGTAGATCAGCACCGGTACGGGACTGGCGTCCGCGACGGCGCGGAAGTGCAGTGCCAGGGTCTCGGGCGTCAGGGCGGCCGAGAAATACGACGGTGCGCGCACCAGCACGGCGTTGGCACCCGCGGCGCCGGCAGCCTTGGACAAGGCAATCGTCTGGCGTGTCGATTCCCCGCCGGTGCCCGCGATGAGCCACTTGCCGTCGGTCAGCGTCTCGCGCGCGAGACGAACGAGGTGTCGTTGCTCTTCCGGCTCGAGAAGCGGCGCCTCACCCGTCGACCCCGACACGACAACGCCATCCACGCCCTCGGCCAGCAGCCGCGCGATGTTTTCCTGAAATTGCACCGGAGCGATGTCGCCCGTGGTCGGGTCGAACGGCGTCGTTAGCGGCGGAAAGATTCCTGCCGGTGCGATCTTCGCGTCGCTCACGGCGGCAGCAAACTCGACAGGTCGTCGGCCTTCACGGCGGGTTCGGCGGCCTTCGCAGCAGCGGCCGGCGCCGGGGCGGCCGGGCGGCGGCGCAGAGACCTCGTCTGCCGCTCGAAGTCCGCGCGATTCGATGCTGCGGCTATCGCGGTCTCGTAGGTCACGACCCCGTCGTTCACGAGGTCGAACAGATGCTGATCGAACGTCTGCATGCCGTACTTCTCGCGCGAGTCTCCCATGTAGTCGGGCAGCTCAGAGATCCGCTCCGCGTCTCTGATCATGTCGCGGGCGATATCTGTGCAGATCATCACCTCGAGAGCCGCCACGCGCCCATGCCCGTCGGCGCGCGGCAGTAGCCGCTGCGATATGACCGCGTGCAGCGCTTCCGACAGCCGCAGTCGCGCGATCTCCTGTTCCTCCGGCGGAAACATCGAGACGATGCGGCCCACCGTCGTCACCGCGTCGGGCGTATGCAACGTCGAGACGAGCAGATGGCCGGTCTCGGCGGCCTTCATGGCGGTGTCGACCGTCTCGGCATCGCGCAGCTCGCCAATGAGGATCACGTCGGGATCCTGGCGCAGCGCCGCGAGCAGACCGGTGCGGAAATCGTCGGTGTCCACACCGATCTCCCGCTGCGTCACCGAACAGTTGATGTCGCGGTGCAGGAATTCGATCGGGTTTTCGAGCGTGAGGATGTGCCGATGCTGGTTCTGGTTGATGTGGTTGATGATCGCCGCCATCGTCGAGCTCTTGCCCGAGCCCGTCACACCCGTCACGAGGATCATCCCGCGTTCGGCATTCGCCACCTCGGCGAGCACGGCCGGGAGCTTCAGCGACTCGAACGTCGGGACGTCGAACGGGATGACACGCATCACGATCATGAAGGATGAGCGCTGCCGCAGAATGTTGACGCGGAAGCGGCCGATACCGGGCATGCCCCACGAGCAATCGTAATCGCGGAGCTTGTCGATGCGGCCCCGGTCATCGTCGTTGGCAATGAGGCGTTGCGCGATGGCCCTGGTCTGATCGGGCGTCAGCCGCTGCTTGGTGAGCGGCACCAGCTTCCCGTCGATCCGGGCGCGGAACACGTCGCCCGCCTTGATGTGCAGATCGGACGCCCCGCGATCCACCGCAGCCTTGATGATTTTTTCCATTCAGTACCCGGCTTCCAGGTCGACGAGGTTCGTGAGCGGCGCACCTGCAAGATAGCTCCGGATGTTATTCACGATCAAAGCCGTCTCCCGTTCCCAGAAGCGGCCGGACACCGCGCTCACATGCGGCGCCACGAGCACGCGCGCGTGGGTCCAGAAGGGGTGTCCGGGGGGCAGCGGCTCGGTGGCGAACACGTCGAGCGCCGCGCCTCGCAGCCGCCGCAGCTCCAGCAGCTCGAGCAACGCCGTCTCATCGAGCAGCGATCCGCGCGAGACGTTCACGACCAGCGCCTGGTGCGGCAGCCGTTCGAGCACGCGGCGGTCGACCGCACCGACGGTTTCCTTGGTATGGGGCGCCGCAATCACCAGCACGTCGCTGCCGGACGCCAGGCGCGGCAGATCGTCCAGCTTCCCGACCCACTCCACGCCCTTGGGCCCACCGCGCTCGGGCCGCCGCCGCACCCCCGACACCTTCATGCCGAGCGCCAACCCGCGCCGGGCGACCGCGGTGCCGACCCCGCCGAGCCCGAACACGCCGAGCCGCAGCTCGCGAAATTCGCGCATCGGGATCGCGCCGTCTGTGAAGTCCTCCTTGGCCCAGCGGCCCTGTCGCTGCGCCGAGACCATGCGGTCGAGGCCGCGCGTGAAGTAGGCGATCGCCGCGACCACCCAATCGGCCATCGGCTCGGCATGCACGCCGGCGGAATTGGTGAGGAGTACGCGGCTCCCCGACATGTGGGCGAGGCTCGAGCCCACACCGGCGGTGGCGGTGTGCGCCCACCGCAATGTGTCCTTGGCGGCGGTCGCGACGCCGGATGGGACTCCGAAGCCGAAGTAGATCTCGGCCCCGCGCGCCGCGGCAATCGCTTCCGGCGACCCCGAGCCGCCGTCGCCGTCGGACACCGCGGGTGCCTTGACCTCCTGCACGTCCCATCCCGCGCCCATCGCGTTCCTGATCTCGACGACACTGGTTTTCGGAACGCGCCAGGCAGCGCGCGGCGAAGCCAGATCGATGACGAGACGCCGTACCGGGGGGGCGCTCACTCTCCCGTGGAGACCGTGCGGACGTGGTCGTGGTGCAGGAGTGTGATCATGACCTGATCGTGCAGGCGCTTGGACCCACGAAGATCGAAGTCGATGACGAGGTCGACATTTTCCTGGCGGCTCGATACGGCGTTGACCTCGAGCCCCGCTCGCCGGACGAGGGACTCCAGATCCTCGAGCACCGTGGGACCGGGATGCGCGTGAATTGTGATCGTCGACCGCATCGACTGACGTTGCACCAGCTTCTCCACTCGGCCGAGCCCCGCGAGAACCGCCAAGACGACGAGCGTGGTGGCGATCCCCTCGAGATAGTAACCACTCCCCAGGGCCACACCGATCGCGGCAACGACCCAGATGGTCGCGGCGCTGGTGAGCCCCACGACCGCGCCGCGGGCGTGCAGAATCGTCCCTGCGCCGATGAATCCGACGCCGGTGACGATCTGCCCCGCGACGCGAGTGGGATCGGTGCCTGTGCCTCCAGAACCGGCAATCGCGCTGAGCATGGCAATTGACAGATGGGTGTAGAGCACCGACCCGATACAAATCAGGATGTTGGTGCGGAGACCCGCAGGTTTGCCGCCGAGCTCGCGCTCGAGGCCGATCGCGCCGCCGAGCATGGTCGCGAGGCCGACCTGGAGCATCAGCTCGAGCCGGAAGATCTCCACGATCTGTTTAAACACTCTTGAGGAACCCCATCTTGTCACGCACCTCCGCGATCGTGCGCTGCGCGAGCACGCGCGCGCGGTTGGCGCAGTCGCGCAAGCGATCGAGCACGCCCGCGGGATCGCGCTTCAGCGCCGCCGCGCGCTCGCGCATCGGCCCCAGCGTCTTGATCATGTTATCGGCGAGGACACGTTTGCAATCGAGACAGCCCCACCCCGCGGTGCGACATTTGTGCGCGACCTCAGCCACCGTGTCCGGCGGCGAGAACCCCTGATGTATGGTGAAAATATTGCAGATCTCCGGCGTGCCAGGATCCTTGCGAGTCTTGCGCGCGGGATCGGTGGCGGCCGGCCGCAGCTTCTCCCAGATCGCCTCGGGGGACTCGAACAGCCCGATCGTGTTCCCCAGGCTTTTGGACATCTTGGCTTTGCCGTCGAGGCCTAACACTCTCTTGGTCGGGGTTAGCAACGCCTGGGGCTCCGGAAAGAAGTCGTGGCCGTACCGGGCGTTCCAGCGGCGCGCGATTTCCCGCATCAGCTCGAGATGCTGGACCTGATCCTCTCCCACCGGGACGAGACTAGCTTTATACAGCAGCACGTCGGCCGCTTGCAGCACGGGGTAGGCCAGCAGGCCCATTGCCACCGCTTCCTGGCGCTGCGCTTTGTCCTTGAACTGGGTCTGGCGCTCGAGCTCGCCGAGCGGGGCCACGGTCGTGAGCAGCCAGTTGAGCTCGGTATGCTCCGCGACGTGCGACTGCACGAAGACGATGCACTTGTCGGGATCCAGATCGGCCGCAAAGAGACTCACCGCCATATCGAAAGTCAGTGAGGCGAGGGTGCCGGGGTCGTACGGCTGCGTGATGGCATGCAGATCGACAACGCAAAACAGGCACTCGTACTCGTTTTGCAGCCGGACCCAGTTCTGCACGGCGCCGAGGTAGTTGCCGATATGCAGCTCGCCGGAGGGCTGGATGCCGCTGAAGACGCGTTTGGAGGTCACGGGGGCCACGGGGCCACAAGGTGCGTGAATACAACGACTTAGTCAAGCTCGCCGAGCGCGCCGCGCTGCGCGCCGCCGAGTATCTCCGCAGCGCGGTGCGGCCGGCCGTCCAGTCGTGGACGGAGAAATCGCGGCACGACTTCGTAACCGAGATCGATCGCGCCGCGGAGGCCCTGATCGTCGACGAGATCGCGCGTGAGGCGCCGGAGTCGGTCATCGTGGGCGAGGAGCTGTCTCCCCAACGGATGGCGCGCGGCGAGCTCGTCTGGATCGTCGATCCGCTGGATGGGACGACGAACTTTCTGCACGGCTACCCGCAATACGCGGTCAGCATCGGATGCTTGGTCGACGGGAAATTGGCGGCCGGCGTCATCCACGACGTGGGTCGCAAGCGCACGTACAAGGCTACCCGCGGCGGTGGCGCCTTCGAGGAAGACACGCGGCTCAGCGTCTCGGCTGTGACGGACCCGAGATATGCGCTCATCGGGACGGGCTTTCCCTTCAAGGCGCTGAACCTGCTGCACATCTATCTGGCGCAGTTCGCCGCCGTCATCGGTGCGGCGAGCGGCATCCGCCGCGCCGGGGCCGCCGCGCTCGACCTGGCGGATGTCGCGGCGGGGAGGCTCGACGGCTTCTGGGAGCTGCAGCTCGCACCGTGGGACATCGCGGCGGGCACATTGCTCATTCGCGAGGCAGGCGGCATCGTGACTCGACCCGACGGCGGGGCGGATGTACTGAGCACCGAGGCGAACGGGGCCATCGTGGCGGGCAACGCCGCGATGCATCGCTGGCTCATCGATCTATTAAGGAAGAGCTGATGACTGCTCCGCTGGTCGAGTGCGTGCCGAATTTCTCCGAGGGTCGTGACGCCGCCGTCATCGACGCGTTACGGTCGGCAATCGCGGCCGTCGCCGGTGTGCAGCTGCTCGACGTCCAAAGCGACGCGGCGCACAACAGGTCCGTATTCACGTTTGTCGGCAACCCGAGCGCCACGGTGGAAGCGGCTTTTGCAGCGATGCGCGTCGCGACCGAACGGATCGATCTCACGAAGCACAGTGGCGAGCATCCCCGCATGGGAGCGACGGACGTGGTGCCGTTCGTCCCCGTGACGGGGATCACGATGGACGAATGCGTGGCGCTCGCGCGCACGCTGGGTGAGCGGGTCGGCAAAGAGCTGGCGATCCCCGCGTTTCTGTACGCCAAAGCCGCAACGCGGCCCGAACACGAGCGCCTGCCCGACATTCGCAAGGGTGAGTTCGAGGGGCTGCGCGATCGAACGTTAGCACCCGACTTCGGTCCTACCAGGGTTCATCCCACAGCCGGCGCCACGGCCATCGGAGCACGGCCGTTCCTCGTCGCGTTCAACGTGTATCTGGATACGCAGGAAATCGCGGTCGCCAAGGACATCGCGAAGGAAATCCGCACGTCGAGCGGCGGACTGCCGGGCGTGCAGGCGAGTGGCTTCATCGTGGACGGCCTCGCGCAGGTCTCGATGAACCTCCTGGACATCGACATCACGTCGCCCGCCGTGGTCTTCAATGCGATCAAGGCCCGTGCAGAAAAGCGGGGGGTGGGGGTGCAGTACAGCGAGATCGTCGGCCTCGTTCCGGAGCGCGCGCTCATCGGCGCCGCGGAATCGTTGCTGCGGCTCTCCAACGCCGGGGACCACGTCCTGGAAGCGAAGATCGGCGCTCTGCCCACGGCCGGGCCTTCCCTGGATGGATGGATCGACGAGCTGGCGGGAGGGGCGCCGACCCCGGGTGGCGGCAGCGCCGCAGCGCTGGCCGGGACACTCGCGGCGGCGCTGGTCGCGATGGTCGCCCGACTGACGATCGGCAAGAAAGCCTACGCGGCGGTCGATGCCCAGGCCCGCGACATTCTCGAAGAAGCCGAGCAGCTGCGGAGCGAGCTGCGTCGGCTGGTGGATGAGGATGCGGCCGCCTACGGAGGCGTAAGTCGCGCCTACAAGATCCCGAAAGACGACGCTGGGCGCGCCCAGGCGATGGACGAGGCGCTGCTGGCCGCGGCGCGGCCTCCCGGCGAAGTCGTCAAGCGCGGCCGGCGCCTGCTCGCGCTCGCCCAGACGATCGAGCACATCGGCAACAAGAACGCCGTCAGCGACGCCCGTGTGGCCGGCATGTTGGCGAGAACCGCGATCGACGGGGCTACGGAGAACGTCAACGCGAACCTGGCGGGAATGTCGGAGCAGGCGAGGGCGAAATACTCGGGGATCGGCTAACCCCGGGGCGCCGCCCCGGGGTCAGCCGTAGTCAGAATCCTCGGCCCGTTGTCGGTGATGGCAACCGTGTGCTCGAAATGCGCCGACAGCGAGCCGTCCTGCGTCACGACGGTCCACTTGTCGTCCAGCGTGCGGATCGATGCGCCGCCGATATTGATCATCGGCTCGATCGCGATCGTCATGCCGGGCGCGAGGCGCGGGCCGCGCTTCGGCTTGCCGTAATTCGGCACCTGCGGCTCCTCGTGAAACGCCGCGCCGATCCCGTGGCCGACCAGCTCCCGGACCACCGAGTACCCCGCGCCCTCCGCCACTTGCTGCACGGCATGACCGATATCGCCGACGTGATTGCCCGCGCGGGCCTGCGCGACGCCCGCGGCAAGCGCCTGCTGCGTCACCGCGAGCAGACGAGCCGTCTCGGGTTTGATGTCGCCGACCGGGAAGGTGGCCGCGGAGTCCGCGTGCAACCCCTCGAGCCATACCCCTACGTCGATGCTCACGATGTCACCGTCGTGCAGCACGCGCTTGTGCGACGGAATGCCGTGCACGATCTCCTGATTGATCGAGGTGCAGAGGGTGGCGGGAAAATCGTACAGCCCCTTGAACGAGGGCTGCGCCCCCGGATGACTGCGAATGAACGTTTCGGCCAGCTTGTCGAGGTCTTCGGTCGTGATGTCGGGCCGGATGCTGCGCCCCACCAGCGCCAGCGTCTCGGCGACGATGCGGCCGGCGGCCGCCATGGTCTCGATCTCGCGCGCCGACTTGATGGTGATCATCGCCCGATGATCCGCTTGATCTCCCCGGCGATCTGGTCGACCGTCCCGGTGCCGGGGACGCGGTGCACGATACCCCGCTGGGCGTAGTGCGCGATGAGCGGCGCGGTGTCGCGCTGATAGATCTGGAGACGCGTCGCGATGGCGTCGGGCGTGTCGTCCGGGCGCCCCTCGACTTGCGAGCGTGCGCGCATGCGACGCACTAGCTCGTCTTCGGTAACGTCGAGCAGGAGAATGTGATTCAACCGCTGGCCGCGCTCGGCCAGCGTCTTGTCCACCAACTCGGCCTGCGCCGCGGTGCGGGGGAAGCCGTCGAGAATGGCGCCGGTTTTCGCTTCGGGGCGGTCCAGCTGATCCTTGATCATGCCGAGGATGATGCTGTCGGGCACCAGCCTGCCCTCGTCGTAGTACTTCTGGAACTCGAGTCCGAGCGGAGTGCCGTCGTTCATCGCCTTCCGGATGAGATCACCGGTGGTGATCTTGGGCAGGTCCAGCCGCTCGGCGAGGATTTTCCCTTGCGTCCCCTTCCCCGAGCCTGGCGCTCCCAGGATGAGGATGAACACTTACAGTGCAGGCACTAGCGGCGGAAGCGAACCCGCGAGGTGCCCCCGCCCCCGCCCGAGCCACCACCCTTCATGAAGCCATCATACTGGCGCAGCAACAGATGCTGCTGCACCTGCTGGACCGTATCGAGCGCCACACCGACGACGATGAGCAGCGCCGTGCCGCCGAACCCGAACGGCATGTTCAGCGTGGTGGAGATCACGATCGGGAGCAGCGCGATGAAGGTCAGGAACAGCGCGCCCGGCAGGGTGATGCGCGTCAGCACCTCGTCGATGTAGTCGGCGGTCGCCGCGCCCGGCTTCACGCCGGGGATGAACGCGCCCTGCTTCTTGAGGTTCTCCGCCAGGTCCACCGGATTGAAGATGATGGACGTGTAGAAGTACGCAAAGAACACGATCAACACGGCGGTCGCGACGAGATACCACACCGACGTCGTGTTGAAGTACTCGGCGAAGGTCTTGAGCCAGGGGACGCCGCTGAACGTCGCCAGCGTCCCCGGCACGATGATCAGCGACTGCGCGAAGATGATCGGCATCACGCCGGCGCTGTTGATGCGCAGGGGAATGAAGGTCTTCTGTCCCTCGCGAATGCGTCCTCGGCCCATCACCTTGCGCGGGATCTGCACCGGGATGCGCCGCGCCGCGACCGTAATCGCGACCGTCCCGGCGACGACGAGCAGCATCATGATCAACACGATGATCAGCACCGGGAAACTGAGCGTGCCGGTCTTCAGCGCCTCGAAGGTGTTCACGGTCTCCGGCAGAATGCGCTCGATGATCGAGAAGAAGATGAGCAAGCTCATCCCGTTCCCGATCCCTCGCTCCGTGATCTGCTCGCCCAGCCACATCACGAACACGCCGCCGGTCGTCAGCGTCAGCACGGTCGTCATCCGGAATGCGAACCCCGGACTGGCGACGGCATTGGGCAGCGACTCCGTGAAGACCGCGAACCCGTACGCCTGGAAAAAGCAGAGCACGACCGTCAGGTAGCGCGTCCACTGCGTCAGCGTCTTCTTGCCCTCTTCGTCGCGCTGCATCTTCTCGATGACCGGGAACACCGGTCCCGCCAGCTGGAACACGATACTGGCCGAGATGTACGGCATGATCCCGAGCGCGAAGACGGTGGCCCGACGCAGCCCGCCGCCCGAAAACAGATCGTAGAGCCCGAAGAGCGTGCCGGTCCCGCGGGTACTCATGAAATCCGCGAGCGCGTCCACGTTGACGCCCGGCGTCGCGATGTGCGCCCCGATCCGGTAAATCACGAGGCACAGGAAGGTGAAGAGGAGCTTTTCCTTGAGCTCCGGAACCTTGAACAGATTGGGAATCGGATTACTCACGCGATCGTTCCGCCCGCCTGCTCGATCTTGGCCTTGGCGCTCGCGGACACCGCGACGCCTTTCACGACGAACTTCCGCCCCGCGACCTCACCGGTCCCGAGCAGCTTGATCGGATGGTCGGGACGCCGCACCAGCCCGGCGCCGAACAACGTTTCGGGCGTCACCTCGATGCCCTCGGCCAGGAGGACGAGGTGGCGCACGTTCACCACCTGCGCCGGCTGCTTGAACGGATTCGTGAAGCCGCGCTTGGGAATGCGGCGGATGAGCGGCATCTGGCCGCCCTCGAAACCGGGACGCACCTTGCCGCCCTGACGCGCGGTCTGACCCTTGCCGCCGCGGCCGGCCGTCTTGCCGATACCGGATCCGGGACCGCGGCCTTTGCGGATGCGCGCGCGATGTGAACCCACGGGGGGCTTCAGATCGTGCAGCGCGAGCCGCTGGAATTGGGCTTCGGGGTTAGGGGCTCGGGACTTGGCCCTCGCCCTTGGCTGCCGTGTCGTTTTTGCCTTCGCCTTTGGCATTACTTCTTCCCTTTTTCACCCCGGGGCGTGGCCCCGGGGTCGGCGGGCGTTACCTCCACGAGGTGCCGCACCTGTTGGAGCATGCCGCGCAGCGCGGGATGATCCGCATGCACGACTTCAGCCTGATGATGCTTGAGGCCCAACGCCTCGAGCGTCCGCTTCATCCGATAGGAGTGGCCGCTGCCCGATCGGACCTGCTTGATGCGTAGCTTGCCCTTGCCGGCCGGCGGCAGGACCCGGTCCCGCCCCGATTTGCGTTTGCGGTATTTCCGCGTCGGGGGCAGCCTACCCATGCGCGACCACACTTTCCTGGCGGGCACGGTAATGGATGGCGTCGGGCTCCACGCCGCGCTCCCGCGCGACGCGCCGCGCCGTGGTCAGCCGCTGCAGGCCATCGAGCGTCGCGCGCACCATGTTGTGCGGATTCGTCGAGCCCAGGCTCTTGGTCAGGATGTCCCGGATCCCGGCGCACTCCAGCACCGCGCGCACCGGCCCGCCGGCGATCACGCCCGTTCCCGAGGCGGCCGGCTTGAGCAGCACGCGACCCGCGCCGTGTTTGCCGATGATCTCGTGCGGAATCGTGCCGCCCGTGAGCGGTACCTCCGTCATTTTGCGGCGCGCGGCCTCGACGGCCTTCCGCACTGCTTCGCTGACCTCGTTCGCCTTGCCGGTCGCGATGCCGACCTGTCCCTTCCCGTCGCCGACGGCGACCAGGGCGTTGAAGCTGAAACGCCGGCCGCCCTTCACGACTTTCGCGACGCGATTGATCGCGACGACGTTCTCGACCATGCCGTCGCCCTCGCGCGCGCCGCCGCGATCGCCGTCGCGCCGCTCACCACCGCGGCCTCGACCTCTGCCGCCGCGACCCCCCCCGCCGCCGCCCTGGCCGCGCGGGCCGCGTGGGGGCCGATGCTCCTCGACCGCCGCGGTCGGTGCGGGCGCCGCGGGCGGAGTGTCCGCCGCCGGAACGTTGGGCGCCGCTGGTGCTTCTTTTTGCTCTTCCATTAGAACTCGAGCCCCCCTTTGCGGGCGCCGTCGGCCACGGCCTTCACGCGCCCGTGATACTGATAACCGCCGCGGTCGAACACGACCTTGGCGATCCCCTTCTCCTTGGCCTTGGCGGCGATGAGCTTCCCAACCGCAAAGCTCCGTGCCACCTTGCCCTTACCTTCGATCTGCATGCCCTCGGACGTGTCAGCCACGCCCGCGATCGTGAGGCCACGCTCGTCATCCACGAGCTGCGCGTAGATGTGCTTGGACGAACGAAACACGACCAGCCGCGGACGCTCCGGCGTGCCCGCGATCTTCTTGCGGACGCGGAGGTGCCGGCGATAGCGCTGGTCCGCCGACGTTTGGATTTTGCGGATGGATCGCATGGCTTATTTCGCCGCCTGGGCTGTCTTGCCCGCCTTGCGGCGGACCTGCTCGCCCGCGTAGCGGATGCCTTTGCCCTTGTAGGGCTCGGGTGGGCGGATATTGCGCAGCTCCGCGGCCACCTGGCCCACCAGTTCCTTGTCGACGCCCTCGATCTTCAGCTGGACGTTGTTGGTCACCGTGATCTTGATCCCCTGCGGCGCGTGGTAGGGAACGGGATGCGAGAATCCCACCACGAGCTGGACGCCGAACGGCTTTGGCTCGGCCTTGTAGCCGACGCCCTGGATCTCGAGCGACTTCGCGAAGCCGGTGGTGACGCCTTCCACCATGTTCGCGACCAGGGTGCGCGTGAGGCCGTGCAGCGCCTTGTGCTGCGCTTCGTCGGACGGACGCTTCACGCTGACGGTGCCGTCCTCGAGCGTCAGCAGCATGTCCTCGTGCAGCGTGCGGCTGATCTCACCCTTCGGGCCCTTCACCGTGACTCTGTGCCCGTCGATTTGGGCGGTGACGCCTTTGGGCAGCGGCACGGGCTTCCTGCCGATACGTGACATCGCTCGTCTCCTACCAGACCACCGCGAGCACTTCGCCGCCCACCCGGGCGGTGCGTGCTTCGCGGTCGGTCATCAGTCCCTGGGGCGTGCTCAGGATCGCCATGCCGAGGCCGTTCTTGATGCGGGGGATCTCGCGCGCCTTGACGTAGCGGCGGAGCCCGGGCGACGACACCCGCTGCAGCTCGCGGATGACGGGCGCGTCGTTGTGATACTTCAAGTAGAGGCGCAGCAGGCCGTGCTGCCCATCGTCCAGCACCTTGAAGTCCTGGACGTAGTGGTTGTCGCGGAGAATCGTGGCGATCGCGACCTTCAGCTTCGACACCGGCATGTCGACCCGGCGGTGGCCCGCCATGCAGGCGTTGCGCACCCGGGTCAGCATATCGGCGACGGGATCAATGACGCTCATCTCGTGTCCTTTACCAGCTGGCTTTACGCACGCCGGGAATCTCCCCGCGCAGCGCAAGCTCACGGAAACAGATGCGGCATAACTTGAACTTGCGCAGCGTGCCGCGGCTCCGGCCGCAGCGCTGGCAGCGGTAGTAGCCCCGCACCTTGAACTTCGGGCCCCGCTTCACCCTCTCCAACCACGCCTTCTTCGCCATGAAATCTCCTAGGCCGCTGCCGGGGTTTCGACCCGGAACGGCATGCCCAGCTCGCGCAGGAGGGCCAGCGCGGTGTCGTCGCGCCCGGCGCTCGTTACGAACGTGATATCCATCCCGTGAATGCGCTCGACCTTGTCGTAGTCGATCTCGGGGAAAATCATCTGCTCCTTGATACCCAGCGAGTAATTGCCGCGCCCGTCGAAGCTCTTCGTGGGCAGCCCGCGGAAGTCGCGCATGCGCGGCACCGCGATCGAGATGAAGCGGTCGAGGAACTCGTACATGCGCCCGCCGCGCAGCGTCACGGCGCAGCCGATCGGCTGTCCTTCGCGCAGGTTGAAGCTCGCGATCGCCTTCTTGGCGCGCGTCACCACCGGATGCTGCCCGGTGATGGCCGCCAGCTCGGCGACCGCGGCCTCGAGCCCCTTGGGGTTCTTGGACGCATCACCCATGCCGACGTTGAGGACGATCTTCTTGAGCCGCGGAATCTGATGCGGGTTCTTGAAGGCGAACTGCTGCTGCAGCTTGCCCCGCACCTGCTGCTCGTAGAAATCCCACAGCCGGGCCCGCGGTGCGGGCTCGACCGGCTCATTCGTCTCCGGAAGAGGAGCCGCCGCTTCGGCCGCAGGCTTTGCTTTCTTGGCCTGCTTCGGCTGCTTCTCCTGCTTCGGCTGTTTTTCTTGTTTCTCTTTTTCGTCGGCCATGCTCACCTCACTCGTGGGATCGGCTGACCCGATCTCACCGCAATCCGTTCCAACTTGCCTTCCTTGTCCAGGCGCCGGCGCACGCGCGTCGGCGCTCCCGACTTCGGGTCGAGCAGCATCACGTTGGATGCCGCGATCGGGGCGGGAAACTCGATGATCCCGCTCTCACCCCCCGGGGTCGTGGCGCGCTTGTGCTTCTTCACGACGTTCACGCCCTCCACGACGATCCGGAATTTCTTGGGATACACGTGGAGGATCTTGCCTTCTTTCCCCCGATGCTCTCCGCTGATGACGCGCACGATATCGCCCTTGGCGATGTGCAGCTTGTGCCGCTCGGGCACCGTCCCGCGCTCGCGCCGCGACTTTTTGTAAACGAGCGGCTTCATATCAGATGACCTCCGGCGCCAGCGACACGATCTTCATGAACTTCTTCTCGCGCAGCTCGCGGCCCACCGGGCCAAAGATGCGGGTCGCGCGCGGCTCGCCTTCGTCGTTGATCAGCACCGCCGCGTTCTCGTCGAAGCGGATGTAGGAGCCGTCCTTGCGCTTCGTCTCCTTGGCCGTCCGCACGATCACGGCCTTGACCACCTCGCCCTTCTTCACCTGGCCGGTGGGAATGGCGTCCTTGATCGTGACCACGACCACGTCGCCGAGCCCCGCGTAGCGGCGCTTGGACCCGCCGAGCACGCGGATCACGAGCGCGCGACGCGCGCCCGAGTTGTCCGCGATCTTGACCTGCGATTCTTGCTGAACCATGGCTATTTCGCCTTCTCGATGATCTCCACGACCCGCCACCGCTTCCGTTTCGACAACGGTCGAGTCTCCACGATCCGCACGGTGTCGCCCGTCTTGGCGCCGTGCTCGTCGTGGGCCGCCACCGTCTTGGTCCGGTTGATCTGCTTGCCGTAGAATCCGTGGGCAAAGCGGCGGACCATCGAGACCGTGACCGTCTTCTGCATCTTGTCGCTGACGACGGTCCCCGTACGAACCTTCCTGCGGCCGCGTTCGGTCATGCCGACGCCCTTTCCTTCAAAATGGTCTTGATCCGTGCGATGTCGCGCCGAATCGTCCGCAGCTGCAGCGGATTGGTGAGCGACTCCGTCGCCCGGCGGAATTCGAGCCGGAACTGCTCCTCCGTCAGTACCACCAGCTTCTGCGTCAGCTCGTCGGTCTTGAGCTCGCGCAGCCCGTCGGAGCGGTTTTCGCGTTTCGCCGGCATACTACCGCTCCTCCCGCTTCACGAACTTCGACCGGATCGGCAGCTTCGCGGACGCGAGCGCCAACGCCGCGCGCGCCGACGCCTCGTCGATGCCCTCGAGCTCGAACATGATCCGTCCCGGCTTCACCACCGCCACCCACCCTTCCGGATTTCCCTTGCCTTTTCCCATCCGCGTTTCGGCGGGCTTTTTGGTGATCGGCTTGTCGGGGAACAGCCGGATCCACACCTTGCCGCCGCGCTTCATCTCGCGCGTGAGCGCGACGCGCGCGGCCTCGATCTGCCGGTTGGAAACCCAGCCGGGATCGAGCGACATCAGCCCGTAGTGGCCGAACGCGACGGTGTTGCCGCGCGTGGCCATCCCGTTGGTGCGGCCCTTGAACCGCTTGCGAAACTTGACGCGCTTCGGTGCGAGCATGGTTTTTTAGACGCCCGTGGAATAGGTGCGGCCGTGGAGATCCTCGGTCCGCTCGCCCTTGAAGATCCAGACCTTCACGCCGATCGTGCCGAACGTCGTCTTGGCCGTGGAGGTCGCATAGTCGATGTCCGCGCGCAGCGTGTGCAGCGGCACGCGACCCTCGTGATAGCCTTCCGTGCGGGCGATTTCAGCGCCGCCCAGCCGGCCCGCCGTCTTGATCTTGATTCCCTGCGCGCCCATGCGCATCGCGCTCTGCACCGCGCGCTTCATGGCGCGCCGGAACGAGATGCGCTGGGTCAGCTGATGCGCGACGCTGTCACCCACCAGCTGCGCGTCGAGCTCGGGGCGCTTGATCTCCTCGACGTTGATGCCGACTTCCTTCCCCGTCAGCTGCGCCAGCTCGTCGCGCAGCTTGTCGACTTCGGCGCCCCGCTTGCCGATCACGACACCGGGCCGGCCGGTGTGCACGGTGACCGTCACCTTGCCCGGCTTGCGCTCGATGTGGACGTCAGCGATGGCGGCGTGGCTGAGGCGCGTCTTGAGATACTTCCGGATCAGCTCGTCTTCCTTGAGCAGCTCGGGGAAGTTGTGGCGCGCGAAATAGCGGGAGCGCCACTGCTTGACGATGCCCAGCCGGAAACCGTACGGATGTGTTTTCTGTCCCACTTACTTGCTCGCTTTCTTGGTCGTCTTCTTCTTCTTGGCCGGCGCCCTTTTCTTCGCCTTCGCACGCGGCTTCTTCTCGGCTTTCGCTTCCGCCTTCGCCGCAGCCGGCTTCTCCGTCGGCGTCGGCTTGACCGGTGCTTCCGCACCCGCCACGCGAATCTCGACGTGGCTCGTCCGCTTCAGAATCGGCGTGCCGCGGCCCATGGCCGCCGCGGTGAACCGCTTCAGCGTCTGCCCTTCGTTGACCACGGCGTAGGTGACGCGCAGGCTGTCGGCGTCGAACGCCGCGTTGTCGCGTTGCGCCGCCTGCTGCGCGTTCGCCACTGCGGACTTCAGCACCTTATGGATCTGCCGCGCGGCCCGCTTCTTGGAAAAGCGGAGAATCGCATCCGCTTCCGGGACCGCCTGGCCGCGGATCAAATCGATCACGAGACGCATCTTGCGCGCCGACTGCCGCACGCCGCGTTGAATCGCTCGAGCTTCCATCGCCTACTCCTTCTTCTTCTCGGCGCCGCCCGCGGCGCCGCCTTCGACCGCCGCGGTTGCTTCAGCCTCACGCTCCGCCGCCGAGCCCTTGGCGCCATGGCCGCGGAACAACCGCGTCGCGGCGAACTCGCCCAGCTTGTGGCCCACCATGTTCTCGGTGATGTACACAGGGATGAACTTGTTCCCGTTGTGCACCGCGAGGGTGTGGCCCACGAAGTCCGGCGTGATCGTGCTTCGCCGCGACCACGTCTTGAACACCTTCTTCTCGTTCCGCTCGTTGAGGGCGCGAATCTTCACCATCAGCGACTCCTCGACGTACGGACCCTTTTTGACGCTGCGTCCCATTACTGCGTCGCCCTTCCGCGCTTACGCCCGCGCACGATGAGTTTCGTGGACCGTTTCTTCTTATGCCGCGTCTTCTTGCCCTCGACCTTGCCCCACGGATTTGTCGGGGGCCGGCCACCCGAGCTCTTGCCTTCGCCGCCGCCGAGCGGATGATCGACCGGGTTCATGGCTACGCCGCGGACACGCGGGCTGCGGCCGAGCCAGCGCGACTTCCCCGCCTTGCCGATCGACAGCAGCTCGTGCTCGGCGTTGCCGACCTCGCCGATCGTGGCGAGGCATTCGCCCCGCACCATCCGCATCTCCGTCGAGCGGAGGCGCAGCGTGACGTAGTTGCCCTCTTTGGCCACGACCTGCGCGCTCGTCCCCGCGCCGCGGCACAGCTGGCCGCCGCGCGCGATCTTCAGCTCGATGTTGTGCACCGCCGTGCCGAGCGGGATCTCGAACAGCGGCATCGCGTTGCCGGTGCGAATGTCCGAACCGGGTCCCGAGACCACCGTGTCGCCGACGTTCAGCCCTTTGGGCGCGAGGATGTAGCGCTTCTCGCCGTCACCGTAGTGCAGCAGCGCGATGCGGGCCGTCCGGTTCGGGTCGTACTCGATGCTCGCGACCCGCGCCGGAATGCCGAACTTGTCGCGCCGGAAGTCGATGCGCCGGTAC
Source organism: Gemmatimonadota bacterium (assembly GCA_041499375.1). Lineage (GTDB taxonomy): Bacteria > Gemmatimonadota > Gemmatimonadetes > Gemmatimonadales > GWC2-71-9 > 20CM-2-65-7. The sequence continues at coordinate 26,576 of JBGQKD010000034.1, forward strand.
TGCCGCTTGTGCCCGCCGCTCATATACCGGCTCGTGATGTGGCCCTTGTTGTTGCGCCCACCCGTCCGCCGCAGCGGCTCGAGCAGTGTCTTCTCCGGCTCCGTCTTCGTGATTTCGGAGAAGTCGGAGACCGAGCGAAACCGCGTGGCCGGCGTCATCGGCCGAAACTGTCGGATTCCCATTTAGCCCTCGAACACCTCGATCGCGTCGCCCTCTTTGAGGGTCACGATCGCCTTTTTCCAGGACGGCCGGCGGCCGGCGTAGCGGCCGTACGTGCGCCGCTTGGCCCGCATGACCATCGTGCGGACGCCGGTGACCGACACCTTGAACAGCGTTTCGATGGCCGCTTTGATCTGCGGCTTGGTCGCTTCAGAGTGCACGCGGAACGCGTACTCCTTGCGCGCGCCGTAGGCCGCGGACGACTTCTCCGTGACCACCGGCCGGACGATCAAGTCGTGAAGCTCAGGCATCGTCGGACTCCTTCGATTCCTTCTTGGCCTCAGTCCCCACCCCTGATCCCGGTTCCAGCGCGCCGATCTCCACGACCACCGTCTGCGCCCAGAGGATCTCGTACGCCGTCGCGTCGGCGAAGCGCATCACCCGCACGTCGGGGATGTTGCGGCCCGACAGGTAGACGTTGTGCGCGTCCGTTGCCGTCAGCACCAGGACCTTTTTGCCGGTGGCATCGAGCTTCTTCAGCAACACGGCCAGGTCTTTCGTCTTCGGCTTCTCGTACTCCAACGCGTCCACGATCAGGAGCGCGCCCTCGCGCGCGCGCGCGTTGAGCGCCGACTTCTTGGCGAGCTGGCGCATCTTCTTGGGAATCCCGAGCCGGTAGCTACGCGGATGCGGCCCATGCGCGATGCCGCCGTGCCGCCAATGCGGGGCGCGCGTCGAACCCTGGCGCGCCCGACCGGTGCCCTTTTGCCGCCACGGCTTCTGATTGCCGCCCGAGACCTCGCTGCGGGTCTTCGTGTCGCTCGTGCCCTGGCGCTGGTTGGACAGGAACGTGATTATCGCGCGGTGCAGCACATCCTCGTTCACCGTGCCGTCGAACAGCGCCTCCGGCAGGCTGACCGCCTTCTTGCTGGCGCCGGCCGCGGAGTAGTGCGGAGCCTCAATCATGGCGGCTCGGGCCTCCCTGTTTGCGGACGGTAACCAGGCCGTTCATCGGTCCCGGCACCGAGCCGCGCACGAACAGGAGATTGCGCTCGGCGTCGATCTTCACGACGCGCAGGCCGATCTCGGTGAAATTGCGCGCGCCCATATGCCCGGGCATGCGCTTGCCTTTGATGATGCGCGACGGGTCGGTACCCGGAGCGATCGATCCCGGCTTGCGGTGCCGCGTGTTGCCGTGCGTCTCGGGACCGCCGTGGAAGTGGTGCCGGTGCACGACGCCCTGGAAGCCACGGCCCTTGGAGACGCCGCTGACTTTGACGCGATCGCCCTCCGCGAAAATCGCGACGGTGACCGCGGTGCCGGCCGCCGGCGCCTCGCCGGTCACGTCAAAGCGTCGGATCACGCGCGGCGTCGTCTCGACGCCCGCCTTCTTGACGTGGCCCGCGAGCGCCTTAGGGGCGTTCTTGGGCTTCTTGGCGCCGAAGCCAAGCTCCACGCGCCCGTCGAGCACAGCGACGACGGGGCACGGACCCGCCTCAATCACGGTGACCGGCACGTGCGTGCCCGCGGCGTCGAAGACTCGCGTCATTCCCAGTTTGCGACCAATCAGTCCGTTCATGTCTCTACTCGACTTTGATCTCTACATCCACCCCTGCGGGCAGATCGAGCTTTGTAAGGGCGTCCACGGTTTGCGACCGCGAATCGAGGATGTCGATCAGCCGCTTGTGCGTCTTGAGCTCGAACTGCTCGCGGCTCTTCTTGTCGATGTGCGGGCTCCGCAGCACGGTCCACAGCTGCCGCTTGGTGGGCAACGGGATCGGGCCGGAAACCTGCGCACCGGTCTTCTCGGCCGTCCGGACGATGTCCGCGGCAGCTTGATCGATTAGCGCATGATCGAAAGCCTTGAGCCGAATGCGGATCTTGCTTGCCATTGATTCCTCGTTACTTCAGGATTTTGGTGACCACACCAGCACCAACCGTCCGTCCACCTTCTCGAATCGCGAACCGCAGCTGCTCTTCCATCGCGATCGGCGTGATCAGCTCGATCACCATCTTCGTGTTGTCGCCCGGCATCACCATCTCGACGCCGGCCGGCAGCTCGACATTCCCCGTCACGTCGGTCGTGCGGAAGTAGAACTGGGGACGGTAGCCCTTGAAGAACGGCGTGTGCCGCCCACCCTCTTCTTTGGTGAGGACGTAGACTTCCGCCTCGAACTGCGTGTGCGGCTTGATCGAGCCGGGCTTCGCGAGCACCATGCCCCGCTCCACCTCGTGCTTTTCCACCCCGCGCAGCAGCAGCCCGACGTTGTCGCCCGCCTGCCCGTCGTCCAGCAGCTTGCGGAACATCTCGACGCCCGTCACGACCGTCTTCTTGTCGGTCCCGAAGCCGACCATCTCCACTTCCTCGCCGACCTTGATCTTGCCTTTGTCAATCCGCCCCGTGGCCACCGTGCCGCGGCCCGTGATCGAGAAGACGTCCTCGACGGGCATCTGGAACGGCTTGTCCACCTCGCGCTTGGGCACCGGAATCGACTTATCCAGCGCGGCCAGGAGCTCCTCGACCTTGGCAACCCACTGCTTGTCGCCTTCGATCGCCTTGAGCGCCGCGCCACGGATGACCGGCGTGTCATCGCCCGGGAACTGGTATTTCGAGAGCAGCTCGCGCACTTCAAGCTCCACCAGGTCGAGCAGCTCGGAGTCGTCCACGAGATCGCACTTATTCAGGAAGACGACGATCGCCGGCACGTTCACCTGCCGGGCGAGCAGGATGTGCTCGCGGGTCTGCGGCATCGGGCCATCGACCGCGCTCACGACGAGGATCGCCCCGTCCATCTGCGCCGCGCCCGTGATCATGTTCTTCACATAGTCCGCATGCCCCGGGCAGTCGACGTGCGCATAGTGCCGCTCGGGCGTCGAGTACTCCACGTGGCTCGTCGCGATCGTGAGGATCTTCGTCGCATCCCGGCGGCCCTGCGACTCCGACGCCTTCGCGACTTGGTCATAGCTGATGTACGTCGCCAGCCCCTTGTCGGCCGAGACCTTCGTCAGCGCCGCGGTCAGCGTCGTCTTGCCATGGTCCACGTGGCCGATCGTGCCGACGTTCACGTGCGGCTTCGTGCGCTCAAATTTCGCTTTTGCCATTGCTTAGCCTTTCACTTTCGCAACGATTTCTTCTGCCTTGGCTTTCGGCACTTCCTGATAGTGACTGAATTCCATCGAATAAATCGCGCGGCCCTGGCTCATGGACCGGAGCGTCGTCGAGTACCCGAACATCTCCGACAGCGGCACGCTGGCAGCGACGATATGCGCGTCGGCGCGCTGCGTCATACCGCCGATCTTGCCGCGCCGCGCCGAGAGATCGCCGATGACGTCGCCCATGTAGTCCGACGGTGTCACGACCTCCACGTCCATGATCGGCTCGAGCAGAATCGGATGCGCCTGGCGCGCGGCCTCTTTCACCGCCATCGAGCCGGCGATCTTGAACGCCATTTCGCTCGAATCGACGTCGTGGAACGAGCCGTCCACCAGCTCGACAATCACGTCCACCATCGGGTAGCCGGCCAGCACGCCGTTCTCGAGCGCTTCCTTCACGCCCTGCTCCACCGGCCCGATGTACTCCTTGGGGATCGAGCCACCGACGACGTTGTCCTCGAATACGAATCCCGTGCCCGGCTCGCCCGGCGCCATGTGGATCACCACATGGCCGTATTGGCCACGGCCGCCGGTCTGGCGGATGAACTTGCCCTCGATGTACTCGACGCGCTTGCGCACCGTCTCGCGGTAGGCCACCTGCGGCCGGCCGACGTTGGCGTCCACCTTGAACTCGCGCCGCATGCGCTCGACGATGATCTCGAGGTGCAGCTCGCCCATGCCGCTGATGATCGTCTGGTTCGTTTCCGGGTCGGAGTGCACGCGGAACGTGGGATCTTCCTCGGACAGCTTCGCCAGCGCGATTCCCAGCTTGTCCTGGTCGGCCTTGGTCTTGGGCTCGATGGCGACCGAGATGACGGGGTTCGGGAAGCGCATCGCCTCGAGAATGATCGGATGCGCCTCGTCGCAGAGCGTGTCGCCGGTGCGCGTGTCCTTGAGGCCGATCGCGGCGGCGATGTCGCCGGCGCGCACGTCCTCGATCTCTTCGCGCTTGTTGGCGTGCATCTGCAGCAGGCGGCCGATGCGCTCGCGGCGATCCTTGCTGCTGTTGTAGACATAGGACCCCGCGCTCAGGACGCCGCTGTACACCCGGAAGAACGTCAGTTTTCCGACGTACGGATCGGTCATGATCTTGAACGCCAGCGCCGCGAACGGCGCATCGTCCGTCGCCGGCCGCTCCGCATGGGTCGCGTCGTGGTGCGGCAGATGCCCCTTGATCGGCGGGATGTCGGTCGGCGCCGGCAGGTAGTCCACCACTGCGTCGAGCAGCGCCTGGATGCCCTTGTTCTTGAAGGCGGCGCCGCAGATCACCGGGACGATGTGGCCGGTGATCGTGGCCTTACGAATGACCGTGCGGATCTCTTCTTCGGTCAGCTTGTGGTCTTCGAGATATTTGTGCAGGATCGCGTCGTCGCTTTCGACGCATGCCTCGATCATTTCGTGTCGCAGCTTTGCGACTTGATCTTTCATCGGTTCCGGCACCGGACCCTCGACGTACTTCTTGCCCAGGGTGTCGTCGTCGTAGACGATCTCGATCTCGCGCACGAGGTCGATAAGTCCCGTAAACAGCTCGCCCGAGCCGAGCGGCACCTGGATCGGCACCGCCTTCGTGCCGAGGCGCTCGCGGACCATCTTGAGGCACATGTCGAAGTCGGCGCCGACGCGGTCCATCTTGTTGACGAAGATGATCCGCGGC
>JBGQKD010000035.1:0-29272 GCA_041499375.1 Gemmatimonadota bacterium
CGCTTCTCCGAGACGCGGAACACGACGTCGATATCGCCCTGATCGTTCGCCGGCTTGGTATCGGGGAACGGCATCGGCTGATTGAAGAAGCCGAGGTTCGAGACTCGCTGATAGGAGGCGATCAGCGCGTCCTGGCGGAACACGTCGCCCGGAACCATGACGATCGCCTCACGGATCACGCGGTCGTGCGTGACGTCGTTGCCGCGGATCTCCACGTGGCTCACGATGGCCGGCTGACCCTCGGTGATCACCCAGCGGAGGTCGACCACGGGCTTGCCGTCGGGCCCCACGCGCCGCAGCACGTCGGGCCGCACGTTGACGTAGATGTAGCCGTTGTTGTAGTACAGCGTCTGCAGCTTGCGCGTGGCATCCTGCCATGCCTGGTCGTCGAAATAGACGATGCGGTGCTTGCCGCCGAGACCCAGCAGACCGGTGCGCTGCTCCCCGACGAACGGATAGAAGGTCTCGAGTTCCTCGGTCGAGAAGCGCCGGTTGCCCACGATCTCGAACGTGCCGATCCGGTAGGGCTCGCCCTCGCTGACCTTCACCACGAGCGTCGCCTTCCCGGTGGCCTCGTGCACGATGAGCGTGTCGTCGAGCACCTGAAAGTCGACGTACCCCTGCTTGCCGTAGAACGACGGCAGCTTCTGGTGCAGATCGTCGCCGAGCTTGTCGTCGTTGTACTCGCCCGAGCGGAACCACCAGAACCCTTCGGGCCGCGTCCTCATCTGCGCCACGAGCTGCTCGTCGGTGAAATGCGTGTTCCCCTGGAAGTCCAGCTGCGCGATGGCGACGCGGCTGCCCTCTTCGATGTCGAAGATGACGCGGACACCCGAGGAATCCTTCTCGTAGACGTAGAGCGGCTTCGTACGGGCGAGGTAATACCCTTGCGCGTGATACAGGGAATCGATGCGGGCGCGGCCGCGCGCCACGCCGGCCGGATCGAGCGGGCGCCCTTCGGCGAGCGCGACCTTGTCGCGCACGCTGTGCTCGGACAGGCGTTGCACGCCGCGGATCGCCCATTTCACCAGCAGCGGCCGCTCGTGCACGTGGATCACGAGCACGTTCCTGCCGCCGGCTTGCGTCTGCGTCATGGAGACGTCGTCGAACTGGCCGCTTCCGTAGAGCGCCTGGAGCGCCCGCTGCACATCGCGGTAGTTGATCGCGTGGCCCGGCGCCAGGCCGCTGATCTGGATGACGGCGGTGGGGTTATTGCGGCGCGAGCCCACCACCGCAATCGAGTCGGGGACGGGCGTTTGCGAAGCCGCCCCAGCCCCCGGAGCCCCAGCCACTCCGGCCTGTGCGGCGCACAGGCCCGGGGCGGCGGCGGCGAGACTCAAGAAGAATGGAAGAGTGAACCGGCGAATCACGCCTTCGAGCCGGAGAGTGCCCTGAATGCCAGGCGCTCCTTGTCGGGGGCGACGTCCACCTCGATCTCGTCACCCTTTGCGAAATCCCCGACGAGGATCTTCTCCGACAGCGGGTCCTCGACGTATTTCTGAATGGCGCGCTTGAGCGGCCGGGCGCCGAAGTGTTCATCGTAGCCGTGCTCGACCAGGAAGTCCGTCGCCCCCTGCGTCAGCCGCAGCGTCAACTCCTCTTCGCCCAGGCGCTTCTGCACGTCGCGCGCGAGAATGGCCACGATCAGCGCGATATGGTCGCGGTTCAGCGAGTGGAACACGATCACGTCGTCCAACCGGTTCAAGAATTCCGGATTGAAGACCTTGTTGACCTCGTCCTTGACCTTCTCCGACATGCGCTCGAAGTCGTTCTTCGCGTCCTGCTTGCCGAAGCCGAGCGTTTTGCCCTTTACGACGTCGCGCGCGCCGACGTTCGAGGTCATGATCACGACGGTATTCTTGAAGTCGATCACCCGGCCGTAGTTGTCGGTGAGGTGCCCTTCATCGAGCACCTGCAGCAGGATGTTGAACACGTCGGGATGCGCCTTCTCGATTTCGTCGAGCAGCACCACCGAGTACGGCTTGCGCCGCACGGCCTTGGTGAGCGTGCCGGAATCTTCGTAGCCCACGTATCCCGGGGGCGCGCCGATCAGGCGGCTCACCGAGAACTTCTCCATGTACTCCGACATGTCGACGCGAATCAACGCGTTGGCATCGGCGAACAGGAAGCGCGCCAGCGCGCGCGCCAATTCGGTCTTCCCCACACCCGTGGGACCGCTGAAGATGAAGGACCCGATCGGACGCTTGGGATCCTTGAGGCCCGCCCGGCTGCGCCGGATCGCCCGCGAGATCACCTGAATCGCCTCATTCTGGCCCACGACGCTCTCGTGCAGCTCGTCTTCCATGCGCAACAGGCGCGCGGTCTCCGCTTCCTGGAGACGCGTGACGGGAATCCCGGTCCAGCGCGACACGATGAAGGCCACGCCTTCCTCGCTGATCGTCGGCCGGCGAGTCTGCCGCTCGCGCTCCCATTCCTCCTGCTTACGCCGGATCTCCGCCTGCAGCTCACGCTCCGAATCGCGCAGCGAGGCCGCCTTTTCGAAGTTCTGGTCGCGCACCGCGGCTTCCTTGTCGCCGTTGATGCCCTCGAGCTTGTCTTTCAGTTCGGCGACCTCGGGCGGCGGCACCTGCGCCGCCAGCCGGGCGCGGGCGCCCGCTTCGTCGATCACGTCGATCGCCTTGTCGGGCAGGAAGCGGTCGGTGATGTAGCGCTCCGACAGCTTCGCGGCCTCGATCAGCGTCTCGTCGGGAATGATGACGCGGTGGTGGTCCTCGTAGCGCTTCCGCAATCCCTTGAGGATCTCGATCGTCTCGTCGACGGTCGGCGGATCGACGATCACCGTCTGGAAGCGGCGCTCCAGCGCGCCGTCCTTCTCGATGTACTTGCGGTACTCGTTCAGCGTCGACGCGCCGACGCACTGCAGTTCGCCGCGGGCCAGCGCCGGCTTGAGCATGTTGGATGCGTCCACCGCGCCTTCGGCCGCACCGGCGCCGACGAGCGTGTGCAGCTCGTCGATGAACAGAATGATGTTCTTGTTCTGCGCGATCTCGTTGATGACGGCCTTGAGCCGCTCCTCGAACTGGCCGCGGTACTTGGTGCCCGCGATGACGGCAGCCATGTCGAGCGAGAGCACGCGATGATCCTTGAGCGCGTCGGGGCACTGCCCGCTCGCGATCAGCTGCGCCAGCCCCTCGACGATCGCCGTCTTGCCGACGCCGGGCTCCCCGATCAGGACGGGGTTGTTCTTCTTGCGGCGCGACAGGATTTCCATCACGCGCTCGATTTCCTTCTGCCGACCGATCGTCGGATCGAGCGCGCCCTCGGCCGCGAGCTGGGTCAGGTCACGGCAGAAGTGGTCGAGCGCCGGGGTCTTGGATTTCTTCTCGCTCTTGGGCGGCGTCGGCTGGGCGCCGGTGCCACCGCCGGCTGGCGTCGCCGGCATTTCGCTGCCGAGCAGCCGCAGCGTTTCGGCGCGCGCCTGCTCCAGGTTCACGCCCGCGTCCGTCAGCACCTGCGCCGCGATCCACTTCTCTTCGCGCAGCAGCCCGAGCAGCAGATGCTCCGTCCCGACGTACGAGTGATTGAGCTCTCGCGCCTCGCTCATCGCCAGCTCGAGCACCTTCTTGGCGCGCGATGTATATGGAAGATCGGGACCGGCCGCCGCCGCCGCTTTCCCCTTCTTGACCGTCTCCTCGATCTTCTGCTGAATCTCTTCGAGATCGACGTTGAGATTGGTCAGGACCGCCGCGGCAACGCCCTCGCCCTCGCGGATCAGGCCGAGCAGGATGTGCTCGGTCCCGACGTACTCGTGATGCAGACGGGCAGCTTCTTCACGCGCCATCTGCAGAACTTTCCGAACGCGATCCGTGAAATTGTAGCCGTTCATCTAGGAGAACTCACCTTTCGCCCGTCAACTGGATTCCGCTTCGAGCAGGCGTCGTACAAACGCCGCACGCACCGTCGGCAGCTCGCGATCGCCGGTGGACCGGCCATCCATCGCCGCCAGGTGGGCAGGTTGAGTATAGATCAGCAACTTGTTGAGCGTATAAACTCCCGGTCCTGGAAGCAACTTCAGACCGACACCCAACCGCACTCCGCTCAACAAATTCATCGTCTCTTCAAACGACAACCGGCGCGCATGTTTGAGCAGGCCGTACGCACGCCACGTCTTGTCTTCGACTTCCTCGGGTGCTGTTCTCAACAGCACGTCCCGTGCCTGCTCTTCGTACTCGACCACCTGGCGCACGATCTTCCCGAGGTGATCGATCAGCTCGTCTTCTGTCTTCCCTAAAGTTGTTTGGTTGGACAGTTGGAAGAAATTGCCGACGACCTCGCTGCCTTCCCCGTACAAGCCCCGAAAGGTTAATCCTACCTGCGAGAGTCCTTGCAGAACTTTGTTGATTTCCTTGGTCAAAACAAGGCCCGGCAAATGGATAAGCACGCTGGCCCTGAGTCCCGTTCCTGCATTCGTGGGACACGACGTAAGATAGCCAAATTCCTGATGAAAGGCGAAAGGAACGAGCCGGCCTAACTCCGCATCTACCGCTTCCACCTCGGCATACGCGTCTTCCAAATCGAATCCCGACCACATTCCATGCAATCGTAAATGGTCTTCTTCATTTACCATCACCCCAACCTGGTCCTGGACGAGGAGCGCGGCGCCCGGACGCGGGCGTGACTCACGCTCCAGTCCTGCCAACTCCTTACTGACGAGATGCCGTTCGTGCAGGACCTGCCGCTCGGGGCGGTCCATCTGGTCGAGGTGGAATGCAACGGCCGATCCGAGGTGTTCTGACGACACCGCAGCGTCGCTCACCCGCGCCAGCACGGCAATCCGATCGGCATCCTTCGCCCGCTGGCTGAACGGTATGCCTCTGACGTTGCGCGCCAGCCGGATTCTGGTCGACAGCACGATCGTGGACTTCGGACCCGAAGCGTCCAGCCACCGCATCCCGCCATCGGGAAGGAGTGAGAGATCCATTATTCCAGCACTCGAATGCGGTCCCGCAGCTCGGCCGCGAGCTCGAAGTTCTCGCCCTCGACCGCCCGCCGGAGCTGCGCCTTCAGCTCGAGCAACTGGCTGCGCGGATCGTCGGCGCCTTCTCCGTTCCCGCCTTCGCCTGGCAAGTCGTAGCGCTCGCCCACGTGCTGGCTCGAGCCGTGCAGCCGCCGCAGCAGGTCGCGCAGGTGTGTGTCGAAGGACACATAGCAGCGATCGCAGCCGAGGCGGCCGGAGTCGCGGAAGTCACGGAGGGTGCTGCCGCACGCCGGACACCGCAGCGCGTCGCCGGACGCCGGGACGAGCGCGCCTGCCGTGCCGCCCCCTTTGACCACCGCACCGAGGAAGTTGCCCAACGGACTCTTCAAGACCGCCCCGCCGGTCTCGACGCCCTTTTGCTGGGCGCACTCCTCGCACAGATGGAGCGTGACTTTGGAGTCATGCTCGACCTGCGTCAGGTTGATGATCGCGTCGCGTTCCTTACAGTTGTCGCAGAGCATCAGGGAATCGCATCGACCGAGCTCACCGTGGTGAGCCGGCCGTCCTCCAGTAACAGAATCCGGTCCGCCCGTCCCGCCAGCTGGCGGTTGTGGGTGACCACCACGACCGCCGTTTCGTATTCCCGCGCCAGCCGGAAGAAGATCTCATGCAGCCGTTCGGCATTCGCATGGTCGAGGTTGCCCGACGGCTCATCCGCCAGCACCACGCTCGGATCGTGCACCAACGCGCGGGCGACGGCACAGCGTTGTTGCTCACCCCCCGACAGCTCGGCCGGCCGGTGGCTCATGCGTCCTGCCAGCCCGACCTCGGACAGCACCTCTTCCGCGCGCGAGCGAGCCTTGCGCGGCGTCGCGCCGCCGATGAGCAGGGGCATCATGACGTTTTCCAATGCCGAGAACTCGCGCAGCAAATGATGAAACTGAAACACGAACCCGAGCTTCCGGTTCCTGAGTTCCGCCGTCCCCCGCGGATCGAGGTCGGCGTACCGCGACCCGTCCAGCCAGATGTCCCCGCCGGTCGGGCTGTCGAGGGCGCCGAGCAAATGAAGCAGCGTGCTCTTCCCGGCTCCCGATGCCCCGACGATCGCCACGAACTCGCCCCGATGCACGTCGACGTCGACGCCGCGCAGGATCTCGAGCAGCTGCCCGTCGCCGCCCGCGAACACGCGCCGGATCGCTTTGCCCGTGAGGAGCGCGTTCATTCGTACCGGATCGCGTTCACCGGATCGAGCCGGGCAGCCTGCATACTCGGATAGAGCGGCGCGAGCGTGGCGATCACCAGACTCGCCCCGATGACGGCCAGCGCGTCGAGCGGATTGTTCAGCACCGGCAGGTGGTCGATGAAGTAGATCGACGGATCGATCGGGATCAAATGGCCGCGATTCACCATCGCGCCGACGATCAGTCCCAGGACGGCGCCGAGGGCGGTCCCAACCAGTCCGATGAATACGCCCTGGACCAGGAAGACGCGCCGGATGCGACTGCGCTGCATTCCCATCGCCAGGAGAATGCCGATCTCGCGCGTCTTGTCGCGCACCACCATCGTCAGCGTCCCCACGACGTTGAACGCCGCGACGACGCAGATCAAAAAGACGACCAACCCCATCGCCAGCTTCTCGAGCTTGAGCGCGGAGAACAGCGAGCGATTCTGGAGCTGCCAATCGAGCGCCCGGTATGGGTAGCCGAGCATGCTCTCGAGCTGCTGCCCCGCCTCCGTGGCGCGCTCCGGATTGGCGAGCCGCACTTCGATCCCGGTGACGGCGCCCCCGAGCCCCGCGAAGTCCTGGGCCGCGGGACGGCTCATGAGGACGTAGCTGTTGTCGTAGTCGTACATCCCCGTTTCGAACAGGCCGGTGACTTCGTAGCGGCGATACTTGGGGACGAACGCGCCGAGGCTGCGATTGAACTGCGAGCCGGCGGGGGCGACCATGGTGATGACGTCCCCCGGATACGCCGTGAGCTTGGTCGACAGCCGGGTTCCGATCGCGACGCCTCCCTCGACGTCCGTGCGCGTCGTCCGGAAGGTGAGATCGCCTTTGGTGAAGTAATGCGGCAGGCTCGTCACCGCGCGGCTGCCCGTGTCGGACTCGACGCCGATGACCATCACCCCTTCGGCATAGTCGTGGCCTGCCGAGATCAGACCCTGCGTCATCACGAACGGTGCCGCGGCCTCTACGCCCGACGCGCGCCTCACCTGCCCCAGCACCTTGGACCAGTCGTCGAGGCGCAGTCCTTCGCCGTACGTCAGTACGCGCAGGTGCGGATTGACGACGAGAATCTTCTCGCGCAGGTCGTTCTGCATCCCATTCATCACGCCCAGCACGATCACGAGCGCCATCACACCGATCGTGACGCCGCCGACGGCGATCACGGTGATCAGGGATATCAGCCGCGAGGAGCGCCGGCTGCGCAGGTACCGCATCGCGACCTGCAGATCGAGGCCCTTCGGCCAGTTCGTCGCCAACACCACGATCGTGACGATGGCGGCGAGCACGAACAGCGCCTTGAGAACGTCGACCACGGTGATCGTCATGACTCAGGCCGCAGCATCGGGAAAAGAATGACGTCGCGAATGTTCGTCTGATCGGCGAGGATCATCGTCAGGCGGTCCACGCCCAGCCCCACGCCGCCGGCGGGCGGCATGCCGTACTCCAGCGCGCGCAGAAAATCCTCGTCCAGCTGCTGCGCCTCGGCGTCGCCCGCGGCGCGCAGCGCAGCCTGCTGCTCGAAGCGGCGGCGCTGCTCGTCGGGATCGTTGAGCTCGCTGAACGCATTCGCCAGCTCGCGATGCTGCACGAACAGCTCCCACCGCTCGACCTTGGTCGGATCGCCGCGCTTGGGCTTGGCGAGCGGTGACAGCGCGAGCGGATAGTCGAACACGAACGTGGGCTGCACGAGCTTGGGCTCGACGCAGGTCTTGAAGACCTCATCGATGAGCTTCGGACCGCTGAGGGCCGCCACGTCCGCCGGCGGCGCGTTGTGCTGCTTCAGCACGCCGCGCAGCTCGGCATCGTTCGTCTTCGTGAGATCGACGCCGGCATGCTCGCGGACGAGCGCGTAGTAATCCTTGCGCGCGAACGGGCGCGCGAACGACAGCGCCGTGCCGTGACGCGTGAGCTCGCTCGTCTCGAACAACTCGATCACGAGACCCGCCAGCATCTCTTCGGTCAGCGCGGCCACGTCGTTGTAGTCGGCATACGCCTGATACCACTCCGCCATGGTGAATTCGGGATTGTGAAAGCGCGACAATCCCTCGTTCCGGAAGTCATGTCCGATCTCATACACCTTCTCGAGACCACCCACGAGGCAGCGCTTCAGATACAGCTCATCGGCGATGCGGAGATAGAAGGTCGCGTCCAGGGCTTCGTAGTGTGTCTTGAAGGGCCACGCCGAGGCGCCGCCGTACAGCGGCTGGAGCACCGGCGTTTCCACTTCCAAGTACCCCTTGGCATCGAGGAATGCCCGGATTCCTTGCACGATTCGGGTGCGCAGCCGGAACACTTCCCGGACTTCGGGATGCACCGCGAGATCGGCGTAGCGCTGGCGCGAGCGCAGCTCCGGATCCGTCAACTCGCCGTGTTTCACCCCGCTCGCGTCCTCTTTGCCGAGCGGCAGCGGGCGCAGCGCCTTGGAGAGCAGCGTGAACCCCGCGACGCGCAGCGTGATCTCGCCGGTGCGCGTCTTCATCAGCCGGCCTTCGATGCCCACATGGTCGCCCAGATCGAGCAGCTCCAGCACCTCGTAGCGCTCGGTGCCGAGCTCGTCGCCTTTGAAGTAGAGCTGGATCTTGCCGCTCTGATCCTCCAGGTGCGCGAACGTCGTCTTGCCGTGCGGCCGCAGCGCGACGAGGCGTCCCGCCAGGGCGTACCGCGCCGGATCGTCGTCGCTCTTGTACGCGGCGAGCGCCTGCTGGGCGGTCGCGGTGCGCTCGAACCGGTACACAAACGGTGCGACGCCGCGCTCCAGCAGCGCTTTCAGTTTTTCACGCCGCGCCGCTTCGACGAACCCGGTGGTCACGCCGTTTTAGCTCCGAATCGGTTCAAGTTTGCTCCCGAAGCGTTTCAAGAACGCTTCGATGAACGGATCGAGATCGCCGTCCATCACCTTGTGGACGTCGCTCACTTTCAGCTCGGTGCGATGATCGTTGACCATCGTGTACGGCTGGAAGACGTACGAGCGGATCTGATTGCCCCACGCGATGTCCGTCTTCTGTTTGTCGACTTCCGCCTTCTTCGCGTCCCGTTCGGCGACCGCGCGCTCGTACAGGCGCGCCTTGAGCATCTTCATGGCGGTCGCCTTGTTCTTCCCCTGGCTGCGCTCCTGCTGGCACGATACGACGATACCCGACGGCAAGTGGGTGATCCGCACGGCCGAAGACGTCTTGTTGACGTGCTGGCCGCCCTTGCCCGACGCGCGGAACACGTCGATGCGCAGGTCGTCGTCCTTGATTTCGATTTCGATCTCGTCGTCCACTTCCGGATAGACGAACACCGACGCGAACGACGTGTGGCGGCGCGACTGCGAGTCGAAGGGTGAGATCCGCACCAACCGGTGCACCCCCTTTTCCGCCCGGAGCAATCCGAACGCGTAGCGCCCGCGGATCTCGATCTCGGCCGACTTGATGCCGGCTTCATCGCCGGGCAACAGGTCGAGGATCGACACCGTGAACCCGTGCCGCTCCGCCCAGCGCGTGTACATCCGCACCAGCATTTCGGCCCAGTCCTGCGACTCGGTGCCGCCGGCGCCGGGATGAATCGTGAGAAGCGCGTCCCGCACATCGTCGGGCCCCTGCATCATGTTCTGCATTTCCAGCGCTTCGAGCCGGCCGGCGATTTCCTCGGCTTCCGTTTCGAGCGAGCGCTGCAGCGCGAGATCGACGTGGGATTCGGCTTCGAGGAGCTCGTTCAACTCGCGGCCTTCATCCACGCGCTTACGCAGGGCGTGGTAAGGCTCGAGCCAGCCCTTCAGGGATTTGACTTCGGTGACCGTCTGACGGGCGCGTTCGGCGTCGGCCCAGAGGGCGCCGTCCGCCATTCTCTGCTCCAGCTCCGCGAGCCGAGCGGTCTTCCCGTCGACGTCAAAGAAAGCCCCTGAGCTCGGTGAGGCGGCGATCGAAATCGGCAAATCTCTCGGCGAGTGCCATTAGAACAGCTTGTGTCCTCCCGTTAAAATCTCGTTCAGCGCCTCGGTCCAGAACGGCGTGCTCTGCGCCATGTCGGCGCCGACCTGTTCGACATACTCCTGCCAGCTCTTCTCGATCTCGTCCTTGAACAGCTGCGGCAGCGTGCCGTCGCGAATCCCCTGCTGCCGCTTCTCAGGATGATAAACCAACATGTCCGAGATGAGGGCGCGCGCCAACCGCCGCGCCTTCTGCTTCGGATCTTGCACCATGAACGGGTTCACCGGGCGCAGCGGCCCGGTGTTGCGCCGCCCCGGCGCACTCGCGGCCGCCGCCAGTGCTGCGGGCGGTGATGCGGCCGGCGCTGCTGCCCCAGACCGCATAGGCGGCGCGGGCGGTGCCGGGGGCGGTGGTGCGGACGGTGGCACAGCGCGCGGCGCCGTCATGGCGGGCGCGGGCGGTGGCGGCGCCGCCGGTGCCGCCGCCGGACTTGCCGGACGAGCGGGCGCTGCCGGCCGTGCGATTGGTGATGCCGCAGGTGCCCCCGGCGTTGCGGGACGGTTCGGCGGCGCAACCGGCGGCGCCATCGCGGGACGCGCGGGTGGCGCGGGCGCGGGGGCCGGGGGGCGCGGGGGAGGCGGCGGTGGCGGCGCAGCCCGAGGAGGCGCTGCAGGCGGCGGTGGAGCCGGCGCGGCAGCCGCGCTCACTCCGGCACCGTCAGGACTCACGGCGAAGACGTTGCTGCAGACACTGCAGCGCGCGCGTAGCCCTCCGGCGGGGACCCTGGCCGGGTCCACACGGTACACCGTTTCGCATGACGGACAGGTGACGTTCACGCCTTATGCCTCGTTGTCTCCGCTTTCTTCCCCGTGCTCGCGATCGTGGCGCCGGTCGACGACAAAGACCGATCCCGCCTGTGTCTTCGCGTAGCTCTTCATCTCCGTCGCCAGCTCGCTGACCTGCGCCGGGTGCGCGAAGCGGCGATGCTGATTGGTCACGACGCCGATCGACAATGTCATCAGCGGCACCCGGTGCAGCTGGCCGCGCCGGTCCTTGCCGAAATAGTAACCCGCCCGGCGGTCCTGCTCGTTGTACTGATACGGGACGAGCGTGTCGAACACTTCCAGAATTTCACTGCACACCAGCCCGATGCTCTCGATCGGCAGGACGAAGATGAAATCGTCGCCGCCGATGTGCCCGACGAACCCCTGCTTCCCGAGGATCCCGCGCACGACGTCGTGCAGGATCCGGGAAAGCAAGTAGATCACGCGATCGCCGTCGCCATAGCTGTAGCGATCGTTGTATTCCTTAAAGTGGTCGAGGTCGGCGTAACAGACGGCGAAGAATTCGCCCAGCTCCATCCGCCGCTTGATCTCCCGCTCGATCTCCGTCGTCCCCGGGAGCCGCGTCGAGGGATTCACCGCCACGTCGCGTTCGGCGCGGGTCACCAGGGCGTCGAGGCGCCCCGCTTGCTCACCCGGCTCGAAGAGCGGCGTGATGACCTCGTCCGCCCCCGCCGCGAACCACTTCCGCACGGCGTCCGTCGCATGGCGATTGGTCACCACAGCCAGCGGTACGATCGCCGTGTAGGCGTCGCCTTTCAGACGGGCGCACAGCTGCATCCCCTCATCGCCGGCGCTGTCGGCGTCGATCACCACCAGCGTCGGCAGCGCGCGGAGCACCCGCTCTTCCACCCCTGCGGCCTGCGGAAGGGAGATAACGGGCAATTCCCTCCCGTTGACCCATGCGGTCACGAAGTCAGGTACGGAACGTCCAGCCGGCGAGAAGAAGAGAATGGCTTGGGGCGACCGCACCTTACTCCTCTCGTAAGGGTAGAAACCGCCTAAACTTAGGCCTCGTCGCCTCCCGTGTCAAATGAACCCTCGTATGCCTCGCGCAATTTCACCGGAGGCGTCCGCGCCCGCATGCGGATGTTGAGCATCTCCACGAACACCGAGAAGCCCATCGCGAAATAGATGTAGCCCTTGGCAATGTGCTGGCCCAGCCCGTCGGCGATGAGCGCCACACCGATCATCAGGAGAAAGCTCAGGGCGAGCATCTTGACCGTCGGATGGCGATGCACGAAATCGCTGATCGGCCCCGCCGCGAACATCATCACGCCCACCGCGAGCACCACCGCGGCAATCATCACGGGGAGGTGACGCGCCATCCCCACGGCGGTGATCACCGAATCGAGCGAGAACACGATGTCGAGCAGGACGATCTGCCCGACGACGGCGCCGAACGAGGCGCGGGTCCGGGTGCCGGCGTGGTCCGCGTCGCCCTCGAGCCCTTCGTGAATCTCGCGCGTGCTCTTCGCGATCAGAAAGAGACCGCCGGCAACGAGAATGATGTCGCGGCCGGAGAAGGGGTGCCCGACCACGTGGAACAGCGGAGCGGTCAGGCGAATGATCCACGCGAGCGCGGCGAGCAGTGCGATGCGGGTGACCATCGCGCCGGCCAGGCCGACGCGGCGGGCGCGTCCCTGTTGCTCTTTGGGAAGTTTCCCCGCGAGGATCGAGATGAAAATGATGTTGTCGATGCCGAGGACGATCTCGAGCACCGTCAACGTGAGGAGGCCGAGCCACGCCTCCGGACTTGCGATCCAGCTCATGATTGGGTCCTGTTGATAACTAGAAACTGAATGAGAATCGCAATTCGCCGTACTTAGGAGTTACCGTCGTTCGCATTTCCGCCGACCGCCCCGCCGCCGCGCTCAGGCGCGCGGAGATCAGCGCATCCACCGCGCTGAGCACGTGATTGGCGAGGACCAGACCGATCTGGTTTTGCGCGCGCCGAAAGGCGTTGTCGCTGCGCTTGATGTAATCGCGAAACACCTCGTGCTCGAGCGAATGGTCGCGCCAGCTCCACTGGAAATTGGGACCTACGGCCCGCTCCTGATAGAACTGCAGCGCTCTCCAGTACTGGAGGGAGGACGGATCGGGAGGCACGTTGGGATCCTCCCAGTTCGTGCGCCGGGCCAGGAGCCACACCGATCCGTTGTAGGTCCCCGGATCGGTCTCGGGCGCGAACGCCCCTCCCGGATCGGCATCGTACGCGCCGCTTTCCGCGAAGCGCTCCATCTGCTCGTAATACTCGAAGATGGTATCGCGCCGCACGGGCCCGTAGGTGCGTCGCGCGACATCGAACGCCAGATTCTGAAACCGCCGGGCTTCCGCCATCGCCTCGTGATCGAGCTGCAGGAACCGCGACACGAGGTACACCTCCGCCGCCAGGTACACGGCGCCGCGATCCTGGTGGGCCAGCAGCTGGCCGCTCCCGGGCAGCAGCAGTGACGCGAGCGGGCGGACGAACACGCTCGCGGGCGGCTCCTGCTGCTGCGCCATGCCCGCGCTCGCCGCGGCGATCAGTGCGAGGCCCGCGAGCGGCGCTGCCCCCTTCATTTAGAAAGAGACCCGGAAGGAAAAGAACGTCGGACTCTCGACCTGCAGGTCCGAGCCGGTCAGGAACGCACGCGCGAGGTCGATACCGAGCGAGCCGCTCTCGACCCCGAGCCCAATGCTCGGTCCGCTCAGTCCGTCCTGCACGAAGGCGTAACCGGCGCGCACCCGCACCAGTCGCTGATAGCCGATGTCGAGACCGAGCCGGGTCTCCGACTGCCCCGCTTGACCCCACGGGCTGTCCACGTCGGCGGCGAGCTTCAGATCGAAGGCTTGATCGAGTGCGCGTCCCGTGACGGGACGCAGTCGGACCTCATAAATGGCGCCGACGGCGAGACGCGTCGGCAACGGATCGGCTTGCGCCTGGTTGTTGACCTGTAAGCGGAACCCGATGTTGCGCAGCGCCACGCCGATGCGCAGCGGGCCGCCGGGCCCCACGCTGAATTGTCCGCCGAGATCGAGCCCGTGCGTCACACCCGTTCCCGCGGGAAAGTCGCGACAGTCGCCGCTGCAATCGACGCGGAACTGAACGAGCTTGTAATTGATGCCGAAGGCGAAGGAGCCCGTCAGGTTCGTCGCGTAGGACGCGAGGAACTCGAAGTTGCGCGGGGCGATGCGCGCGATCGTGTTGCCGTTGATGTCGGTGCGATCGAGATCGCCGTAGTCGACGAGGTACACCGCGCCGCCGATTACGCCGATGCCGTGCGAGGGGAAATACGCGCCAAGCACGTTGCTGCGACCGGCGACCAGCGAAGCGCTGTGCAGCGAGAACTCGTCGTCGGACAGCGCGGCGAGACCGGCGGGATTCCAGAATGCCGCTTCACCCCGCCCGGCCATTGCGGTGGCCGTCTGTCCCATCCCCACCGCTTGTGCGCCTACCGGGAATACCAAAAAGAGCGCGCCGGCGTTGTTGGGCAGCTCCTGAGCGGCCAGACGGCCCGACGGTCCGACGGCCAGCAGCCCAAGCGCAACGGCCACCGCCCGTCCGGCCGTCAGGCCGTCCGACCGTCCCTCAAAAAGGTTTCGCCTCATCGATCAGCATGATGGGAATGTCGTCTTCGACGGCGTAGATCAGACGGCAGGTGTGACAGGCGAGCGCCTCCGGATCGGTGCGATGCTCGAGCGGTCCTTTGCACTTCGGGCAGACGAGAATCTCGAGCAGGTCGGGCGCGAGGCTCATGAGGTGACGTATCCCAGTCGTTTGAGGGATGGCGCGTCGCGCCGCCACTTGGGAAGCACCTTCACATGCAGGTCGAGGAAGACGCGTTGGCCGAGCAGCGCCTCGATCTTGGCGCGCGCCGCTGCGCCGAGGGCTTTGATGGTGCGGCCGCCCTCGCCGATGACGATCCCTTTCTGGCTTTCGCGTTCGACGTAGAGCACGGCCCGAATATATACCGGCTCCGCGCCCTCCCGGAACTCATCGATCTCACAGGCGACGCTGTAGGGGAGCTCTTCATGCAGCTGCTCGAACGCCGCTTCCCGAATGAACTCCGCCGCGAAGAAGCGCATCGGCTGGGTGGCCAGCTCGTCGGGATCATAATGAAAGGGACTTTCGGGCAGGCGGGAACGTAACGCCTCGAGAAACGCGTCCAGCCCCTCCCGTGTGACAGCCGAGACGACGACGTCGGACGGGCCGTCGGGCCGTCGGGCCGTCCGGCCGACCGCATCGGCCTTCGTGTACACGGTGACGATCGGTGCGCGCGGCGGTCGGTCGAGCTTCGCGACCGTGGTGAGTGGCGGCGCCGGGTACTCCGCCAGAGGGTGCAGATACGCAATGAGCTCGGCGTCGTCGATGGCGCGCAGCGCCGTAGCCCGCATGACCTCGTGGAGCTGGTATTCAGGCTCGAGCAGGCCGGGGGAGTCGGTGAAGATGTACTGCGTGTCGCCCTTGGTGAGCAGGCCTACCACGGGCAGCCGAGTCGACTGTGGCTTGGGGGACACGATCGCGAGGTGTTCGCCTACAAGCGCGTTGAGCAGCGTCGACTTGCCGACATTGGGTCGGCCGGCCAGGACGATGGTACCGCAACGGGTCATGGGTTGAAGTGTAGAACAGGGTGGCGGCTTGCGCGAGTTGGCACCCGGCCTGTACGATACAAATGGGTACTCTGCCCGCGAGGTGTTCATGCTACGGAACCTGGCAGTCTCCGTGCTCGCGCTCATGGTGTCAGCAGGTGGTTGCGCGCGACACACAATCCCCACCGTCGTGCTTACGCCGCAGTCCAGAGTCGGTCCCGGTGAAGAGTACGATCTCACCATCGTCACCGTCACGCCGTACGACGTCGACTTCAATCTCGCAAGACCGGGGTACGTCGTCGCGCTGCGGCTGACGGAAGGCGGCGGCGTTCAGCTGGTCGCGCCGCTCGGTGGAAAGGCACGAACCAAACCCGGCACGCACTATCTCCGGGCCGCGACCGTGCGGGACGGCGGCATGACATGGGTCGAGGAGAGCTACTGGACGCCGGTCTTCGGTCTGCAACCGCCGTGCACCGGTCCCCAGGATCAACGCGCCTCGATGGGCCTCCCGGGATGCGTGGACGCGGCCCCGTATGGGCCACCCGGCGAAGAGCATCGGATGCGCGTGCCGGTCTCCGGGACTGCAGGGTCGGCCTTGCCCGGATACTGGCTGGTCATCGTGTCGGACACGCCGACGACGGCCAGCGACGTCTGGCGGCGACTCGCGGCGCTCGATCGGTCCGACACGTCGCTCATGAATTTCGTGCGAGCGTTACCACAGCGACTGATTGCCTCGCGTACCGCAAATTGGTCGGCCTCGTATGCTCCGTTCGGGACTGGGGAAGACATCGCGCGTCATCGGTGACGACCGCATATCATGCGGCGTTCGGAACACCGATCGATCCGTAGCGGGCACGCCCCCAACCCTCAACCCTTGGCCGCTGACGATCATGACTTCACATCTGCGAATCCTGGTGTTGCTCGCGCTGGCGTCCCCAACCGTTGCCGGCGCGCAGGTCGTGCAGAACGTCCACGGCGACGTTGCCCATTTCGGCGAAGGCTTCACCGCTATCACGGAGAGCCGAGTGGATTTCCGGTTGCTGCGACCGGCGAACGTGGTGCTGTTCTGGGTCACGCCGGAAGGCCGCATCGATCTGTTCTTCCCCCTGCGCAGCCGCGACAAGACGTTGAAGCGCGCCGGCAACAATGCCATCAGCGTCAGCGACATTCCCTCGCCGATCCAGTCGCCGGTGATCAGCGGCGCGCCCGTGTCGGGCCGCGCCGGTCAATTCACGCCGACGGGCAGTCTCCTGACCGGCGCGCCGCCACGTGAGGACAGCACGCACATCTCCGGCTACTGGGTCCTGCTGACGAGCGATGCGCCAATCACCGCGCTCGACGTGCAGAACAAGTTGGCGCTGATGTCGCGCGAGGGTGGCGGGCTCGCGATCATCGACCGGCTCGCGCCGGTGCTCGTGCCGGAAGCCACGCTGTGGGCGCAGTATGTGGCGGCGGTCGTGCTGCGGTAACGTGGCGGGCTTCGCATCTTTACGAAGTACACGCTCCGATGAAGGCCTCGAACAGCCGGCGCATGCGCGCATCCACATCGACGAGATCTTCGGGGTGCCACTGCACTCCGAGCAAAAAGTCGTCGGAGTCGCCCTCGACACCCTCGATCAAGCCGTCCGGCGAGGTAGCGACCGCAACGAGGCCCGGGGCCAATCGCGCGATACCCTGATGGTGCATGCTGTTCACCGCGAGCGTCGCGGTCCCCAGTAAGCGACGCAGGCGCGATCCCTCGGCGAGGCGCACCTCGTGCGCCAGTTCGTCGCGCCGCCGACCGCCCACGGGAAAGTGGTCGTGCTTGATCGCGGCAGGATGCTGCGCCGCCACGTCCTGGTACAGCGAGCCGCCCACCGCGACATTGACGAGTTGCGCGCCGCGACAGACCGCGAGCACAGGCTTCCGGTCCGCAAGCGCCCACCGCAGGAACAGCAGCTCGGTCCAGTCGCGCGCCGAATCGGTGCGGCCGCACAGTGGGCCGCGCGGCTCGCCATAGGCGGACGGATCCACATCGACGCCGCCCGGCAGAAACAGGCCGTCGAGCTGGTCATAGATGGCCCGCATCGTCGTCTCGTCGCCTTCGAGTAGGGGGATCACCCACGGCACGGCACCTGCGGCGGCGAGGACCTGCACGTAGCGCTGACTCATGATCCAGCAGCGCGGCAGCTGATCGGGAACGGCTTCGAGCGTCTGGGTGGTGATACCGATGATGGGGGAACGCAACTATAGCCCTTCTGCCGTTTCGGCGATTACGTGGTCGACCACGGCTTTGAAATCTTTCGTGCGCTCATAGACGGCAAGCTGGCGGTCGGCGCTCGACCCCTCGTCAAGAATGCGAAAGGCGTACTCGACCTCCTTGCGACTGCCGAGCTCGTCCAGGACGTCGTCAATGAACCACACCAGCAATTCGCGCACCAGATCTCGCGCCGGCAGCTCGACGCCTTTGCCGAAATCCACGAGCCGCCCATCGAGCCCGTAGCGCACGGCGCGCCATTTGTTCTCCTCGATGAAGTCCGAGGGGTACACGCGGAACGTCATGTTGTCCCGTCGCAGTCTCCAGATCTTCGCCACAATCGCCTGGACGATAGCCGCGATGCAGATCGCCTCGTCGACCCGCGTGCACACATCGCATACCCGGAACTCGAGCGTCGGATAGTTCCAGTTGGGCCGGACGTCCCACCAGATCTTGGAACCGTTGGGGATGCACCCGGTGCTCGCGAGCACGTCCACCAACTCCGTGTACTCGCTCCACGAACGCAACGGGCGGGGGACGCCCGTGCGCGGGAAGCCGCGCCACACGATGCTGCGATAGGACTTGAGTCCCGTGTTGCGCCCTCCCCAGAACGGCGAGCTGGTGGACAAGCACATGAGGTGCGGCAGGAAGTAGCGCGCCACATTGAGTGCGTCGATCAGAAACTCGCGATCCTCGATGCCGATGTGGATGTGCGTGCCAAAGATCAGCAACCGCTGCGCCAGCTCGCCCATGTCTTCCCGCACGCCCAGGTAGCGCTCCAGCGGCGTGATCTGTTGATCGACCCACGACGAAAATGGATGCGTGCCCGCGGCCGCGATCTGGAGCCCGTTCCTGGCCACCAGTTCCAGGACCTGTCGGCGCAGTCGCACCAGCTCGGCGCGTGCCTCCGCCGTCGTCATGCAGACTTTGGTGCCGACCTCCACAATCGACTGGTGCAGCTCCGGCTTTATTTGCGCCAGCACCAGGTGATCGCCGCTCAAGATTTCCGTGATGTACGACTTCAACTCGCGGGTCTTGGGATCGATGATCTGATACTCTTCCTCGATGCCGAGGGTGAGCGAGGGGGGCTTCATCGCGCCTCCACGAGGAACGTCGGGGTCTGCGACCCGCCGCCGGCCGTGACGTTGACGAGAGCGGCCGTGGACAGGCGCGACATGCACCCGTCGACGTGCGTCCCATGGTACGCGTACGGAGCGGTGTCCAAAATACGGTCGGCGAGGATCACGCGGCCGTCCACGACACTCGGAAACGGCTCGCTCGGAATCGGCACGCGCTCCTGCACCACGAATGGCTCGGTCAGCGCCGTGCGAACCGCCGCTTCCCACGTTGCGCCGTCCACCTCCCACCCGAGCACGATTCCGGCGCCACCATACGCATCATTCGGCTTGAGCACGAGGCGCTCGCGCTGTTCAATAATGAAGGGGACCAGGTCCACCGTCCGGTCCTCATGACGTGTCTTGCGCTCCGCGACCACCCGCGTCCAGGGAATGTGGGCGTCGATCGCCTGCCGCTCGTCATCGGAGAACAGTCCCACGATGCGCTCGTCACTCAACACCGCCAGGCTCGCTTTCTTGTGGAGCAGCTTGCAGCGAAATGGATTGACCATGCACACCGCGCCCGATTCCACCGCGCGGACCACCGGGTGGTCGCGGCCACCACGTTCCACGAGCTCGCTGATGAGTACGCGCTTGTAGATCAGGTCGATCGGCTGTCCGTCCGCCACCAGCCGGCCGCCTTTGAGCTCCGTCTCCCGGGGATCGACGATTCGGGCCTCGAGACCGCGCGCGAGGAAGTAGTCTACCCACAACAGGAACTCATTGTAGGTCGGCACCTCGCGCCAATCGAGGATCGCGATGCGCGGCGTCGCCGGGCTGTCCCTCCCCTGGCTCTCCCGCCATTCGGCGTACGCCGACAGCAGCGCGTGCAGCACGTCGTGGCGCGCGGGGAGCGGGCGGAGGTCGAAGCGGCGTAGAAACGGACCCATGACGGGGAGGGCGAGGAACGCCTCGGACAAGGCGTCGGCGTACGCCGCTCCCGCAGGCGTTTCGGCGTTGTACTCGGTCAAGTGGAATACGCCCTCATCGGGCAGATAAAAGGCATCGATCCGAGAGAGCGGGCTGGGATCGGAGAAGCCTGGATCCGTCTTCATCAGGTCCTCTTCCCAATCGACGAGCCCGAGCTGCCGCCGCAGCGCCGCGTTGCCGAGCGCGGCGTGGTAGACGCGATCGAACGCCCGCAACAGGATCGCGCAGCGATCTCGCAGGAATCGGTACTGCTCGGGCGTAAAGAGCCGCGGCCGCAGCACGGTGCACAGCGCCCGGTCGCCAAAAAACAATCCCCGGCGCCGCAACTCGGCGTCGAGAGTCGCCTGGCATTCTGCCGCCAGCTCGTCGGTCAAGAGCTCGTGGTAGTGCTCGATCGCCTGCTCCAACACCGACGTCATGCCGAGGATGTCCGGCTCCGCCCCCGGGGGGCGGGGGGGCCTTTGAACAGGGCTTGCCAGTGGAACGTGCGTGTCCCAGCCGCCGTCCGGCGCGTCGCCAGCCGAACCACCAGGTCGGCCATGTGCTGCACCACCCAGTCGAAGTACTCGGCCGTGAGAGAGTTGATATCGAAGTCCGGCGCGGGATTCATGAAGTCGATCGCGTACGGGACGCCGTTCTTGACCGCAAACTCGATGGAGTTCATGTCGTATCCCAGCGCGCCCACGAGCGTGCGCGAGTCGGTCACGATTCGCGTGCGGAGGGCCGGCGTGAGATAGTCGGGATCCGCGATGTACTTGCGCGCCTTCGGATCGTAATGGATCGGGAGAATGTCCTTCTGCCCGATGCAGATGCAGCGAACGAACTGCTCCCACTCGATGAACTCCTGCACAATCATCGTCCGCAAACCCGACTGATTGTAGTGGGCGAGCAATTCGTCGCGGGTGCGGCAGATGTAGACGTCTTTCCAGCCTCCGCCGTGCGCGTCCTTCAGGATGCACGGCAACCCGATGTCGCGCACGACCGCGTCCCAGTCGAGCGGGAACACCAGGTTGCGCAGGCTCTCCTGGTGGCTGATGGCAGGGATGTAGTCCTTGTTCGGCAGGACAACGGTCTTCGGACTGGCGACGCCGAGCTTCGTCGCGAGCGTGGCGCCGAAGAACTTGTCATCGGCGCTCCACATGAGGGGGTTGTTCACGACCGCGACCCCCTGGAGCACCGCGTGCTTCAGGTATGACCGGTAGAACGGAACCTCGTGCGAGATCCGGTCAACGAGGACGGCATATCCGCGCGGCGCGTCCATCGGCGTTGGTCCGATCTTGATGAGGTCCGCCACCACGCCCTTGTCGCGGCGGTTCACCTCCTCGATGAACTTCGGCGGAAACGACCACTCGCGGCCGACGACAAGTCCCACTTTTCCAGTCATCGTGTGCTCCTCGCCCGTGCTCAGCCGGCGTACAGGTGCAGATCCGTGCCGACGGCGTCCGCCATGTCGAGCGTGGTCTGCAGATCGGGATGCCGGACTACGAGAAAGCCGTCCGACACAAGCGTCAGGATCCAGTTGCGCCGCGGCGCGCCAACGGGCAGCAGCTCCACCGCGGCGATGTGTGGACCGAAGCGGGCCTTGAGCCGTTCCAGCCCCTCGATGTGCCGGATATTTCCCGTGCCCCGCGCGCGCTTGAAGACAATCGCGGCGTTGTACTTGCGCTCGAGCTTCGGGCTGAACTTTCCGTGCAACACCGCCTCGGCCCAGCCGGTGAAGAGATCGATGTCGGACGCGTAGTTCATGCAATCGACCGTGCGCGCGCCGGGGGGCCGCGCCGCGATTTCGCCGAAGATCGTTTCACCGTTTTCCTTGCGATACCATTCCATGTGCGTAAAGCCAGTTTGGAAGCCGAGCGCCTTCAACACCGCCTTCCCCATCTTTCGTCCGCCGGCCAGGTGATCAGCTTCCACGTCGCGCAGCGCGACGGTTTGGGGGCTGATCCATTCCTCCTGCCGCGCCGTCAGCGGGCGCGGCCGGTACAAGCAGATGTTCCAGTACACGATCTTTCCTTTGATGCAGATCGTGTCGAACGTGTATTCCACCGCGTCGATGAACTCTTCGACGTTGACGTCCCGCGCCTGTCCCAACCGCGCGAGGACCGCGTCGAGCTCGAGCCGGGAATTGACCCGGAACGTATCCGCCGAGCCGGCCCCGGCGATGGGCTTCACGATGATGGGAAAGCCGATTTCCTCGGCCGCGCGTTGACACTCGATGGCAGTCTTCGCGCGCCGGTGCTTGGGCGTGCGGATCCCGGCTTTGATGACGGCCTGCTTCATGACGTCCTTGTCGCGGAACAGGGTGGCCTGCGCGACATCCTGCCCGGGGACGCCGAGCTTCTCGCGCAGCCGCGCGGCCAGGATCACGCCGGGCTCCCACAGGCATTCCACCTGCTCGATGGGCTGCGCCGCTTTCCAGGCCGCCACCTGCTTCACGACGCCAGCGTCGTCCAGCAGCGACGCCACCTGGAGGTACCCCGCGAGATGCTGTCGAACCATCGGCGGCAAGTCGTGCTCGGGCTGGTCGCCGATCCCGTAGACTTTCGCGCCCTGCACCGCGAGCCCGCGGGTGAAATAGTTGATTTCGGTTGGATAGCCGGGTGAAATCATGAGCACGTTCATGAAAGCTCCACGCGCACTAGCGAGACGAGCCGATGCAGCGCTCGCTGCACGACGGCCGTCTCAGGATGACGCAGAATGATGAACCCTTCGCCTTCATAGCTCCCCGTCGGGGTCTGCCCCGGCGTCGGCAGCTTGGCGTCCACGACCAGCGCGCCGATCTCGTGTTGCACCTGGTCGAGGCCGTGGATCGCCTTCACCCGTCCGCTCCCCTGGCCCCGCAGGTAGGCCGCTCCCACGGCATAGCGGCGCGGCGGCGCGGCAAACTCGTCGAACACCATCAGCCGAGCCCACGCCGCGACGAAATCGAAGTCATGCGCTCGCGACACGATCGTCATGATCTGCGCGCCCGGTGGACGCGCCGCGACTTCCGAAATCGCGATCGTGCCGTCGGGGGGCGGCCGGCGAAACCATTCCATGTGCGAGAGTCCCGTTTCCATGCCCAGTACCTCGAGGGCGCGGAACGCCGCACGCCGGATGTCGTCGTACTGCGGTTCCTCCACCTCACGCGGCAGAATCAGACACCACTGGATCCACGGATTGCGCAGGACCTCCAGCGGCGACGGATAGTAATGCGTCAGCGAGTGCCACACCGCGCGCCCGTCGATCGATACGGTCTCGAACGAGTGCTCGTCTCCGGTCACGTACTCTTCCAGCAACACGGGACGATCTGGCGCGGGCGTCGCGGCATCCACGGCAGTCCGCAGCGCGTTCCAGTCGTCAGCTTTCGTAGTCGCCAGCGCCCCCGCCCCCGCCGGAGGCTTGACGACGAGGGGGAATCCGATCTCTCCCGCGAATGCCATCGCGTCCGCGGTCCCCGTCGCCAGCCGGTGGCGCGCACAGGGGAGCCCCGCCTCGCGCAGCAGCGATTTCATGCGCGCCTTGTCGCGAAAATTCCGCGCCGCCTCCGCGGGCATGCCGGCAATCCCCCGCTGCTCGCGCACCTCGGCGAGCGGCACCTGCAGCTGTTCGTAGGCACCGATCAACCGGTCCGCTCGTCCCAGTCGCTGCTCCAGCTGCCCGACGGCCTCGAGCAACTGCGCCGTGTCCAGGACATCGGGAATCCGCCAATGCGACACCCGAGATCGGACCGGCTCGGGCAGATCCTCGAGCGGCGCCTGGCTGATCACACCGGCGCGCACACCGGGCAGCCCCACGATCGCCGCGATCATTCGCGCGGCGTTCTCGGACAGGATCGGTGCGGCGAACAACGCGACGGGCATGGGGGAGGTACGGTAACCCCCGACGACACTCTTTGGAACCCGTGAGGTCATCGCATACATTTCCGGCTGCCAATGCGACGATTCCCACGAATTTACCTGCGCTGGAAGGCCCGGGCACGAGCCCGTCGCTACCGGGGGACGGTCCACACGGTCCCTGCTGTCGAGAGCCCCCAACTGGGCAATCGTCGCAACCTCCTCGTGTACACACCGGCATCCTACGCGCGCGGCGATGCGCGCTATCCGGTGATCTACATGCACGACGGTCAGAACCTCTTCGATGCCGCGACGAGCTTCGCGGGCGACTGGGGCTTGAAAGCGGCGCTCGCCTGGGCGAGTCGCCGCGGACTCGAAGCCATCGTCGTCGGGATCCCGAACATGGGGGCGGCACGCATCGATGAGTACACGCCATTCATGGATCCGAAGGTCGGCGGCGGCCACGGCGACCGCTATCTCGACTACCTGATCAACACGGTGAAGCCTCTGGTGGACGCACGATTCCGCACGCTGCCCGACCGGGCCCATACGGGCATTGCCGGCTCCTCGCTGGGCGGATTGATCAGCTTGTACGCCTACTTCCGTCACCCATCCGTGTTTGGTTTCGCGGCTGCGCTCAGCCCCGCGGTATGGTTCGCCAACGCGGCAATTCTCGACTTAGTTGAACACGCACCGCGAGTGGCGGGACGCATCTATCTCGACGTCGGGCTGCGGGAGGGGGACGTCCACGTGACGCTCGCCCGCCACCTCCGCGACGTCCTGCTCGCCAAAGGCTACGACCCGCACGGCGAGTTCCGCTGGGTGGAAGACGTTGAGGGCCGGCACCATGAGTCGGCCTGGGGGCGACGATTCCGCAAGGCGCTGCCGTTCCTGCTGCGCAACGGAGGGAACTCACCGCGATGAAGCAAGAGCGCCACCGGTGGCACAGCCCCGCCCTGGGACGCGACATGGAACTGCAGGTGGTAGGTGATAGCGGAGCGCGTGTGTTTGTGTTTCCCACGACGCTGGGCGGGCTCACCGAATGGACGGATCGCTGGATGCACCGTGCCGGCGTCCTCGGCGAGCATCTGGACCGCGGCTGGATCCAGCTCTTCTGCCTGCATCACGTACACGAGGAAAGCTGGTACGCCCCGGAACATGTCCATCCCGGTCAGCGCGCCTGGCGCCATCTCCAATACGATCGCTACCTGCGTGACGAGGTGGTCCCATTCAGTCTCGCCAAGAACCCCACGCCGTTCCTCATCGCCGTCGGCACGAGCTTCGGTGCGTACCACGCGCTCTGCTTCGGACTTCGCAATCCCCAGCTCGTGCAGCGGATCATCGGCCTATCGGGAACATACGACATCAAACGACTGACCCGCGGCTACTCCGATGCCAACGTGTACGCATGTAACCCTTACGATTTCATGCGCCACGAGCGCGATCCTGAACGGCTCGCGGCGTTCCGGCGGCAGGACATCATCCTCGCGGTCGGAGAGCATGACCCGGCGTGCGAGAACAACCGCGAAATGTCGGGCATCCTGTGGGGCAAAGGCATCGGGAACGCACTGCGGATCTGGGACGGGTGGGCCCACGACTGGCCGTACTGGGAGAAAATGATTCGGTTATACATCGGCGGGCACGACTGACGTCTACTTCTTTGCACCCATTCGCCGCTTGCGTCCGGCCCCACGCGCGCGCGGTGTAACGAGCGCGCCCTCAATGTGCGGCAGAATATCGGGGAACACGTCGTCGCGCTGGCGCAGCTCCTCGGCGAGTCCGGCTCCCGACTCCAGATCGCCGCGCGCCAGCATCGCCAGCAACCGCTCGACGTCGTCGCAATGGAGTGTGAACCGACGGGTTGCATAGTCTGCGACTTCCCCAGTCGAGATGATGAATTGCCAGTCCGACGCCTGCGCAAGGAGCAGCTCGCGAGCCGCCTGGGCCAGGATAGGACGGGCGCCGGGGAGTGCGAGCGCGGCGGGCGCGGCGTCCCAGAACGCGTTCTCGAGGGGCCACAACCGTTGCCACGTCCAGACGGTCTCGTCATTGAGCCACATGCTGTAGTCGCCGTTGGCCCCCCACGATCCCGCGGCGAGTTCCAGCGTCGTCTCTGGTGGCCGGTCGCGGAGATGACGGCTCGCCGTGGTCGCGCGGACATCCGCGGTGTCGGTAAACCGGCGGTACACCGCGCCGAGAAAATCCGGTCCCTCGAACCACCAGTGACCGAATAGCTCCGTGTCGAATGGCGCGACGACGACGTCGCCGCCGTCAGTCAGCGCCTCGGCCTGAGCGATGCGAGCGAGCAGGTGCACAAAGTCCGTGGCGTGATCGGCCGCACGAGCGCGCGCGGCGGCAGGATCATACGACTGCTTGTCTCCGAGGTCGACGCCGTTCCCCGTCACGCGCCAGAGCTTGAGACCACCCGGCCAGCGGATCTTATGGAATTCCAGGTAGGTGCCGTCCCCCGGGTATCCTTCGTGGCGGCTCCACACCTGGGCCGAGGCGACCGGATCGCGTACCAGGGCAGCCACGGCCGCGGGGCCGCCGCGACGTGACCGCAGACGATAGGCGAGGTATGGGGAGTGCTCGATGGGTCGGACGTGCGTCGCGCCGCGGCTCGGGCGCCCATGCAGATCGAATCGCTCCGCCCCCATCGGAATCTCGTCGTAGGGGCTCAGCGGCATTCCCGCTGCGGCGAGATGCGCGTCGGTGAAGAAGTAGCGGAACCCTGCTGCGGCGACGAACTCCTCGGTGCCGGGACGTTCCTTGGCCGTGGGGCCCCCCCCTCCCGGCAGCGGCGCCCATGCGCCGCGCGCGCGGTAGGCACACTCGGGGAGCCAGCACCCCGCCGGCGCTCGCCCGAACAGGCGCTCGTGCTCCGCTCGACCCAAGAAGAGCTGCAGGCGCACGCTCTCGTCCCGTCCGAGCAGAGGGAGGAAGCCGTGTGTCGCCGCCCCGCCGATGATCTCGATATGCCCCGCTTCTTCCAGCGCCCGAAACGGGGCGACCAGGTTGCCGTTCACGGAACGGAACAACGCTCGCAGGCTTTCCAGCCGATCGCGCCAGTATGCCGTGAGCGGGAGCAGGTGCTCGTCCGGTGTCCCGGCGAATGTGGCGGCCGCCTCGTCGCACGCCTTGATTCGCTGGTCGAAGTACGCCTCGAGCTCCGTGGCGAATGCAGGCGCCGCGAGCTGGTTCGCGAGCACGGGTGTGAAGCCGATGGTGATCGGCGCCGCCACACCGTCCGCCGCGAGACTGCGGAGTGTTTCCAGCAGCGGCAGGTAGGTATCGATGGCCGCTTCGCACAGCCAGTCGCTCCCGTGAGGCCAGCGCCCATGGTTGAGCACATACGGCAGATGGCTGTGCAGCGCGAGGACGAAGTCCATCAGTCCGTACTCCGACCCGTGCGCTCGGCGACCTCGAGCGCCTTCAGGTAGACCGCGAGGTATTTGAGCGCCGACCGCTGCCAGCTAAAGTTCTTCGCCATCGCCTTGCGCATGCGCGCCTGCCAACCCCGCTCGTCGCGATACTGCTGGACGGAACCTTGCAGGGCGGCGACGAGCGCAGGCACCG
Source organism: Gemmatimonadota bacterium (assembly GCA_041499375.1). Taxonomy (GTDB): domain Bacteria; phylum Gemmatimonadota; class Gemmatimonadetes; order Gemmatimonadales; family GWC2-71-9; genus 20CM-2-65-7. The sequence goes on from JBGQKD010000035.1 coordinate 27,165, forward strand.
AAAACTCGTCGAACACGAATCCGGTGATGCCATCGTCGATCGTGTCATTGAGGCCGCCGGTGCGCCTGGCGACAGGGAGCGTGGCGTAGCGCTGGGCGCGCATCTGCGTGAGGCCGCAGGGCTCGTACTGGCACGGCATCAGCAGCATGTCGGCGCCGGCGACGACGACATGCTCGAGCGGATCGGTGAACCCCGTCTCTACCGCGATGCGGCCGGGGGACCGCGCCGCGAGCTGTCGCAACGCATCGACGTAACGACGCTCGCCCTGCCCCAGGAAGACGTATTGGGCATCGGTGGCGCCGAGCGCGCGACCGTCGACGAGGAGGTCGAGTCCTTTTTGCGCCACGAGCCGCGCCGCCATCCCGAATACCGGTACGCGCGGGTTGGGCGCGAGCCCGAAGCGTGCCTGGAGCGCTGCCTTACACTGCCGCTTGCCCTCGAGATCCTGCGCGGTGAAGCGGGCGGCGATGTGGGAATCGTGCGCGGGATCCCAAATGTCTTGGTCGATGCCGTTGGTGATGCCGAACAGCCGGTCTCGCAGCGCGCGGAACGTGTCGCCGAGTCCGAAGCCGCCGTCCGGCGACTGCAGCTCCCGCGCGTGCGTGGCGCTCACCGTCACCACGGCGTCGGCGGACACGATGCCGCCCTTCAGCCAGTTCACCTGGTCATACCACTCCAGCATCTTCCAGTTAAAGAGCTCCCACGGCAAGCCGATCTCCGGCATCGTACTGGGAGGGAAATGGCCCTGATAGCCGGCGTTGTGCACCGACAGCACGGCGGGCACGCGGCGATAGTACGGATGCTGCGCGAACGCGGTGCGGAGGTAGACGAGGGAGAGGGCCGCGTGCCAGTCGTGCGCGTGCAGAATCGCCTGCCCGGGAGCGATTCGCGGGAGCGCGGCGAGCGCCGCCAAGGAGAAAAAGGCAAAGCGGCGGTGATTGTCGCGGTAGTCGCCACTCTCACCGTACAGCGCCGGGCGATCGAAGAACCCCGGATGCTCGATGAACAGCACGTCGGTGCCGCGGGGCGTGTCCTTGGCGCGCCAGAGTCGCGCGACTTCCTTGCTCGCTCCGAGCTGGACCGCGAACGGGCCGCCCATCGGCTCGAGCGCGTTGACGACGCTGCGCACCTGCCGGTACAGCGGCATGACGACGGTGGTCGGGAGTCGGGCGGCGGCCTGGTAGGTCGCGAGACTGGCCACTGCTTCGCCGAGGCCGCCGGAGCGCGCGTAGGGCCAGCACTCCGCCGCGAAGTGGACGATGTGGATCGGCTTGCCGTCGTTGGTTTTGAGGACGGACTGGCGCGCCCGGCGACGCACGCGCACGGCGGAGCTGCTGCGCTCGCGTCGTGGAGGCTTGGTGGCCCCGTCGCTGACGCCGGATCGTCCTGTCATCGTGATTTGGGAAGATAACCCCGGATCCGGGCTTGCGGATTTTGGGGTGGAGATGAAAAAATGTCCAATGTCCAACAGTGGTGTTGGACATTGGACATTTGTAGTAGAAGCTGGCGGCGGCCTACTCTCCCACGACCTCGCGATCGCAGTACCATCGGCGCTGACAGGCTTAACGACCGTGTTCGGGATGGGAACGGGTGTGGCCCTGTCGCGCTAGTCGCCAGCAAAGACCTACTGACGAGTACGTGGATTCGTGGTGGTGAGAAATCACTCCGAGGTGTTGACTGCGGAGAGATCAAGCCTCACGGGCAATTAGTACGGCTCGGCTGAAGCGCTCGCGCGCCTTACACCTGCCGCCTATCAACCTGGTAGTCTCCCAGGGCCCTTCAGGAGCCTTACGGCTCGGGAGTGTTCATCTTGGGGAGGGTTTCCCACTTAGATGCATTCAGCGGTTATCCCCGCGCGACATCGCTATCCGGCGTTGCCCTTGGCAGGACAGCCGGGACACGAGGGGTCGCTTCGTCCGGGTCCTCTCGTACTACGGACGACATCCCTCAACACTCCAACGCCCATACCGGATACAGACCGAACTGTCTCACGACGTTCTGAACCCAGCTCATGTGCCACTTTAACCGGCGAACAGCCGGACCCTTGGGACCTTCTCCAGCCCCAGGATGTGACAAGCCGACATCGAGGTGCCAAACCGCGCCGTCGA
>JBGQKD010000036.1:0-28714 GCA_041499375.1 Gemmatimonadota bacterium
AAGTTCGATTTGCCCTGGGTGTTTCTGGATCATCCTACCGGGCTGTGAGGCCCCGGTGCTTCGCACCGGGGCTCGCTACCCCAGGCGGCGTTCTGATCCTTCTGGCCGTCGTCGAGCTGCTCGCGATGGCTCCATGGTTCAGCGCGTCCGCTGTGGCCTCCACGCTCTCACGAGTTTGGCAGCTCTCGCCCGCCGGGACCTCCTGGCTCACGATTTCCGTGCAGCTCGGGTTCGTGGCGGGAGCACTCGTCAGTGCGATCTTCACTCTCGCCGACCGCCTTTCGGCACGGCGGCTGGTCGCCGGCTCCGCCGCACTCGCGGCGGCTGCGACGGTTGGAGTGGCGGCGTCCAAAGGCTTCGCGACAGGCGTGGCCTGCCGGCTACTCACCGGCGCGGCATTGGCGGGCGTCTACCCGCCCGGAATGAAGATCGCGGCCGGATGGTTTAAGGAAGGGCGAGGGCTCGCGATCGGCATTCTCGTCGGGGCGCTCACGCTCGGCTCCGCGAGTCCCCACCTCGTGCGTTGGGCGGTTTCGCCGGCGGCGTGGCGGATCGTCCTCATGATTGCCGCCGTCAGTTCGCTCGTGGGCGGACTGCTGGTTCTCTTTGTGCCAAACGATGGACCATTCGCCGCCCCTTCTCCGCCGTTCTCTCTCGCCGCCGCCCCTCGGATCCTGAGAGACCCGGGCGTGCTGCTGGCAAACCTCGGATACCTGGGCCACATGTGGGAGGTGTACGCGATGTGGACCTGGATGGCCGTGTTTGTGGCAGCGAGCGAGCACGCCCGCCGCGGGGCGGACGCCGACGTCACGGGACTCGCGGCGCTCGTGACGTTCGCGGTGGTGGGTAGCGGCGCGTTTGGCTGCTGGCTCGGCGGGAAGTACGCCGACCGCTGGGGCCGCACGCTCGTGACCAGTGCCGCCATGGTGATCTCGGGAAGTTGTGCGCTCGCCGTTGGCCTGCTCTTCGGCGCGCCGCTCGCCCTGTTGATCCCGCTACTGCTCGTGTGGGGAGTAACTGTGGTCGCCGACTCGGCGCAGTTTTCTGCGGCGGTGAGCGAGCTCGCGCCGCGCGATTACGTCGGAACCGCGCTGACACTCCAAACGAGTCTCGGGTTTCTCCTCACCTGTGCCAGCATTTACATGCTGCCAAAGGTGGCAGCAGTGATTGGCTGGCGCTGGAGCATGAGCGTACTGGCGATCGGACCGGCGCTCGGTGTGTGGGCGATGCTGGCGCTGCGTCGCCGTCCAGAAGCGTTGCGGCTGGCCGGCGGCGCCCGCTAGCAGCGTCTTTCTAGGGTAGGACGAAGACGCCGACCTCGCCGTCGTAGTCGTCGGCGCGGCGCGTCGTGCCCCCGGGAGCCCGCCACGGCCCGCCGTCACGTCGAACATTGATGTGGTGAATGCCCGAAGCGATGCGGAAGGTGCCGCCCCACGTACCGGAGTCGCTCCGGCTCAACGACACTGGTTGCCAATCGGTGAAATCGCCCGTAACCTCGACCGTCGTCGCGCCAGGGGCGTAAAGGGTAAGCAGCACGTCTTCCGGCCGGACCTGGATTATGAGCCGCGTTTCGGACGCGTTCAACCCATCTGATCCACCATAGACGGGATTGTCGCTCGGCAGCACGCGCGGTGCTGGCCTGCGGATCGGGTTTGTGCCCACCCGTAGCGCCGCTGTGAGGTATCGGCCCGCGATGCTCCCGCTGACCACGTCGGTCGGATAGCGGCCAGCGGACAGAACGAGCGCGACCTCGGGGCTCAGTGGTATAGCCGCGCTGCCCTCACCGAACACGCCGCGCCCGCCACCCCGGCTCCAGATACGCGCTCCCATGACGCCCTCAAGCACGATACGCGATCGTCGCACTCTCCCGGACGCCCGCAAATCGGTGTACGCCGTGTCGCCGATGACTGAGCGGTCGAGCGAGACGAACATGCTGTTGTCGTTCCGCAGCAGCCAGAAGCCAGCAGCGATGACGACGACATCACGCGCTGCGCCGCCGAAATGGGAGCGTCCCACGCTGGCTCCTGCCCAACCCCCGCGGTCGCCTCCCATCAGATGGAGACGCGCTTCTCCCTCGGTGTGGCTGAAGCTCGCGATGTTCGCGTACTGGCTGGACCCGGCCGAGACGCCGAATTCAGCGCGCACGTGTTGAGCCAGTGGAATGAACCAGGAACCGTTCGCGGAGCCGTCGAGACTATGGCGACCGCTTTCAAATCGCAGATACGTGCCGCGCGCACTGATCAAGCCGCGACCGCGCGGGTGCTCCCACCGTATCGTCGGCGACACGGATGCCGCCGCCGACGCCAGGAACCCGTCGTACCGGACGTCCGAAATTCCCGCTTCGACGTTGGCTGCGACTTGCGCGGCCACCGAATGGACGCTGGACTCCGCCCCGCACACCAAAGCGATGAGTGCGAGTGCCCGCACGGAAATGAAGAACTACGGCCGGCTGCGGCGGGTCGGGGTGCCGGGGTTGCCGGAGCTGGCGGCGGTGACATCGGTCGCGCCGGCGTTGAGGCGCACAGACGTAGCGGCGCCGGGCGGTGCGCCCAGTGCAATATCGCGCTCGACGGCACGGCGGAACTCGACCAGATCGGCGTCGCGGGCTTTCGGCGCAAGGGCCAGCACGGCGGCTGCGGCGCTATCGGCGGGCACGCCGCTCGCGACCAGATCGGCAAGCACGGAGAGCGCCACGGTGAGTGGCCGGCGTACACTGCGGAGATTCGCGAGGATTTGTGTCGTCGCGCCAGCGCGCAGGGCGGCGACACCCGCCTCGAGCTCAGGCGCTGAAGCGTCGTTCCCCAGAGCGGTGCGCGCCGTGCCGAGATCCGCCGCCAGCCTGCGGACGGCGGTCACGATGCGGGGACCAGGCGCGCCCTTCGTCGCACCCTCCAACGCTCGCTGGATGAGCGGCTCGATGGGGAGCCTGGCAACCCGCGCCGAGTCCACGACCGCAGCGACGGCCGACCGCGTATCGGGATCGAGCCGGTCGAGTCGTGGATCCTGAAGAGCAACCTGCGTGGCGAGAAGCAGTGCGGCGAGAATCATGATCCCCCCCCTCCCCCTCTCCCTCCGACCGTGATCACCGAGCTTGGCGTTCCGAACTCATCGTCCTTTGCCGCCGGCGAGTTGGGATCGGCGCGCCATTCGACGCCGTTCACGAGAAACGCGTAGCGATACCGTCCCGGCGCCAGCCGAACGACCGTTGCCCAGATCCCCCCTCCATGCGTGGTTTGCATGGGCGAGCGAGCGGGGTCCCAATCGTTGAAGTCTCCCACCAACGCCACGGAGGCGGCCTGCGGAGCAACCAATACGAATTGAAGAGTATCCGCCTGGCTCGCGGCGTTGCGATTCCAGGGCCGGGCAACGAGGACCGTCGCGACGACGGCCGCCGCGGCGAGGAGCGGCCATAGCGGCCTGACGCGCCGCCCCGCGGGCGCCACCTGAGCGATCTCGCGCATCACACGCGCGTCCAGCCCCGGGTCAATTGCCACGGGGCGGCGCAGGTGCTGAATTACGCGTTCGACGGTCTCGTCCTCTCGTTCAAACATGCTCCGCCTCTCTCAGGTACTTCTGCAGCTGCTCGCGCGCGCGCTTCACACGCATCTTCAGGGCCGACACCCCGGCCCCCGTCAGCTCGGCGATCTCCTCGTACTCGAGATCGTCGACGTGCTTGAGGAGAAACGCCTCGCGGTAGTCGGGCGCGAGGCGCGCGAGAGCCCGGTCCACTGCGTCGGTCCAGTCCAGGCGGTCCGCCTGGTCGGCATGCGCGGCCCCGTCCAGAGCTTGGGCGTCGCGCACGAACATCCGGCGACGACGCGCGGCGCGCGCTCCCGTCGTGCGGCAGCGATTCACCAGGATTCCGTACAGCCAGGCGCCGAAGCGTGCCGGATCGTCGCAACGCGCCAGGGAACGGTAGGCACGCACGAAGCTGTCTTGCAGCGCTTCCTCCGCGTCTTCGCGATCGCCGATCATATGGACGGCGTAACGTCCCAGGCGATCGCGATAGCGGGAAACCAGCGCGCCGTACGCCCCGGTGTCGCCGGCCCGGACCCGGCGCACCAGCTCTGCGTCGCTTGGTTCCACTTTGTGTATACCCATCGCGTAAGTCGCCACGTCACAAGGGAAAGCGTGCGCGCCGTGTGACGCCGCGCGCGGCTACCCGGGTATTCAATGCAACAGCGCCGTCAGCGCAACACCCTCAGGAGGAGTTTGACGATGCCGAGACTGAGCCTCGCCCTGTTTGCCGTCGCCACGATCGCCGTAGCGTGCTACAAGGACGATGTCACCACCGCCTTACCTAATAGTGGCAAGCCGATGGCGAAGGTCCTCCTCACGGACGATCCCTTCCCGTTCGATTCGGTGCAAAGCGTGCAGGTCTACATCGTCAGCATCGCCGTTTCGACCCACCCGGATACCGGGACCTCGGCCGACAGCATGCACTGGGTCACGGTCGCGGCACCCCACCGTCAGGTCGATCTACTGACTCTGCAACAGGGCCTCACTGACTCGCTAGGCATTGGTGAGGTAACCGCTGATCAATACAAAGCGGTGCTCGTCACGATCAACGTCGACTCTTCAGCCGGCATTCGCTTCAAGAACGGATCACAGGCGGTCGTGCGCTGGAATGGCGCCGGTCAAGAGTCGTATGGCGTGTTTGTCGAGGCCCCGATCAACATTCCGGATACTGGGGCCGTCATCGTCATCGACTTCGACGTGGGACGCAGCTTCGTCTATAACCAGCTGGGTGATGGCGCATTCGATTTCTTTGCGTCGGTTCGCGCGGTCAACCGAGCGGCGACGGGCAGCATCGCCGGCGCGGTCATGCACGACACCAGCGCCGGACCCGCGGGCCCGGTCGCGGACGCGACGGTCAGCGCCTGGGGCGGTGGCCCGAGCAACTGGTACATCCTGTCGACCGGCAAGACGGATGCGGCCGGCCACTATCGCCTCGCGTATCTCTTGCCCGGCACCTACATCGTCGGCGTAGAGCCACCCTCCGGCAGCAAGTTCGGTTCGGCGCTCGATTCGAACGTCGCCGTGAACCGCGGCTTCGAGACGACCCATAACGTCACGCTGTCGGCGTTTCGTGGAGACGTTTTCATTTTGGGTGCGAGCTCGATGCAGATGAATCATACGAATCCACTCGAAGCGATCGTCGTGAACGCGCAGCATCAGCAGGATCCAAACGCAATTGTTGCGTGGCAGAACCTGGATACCGCCGTGCTCACGCTCGCGGTGGACAGCAATCGTTACGCGAGAGTCACGTCCAGGATCGTCGGAACGGGCCGCATCGTTGCAGCCAGTGGCGCGTTGGCCGACACGCTCGTCATCCACGTAGCTCCCGACAGTACGCCGTAAGCGACGACTCACGGCGCGGCTATATTGCGCGCCGTGACTCCTCCGGCCGTCCCGCCCCATCACCGCCCCGGCGGCGGCTTTCGCAATCCGTGGGTCGATCACGCCGTGCCAGGGTTCGGCAGCCTCCTCAAGTGGATGCTCGTGCATCGCACGACTCGACCGCGTCCCAAGGATCCCGATCCATCCGTGTTCGCGCGCGTCCGGCCGGCGTTCGTCACGCCGCGCGCTCCGGCCTCGCAACTGACGGTGACATGGGTTGGACACTCGAGCCTGCTCATCCAACTCAACGGTCTCAACATTCTCACCGACCCCATGTGGAGCGAGCGCGCATCGCCGGTTCGATTTGCCGGCCCGCCCCGGTGGGTGCCGCCGGGGATCGCGTTCGAAGACCTGCCACCGCTGGATGTCGTGGTGGAGTCGCACAACCACTATGACCATCTCGACTCCAGAACGGTTCGGTGCTTGGCGCGGGCGCATCCGCAGGCGTCGTGGATCGTGCCGCTGGGTCTCGCGTCGTTCGTCCAGAAACGCGGTGCTCCTGCTGACGCGGTCGCCGAGCTCGACTGGTGGGGAGAGAGGAAGGTCGGGCCGCTCCGAATCGGGGCCACACCGGCGCAGCATTTCAGCGGCCGCGGGTTCGGCGACCGCGGTGACACGCTCTGGTGCGGCTTTGCGTTCGCAGGTGCGAACGGCCAACGCGTGTATTTCGCCGGTGATTCGGGCTATCATCCCGAGTTCGGAGCGATCGGCGAGCGGTACGGTCCGTTCGACGCTGCACTAATGCCGATCGGCGCCTATGAGCCGCGCTGGTTCATGCGCTACGTCCATATGAACCCCGAGGAAGCGGTCGCCGCGTTCCGCGCGCTGAAGGCGCGCGTGATGGTGCCGATTCACTGGGGGACGTTCAAGCTCACCGATGAAGCGATGGACGAGCCGCCCAGCCGCGCGCGTGCCGCATGGGACGCGGCGGGCTTGCCGTCCAGCCGGTATCGCCAGCTCGCGCATGGCGAGACGCTCACGCTCTAACACGGGATATCGACTATGCACGGTTGGAAGCTGATCCCACTGGTGGTGCTGGTTGCCGGCTGCGCGGCACGTCGTCCAATGCCACCGCTCGCCGGGCCGTCATCGGAACCGGTCCTCGAAACGCCCGCGCGAGTGGCGCTCATGACGGCGCCGGGCGAGGCGGACTGGATGGCGCTCGGTGACGAAGCGACCGGTTTGCTGACGCGATACCTCCGCATCAACACGACCAATCCGCCGGGAAACGAGATCGCCGCGGCGCGTTGGCTTGCGGTCGTGCTGCGACGCGACAGCATCGAGGCGCAGATCTTCGAGCCGGCACCGGGGAAGGCCAACCTCTACGCCCGGCTTCGCGGCGATGGTAGTGCGCGGCCCCTGATTCTCCTCAATCACATGGACGTCGTGCTCGCGTCGCCCGAGTACTGGACCGTGGATCCGTTCAGCGGCTTGATCAAAGACGGCTACGTGTGGGGGCGGGGCGCGCTCGACATGAAGGGCGAGGCGATCGCGCAGCTCATGACGATGCTGATCCTGAAGCGCGCACACGTCCCGCTCAAGCGCGACATCATCTTCCTCGCGACCTCGGACGAGGAGATCGGTGCGGGCGTGGGTGCCGCCTGGATCGTGGAGCATCAAGCTAGTCTCGTTCGGGATGCCGAGTTCCTGCTGAACGAGGGTGGGGTGACGCGGGCCGACGGCCCCGGAGGGGGGGGAGTCGAGTTCTACGGCGTCGGGACGACCGAGAAGTCCCCCTTTTGGCTCGACGTCACGGCGCGCGGCACGGCCGGCCACGGCTCTCGCCCGTCGCCCGACAATCCCGTCCACCGGTTGATCCGCGCGCTCAACCGCATCGCCGAGTGGCGAAGCCCGCTCACCGTGACACCGGCGGTCGAGCGGTCGTTTCGCGACCTCGCGACGATCGAGCGCGATTCGACGGTGCGCCGCTGGCTCAGCGACATTCGAACCGCGCTGCGCGACTCGGTCGCGGTCCGCGCCATCACGGCCGACCTCACGTACAACGCGCTGCTGCGCAACACGATCTCGATCACGGGGCTGAAGGGGAGCGACAAAACGAACGTCATTCCTCCGGTTGCGACCGCCGCGATCGACGTCAGGCTATTGCCCGGACAGGATCCGGCGGCATTTCTCGCGGAGCTGACGCGCGTGGTGGGAGACACCGCGGTCACGCTGCGGCCGCAGGGGCCGAACTGGCCGGCGACCGAGAGCCCGATCGAGACAGAGATGTTCCGCGCGATCACTGCGGTGGCGCACGCGCGTCATCCCAACGCGCTGGTCACGACGCTGATGCTGCCGGGCTTTACCGACAGCCATTACTTCCGGCGCATGGGCATCGCGAGCTACGGTCTGGGGCCATTCCCGCTCACGCAGGGGGAGTCCCGCGGTGTGCACGGCAACGATGAGCGTGTCAGAATCGACGCGCTGCGTTTTGGCGTGCGATTCTACTACGACGTCGTCACGCGCGTCGCGGCGAAGTAGCTATCTGAGTGGAACGACGAACCTCACGCTGATCTGCTCGGCGGTCTGCGGACTGACGCTATATGAGCAGTCACGCCCGATGATTCGCTTGACGCCGTTGACCTCGGCGTCGGCGATACCGGCGACGTCGCGATAGGTGATTTCGAGCATCTGGCCGTCGATCACGCGATACGTCACCGGTCGTCCGAGCAGGCGGTGATGGGGGTCGATCTTGGCGAGCCCGTCGGCCAGCTTACGCTGCAGCTCGGTAATTGCTTCAGTCGCGCTCATGCGTCGGGCAGCGCTGCCGCATTGCGACGCATCCCCTGACGGCCCGGCCGCGTGAATGGTGTGTCGCCGTAACGCTGCCGGAATTCGGCTTCCTCCATCGTCGTGAAGACGTGACTGTCCGGCGCCGCAACATCCGGACGGGGCGCGAAGGCGGGGTCGAGCGTCTCCCGGGCGAAGCTCACATTCCACGGGCAGACGTCCTGACAGACGTCGCAGCCGAACAGCCAGTCACCGACCTGTCGCGCCTGCGTGTCCGTGAATTCCCCTCGGTGTTCGATCGTGAGATACGAGATGCACGCCCGCGCGTCGAGATCGCGCGGTCCCACGAACGCCTGGGTTGGGCAGGCGTCGAGGCAGCGCCGGCACGTCCCACAGCGATCGGCTTCGAAGGGCAGATCCGGCTCTAATCCTGCGTCGGTGAGCACGACGCCGATGAATGTGAACGAGCCGATCTCCGGATGAATGAGCATCATGTTCTTGCCGATCCAGCCTAACCCGGCGAGCTGCGCCAGCTCCCGCTCGGGCACGGGCCCCGCGTCGACGTAGCAGCGCGTCGTGGCGCCGGGCGCGAGGTCGCGGATCGCCGTCGCGAGCTGCTCGAGTCGTTTACCGAGGACATCGTGGTAGTCGGAGGACCACGCGTATTGGGCGACCTTCCCAGGGTAGCGAGCCCCGCCGCCATGCGGCGGGTCACCATGGAAATAGTTCGTCAGCGTGACTACCGCCGACTGCGCTTTCGGCATGATGAGTCGCGGGTCTTTCCGCTTCTCGGCTTGCCGATGGAGGTAGGTCATCGTGCCGGCGTGGCCGTCAGCGAGCCAGCGGTCCAGCTCGTCGGCGTGCGGATTGCGATCGAGCCGGGCAATGCCGGTCGCGGCAAACCCCAACGTCGTTGCTCGACGCTTTAGCTCGACGCTTCGCTCGACGGTGTTCATAGCCCCATCGTCTCGCGTCGCCAGCGCGCGAAGTTCACGACGTCATCGACGGGCGGGATCGCCTGTTCGTCGCCGTACGCGGTGAACATGCGCCATTGCATGTAGTCGCGCGGCGGGATGGGCAAAAACGGCGGGCGCCGATACCAGTCACGGGCGCGAAAACTCCACGCGAGGCGCAACAAGTCGACGGCGAGTCGCGGACGCACCAGCGCCCGCAGCGCCAAACGCAGATAAAGTGCCGACCAACTCGCGATACGCCGCATTCCTTCTGTATATTCCCGGCCTATGACGCTCGCAAGCAGCGTAAAACCGCGCGCGCTTGGACTCGCCAGGTACCGCGGCGAGTTCCCCATCTTTCAGTCGAGCGTCTACCTCAACACCTGCTCGCTCGGGGCATTGGGCGAGCGGTCTCGCCGCAAGGTAGCGGAATACCTCGACCTATGGCAGAGCCGCGGCGCGTCCGCATGGTATGACGTGTGGTGGGAAGCGCTGCGCGACCTGCGCGCGCGGTACGGCCGCATCGTCAACGCCGCCCCGGCCGAGATTGCGCTCGCGCCCAGCATCTCGGTCGCGCTCAGCGCGGTCGCCGAATCGCTCGATTACCGCCGCCGGCCCAAGGTCGTGATCACGTCCCTCGATTTCCCGACCGTGGCGTACCAGTGGCTCGCGAAGGCGACGGCAGGCGTCGAGCTCGTCGTCGTCGAGAGTCCCGATCGGATCAGCGTGCCCGTCGAAGCGATCGAGCGGGCCGTGGACGATCGCACGGCGCTCGTGGTGACTTCGCACGTGTACTTCACGACCGGCGCGATTCAAGACATCAAGCGGGTCGCGGCGGTCGCCCACGCGCACGGTGCCCTCTGTCTGATCGATGCATACCAGTCAGTCGGCCAGGTCCCGGTGGACGTGCAGGACGCCGGCGTCGACGCCCTGGTCGCAGGTGGCCTCAAGTGGCTGCTCGGCGGCCCCGGAATCGTGTTTCTGTACGTCCGGGAAGCGGTGGCCCGCCTGCTCGAGCCGCGGATTTCGGGATGGTTCGGGCAGCGGGAGCAGTTCGCCTTCGATCCGCGCGCGTTGACGTTCCACGACGATGCGCGACGCTTCGAGATGGGCACGCCGGCGCTCGCGGCCGTCTATGCGCAGCTCGGCGGCCTCGAGTATATCGAGGAAATCGGCGTGCCCCGGATCCGCGAGGTCACGGCAGCCTTGACCGAGGATCTGATCAGCACGGTGCGCGCCGCCGGATTCAAGCCTAAGGTGGCCGCCGAGCCGGAACGCCGTTCGGCGATTGTCATGATTCCGATGCCTGATCCCGCCGCGGCCGTGCGACACCTGGCGGCGGGTGGCGTGATCGTCGATAGCCGGCCCGGGCACGTCCGGTTCTCGCCTTTCTTCTATAACGTGCAGGATGACTATGTCAGAGCAACCGAGCGCCTCGCCTCGCAGCCCGCTCACTGAGGACGAACAACTCCTCACCCCGCCGCAGGTCGTTCCGGTCGAGCGGCGGGCGTCCTTCACGAGCACCGACCCGTGGCGCGTGCTGCGCATCATGGGAGAGTTCGTCGAAGGCTTCGATACGCTGTCGGACGTCCGCAATGCGGTGACGGTCTTCGGTTCGGCGCGCACTTTGGAGGGGGATCGCTACTACACGGCGGCGCTCGAGACGTCGCGCCTGCTCGCCCACGAAGGATTCGCGATCATCACGGGCGGCGGGCCGGGCATTATGGCAGCGGCGAACCGCGGCGCCAAGGAGGGGGGCGGCCTGTCGATCGGCTGCAACATCGAGCTCCCGTTCGAGCAGGGGACGAACCAGTGGGTCGAGCGCTCCATCAACTTTCGTTACTTCTTCGTCCGCAAGACGATGTTCGTGAAGTATTCGACCGCCTTCATCGCCTTCCCGGGAGGATACGGCACGATGGACGAGCTGTTCGAGGCGCTGACCCTCGTGCAGACGGGCAAGGTGAAGCAGTTCCCCGTCGTGCTGTTCGGTCGCGATTACTGGGGGGGGCTCGCCGAGTGGCTCAAGGAACGGGTCGCCGGCGAGGGAAAGATCTCTCCCGAAGACCTCAATCTGTTTCTGGTCACTGACGACCCGAAGGAGACCCTGCGCTGGATCATAGAAGCACGCGAGCGCCGCACGCGGGCGTTTCGGGCCATGCAACCGATCAGCCAGTCTCCGCGATGACGCAGAACGAATTCCTGCGCGGCCAGCGCATCAATCCAAAGCCGGTCACCGGAAAAGAAACGGTGGCCGATCTTGTCGATAATGCGTTCCTGGCCTACAACGCCGGGCGTCTGGCCGAAGGATGCCGGCTGTTCGCCGAGCGCATGCTCGAAGAGGACGTGACGGTGGGCATGAGCCTCACCGGCGCGATGACGCCTGCCGGTCTCGGCATGTCCACCATAATCCCGCTGATCGAAGCGGGGTTTATCGATTGGATCGTCTCCACGGGCGCCAATCTCTATCACGACGCGCACTTTGGCCTCGGCATGGCGATGCACCGCGGCACGCCGTTCGCCGATGACGTCGTGCTGCGCGAAGAAGGCGTCGTCAGGATCTACGACATTTTCTTCGACTACGACGTGCTGCTGTCCACCGATCGCTTCGTGCGCGAGGTCTCGGCACGGGACGAATTCCAGCGGGCGATGAGCACGGCAGAGTACCACTATCTGCTCGGCGGCTACGTGCTGGAGCGCGAGAAGGCGCTGGGCCTGTCGCGCAAATCGGTGCTCGGCGCGGCTCACGCCGCGGCTGTGCCGATCTATACGTCCTCCCCGGGCGACTCGTCGATCGGCATGAACGTCGCCGAGCAGGCGCTGTCGGGGAGCAAGCTGCGCTTTGACGTGAGCGCCGATGTGAACGAGACGTCGTCGATCGTGTTTTCGGCGAAGGTCCACGGCGGCAAGAGCGGCGTGTTGATCATCGGCGGCGGCAGCCCCAAGAATTTCGTGCTCCAGACCGAGCCGCAGATTCAGGAAGTGCTCGGGATCAGTGAGAAAGGCCACGACTACTATCTCCAGCTCACGGACGCGCGACCGGACACGGGCGGCTTGTCCGGTGCGACGCCGTCGGAAGCAGTGAGTTGGGGCAAGGTCGATCCGGATAAACTGCCGGGGACGGTCGTCGCGTATCTCGACAACACCGTCGCCTTCCCGGTTCTGGCGGCGTATGCACTGGCCCGACGCAAGCCACGCAAGCTGAAGCGCCTGTACGACCGGCGGGGCGACATGATGCGCGAGCTGACCGATTCGTATCTCGAAGCCAAAGCGGATCGCGACGCGCGTGCCGAGGCGGCAACTGGCGGCCGAGCGACCTGATATTCAGAAGTCCGCTCCCTCGACCAGGACGTACGCCGTGTACGTCCTGGGTCTGCTGACCCTGGTCAATCTTCTCAACTACCTCGACCGCAACGTCGTCTACGCGGTGTTCGAGCCGATCAAGCGCGATCTGCGGCTCTCCGACGCGCAGCTCGGCTGGCTCGGCTCGGCTTACATCATCGTGCTATCGCTCGCGGCGCTGCCGCTCGGCGTGATCGGCGATCTGCGCTCGCGCCGCAGCGTGATCACGTTGGGCGTCACGATCTGGAGTGCCGCAACCACCGCGGGCGGCTTCGTCAAACAATTCTGGCAGCTCTTCACGTGCCGCGCGCTCGTCGGATTCGGCGAGGCCGGTTATGCACCGGCATCGCAGGCGATCATCGCGCAGTACTACAAGGGACGGCGCCGGGCCTTCGCGATCGGGATCTACTCGGTCGGCATGGCGCTCGGCGGGGTGCTCGGCATCTGGTTCGGCGGCGTGATCGCGGAGCAGTACGGGTGGCGCTGGGCCTTCATCGTGATGGGCTTCCCCGGATTGGTGCTCGCGCTGCTCGCATCGCGCCTGCGCGAGCTCGACCGCCGGCCACCCCCGCCGATCGTCGAAACGCTGCGCCAATGGTGGCGGCACGGCATGCATGGCGTGACGCACTACGTCATGCCGCTCGCGATCTGTGCGGGAATCGGTGCGGCGCTGGCGGGATTCTTTTCCTTATTCGAAGGGATCCCCTCGCAATTCGGCACGGCGCTGTTCGGCATCGGCACGAGCGTAGGGATCGCCTGGACCGTGTGGCGGCTCGTGCCGCTCGCCGTGCGACGAACGACGGAAGCCGGCGCCGTCGCCGCGGGCGCATTCGACGACTTTCAGGATGCCGCGATCCTCGTGCTCCGGACGCCGACGTTGATCTGGGTTTTTCTCGGCGGCGCGATGGTCACGTTCGCCGTGAACGGGCTGATCGCCTGGGCGGCGGCATTCATGGAGCGGATGCACGGCCTCTCCGTGGCGCGGGTAGGCGGCCAGTTTGGGCTGTGGGCGCTCACCGGTGGGGTGCTGGGGGCGCTCGTCGGGGGCCGAATGGCGGATCGGTTGCAGCAGCGGTGGCGTGGCGGACGCGTGCTCACGTCGGGCGCGGGGTTCGTGCTGGGCGCGCCGGTGTGCGCCGCGCTGCTCCTGGTGCACGATCTCCGCTGGTTCGGTCCGCTCATCCTGGCGACATATTTCCTGTATACGTGGTATAACGGACCACTCGCCGCGGTGATTCTCGACGTCGTTCCCCCTGCCGTTCAGGCATCGGTGCTGGGTGCGTTCGTGCTGTTCTCGCACCTGGCCGGTGACGCGCTGGCACCGCCGCTGATCGGTTACCTGTCCGACCGTACCGGCGATCTCCGCACGGCGATGCTGCTGCTGCCGGCTGTGGGGCTGCTGGGCGGCCTCGTGATTCTCATTGCGCTGAAGACTGTTTCCCACGACATGGAGCGCGTCCCGACATGAAGATCGCGGTGATCTTCGATTCGCTGCATCCCGAGTGGGAAGATGCGGCGTTCAAGCGCGAGGTCGAAGAGAAGGCGGAGGAAGCCGAGTACGACGTCGCGCGCGCGCTCATGGCCGGCGGGCACGACGTGCTCATGATCGGCATCGGCGACGACGTCGCGCCACTGCTGGCGAAGCTGGGCGACTTCCAGCCCAAGCTCGTGTTCAACGGCTGCGAGGGGTTCCGCAAGAACGCGCGCCACGAGTACGCGATTGCCGCGCTGCTCGACATGTACGGCTATCGGTACACCGGATCGTCGCCGACCGCACTGCTGGTCGCCCGCAACAAATCGCTGACCAAGAAGATCCTCGCCTATCACGGCATCCGCGTGCCGGCGTTCGCTGAATTCCACGACGGCGACAAGCTGGTCCGGCCGTCGGAGCTGCGCTTCCCGCTCATCGTGAAGCCGATGCTCGAGGACGCGTCGATCGGCATCGCCCAGGCATCGGTCGTCGAGGACGACGCGTCGCTGTCGCAGCGCGTGGAGTTCATTCACAGCAAGTACCACCAGGCCGCGATCGTCGAGGAGTTGGTCGAGGGGCGCGAGGTATACGTCGGTTTGATCGGCAACGACGAGCTGGAAGTGTTGCCCATGACTGAGATGACGTTCGGTGAGCCTGAAATCGGGGAGCATCGCATCGCCACCTACAAGGCCAAGTGGGACGAGGACTACCGCAAGAAAAAGAAGATCAAGAACGTATTCGCCAAGGGTGTTTCGGACGAGCTGACCAAGCGGATCGGCGAAATCTGCAGCACCGCCTTTCACGCGTTGTGGCTGCAGGACTACGGCCGCGTGGACGTCCGCCTGGCGCACGACAACGAGGTGTATGTGCTGGAAGTGAATCCGAATCCGTTCATCGCGGCTGAGCACGAAATGGCGGAAGCGGCAGAGAAATCGGGCCTCAAGTACAACGCTTTCATTCAACGCATCGTCGACGAGGCGCTGGCGCGGTGAGCAAACGCGAAGTCCCCACACCCGAGCTGCGCTGCCCCCGCTGCCATACCGAGCTGGAGCGGTTCTGGAGCTACTGTCCGAGCTGCAGCCGGCGGCTCGAGTGGCGCGACACGCTGCGCGAGACCAACGCGGAGTGCGCCTACTGCGGCTGGATGGTGTCGGACGCCTCGTCGTTCTGCCCCTGGTGCGGGCGCAACATCGAGGACGAGGACTCGAGCGACGAGCCGCTCAAGGCGCCCAAGGGATTCAAGTTCCACGCCCGCTGCGACTGGGGCTGTGGCGGCGGCGTGATGTATCCAATGCGGTTCTGCCCGTGGTGCGGGCGCACCCAGACGTGGCGCTACGATCACTTCCAGAACGCCTGCCCGCACTGCGACCGCGGCGTGGACGACTGGATGGCGACCTGCCCCTGGTGCGGTGAAGACGCCACCGGCGGCGATCTCATTCCGCGAGCCCTGCGGCGCGCGCGGCGGCTGCTGATCGTGTCCCGCATCCGCGACTGGCACTACCGCGTGGCGTTGCGGCCCGGCGTCTCCGGCGTGGCGCCGCGCGCGCCGAAGGTGATCGAGCTCGACCGCCGCTACGTCACCGGCAAGCGCCGCCGCGACGAAATCTCCTGGAACATGCTGACCGGCCTGCTGCTGCACGAGCTCGGCCACTCGTTCCTCTATCATCATTGGGCGTGGACGCGCACGGGCCGCTTCCGCCGCACCTTCGGCGAGGTGCGAAAAGCCTACCGCGTGGCGGACGAGCATTGGGTGGACTTCGAGCGGCGCCGCATCGCGACGACGCTGACCGACTACGTCAGCGCGTATGCAGCGACCCACCCGCAGGAAGATTTCGCGGAGACGTTCCGCTTCTACGTCGCACGCCGCGGCCGGCTCCGCGAGCTATTCGCGGAGTTCGGCCGGAAGCGCAAAGGCGTGCCGTTGTACGAGAAGTTTCTCGTACTGCACGACTTCGTCCGCAGTCTGCGCGGATGGCGCTAGTAAAGGGTGACGTTGAGTCCGAACAGCAGCTGGAGCGACGAGCCGTTGTGAAATAGGCCGCGACCCTCGACGTACGGGTGGGTCCGCCCGTAGCGCGTCTCGAAGCCTCCGAACAGATCGAACCCGGTGTCCGAGTTCCCGCTCGCCCGCAGGATGTTCAATCCACCGCCGAAGTACAGCGGCGTGCCCAGGCTGCGGAACTTCAGGTCCGCGTTGAAACCGACGAGCGATCCGACGTCCACCAGGTAGTAGTCGAACGAAGGATAGAACTCGATCGACCGCGACACCGGCATGTGGAGCTGCGCGCCGATCAACCAGTCATCGCTGTCGAAGTTGTAACCGCCGTGCACGCCGAAGTGCGAGCGTTGCGCCACGGCGCGGGAAACGCCGGCGGCGCTGAGGAGCAGCACGAGCGCAATGAGCATGCGTCGCATGATGTCCGGTCCTCCGGTTTGAGTGCGCGTCCTCTACCCGGGGACCGGCCACGGGTTCGCGGGTTCCCGCCCGCGCCCCGTGGTCCGGTGAGACGGATCACACAATGCGGCGCGTCACCCCGCGAAACAGTAAGCGCAGCCTTTTTCCTGAGACCGTGCTACGGCGAGTACGCCCGACGGCACGACCTGCACGCCGGGGAGCAGACCCGCGACCCACTCCGCTTTCACCGCAGCGGCATCCATGCTCATTTTCTGCGCCACCATGCCGCTGTAAACTGTCAGCGCCACGTTGCAGCAACCGACCTGCGCGCCGCTCGCAAGCAATGCCTCAGTGCCGGTGCCCGGCAGCGGCAGGGGCAGCACCTTCGCATAGACGTTGCGCACCGCCGGCGTGTCGCCGTCCTTGATTCCGAACACCTCGCCCAGTTTGTACTTCGCCCATAGCGCGTCCTGCATGGCGATCGGAATCGCCGCGTGGCGCAGCACAATGACCGCCGAATTGTCGGCGTCCTTCGTGCCGTAATTCTCGTTGTTGCCGTTGAGCCAGACGCGCGGCCAGACCACCGGCATCCCGCTATTGGGCTCGGGTGCGTCGAAGATCATCTTGTGCTTCCCGGTAATGCGATTGAGCCAGGTCTCGAACGACGGATCTGCGCCTCCCACGATCGGCTCGTGGCGCGTCGGCTGCGCCTCGAGGCGAAGCGGGGTCAGCCCTGCGACTCCAGCGGCCGCCGTGGCGGCAAGACGACCAAGAAACCCACGCCTGTACATGCGAAGCCTCCTCAGTGGTGTGACCGTGTTGGATATGCGACATCGGGTGGTGGATCACCGTTGGGCCAATCGTTTTCCTTGCCCCGGAAGCCCGGCCGGGGATGCGCGTTCACGTAGGCCGCAACGTTGAAAGCCTGGCTGTCCGTGAGCGTGCCGGGCGCGTCGAACGGCATGTTACGACTGATGAACTCGGCGGCGGTACGAACGCGCGTCATACCGGCCCCGACGTTGTAGGACTCGGGGCCCCACAACGGTGGCGCGCCGGCCGTCCCCTCGCCCGCGGCGCCATGACATTTGGCGCACGACGCCGCGAATTCGCGCGCGCCGGCCGCGGTATCGGCAGTGAAGGTCGCCCACTTCTGCAGCCGCGCGCTTGCGCCCGCCGGCGGCGATACCGTCACTCCGCGCGAGAGAAACGCGAAATAGGCGACGATGTCCCGCATGTCCGGCCCGGCCGGATCGAGCGCCGTCCCGTTCATGCTGCGGCGGAAGCAATCATTGACGCGGTACTCGAGCGTCTCGACGACGCCGCTGCGGGGACGATACTGCGGATACCGCGCGAACGCGCCGATCCACGTGCCGGTCTCGCGGCGCCCTTCGTCGAGGTGACAGCTCGTGCACCGCAGCTTGTTGCCCACGTGGCTCGGCAAGCTGTCGCGCGTCGCGGTGAGCAGTGCGCGACCCCGCCGGACCGCGTCGCCGTACGGACCGGCGGGGATGACCGAGTCGACGGCTGCAGCGGCCCGCGAAGCAACGGGCTTGGAGCAGCCAGCGAAGCACACGATGCAAATGAGAACGGCCGACCTGCTGGGGCGCACCGGGCGAGATAATACCGGCATTTTCGAAGGCGGCAACCTTTCGTGCGGTGTCCCTATCCAAACGGGCGTATCCTCCACTCAGGATTGCTATGATCGCGCCGCTGCTCGCGTCTCTGCTGCTCGTTGCCCAAAACCGTCCGGCCCTCGATTCGGCAACCGTGGCCCGTGTGCTGAACCAGCTGCGCACCAGCGACTCGACCGTCTGCGCACTCGCGGGTGAAGCGCTGACCAACTACGGGGGATTCTGGGGGCATTCTTTCGACCAACCGGGCCTGGCCATGCCGCAACCGATGCCGACGCCCATGCCGATGCCGGGCGGTGGTGGCGGTGGCGGAGTCCACTTCGCCATGCACGGGAGGTCCCGCGACGTGGACCCTGCCGTGCTGCGCGCCTTCCGCGCCGTTATTCGCGACGACAATCGCTGCATTCGCAACATCGCCGCACGCGTCCTCGGCAATCACCATGACTCCGGTACTTATGACTTGTTCCTCGGACTGCTGCGCGATGCGCGCGCGGACCTCCGCGAAACCGGCGCACTCGGGCTCGGTGAGCTCGAGGATTCGCGCGCGATCAACCCGCTGAGCGACGCGCTGAGTCGCGACGACAGCCCCGCGGTGCGGA
Organism: Gemmatimonadota bacterium; assembly: GCA_041499375.1. Classification (GTDB taxonomy): domain Bacteria; phylum Gemmatimonadota; class Gemmatimonadetes; order Gemmatimonadales; family GWC2-71-9; genus 20CM-2-65-7. The sequence continues at coordinate 18,519 of JBGQKD010000036.1, forward strand.
TGACCGCGGCCTGGGCACTCGGTGCAATCGAAGAGAAGGTCTCGATCGAGCCCTTGTCGCGCGCGCTGAACGATCGCGCGCTGGAAGTGCGCCGGACGGCGGCATGGGCACTGGGCGAGATCGATGATGCGCGCGCGGTGCGGCCGTTGAGTACCGCGCTCGATGATCAGGCCGTGGAGGTGCGGCTCACCGCGGTCTGGGCGCTGGGCGAAATCGAGGACGCCTCCGCGGTGCCGGTGCTCGCCACGGCCGCGAAGGACCGCGATCCGCGCGTGCGGCAGCAGGCTGCGTGGGCGTTGGGGGAAATTGAGAGTGCGCAGGGCATCAGCACGCTCGAAACGTTGATGCGCGATCCCGTCGCCGATGTGCGCAAGACGGCCATCTGGGCGCTGGGCGAGATCGAAGACGGCGGTGCGGTTCCCGCTCTCGCGACGGCGCTCAAGGACTCTGATCCGGACGTGCGCGCGCTGAGCGCGTGGGCGCTGGGTGAGATCGAGGACGGCTCGGCAGTTGAGCCCTTGCTGGTGGCGCTGAAGGACGGCGACGAGGATGTCCGCGCGACCGCCGCCTGGGCGCTCGGCGAAATCGAGAGTCCCCGTGCCCGCGAAGGCCTGACGGCGGCGCAGCGCGACGAAGTGGGCTCGGTCCGTCGAGCGGCGACGTGGGCCCTGCGGCAGATCGACGACAACGACGATCGCGATGTGCGCGTGCACGTAAACCCGAGAATAAAGGTCAAGCCTTGACGCGACCGCGCTCGACCAACTGAAAGTAGTCCCGCAGCTCCTCGGCTTCTCGCACATCGTCCCAGCCGAGGAGCTGTTTCATTTGCGCGGCAACTCTGGCAACAACTGATCGAGCCTGATCGACAACCTCATAGTACATATGCAGGCGGCGGATCAGCACGTCCTGCACGCGGACCGCCAGCTCCCGCTCGACGGCATAGGTGATCTCGGCCCAAATCTCAGGACGGCCCGCGATGAGCGGCTCGCCGAGCCGCCGATCGCGGTCGACGAGATTGAGCACCGCGGCCGCCTCGCTGCCGTAGTACGCGACCAGGTGGCGCGCCGTCGCCTCGGACGCTCCGCGTGCCCGCGCCGCTTCGACGAGCACCTCGAGCTCAGCCGCCTCACCTCCCGGCAGTGGCTGCCGATCGGTGGGCGCGCCTGGCGCGATCGGACGGCCGTCGAGCTCGTGCAGACGCGCGGCGACGCGATCCACGACATCCCGCGCCATCACGCGGTACGTGGTCAGCTTCCCACCGGCGATCGAGATCAGGCCATGCGGGCTTTCGAGCACCCGATGCTCGCGCGACACCTGTGACGGATTCGCGTGGTCTTCGCGGAGCAAAGGACGCAGCCCCGCCCACGCCGAGACGACGTCGTTCGAGGCGAGGTGCGCGTCCGGAAACGCGGCGTTCGCCGAGCGCAGCAGGTAGGTGACGTCCGCCGCCGTCACGCGCAGCGCATCGGGAGCGGCGTCCGCATCGGTATCGGTGGTCCCGATGTAGGAGAGCTCGCCCCACGGCAGCACGAACATGACCCGGCCGTCGATCTGCGAGAGCAGCGTCACCGCGTGCTCGTTGCCCAGTCGCCGGCGCGGTACGGTCACGTGCGCACCCTTAGTGAGGCGCAGCATTGGCGGCGCCTGCGGATCGTCCAGCTGCCGGAGACGATCGGACCAGGGACCGGTCGCGTTCACCACGACGTTGGCGCGAATGGTCGCGGTTTCGCCCGTCAATACGTCGCGCACCACGGCGCCGCGCACTCGTCCGTCGGGCTTGAGCAGCGCGGTCGTCTCGACGTAGTTGGCCGCGAGCGCGCCGGCACGGATGGCGCTGCGCACCGTCGCAACGACCAGGCGCGCGTCGTCGGTCTGCGCGTCGTAGTACAGCGCCGCGCCGACGAGGCCGCGCTCGCGGAGCCCCGGTTCCACGCGCCGCACCTTCTTGGCGCGGAGCCAGCGATGCCAGTGCACGTTGCGGAAGACGGCCAGCAGATCGTAGAGCCACATGCCGGCGCGCAGCTTCCACGCCGGAATCCGGCTGCCGCGATACACGGGAAAGAGGAATGCGAGCGGTCGCACCAGATGCGGCGCGATCTTGAGCAGAACCCGCCGTTCGCGGCTTGCCTCGAAGACCAAGTGGAACGCGCGCTGCTCGAGATAGCGGATGCCGCCGTGGATCAGGCGCGACGAATGCGAGGATGTGCCCGCGCCGAAGTCGGACTTGTCGACGAGCGCCGTGCGGAACCCGCGCAGTGCGGCGTCGCGCGCAATCCCCGCCCCCGTTATGCCGCCGCCGATGACCAGTACATCCACGGGCGTCTCGACCATGGACGCCCAGGCGGCGGCTCGCGTTTGCTCCAACTCCCCTCCACTTGGGGCTGGTGGTAGGTTTCGACTCCCAGCAAGAGGGGAAGAATCTAATGCCGGGTCTCAACGGTCGTCGCGTGGCTGTCATCGCCGGCGTCCGTACGCCGTTCGCCAAAGCCGGCACCGTGCTGAAGGAGGTGCGTGCCGTAGATCTCGCGCGCTACGCCGCGCGTGAGCTGCTCGAGCGCACCAATCTCGATGGCGCCGAGGTGGACGACGTAATTTTCGGGCAGGTCGTTGCCTCGCCGCTCGTTCCGAATGTTGCGCGCGAGGTGAGCCTCCTCCCTCAGTTCCCGAAAGAGATCCCCGCTTATTCATTGAACCGCGCCTGCGCCTCCGGCGGCCAAGCCGTGGCAGACGCGGCCGATGCGATCGCCCTCGGCAACGCGGACGTCGTGTTGGCGGGCGGCGTGGAGTCGCTCTCCGATATCCCGATCCTCGCCTCCCGCCGCCTCGCGGATATTCTCGTGGAGGCAAGCAAGGCCCGATCGCTGGGGGCACGGCTGCGCACGTTCGCCAAGATCCGCCCGCGCGACCTGATACCGGTCTCGCCTGCGATCGCCGAGCCGTCCACCGGAGAGACGATGGGCCAGTCGGCGGAAAAGATGGCCAAGGAGAATCACCTCTCGCGCGACGAGCAGGACCGCTGGGCGCTGCGCAGCCACAAGCTGGCCGCCCAAGGCACGGCCGACGGTCGCCTCACGGCGGAGATCGTCCCCTGGCTTCCCGGTCGTCCCGGTGGGGAAATCGTCCGGCAGGACAACGGCATCAGAACCGACACGTCGCTCGAGCAGATGGCGAAGCTCAAACCCGTGTTCGATCGCCGCTATGGCAGCGTGACCGCGGCGAACTCCTCGCCCCTCACCGACGGCGCCTCCGCAGTACTGCTGATGAGCGACGAGGCGGCGCGTGGGCTTGGCTACTCGCCGCTCGCCTACGTCCGGTCGCACGCCGTCGCGGCGGTGGACCCCGGCTGGCAGCTGCTGCAGGCGCCGGTGTGGGCCGTGCCCAGGGCATTGGAGCGAGCTGTTATCCAGTGGAAGGAGCTCGGCCTGATCGAGATGCACGAGGCATTCGCGTCGCAGGTACTGTCGAATCTCCAGGGATTCGCGGCAAAAGGGTGGGAGATCAACGAGGACATCATAAACGTCATGGGAGGATCGATTGCGATCGGCCATCCCTTCGGCGCCACGGGCGGACGGCTCGTCACCACCCTCGCCAACGAGATGAAGCGCCGCGATGTGCAGTTTGGGCTGATATCGATCTGCGCGCAGGGTGGGGAGGCCATCGCTATCGTGCTGGAACGCCGCTAGTGTCGACCATCGCTCCTCCATCGAGGCGTACCGCGCCCGCCGTCACCTGGGATGTCGCGGACGGCATCGCGACCGTTGTGCTCGACCTCAAGGGCCAGCCGGTCAACGTCCTGTCGCGCGCGGTCAAGGACGAATTCCTGGCCTGCTTCGCGGCGTTGGCCGACGATGCGCACGTGCGTGCCGTCGCCTTTTTTTCCGGCAAGCCCGAGAACTTCATCGCCGGCGCCGATATCGAGGAGTTCGTCAAGCTCACCTCCGCCGCTGAAGCCGAACGCTTGTCGGCAGACGGTCAGGAGATGCTCGAGCAGGTGGCGCGCTTTCCAAAGCCGATCGCCGTCGGCATCCATGGCGCCTGCCTCGGCGGCGGACTCGAGTTCGCCCTCGCTTGCCACTACCGCGTCGCCACGGACCACCCCAAAACGCAGATCGGCTTGCCCGAGGTGCAGCTCGGCATCCTTCCCGCGGCGGGTGGCTGTCAACGCTTGCCGCGGCTCATCGGCCTACGTGCCGCGCTGGACATCATCCTGGCCGGCAAGACCGAACGCGCCGCGAAAGCGTTCCGACTTGGCATCGTGGATGAACTGGTCCCCCCGGCAATCCTAGCAGACATCACACTCGCCGCAGCGCGGCGCCTGGCGGGCGGCTGGCGCCCCAAGCGAAAGCGGCCCGGCGGATTCCTGGGATTTCTGCTCGACGGCAATCCCCTGGGCCGGCGGATTGTGTTCCGGATGGCGCGCAAGCAGGTGCTGGAGCGAACGGGCGGCAACTATCCGGCTCCGCTCGCGGCGCTCGAAGCCGTCGAGTACGGCCTGCGGCACGGGATCGCAGAGGGACTCAAACGGGAAGCGCAGCTGTTCGGCCAGCTGGCGGTCACGGACGTCTCCCGCAAGCTCGTACAGATCTTCTTCGCGACGAATCAACTCAAGAAGGATCCCGGCGTGCCGAACGCGCCGCCGCCCGCGCGTGTGCAGCGACTCGGCATCATCGGTTCAGGTTTCATGGGTGCAGGGATAGCCGGCACCGCCGTCGCCCAGGCGGAGGTAGACGTGCGGATGAAGGACGCCGACCTCACCCGGGTCGCGCAAGGCGTGCTTGCGGCGCGCGCCATCCTCGATGACCGGCTGAAGCGGCGCAGAATAACCAAATTCGAATACACGCGGCTCGTCGCGCTCCTGTCGGGTGGCGACACCTACGCAGGTTTCGGCCGTGCGGAGCTGACGATCGAGGCGGTCTTTGAGGAGCTCGGCGTTAAGCAGCAAGTGCTCCGCGACGTCGAAGCGGTGCTCCCGCCTACGGGAGTGTTCGCGTCCAATACCTCGACGATTCCGATCACGCGCATCGCCGAAGCCGCGCGTGCGCCCGAGCGCGTCATCGGGATGCACTTCTTCTCCCCCGTCGCGAAAATGCCGCTGCTCGAAGTGATCCCGGGCGCCCGCACGGAGCCGCAAACCGTGAGCACCGCCGTTGCGTTCGGGCGGCGCATGGGCAAGACGGTGATCGTCGTCAAGGACAGCCCGGGCTTCTGGGTCAATCGCATTCTCGCCCCCTACCCCAACGAAGTCGGCCATCTCCTCGCAGAGGGGGCGTCGATCGAGGATATCGACAGCATGGCCGTGCGTTTCGGCTTCCCGGTGGGACCCGTGACGCTGCTCGACGAGGTGGGACTCGACGTCGCCCTCAAAGTCGCCGGCGTCATGCAGGAAGCGTACGGGGATCACATCCAGCCGGCCCCTGGTCCGGGAATCGCGGTGCTGGTGAAGGAAGGCCGTTTGGGCCGCAAATCAAGCCGCGGTTTCTACATCTACAAGGACGGCAAGAAGCGCGGTGTGGACGAGAGCGTGTACGGTTTGCTCGGTGTCCATCCGAACGGTGGCCCGCGTCCCGCGGAGATTCTCCAACGGCTCGTGCTCCCGATCGTGAATGAAGCCGCCCGGGCCCTCGGTGAGGCCATTGTCCGGAGTCCTCGCGATGGGGACATCGGCGCGATCTTCGGATTCGGCTTTCCGCCGTTCCGAGGCGGACCGCTGCGCTACGCGGACGATCTGGGAGCCGAGCGCGTCGTCACCGATCTGGAACGGCTCGCCGAGCGCTACGGCGCCCGGTTCGCGCCGTGTGAAGTCCTCCAGGAGCATGCTCGCGCCGGGACCAAGTTCTACGCCTGATGCTGCGCGCCGTATTTCTCTGGCTGAGCGAGCAACCGCGCATCTTCAGGTTCGTCCGGAAGAATCGCCTCGCCCGCAAGCTCGCTTCGCGGTTTGTCGCTGGGGAGACGATCGACGAAGCGATGGCGACCGTGCGCGACCTGAACGCGAGTAACCTGTCCGCCTCGCTCGATCTGCTCGGCGAGTCGGTGCTGCACGCGGAGGAAGCTGAGCGCGCCTGCCGCACCTATCTCGATCTGCTCGAGCGCATTCACAGCGCCAAGGCCAACGCCAACGTCTCCGTCAAGCTCACCCAGATGGGGCTCGACATCGACGAGCAGCTGTGCGTGAGCAACATGCGGGCGATCATCGGCAAGGCGAAGCAGTACGATTCATTCGTGCGCATCGACATGGAACAGTCGAGCTACACCGCCAAGACGCTGCAGCTGTTTAGCGACGTGTTCCATCCGGAGTTCGGGAACGCGGCGGGGGTCGTGCTGCAATCCTACTTGCTGCGCACCGCAGCCGACGTGGATGCGATGATTGCGTTGCGCGCGCGCGTGCGACTGTGCAAGGGAGCGTACCAGGAGCTCGAGGACGTTGCATTTCCCAAGAAGAGCGACGTCGACGCCAACTACATCGCCTGCATGGAGCGGTTGCTCGAACGAGGAAACTACCCGGGCATCGCGACGCACGATGTGAAGATTATCGATCATGCGAAAGCATTTGCGAAACAACAGGGGATTTCGGCCGAGCGATTCGAATTCCAGATGCTCTACGGGGTCCGGCGCGATCTGCAGTACAGACTCCGGCGCGAAGGGTACAACATGCGCGTGTACGTTCCGTTCGGGACGCACTGGTATCCGTATTTGATGCGCCGTCTTGCCGAACGCCCAGCCAACATCGCGTTTATCACGGCGAACATTCTCAAAGAATGGACGACACGACGTTAGGTGGTTATCAGCAAGTGCACGGGCGTCCGCCGGCGTTCGGTGCGGCGGACGGGCAGGCCTACTCCGTGGCCACCTTTGCCGACGACGCGGCCGAGGGGGGGGGCCGCTACGGTGCGGCGCTGCTGTTCGTCCGGTGGGGTGAAGGGGAAAAGCCAGTTGGCCACCTGGAAACCGACTACCTCGCGTTCGGTTCGACGCCTGACGAAGCGCTCGCGCCGGTCCTCGCCCTGACGTTGGAGCAAGTGAAGGCCTATCTCGACCGGTGCGTTGCGCGGAGCAACCCGTGACCGCCACTAGCGGTGTCGTGCTTGCGCGCACGGCCGGCGGCTACCGCGTTCATACCGACGCGGGCGAAATCATCGCCTCACTCCGCGGCAAATTGAAGTACAAGGACTCGGATCGCGTGGTCCCAGGCGACGTGGTTGTCCTCGAGGGATCCACCATCGCCGAGATCCGCCCGCGGCGGTCGGTGCTGGCCCGTCGTGCGGCGCAGGGCAGCAGCGGCGCGGGTCCGCGCCGCGCTCAGCCCGTCGCGGCCAACGTGGACCAAGTGATCGTAGTGACCTCCGCCCGTGATCCAGAGCCCAGCCCGCGGATGATCGACCGCTTCCTGGTGATCGCGGAAGCGAACGGGCTGCCGGCGGCGGTCGTCCTCAACAAGATCGAGCTCGACCGCGCGATCGAGGAGCCGCTGACGCGGCGCTTCAAGACTGCGGGCTATCAACTCCTGGGAACGTCGGTGAAGGCGGATGAAGGACTCCCGGCGCTGCGCGATTTGCTGCGCGGCCGCCACTCGGTCTTTACCGGCGCGTCGGGCGCGGGGAAATCGAGCCTGCTCAATGCCCTGGAGCCCGGTCTCAAGCTGCGCGTTGGTGCGATCAGCGAGAAATGGCGCACCGGGAAACACACGACCACCGCCGCCGAACTCGTGCCCGTCGCGGGCGTCGGCTATGTCGTCGATACGCCCGGCCTCCGCGAAATCGGCGCCTGGGGCATCGATCCCAACGAGCTGGGGGCCTGCTTTCCGGAATTCCGCCCGTATCTGGATCAGTGTCGCTTCGACAACTGCCGCCACCTCGCCGAGCCGGGTTGTGCCGTGCGCGGTGCACCGGCCGGCGCCATCGATCCCGATCGGCTGGTGTCCTACGAGCGGATCTATGAAGAGGTCAGCGAGCCTTCCTGGTCCAGCGGCCGGCGTCGCGGGAGGTGACTTTGGCCATCATCTGCGCGAAGGCGTCGTCGAGATCGATGCGCTGCGAGTTGGCAATGCACATCACGACGAAGAGGATGTCCGCCAGCTCCATTGGAATCGAGCCAGGCGGTTCGTCCGGCTTTTTTGGCTTCGGGCCGAATTGATGATTGACTTCGCGTGCCAGCTCGCCGACTTCTTCGGCCAGGCGCGCCACGTTCGCGAGCGGCGCGAAGTAGCCCTCCTGAAACCGGCCGACCCATTTATCGACTGCCTGTTGCGCCTCACGAAAGCTCATGTCTGACCTCGTCGCGCCCTTTCAGGGTGAGCGGTACGCCGCCGTCGACCGCCTCAGCTCGCTGATCGCGCCGCCGTACGACGTCATCGATCAGGCCGCGCGCGCGCGGTACGCGGCGCTCGCCGCAGAGAATATCGTGCACGTCATGTTGCCGGAAGCGCCGCCCGGCGAGCCCGACGAAGCGCGCTACCGCGTCGCCGCTGAACGACTGGCTACCTGGCGCCGCACAGGCGTGCTGCGGCGCGATCCGCAACCTGTGCTCTACGTGCTCGCACAAGACTTCACGTTGCCGACCGGCGAGCGGCTCATGCGTCGCGGGGTCTTCGCTGCCGTGGCCGCCGAAGGCTACCAGCCCCGCCGTATTCGCCCGCATGAGAAGACGCATGCCGGGCCCAAGGCCGATCGCCTGGCACTCATGCGCGCGACCGCCACCAACATCGAGTCGATCTTTTTGCTCGCGCCCGATCGCGACCGTGCGCTTGCGAACGCGGTGGCCGACGCCGCGCAGGGGATACCGGACGCTACTGCTGAGCTGAACGGCGTTGGAATTCGTCTCTGGGTCGTGCGCAACCCGTCCCCCTTTCCCCTTCCCCCTTCCCCGTTGTACATCGCCGACGGCCATCACCGCTACGAAACGTCGAGCGCGTATGCGCTGGAGAATCCGGGAGGGGCGGCCGATCGCGTGCTCGCGTTGATCGTGTCGGCCGAGGATCCTGGACTCGCGGTGCTGCCGACGCATCGGGTGATCTTCGGAACGGGGCGCGAGCTGGGCCGCATGCTGTCGCGGTGGCGCGAATGGTTCGACGTGCAGCCATTCGCCGCGGACCGCGATCCCGTGACGGCGCTCGCGTCACTCGGCCGCGACCGCACCGCGTGTCTCGTGGCCGACCGCTCGCGCATCCTCGCGCTGCTGCTCAAGCCGGGCGCGCTGCCCGACCGACTGCCGAGCCTCGCGCAAAGCACTGCCGTGCGCGATCTCGATGTCGCGCGGATCGAGTCGCTGGTGGTGAAGGAAATCCTCGGCGCAGGCACGTCGACGCCGATCGTCCGCTACGTAGCGGACGCGAAGGAAGCGCTCGGGATGGTCCAACATGGCGGCGCCGCGGTCGCCGTGCTGCTCAATCCCACCCGGGTCGAGCAGGTCTTCGCGGTGGCGGATGCCGGAGACGTCATGCCACCGAAATCCACGTACTTCATACCGAAGGTACCGAGCGGGCTAGTCTTGCGGCCCTTGTCGTAGCGCGGCGATCAACGCCTTGCAGAACTGCGGCAGGTCGGCGGGTGTGCGCGACGAGATGAGGTTGCCGTCGACGACGACCGCGCTGTCCTCCCACACCACCCCGGCGTTCTCCATATCGTCTTTGATGGCACGGACACTCGTCGCGCGCTTGCCCTTGAGAATCTTCGCCGAGATCGGCACCCAGCCTGCGTGGCAGATGAATGCCACCGGCTTGCCTGCTTGATAGATCTCGCGCGTCAGCTTGAGGACTTGGTCTGAACGGCGCAGCTGGTCGGGTGCGAAGCCACCGGGGATCACGAGGGCGTCGAAGTCCGAGGCCTCGACGTGTTCCACGTTGGTATCGACCGTGACGGGATAGCCCCGCTTGCCAGGGTAGGTCTTCTCGCCCATCCCCGCAACGGTTGTGCTGGCTCCTTCCTCCTCCAGGCGAATCTTGGGGTACCACAACTCCAGGTCTTCGTACAACGGAGCCGCGAAAAAGAGTATCCGCTTGCCTTTGAGCGACATGCGAGGAACCTATATCTTTCGCCTCCGTGAGGCCACGCCAGCAGATTCTCGACAATCTCGACTCGGTCTACCGTGAGGCCTATGATCGCGCCAAGGCGCTGAAGGACGAGCGTCGTATGGCCGATCTCGATGCCGCCTACCAGCGCGAACAGTTGTTGCTCGAGGTGTTGCTCGACATTCGCGAC
>JBGQKD010000037.1:0-26704 GCA_041499375.1 Gemmatimonadota bacterium
TCTCGTCGCCGACGCCGTCGACAAGGTCGGACCGGAAGGCGCGATCTCGGTCGAGGAAGCGAAGGGCATGGAGACCGCGCTCGAAGTCGTGGAAGGGATGCAGTTCGACCGCGGTTATCTGTCGCCCTACTTCGTGACCGAACCTGCGAAGATGGAAGCCGTGCTCGACGAGCCATTCGTCCTGCTGTACGAGAAGCGCATCGCCGGCATGAAGGACCTCCTGCCACTGCTCGAGCAGGTCGCGAAGATGAGTCGCAGCCTGCTGATCATCGCCGAGGACGTCGAGGGCGAGGCCCTCGCGACCCTGGTGGTGAACAAGATTCGCGGGCTGCTCGCTTGCGTGGCGGTGAAAGCTCCGGGCTTCGGCGACCGCCGCAAAGCCATGCTCGAGGACATCGCCATTCTCACCGGCGGCCGGGTGATCGCCGAGGAAATCGGCGTGAAGCTCGAGCATGTGAAAGCCGAAGACCTCGGCCAGGCCAAGCGGGTCGTCGTCGATCGCGAGAACACGACGATCATCGGCGGCGTCGGCACCAAGCAGGTCATCACGGGCCGCTGCGAGGAACTGCGCCGGCAAATCAAGGATGCAACCTCCGATTACGACCGCGAGAAGCTCGAGGAGCGCCTCGCCAAGCTGGCCGGCGGTGTCGCCGTCATCCGCGTTGGCGCGCCGTCGGAGGCCGAGCTGAAGAGTCGCAAGGAAGCACTCGACGACGCTATTAGTGCCACGAAGGCGGCGATCGCCGAGGGCATCGTCCCCGGTGGTGGCCTCGCGCTGCTGCGCTGCATCGAAGCGGTGGAACGCGAGGCGGAGGCGGCCGCAGGCGACGAGCGGACGGGTGCCATCATTCTCCGCCGGGCGCTCGAAACGCCGACGCGCCAAATCGCGGAGAACTCGGCAGCCGATGGTGGGGTCGTGGTGGACCGCATGCGCGCGGGTTCGGGCAACTTTGGCTTCGACGCGGCGGTCGGGAAATACGTCGACCTCGCAGAAGCCGGCATCATCGATCCAACCAAAGTCGTGCGGATCGCGCTCGAGAACGCGGTGTCGGTGGCGAGCGTCCTGCTGCTCACCGAAGCCACACTCACCGAGCTCCCCGAAGAAAAACCGGCCGTGCCGCAGCCGGCGGAGGTCATGTGAGCCGGCTTTTGGCAGTCGTTTTCGACCGCGCCCACGCGCGCTTCTTCGACATTGGTCCGGCGAGCACCGTCGAGCTACCGTGCCTGCGGTCCCCGGCGACGCGCGGCGGGAGGTTTCACAGTGACCGCGCAGATGCACCGGGGCGCGGCGAGCACGCGTATCATGGCCGGCTCCGCGAGGAAGAGCGGCGCCATCTTGCCGCCATCGCCGCGCGTATCGTGTCGCTGGCTCACGACCCGTCGCTGGAGATCGTACTGGCGGGTCCGGACAACCTCACGCGCGCCTTGCGGGAGGTACTGCCGCCCCCGGTCGGCGGGCGCTGCATCGGGACGGCGCATCTCAATCCCAAACAGGTGACGCCTGCAATCGTCGTCCTAGAGGCGCGCCGCCTGCAGGCCGACTGGACGCAGCGCCTTCCCGAAATCGCCCCCATGAGGAGCCCATCGTGACTACCGCCATCGCGCAGGACCTACGCCAGCAACTGCTGGAAGAGCTCGACTGGGAGCCAAAGCTCGGCACGTCCCAGGTTGACGTAAGGATCTCCGATCGCGGGATCGTTACTCTCACCGGTCTCGTGAAGTCGTACGCCGAGAAGGTCGCCGCGGAACGGGCCGCCCGGCGCGTCCGTGGCGTCCATGCCGTGGTCGATGACATCGACATCCTGCTTCCCATGACGCACGAGCGCAGCGATCCGGCTATTGCCGAGGCGGTCGTTCGCGCGCTCGAATGGGACGTACTCGTCCCCCACGACGTCATCGCCGTGAGAGTGTCGGACGGTTGGGTGCGACTGAGTGGGACCGTGGATTGGAACTTTCAGCGCGCGGCCGCCGGGGACGCAGTACAGTCCCTGACCGGCGTCAAAGGGATTACGAATCTCATTACCGTCAGGCCTCGGGTGATGGTTCCCGAAATCAAGACGCGCATCGAAGCGGCGTTGCGCCGAAATGCGGAAGTGGAGGCGCACGGCATCACGATCCATCTGCAAGACAGCGCGGTGACGCTGCGCGGGCACGTCCAATCACTGGCGGAGCGCGCCGCCGCTGAGTCCGCGGCCTGGGCCGCGCCGGGCGTAACCACAGTGGAAAACGAGCTGGAAATCGACTCATAGAGAGCGAGAGCATCCATGGACGCGACGCTGCTGAAGACCAGGGCCACAGAGGCGCTGCGGGCGACGCGCATCGACCGTTACACATACCACTTGTTCTCGTCCCGAACGGCGGACGACGCCGTCATTTTCCTCTACGACGACAAGGCCGACGTCATCGGCCAGGTATTCTTCGCAGCCGACGACCTGCCCCTCCCCCCGGCAGCCGAAGCGCACGGGTGCGTCGCGCTCTACTTCACACGCTCACGCTTCCCGGCAGTCTTGGACATGCTGCGCAACGAGGGTCCGATCGAGCTCCGCTGGGCGGGCCCCCTCGACAGTTGCCTGTCTACGGAGTTCGAGCCGGTGGGCGAGGGGGAAAGCCGGTGACGCAGCATTGCCGCGCTTCATCGGAGCTTCTCGAGCACACCGCGGAGATGCGCGTCCGCTGGGCGCGCCGCCCGCGTCTCGCTGACCGACGCCGAGCTCGACCGCGTGCTCGGCGAGGGTTGTCACTACTTCGTGGAGCGGGGGGAGGCAACCCCCGAGGACCTCGAGACGATCGAAGCCGGTGGCAGTCTAGTGCGAGCTGACCCCGATGCCGTGTCGCCCCGTGCGAAGGCGCGGGGCCGCGACCAGCTCGGCACGCTTGGGTCCGGGAATCACTTCGTCGAGGTCCAGACTGTTGAGACCATGATCGATCCAGCGGCCGCGCGCGCCTACGGTGTTGCAGGGGGGCGCGTCGCCGTGCTCATCCACACGGGATCGCGCGGACTGGGCCACCAGGTCTGCACCGACTATGTCCGGCTGATGGACCGGGTCATGCCGGCCTACGGCATTACCTTGCCCGATCGTGAGCTCGCCTGTGCGCCGTTCGCCTCATCCGAAGGTCAACGCTACTTCGGTGCGATGTGCGCGGCCGCCAATTTTGCTTTCGCGAATCGCCAGACGATTACGCAACGAGTGCACGACACCTTTCATCGCTCCTTTGGCGCGGCCGGACGCTTACAAGGACGTGGAGCGCGTCGTGGACGTCGTGCACCGCGCGGGACTTGCCCGGAAGGTGGCGCGGCTCCGCCCGATCGGCGTGATCAAAGGCTGACTGCGTGAATACCCTAACGGTACTGGCCGGTAGCGCCAACCTGACGTTGGCGGAAGCCGTCGCCCAAATCCTCGGGACGCGGCTGGGCGTCATCAGCCTGCATCGATTTCCGGATGGTGAGCTGCATGTCGCCGTACGTGATAGCCTGCGCGGGCACGACGTCTACCTTCTGCAGCCGACCTCCCCGCCCTTCGAAACGCACTTCCTCGAGCTGCTGCTGCTGGCAGATGCCTGCCGGCGGGCAGGCGCGGTGCGCGTCACGGCGGTGGTTCCCTACTTCGGCTACGCCCGCCAGGATCGCCGGGCGTCGGGCCGCGAGCCGGTGGGCGCGCGGCTGATCGCCGATCTGTTCTCCGCGGCGGGGATTCAGCGGCTCGTGGCCATCGACCTGCACTCCCCGACGCTCGAAGGCTTCTTCTCCTTTCCGCTCGAGCACTTGACTGCGGTGCCCGCGCTCGCTGGGGGTCTGGGGAACGGCCTTCGTGAGCGCGTGGTCGTCGCACCCGATCTCGGCGCGGCGCGACTCGCCGATCGGTACGGGCGGGCGCTGGAGCTTCCCATCGCCACGGTGCATAAGACGCGCATCACGGGTGAGGAAGTGGTGGTCCGCGGCGTGACGGGCGACGTTGCCGGTCGCGGGCCGATCATCGTGGACGACATGATTAGTACCGGAGCGACGATCGCCGCGGCAGTCGCCGCCCTGCGGGAGGCGGGCTGCCGCCCGCAGTTCACCGTCGTCGCCAGTCACGCGCTGTTGGTGGGGGACGCCGTCGCGCGCCTCCAGCAATTGGCTCTCGAGCGCGTGATCGTCACCGACAGCGTGGCGATTCCAGCCGCCGCGGTCGCGCTCCCGCTTCAACTCGTCAGCGTTGCGCCGTGCATGGCTGAGTGCATCGGACGGCTCCACCGGGACCGATCACTCGCTGACCTTCTGGTGCACTGCTGATCAAACGACCGTGGAGCCCTCCGTCTCTGCCAGCTCGAAGCGCAGCCCCCGCATCACGTCACCCTGGCTGACGATCCCCGCGAGCACCGGTCCTTTCGGCTCGCGCCGTACGACCGGCAGACTGCGGAGCCGCGTTTCGACCATGAGATCCGCCGCGACGACCAGCGGGTCACCCGCTTCGACCGACACCACGCCGTGGCGCATGATGTCGTTTACCCGAACCGAGCCCATCCTGGAAAGTGCCGGCACGAACAAATTCTCATCGGGACGCAACAGACGGAGCACGTCCAGCTTGGTGACGATGCCGCAAACGATTCCGCGGTCATCGACGACGGGAAACGCATTGAAGTCATGGCGATCGAACAGGGCCATCAAGTCGCGGACCGGTGTCTGCGGCGTGACCGTGATCGGCGCCCGCGTCATGACGTCATAGACCGGCTTAGTCGTGGCGCGTTGGGTCATGATGCCTCCTGGCTTGCAACGTCGGCCGGCGATCCTGAAACGACCTTGAACTGCAGCTGACAATCGGCTCAGCCTGGGAGGGAGCCGCGCCCCGCTGCGCTTCGCCATGGGCCGGGGCCCGGGCGACTTGCGCCGCGACGCCGCCGAGCATGCCCACGTGCATGAACAATCCCTCATGCGCGATTCCCAAGCCCTCGGCGCTGGCGTAGGTACCTTGCCGCTGAGTCTCGAACAGAGCGGACCCATGTCACGCCCACACAGTGGGCAGGAGGAACCGATGAAGCATTCCACGGCTGTTCAACGAGCGCCACACGCGGCGCAGCTGCGCCTGGTGAGCACCGATCAGATTGTCGATCGGGTGAATACGACCTTGAACACCGTTGCTCGTCGCGCCTTTGAGATATTCGAGCACAACGGGCGTAGGCTCGGCCATGACCTGGAGGACTGGTTCCAGGCCGAAAGGGAGCTGCTGTGTCCGGTGTCCCTGGACATTTCCGAGACGGACTCGGCCCTGACGGTCGAGTTGGAGGTGCCGGGGTTCCGCGAGCAGGACATCCAAATCGGTGTCGAGCCGCGTCGACTGACGGTGACCGGGAAGCGGGAAGCGCGGGAGGAGAAGAAACAAGGGACGACCGTCTACGCAGAACGGAGCTCCAACGAGATCTTGCGCACCCTCGCGCTGCCCTGCGAGGTGGATCCGGCTCACCGCGCCATCAAAGCCACCTACCATCAGGGCGTGCTCAGGATTACGCTGCCGAAATCCGGCAAGGCGGTGGTTCGCGAGATCATAGTCGAGCCCAAGGTCGCAAGCGCATGAGGGTGGCGGCCGCGAAGGCCGTTTAGCAGGGGATTTGCCAACGCAAGCAGACATCGACGTCGTCGATCGACACCAGCGCGTTCGTTTCGGCACCGCTGGTGTTGCAGAACGCCGCCCTGTTCACGGACCTGTACGAGATCACGATGGCGGCGTCGTACTTCCGGGAGCGGATGAGCGGCGCAGCCACATTCAGCCTGTTCGTGCGGAAGCTCCCGCCCCGGCGGGGCTTCCCGGCAAACACCATTCTCCTCATCGACACGTACGACACGATCGCCGGCGCGCGTCGGGCGGCGCCCAGGTTGGCCAGGAGATGGCGGCCCGGGGGGAGCGGCTCGCGGGCGTACGTTTGGACAGTGGTGACATCGTGGCGCTGAGCAAAGAGGTGCGCCGCATCCTCGACGCGGCCCCAGCCTTCCCGACGTGAAAATCTTCGTGAGCGGCGGCCTGCTTGATGGTCTGGCGCTCGGCTTCCGCCACGAGCCGCCGCTCGGCGACGTCGAGGTCGATCGCCTGGGCGACCTCGTAGCCGAACAGCGAGTAGCAGGTGCCTTTCGCTATCGACAGCTCGATCGCCACAGTGAACGGCGCGGTCAGGTCGTTAGGGCGGCCTGCCGACGCATTGCGCGCGCGCTCGCCCTAGCGCCGATAACAGCCGCTGCGGCCGCACCCGCAATGGCCACCGTCTTCGCGATAGTCTTGAGCGCTGCCTTCCGGGCGCGCCTGCGCTGCCGGGCGCGCGCCGCCTTGCCCTGCGCGACGAGCGCGGCATCGGCCGCCGCGATCAACCGCTTCTTGGCCTGCTTTGCTGCCGCCGTCAGCTTCTGCTTCGTCGTCATGGTCGTGCTCCTACCTGGAGGGTGTTGTGGTGCCACTATGATGTTGTCGTACTGGTGAAGCACTGCTGAGATCCACTGGAAGAGGTGTTTGAGTCGAGCCGACGATCGCCGCGATTTCCGCACGCTCGAGCGTCTCACACTCCAGTAGCGCACTAGCGAGCGCATCCAACGTGGCGCGATTCGTCCGCAGCAGATCGCTTGCTCGCGCATACGCCTCCTGCACGATGCGGCGCACCTCGCGGTCTACGAGCTCCGCGATGTGCTGCGAGATCGCCTGCCGTTGCACGACCTCGTGCCCGACCAGCGCAAGCTCCGGATACTCGCTCACCGTTATCGGACCGACGACTTGGCTCATCCCGAACTGCGTGACCATGCGGCGGGCGAGCTCCGTGGCCTGTTGAAAGTCGCTCGTTGCCCCAAAATGCGACGCCCGCTTCTCCCGCGAGCGCCCGCGCCAGTAGCGTCTGCCCTGTGCCGGGCGGCCCGACGATCAGCACGCCCTTGGGCAGGCGTCCGCCCACTCGGCGGAACTTCGCGGGGTCTTTGAGGAAGTCGATCACCTCGCGTAGCTCCGCCTTGGCTTCTTCCGCCCCGGCGACGTCCGCAAACGTGACTTTCGGCTGCTCGGCCGTCAGTCGCCGCGCGCCCATCTGACCAAAGGACAATGCCCGTTCACTGCCCAGGCGCGCCGAGCGCGTGAGCAGGAACCAGAAGCCGCCTAGCAACAACCACGGCAAGACACCGAGCACGATGTTCACCCAGGAGGGACCGGCCTTTGCGGCACGGATGGGAATCCCGTGCTGCTCAAGTCGCACCACCAGCGGTGCCGGATCGTCGAATGGTAGATTGGTGCGGAACTCGCGTACGTCGCGACCATCGATGTGTACGCTGTTGCGGAATTCGCCCTGGAGCCGGCGCTCCTCAGTCATGACCTCGACCCCCGCGATGTTGTCGCGCTCAAGCTCGCGGGTCACATCGGAGTAGGTGACCTCCGTCCGATGCTCCCGCCTCAGTGTCGACTGCACGAGCATCACCGCGGTGGCGGTGATAAGCATCCACATCCACAGGTGCCGCAGCAGCGGCGGACGTGGCCCGCGTGGTCCCGCTGCTTGGTCCTGGCGCTTCATGCTGGCACTCTCGCTGACGGCCGTCGCGCTTGCGGGAGACTGGAGTGCCATCGCACGATCCCGTCCCAGATCTCTTGCGCGGTCTCGGCAAACCAGAACAGCCCGAGATCCTCCGGCTCGATGACCCCTTCGTCGAGCAGGAAATCCATGTCCAACACCCTGCGCCAATAGCGCTCTCCCACGAGCACGATGGGAAGCGGCGCGAGCTTTCGCGATTGCACGAGCGCCAGCGTCTCGAACAGCTCGTCCAACGTGCCGTACCCGCCGGGAAACGCCACGAGCGCCGTAGCCCGGAGCAACAGATGCATCTTGCGCACGGCGAAATAGTGGAAGCGGAAGCACAGGTCGGCCGTGATGTAGGGGTTTGGATACTGCTCGTGGGGCAGCGTGATGTTCAGACCGATGGACTTGGCGTGCACGTCATACGCACCACGATTGGCGGCCTCCATGATCCCGGGACCGCCGCCGGTGAGAATCACGGGACGGTACTCCGGAAGGGTCTGCGACCCGGCACTCACGAGTCGCGCGAATTCCCGCGCCATGCCGTAGTACTGACTCTTGTCCAGGACCCGCTCGGCCACGGCCAGCTGGCGGGCGACGTCGGCACTCGTGGGATCAGTCGCCAGCGCGGCACGGAGCGCGGCCACGCGTCGGCGCGCCGCGGCCGGCTCGAGGATCCGCGTGCTGCCCAGGACGACGATCGTGGCGTGGATCCCTTGCTCCTCGAGCAGCAGCTCCGCCTTCGTGTAGTCGATCTGTAGCCGGAGACCCCGGACCTCGGCGCGATCCAGGAACTGCACGTCCTGGTCAGCCTCGAGATAGCTGGGACTCTGCAGAATGGTCTGGACGCTCATGAAATAAAGCTTCGCGACGGCACTTAAAGGGGACTTGAGATCGGTGGGAAGACGCCTTACGACGAACCGCCAGAGGAGAGATGGGTCGGGCAGGCGGAGAAATTGACCGCCTACGTAAGGCTCGCTTCGCTGCCGAGCCCTGGAGGCGCCGAACTTCGGCAGCGCCATCCCCAATGCCCGACCCATACCCATGATAGCCGCGCCCGCGTTAGGGCAGCTTGAAACCGCTGTTAAGATTGGCGGCGCCGTTCAGCCGCGCCGGCGCGCCACCAGACTGAGAAAGAAGAACCCGGCCGCGGCGGCGATCGTTACCGGGCCGGCAGCGACGTGCAACACGGGGCTCGCATGCAGGCCGACCAGCGTTGCCGCAACCGCGACCCCGGCCGCGATGAACAGCATTCCGTTCAACCCGCGCGCGAGCTGGCGCGCCGTGACGGCCGGAATGATGATCAACGATCCCATCAGCAGCACGCCGAGGTAGCGCAAGCCGAGTGCGACGGTGAGCGCGAAGGCGAGTAAGAACAGCAGGTCCAGCCGCGCGACTTCCACGCCCGCGGTGCGGGCCATGTCGGGTGAGATCAGCGCGAGGACGAGGCGACTCCTGGCTCGCCAGACGAATCCGACGACCAGGAGGGCGGCGGCGAATCCCAGGAGGCGCTCCTCGGGACCGACGGCGCTCGGCTTCCCGAACAGCGCGTCAATCAGTTCTTCACCCGACGTGAGCATGCTGCCGATCGCCAGGGCGCCCGAAAACACCACGCCAATGACGGCCTCGGTCGGAAGCCGTGTCCGGTGCTCCAGCGCCCAGACGAGCAGCGTTCCTACGACCAGGGCCGCGAGACCGCCCAGGACGGGATTGAGGCGCAGGGCGAGCGCGATGGCAATGCCGGGTAGCGCGACATGAGCCATAGCGTCGGAGGCGAGCGCCATGCGCCGCATGAGGGCAAAGCAGCCGACCAGACCGGCGGCGGCGGCCATCGCCACCGGAAGCGCAACCGCGGTGATGATCGCCATCAGAAGCCCTTCGTGATCGTCGCGATGATGACGAGAATAAAGGCCGTCGCTGCCAGCGCCGCCGCGCCGAGGCCGGCCAGAGCCGTCGTTCCCGCCTGAAAACGGCGCTCTTCGATCCGCGCGATGTGCGTCGTCGCCACCAACGCGACCTGCCTCGCGACGTTGGTGACGGAGCCTTGCGCCGTTCGGACCTCGTCGAGGAGCAGAGCGACGCTGTCGCCAGCCGCGGCCTGTATCGTTCCGCTTGCTTCGAGCACCCCCGGATACGTGTGGCGCGTGCTGTCCGGACCGGAGGGCAGCGTGGTCAGGACGAGGGCGCTCGTGAACACGACCCGGACACGAGACTGGGGCGCCGGAGCGAGAGCCACTGGCCGATAGGCGTAGCAGCCGCCAGTCGTGAACACGGCGAGCAGCAGCGCCGTTCGCCAGGCGAGGCTACGCAAGGCCGTCGTCATGGACGTGGAACCGCATCGCCGTCCCGTACATCTCCTGCAGCCGCTCGGGTGTGAGAATCTCGACCGGCGGTCCATAGCAGCTGCCGCCGCGCCGCCCAAGGCACAAGACCGCCGTCGCGTACCGATAGACGAGATTCAATTCGTGCGAGATGAGTAGCAGCGTGAGGTTCGCGCTCTCCTGCACGCGCCGAATCATGGCATACAGGGTTTCTTCGCCCGGCTCGTCTACCCCCGCGGTCGGCTCGTCGAAGAGGAGCACCGTGGGATTTCCCATCAGGGCGAACGCGAGCAGCAGCCGCTGAAACTGTCCGCCGGAGAGCGTGCCGATGGGCTCGCTCGCCAGCGCCGGTGGGAGACTCACCAGATCGAGGACCCGTCCCGTCTCGATTTGCGAGGCGCCGGTCACTCGAGCCTTCGCATGCAGGAAATCGAGACCCGTCAGGGGCAAGCCACGTTCGATATCGAGCTTCTGGGGCACGTAGCCGATCCGAGTGCCCGGGGTCCAGCGAATCATACCATCGTACGGGATTGAACCGATCAACGCCTTGAATAGCACGGTCTTCCCCGAACCGTTGGGGCCGATGATGGCGAGCGAGTCCCCGGACGCGACGGCGAAGCTCAAGTTTCGCAACACGACGGTGCGTCCCAATCGGACCGTCAGCCGTTCGACCTCAAGGACGGGCGGCAACGCGCACCCCGTCGGCCACGCGATCGCTCGGATATCGGATAACCATTTCCCCGTCCGCTACCCCGCTCACGATTTCCGCGTCGAACGACGTCCGATGCCCTACCACGACATCCCGGTGTCGTGCCCTGCCACGCTCGACCACGAACACCCCCCATCCGTCGCCGCGAGGGAACAGCGCGCTCGCCGGAACCGTCAAGACGCTATCGGCACTCCAGATCACGATCCGGATCTCAACCCCATAGCGATCGCCCAAGGCGGGAGGTTGATCGAGCATGTCGCCGATGACGTTGACGCGTTGCTCTTCGACCCCGAGAGCCGAGATCTTCGTGAATGCCGACGGCTCCACGAGACGGACGCGCCCGTGCAGCGTTGCGCCACCCCAACCTTCGATCAGCATGGGCGCGCCCCGTCGCACCTTGACCGCATCGGCGGACAGCAGCTCCGCGACGATTTCGAGCCGCAATCGGTCTCCCACCTCGACGAGCGGCGTTCCCGCTGCAACCACCCGCTCGCTCGGCTCGGGCACGCGCAGGATCCGGCCGGCGACCGGCGCGCGGATCATGATCGGCTCGCTTCCGGCCGTGAGCAGGGCCCGGGCCACTTCGACATCGTGCGCCGCGGCCTGCGCGCGAAACTCAGCCGACTCAAGCTCGCGCGCGCGTGACACCTCTTCCAGTTCAATGCGCTCGTGCGCCTCGGGCGCGATGGCGTGCTGGGCCGCGAGTTGGCCGGCGCGCTCCCATTCGCGATGGGCCTGCTCGTGGGCGGCCCGGGCCTGGGCCACGCCGACTGCGGCGGCCCGCTGTGCGTCCTCCGCGGCATCGAGCTGCGCGACCGCCTGCTCCCGAGTCCGCGGGTCGAGTGGCGCGGGGAAAATGCGCGCCAGGATCGTCCCGGCGCGGATGGAGTCGCCTTCTCGTAATGCGATGCGGGCGACGCGCCCCGCCACCGGTGCGGCCACGACAAAGCGGTCGCGGACACGCGTCTCACCCTCTTCGTCGACCGTGACCTGGAGGGCGTGGCGCGCCGCGCGTGCCGTCTCGACTTGCACGGGCGCCGGCCGCAGCAGTGCAAATGCGCCAAATCCGGCGATCGCCACCGCGAGCCCCAGACCCGCACGCTTCGCTGTCAGTTTCATCCCGTTCTCACTCTCGCGTCTTCAGCACGGCCACCAGGTCGAGCCGATTGAGTCGCCGTCGCACGAGCAGACCAGACGCCAGCGCGGCGGCGGCGATCACCGCGACGGCGAAGGCATACGTGCCCCCGCTCAGCACGAGCGGAATACGGAACAGCTCCCACTGATAAAGATCCGCCAGGATCGCGCACAGGCCGTACCCGATCCCAAGCCCCACGACGATCCCGGCCAGCGCGAGCAGCGCCTGCTCCCCCAGCAGCATCAGGCTGACCTCCCCCCGCGTGAATCCCAGCACGCGCAGGCTCGCGAGCTCGCGCGCGCGCTCCGACAACGCGATACGGGCCGCGTTGTACACCATCGCGACTGCCAGCGCGCCCGCAAAGGCGACTAGGATCGTAGTGAGCAATCCGATGCTCCGGGCGAGCGTCGCCTCGAAACTCGCGAGCGCCGCATCGCGGCTCGACACCCCCGACACGGCGGGCAGACGCTTCAGCCGGCTGTATAGGGAAGGGGCGGTCCCGGCATCCACGCGCAAGAACGCCCCGGACACGGTGTTCCCTTCGCGCAGCAGCCGGTGGAGCGCCTCCGCGTCCATGTAGGCCGACAACCCGAGCAGCTCGTTGACCGCGCCGACGACCGGCACGCGTCGCACGGGCCGCGCGCCCTCTAGGACCTCGACCGTGACGCTGTCGCCCGGCGCGACGTGCAGGATTTCGGCAAGCTTGGCCGTCAGCACGACCCCTTCGGGCGGAAGCGGCGTCGCGCGATAGTCCACCCCGACGAGCCGCCGCAGCTCACCACCCCGCGCGAGACCCAACACCACCCCTCGGCGGCTGTGGTGTCCCGCGCGCAGACGCGCGGGGATGCTGCGGAAGGGCTCCACGCGCAGCACGCCGGGAAGATGGCCAAGGTCGTACATCGCGTGAGCCGGTTGGGACGCGTTGAAGACGACCATGAGGTTCTCCCGCTGGACATATCGGAACTGCACATCCGCAATCCGCAGGATGGCGTCCACAAAGAATCGGCCGACAAGGAGAACCGCGACGGCGAGCGCGATGCCCAGGACCGACAGCGCGGCCTTGATGGGCCGGCGCTCGAGATTCCGCGCGATGAGACGGCCCGGCACACGGAGCCTCCGGTCCAGTCCCAGCCGCTCGAACACACCGCCTTGGAAGCGAGCCGGCGGCTCGGGCTGCATGGCCGCCGCCGGCGGCAGCGTCACGACCCGGCGCACTGCACTGACTGCACCGACGACCGCCGCGACGACCGTGACAAGCACACCGAGGATGAGGGCGGTCCAGTCGAGACGGAAGACGAACTCGGGAAAGCGGTAAAAGTCTGCGTAGCGGGAAATCGTGAGGTCGGCGAAGCGCAGGCCGAGTCCCACGCCGGCGGCGGCTCCGAATAAGAGCGCGACGAGCGCGAACTTCAAATAGTGCCATCCCACGGCCCAGTTGCTGTAGCCGAATGCCTTGAGGACGGCGATCTGCTCCCGCTCGGTGCTCACCAGACGGCCGAGGACGATGTTCAGGAGAAATGCGGCGATCCCGAGAAAGATCGCCGGCACGACTGTCCCCGAGACGCGGTTCTGGCCGATTTCGTCCTTCAGGAAGCGCGCCGAGACTTGATCGTCCCGCCCGTAGGCGCCCAGGCCCCCGTACCGCTCCAGCACCCGATCCACCCGCCCCAGCACGTCCGGCAACGATGCGTCGCGCTCGAGCCGCAGCGACACGTCGTTGAACGCGCCGGTCATGTCGAACGCGGCCGCCATGGCGTCGCGGCTCATCCACAGGACGCCGAAGCGCCGGTTGTCGGGAAAGAGGCCGCCTTCGCCGATCTCGTAGACGTATTCGGGAGAGATGGCGATCCCGACGATCCGCAGGCGCTGCCAGCGCCCGTTCAGGACGGCACCGAGCGAATCCCCGACGACCAGGCCGTTCGCCGCGGCAAACGCCTCGCTCGCGAGCACCTCTTGCCGCCGTCCCGGCTCCAGCCAGCGGCCGCGGCGCAGGTGCAGGTCGTTGAGACTGGGGCGACCGCGCTCCGGGATGGACACGAGCAATCCCGTGGCCGGTTCGGCGAGCCCAGGAACGTCGAGTGTCACCCCGCTGACGATCCGTGTCTCCACGCTCGCCACGCCGGGCAGCGCGCCGAGCTTGGCCGCGAACGACACGGGCGCGCGCTTCAGGTGCACGAACACGTCGGCGAATCGGTATTGCTCGTAGTACGCGGCGCGCGATGCCAGCAGCGACGTGTACGACGTGCGCGTCGTCACCACCGTTGCCACGCCGCAGGCGACGACCACGCCGATCGCCGCCATCTGCCCCCGCATGTGCCACAGATCGCGCACCAGCTTGCGGTTCAGGGCCCGCATGCGCCGGGGCAGCGCTACCATGACAGCTCGTCGGGGCGTGCCCGGCGGGGATTGCGCCGGATCTCGCTGATCTGGCCGCTGCGCAACCGAATGACCCGATCGGCCATGGCCGCGATCGCGGCGTTGTGGGTGATCACGGCGGTGGTCGTCCCCAGCTGTTCGTTGACGCGCTCCAGCACATCGAGCACGAGTTTGCCGGTCTCGTAGTCGAGGGCGCCGGTCGGCTCGTCGCACAGCAGCACATCGGGTTGCTTCGCGACGGCCCGGGCGATCGCCACCCGCTGCTGCTCGCCCCCCGAGAGCTGCGCCGGAAAGTGGTCGAGTCGCTCGCCGAGGCCCACGAGTCTCAGCGCCGCGGCGGGATCCATGGGACGAGCAGCGATTTCGGTGACGAGGGCGACGTTTTCGAGCGAGGTGAGACTGGGAATCAGGTTGTAGAACTGAAAGACGAAGCCGACGTGCTCGCGGCGAAAACGGGTCAGCTCGCGGTCGCCGGCGCCCGTGAGCTCATGGTCCAGGAACCGGACCTGTCCACTGGTCGGGGCATCGAGCCCGCCGAGAATGTTCAGCAGAGTGGACTTGCCGCTGCCCGAGGGACCGAGAATCACGACCAGCTCGCCACGGTACAGCTCTAAGTCCACGCCGCGTAACGCGTGCACTTCCACGTCGCCGAGGCGATAGACCTTGCTCAGGCCGCGTGCCACGAAGACTGCGCCGGCATGAGCCAGGACGGGAGCAGCACTCATAGAGGGAGCGTAGCCCGGCGCCGATGGCCCCATCTTGAAGCGAAGCTGAAGCACGCTTCATCGCCTTACCCCGACTTTATCCCAGCATTCAAGGGGACTTCACGGACCATCGGCGATACTGTCGGATGGCCGGGAACGCCCGGCCGGTCCATAACCAGAGGAGGACGTTATGTTGCGGAGGATTGGGGCGCTGTGTATCGCGCTCGCGGTCGTCATGGTCCCAGTGATGACGGCTCAGAGGAACCCCGCTGCACCAGGTAAGCCAACTGTCCAGGTGCCGCGCGTCAGCCACGCCACGATTGGGACGATCAAGCAGGTCGACGTGAAGGCCAACACGATTGTGGTGACGCCGATCGCTGGAACGGATCAGTCGTATGCGTTCAGCGCCAAGACCACCGTGCACGGCCTGCCGGGAGCGACCCGCGTGCCGGCGCTGAGCAAAAAGCTCGGTGAAAAGGTCGTTGTGTATTTCGCGGTCGCTGCGGAGAAGGCCGAGGCCACATCGATTGAATACCTCGGTGCTGTCGAGATTCAACAGTTCGAGGGAACGGTGACGAAGGTGGACGCGAAAGCGCGCACCCTCACGCTGCAGCCTGCGACCGGCACCGCGGAAGCGTTTGTCTTTGCGCCTCGCCCGGCTCTCAACCTGAAGAGCGGCATCGTGTCGATCGCCCAGTTTGCTGGCCTCACCAACGCGCAGGTGACCGTGTTTTACACGACACGCGGTAAGGAAAAGCTCGTTTGGTATCTCCAGGAAGCGCAGGCACCTTCGGTCTCGTAGCGGTAGCCGGCCGTTCGCACGCGAATACGGAGAGGCGTACAATCCGCTTCTCCGTATTTGCTTGTCCGGTGACACCAGGCACGATGCCCAGGACGGTCTCGAACCCACCTTCACGGCCAAATATTAAGGCGGCCCGCTTTTGAAGGCGGGCCGCCCTACGCACCGGTTACCCGGAGTCGAGAAATTGACTTGCTCGTTCTTCTTCCCGCGGCCGCTTACGGCCTTGGGAGCTCCGGCTTCCATTCCCACGCGGCCTGACGGGCCACATGGTTCGCCGATGCGGGCGCTGCGAGTCGGTCGAATCGCGGATCGACCTCTTGCACGGCACACCGGAGCGCCACTCCGGCATGGGTGAGACACGCGATTGGTCCCACCGCTCTCCAGACCAGATGATCATTCGGATCGCTGATTCCGCTTCCGTTGCCGGTCCTGGAATCTCCCCGACTCGCCTGGAGAACTTCGCTGCAATCTACGCCGGTACCGTGAAGAGCCCAGGAAGACGCTATGCAGACTTCTTCACCGCATTCCTCTTCATCAACCACTCAAGCTCTCATCACACCGATTCCGCCAAACTCCTCGTGATCTCGCAGCGAGAGACAATGGCAGCCCCCGAAATCGCAATCACGTCATCGCAGAGGACCACGAAGGCAGAGCTGGTGTCGCTCTTGCTCGTCTGCGGCATCCTTGCGGCGGTGCTCTACGTCGCCATGATGCAACTGATCCGGTACGACGGTTACAACGGGGTCTCGCAAGTCCCAAGCGAGTTGACGGCGATCGGCGCACCGACGAGAACCCTCTGGGCCTGGCTGGGCTGGCTGTACACCGCGCTGATCCTCGCCTTCGGGTGGGGCGTCTGGAAATCGGCCGGCACGAACCGCCCACTGCGCATCGTGGGAGCTCTGCTCCTCGTGTCCGGGCTGTTCGGCTTCCTCTGGCCGTTCGCTCCGATGCACCAGCGGGACGTCCTCGCTGCGGGCGGAGGGACGTTCGGCGATACGCTACACAGGATCCTCGGCATCGGCACCGTGCTCCTCTTCGTCGTGACGGTGGGGTTCGGCGCGGCCGCGTTCCGCCGGCGGTTCCGGGTCTATTCGGTCGCGACCCTCGTGATCGCCTTCGTGTTCGGCATGTTGACCGGACTCGAGAGCCCCCGCCTCGCCGCGAACCTGCCACGCCCTACATCGGGCTATGGGAGCGCATCAGTATCGCCGTGTACATGATCTGGCTCGTGGTGCTCGCCGTCGCGCTCTTACGCGCGAGAGACAGACGCTCGCTGATCGGAGGTGCACAGTGATCTCGGTCGCAGTCATCATTGCGCTCGGTCTCCTGGGTTACGCGTTCGCCGTGCGGCCGCGCCTGGTGCGCTGGGGGGCAACCGACGCCGAGGTGAGCGGGCCGTACCCCGGTGCCGACATCATTCCGGGCGGTAAACGGGGCACGATCATGGCGGTGGCGATAGACGCCCCGCCGTCCGCGGTCTGGCCATGGCTGGCACAGATGGGCGTCGATCGCGGCATCTGGTACACGTGGGACTACTGGCGGCCCTGGGGTCTGCGCAGTGCGGACAGGATCCACCCCGAGTGGCAGGGCATCGCGGTCGGGTACCGCATGCCCTCCACTCCCAAGGGCAGCGCGTGGTGGGCGGTCGCCGCCCTCGAGCCGGAGCGCTTCCTCGGCCTGCGGATGTCGGTGGACCTGCTCGGCCGGCCGTTCGACCCTAAGGGGACGCCCCCGCGCTTCTATAGCGATTCGCTCTGGGCCTTCCTGCTGGAGCAGCTGCCGGGCGACCGTACCAGACTGGTAGTCAGCGGTTACTGGGCATTCCGGCCGACGTGGCTGCAGGGCATCGTGGGCTTCCTGTTCATCGAGCCCTCGACGTGGATCATGCAGACACGCCAGTTCGCGGGGCTCAAGCGGCGCGCCGAGCGCGAGGCTCGAAAGGGAATGCCCGATGTCCAATGCGTATGAGGCCTATCCAGCCACCCTCGATATCGACTATCCGGAACACGAGCTCAATCGGCTCACGACGTTCTTTCGGCCGATCGTTGCCATTCCGATTGCCGTCGTACTGGCATTGGTGACGGGCCCCTCGATGCGTTTCGGATCTACGAGGATCGCGGTGGAATCCGGCGGGATCGTGTTCGGCGCGACGGTTCTGATGCTCGTGTTTCGTCAGAAATACCCTCGCTGGTGGTACGATTGGAACGTGGCGCTCGTCCGCTTCAGCACCCGCGTCTCTGCCTACCTCGCGCTGCTGCGCGACGAATATCCGTCCACGGACGAGGAGCAGACCGTCCACATCGACATCCCGTACCCGGACGCGCCCCGCGAGCTGAATCGCTGGCTCCCGCTGGTCAAATGGTTTCTCGCGATCCCGCACTTCGTGGTGCTCGGCCTGCTGGCCGTCGGGGCGTGCGTCTGCGTCATCATTGCCTGGCTCGCGATCCTGTTCACCGGCCGCTACCCGCGTCCGCTGTTCGACTTCGTGGTGGGGGTGTTTCGCTGGTGGCTTCGCGTCGCAGCCTACGCGCTCTTGCTCACGACCGATCGCTATCCGCCCTTCCGACTCTCACCCTGAGGGAGAAACCGATGGAGAACACCGTGGAAAGACCATTTACGCCGCGCATCCGCATCGAACAGCACAGCGCCATTGGCATGCTTTGGTTCGGTGCCTGGCTGTTTACGATCGCCTTCCTGCATCTCTCGTTCTGGAAGGCCGTGCTCGGGCTGCTGGTCTGGCCGTACTACCTCGGTGCCGCGCTGGCTCCGCACGTGACGGGCTAAGCGGCACAGTCTCTCCGTCACGCGCCGCTTGGACGATCCATCCGAAGCGGGCGCACCCGCGTCGTGGACATGTTACCGGACGACCAGCTGCCGCGCATCGGCTGACACTGGGCCGGACACTCGTCAGAGAAAGAAAGAGCCATCGGCGGGACGGCGTTTCGCCCTCCCGCCTGATGATCACGGCGCACGGTGCTGCGTCAGACCGCTGCGAATGCGTAGGGCTCCACGGTCAGCCGATTGTCCACATCCGTCACGCTCGGCGCATTCCAAGCCGCGCGTTCCGCATCACGCCGTTCCGCGTAGGCGCGAACGGTCCCGCGCAGAATTGCCTTCTGACCGTCAATATCGACGGTGATCTGGTCCGCTTCGAATTCGGCCCCCCGGTGCAGGGCTTCTTTGATCTTCTTCTTGACGTCGGCTGATGTGGGCCGCGCTTTCACTTCGATCAGGTTGGACACGCCCTTGACGCCGGTCAGCATGCGTACGGCGTCCTCGGCCGCTTCCTTCTGGTAAAACCACTCGACGTCCCCTGTGAGGGTCACTGAGCCTTGCGCGACCGTGACCTTGATCCGCTCATCGGGCACCGAAATGTGCCACTTGAGAGCGTCCAGCGCCGCTCGCGCGATCTCCGGATCTGGCCGGACCCAGCTCGACAGCAGCCGGATCTCGATCTCGTTGGCGATCGCCTTCACACCCTTGATTCGACCGGCGAGTCGCTCGGCCGTCAGTTTGTCCGCATAGCTCTTGGCAAAGCCTGCGAGCGTGACGACCCCGCCGCGGACCGCAACCGCGATGTCCTCATGTTGCAGGCTTGGTTCCCACTCAAATTCCTGCTGGACGTCTTGCTGGATTTCATGGTCGCTACGCATCTTGCCTCCTGTGTGTCGGCCTTGACTACGTTCCCTGCACAGCGAACCGGCTGTGCCGTTGTCTGCATACGACTAATTCTCGTCGCCAGCCATGAATCCTCGGTGAAGCCGACATGAGAATGGCGGCTCGCCGCGGCACGACTCGTCCTACATCGGCGCCGCGCTGGCTCCCCACGTAACGGGCGAAAGCGGCACAGTCTCTCCGTCACGAGCCACTTCCACGTTCCAGCCGAAGCGGTCTCGAATCGCTTGGCTAAGGGCGCGCGCGGCCGCTGGCTCGCCATGCACGAGATACGTCACGCGCGGCGGACGCTCGAACCCTTCCAACCAGCGCAGGATATCATCGCGGTCGGCGTGGGCCGAAAGGGCATCGATCTTCTCGATGCGCGCACGCACCGGAACCAGCCGGCCGAGCATTTTGACCTCGCGCGCACCTTCTTCCAATAGTCGCCCGCGTGTCCCTGCCCCCTGAAAGCCCACGAGCAACACCGTCGTCCGCTCGTCGGGGAGCCGCCGTGCCAGGTGATGCAGAATCCGTCCGCCGGTCGCCATACCACTCGCCGAGATAATGATGAAGGGGCCCGTGAGATCGTTCAGCGCCTTCGACTCGGCCGGCGTTCGCGCGAAGCGGTAGCGCTCTGGCATCCGGTAGGCGCCGTGCCGCGCATAAATCTCTGTGGCGTCGATGGCGAGCGGGCTGTCGAGATAGACGGGCAGCGCCGGAATCCGGCCTTCGCGCTCGAGGCGCTCCAGCATCCACACGACTTCCTGCGTCCGATCGACGGCGAACGCGGGGATGAGCAGCGTCCCCCCGCGGCCTGCCGTCTCGGAGACTACGCGTGCGAGCTGTTCGTCTCCGCCTTCCGGATGGCGGCGCTCCCCGTAGGTGGACTCAAGTAGCAGCACGTCGGCAGCGGCGACCAATTCAGGATCGGGAACGAGCGGCCGGTGCCAGCGCCCCAGGTCCCCTGAGTACACGACCCGAGTCCCGTCAACCTCAAGCTCCACCGTTGCCGCGCCGAGGAGGTGGCCGGCGGGCCGGAGCAGCGCCGTGATGCCGCTGGTAACCTCAAACCGCTCACCATAGGGCCGATGCTGGAGCAGCGCGAGCGCGGCGTGGGCGTCGGCGACCGTATACAGCGGCAACGCGGGACGATGCTTCGAGTATCCCCAGCGGTTGGCCCGTTCCGCTTCCTCTTCCTGGAGGTGCGCGCAGTCGGGCAGCAGCACGCGAACGAGATCCGCCGTCGCGGCCGTGCAGTACACCGCCCCGCGAAATCCCTGATGCACGAGCCGCGGGAGATATCCGACGTGGTCGATGTGTGCATGACTGAGCACGACGGCGGCGATACCCGCGGGATCCGCCACGCGTGCGCCCCAATTCCGCAGGCGCAACGCTTTGAGACCTTGAAACAGGCCGCAGTCAAGCAGGATCGCGCTGTGGGCCGCGCGCACGAGATACATCGCTCCCGTCACCGTCCCCGCGCCGCCGAGAAACTGGATCGTCGGGGCGGCGAGACTCAGGCGGTCGACTGAAGCGTGCGCGACCGTAGCGACCGTCGTGGGTCCCATGTCCGCTTGCCTCGCTTGAGTGCCGCGCGGAACCGCGCGAGCGGCAGCGTGTTGACGATGTCCCCGGCCTCGAGGCCCGCACGCCGCGCGAGATCGACGGCATACCGCATGAACGGCAAGTGTGCCGGCTGGTGGCTGTCGGTCGCGAGCGCAAAGCGCACGCCATAAGTCTTGGCAGCCGCCGCGAGCGTGTCGGGAAGATCCATGCGATCGGGATGGCCATTCAACTCGAGCAGACATCCGGCCCCCGCGGCGGCGCGTGCCACCGCCTCGAAATCGCAGCGGCAGGGCGGGCGCGTGCCCAGCAGCCGGCCGGTGGGATGGCCGATCGCGTCCACCCAGCGGTGACCCGCGGCGGTGACGAGCTGGCGCGTGATCACGCGCTCCGGCCGGTCCAGCCCATAGTGAAGCGATGCGACCACGTAATCCGCCTCGGCGAGCAGCTCATCGGGAAGGTCGAGCGCGCCGCCTTCGAGAATATCCACCTCGACGCTCTTGAGCACCGTCAGCCCGCGATGCGCCACGTTCCACGCGTCGATCTGCCGCCACTGATCGCGCAGGTGTGCCGGATCGAGCCCGTGCGCCATCGTCACACGACGGGAGTGATCGGTGATCGCGATGTATTCGTACCCGAGGGCGTGCGCCGCGTCCACCATTTCCGCGAGCGATGCGCGGCCATCGCTGGCGAGGGTATGCATCTGGAGGTCGGCGTGGACCTCGGCGAGCGTTACCAGCGACGGCAACTGGTGCGCCTGCGCCAGCGCGATCTCTCCGCGCGCCTCTCGCAGCTCGGGGGGAATCCAGTCGAGGCCGATCCGGGCGTACACCTCTTGCTCGGTTCTCCCCGCGACCCGGCGCGTGCCCGAGAAGAGTCCGTACTCGTTGAGCTTGAGGTGCTGATCCTGGGCCAGCGCGCGCAGCGCGATGTTGTGCGCCTTGGAGCCGGTGAAATAGAGCAGCGCGGCCCCGTAGGCGGCGGGAGCAACCACGCGCAGGTCGACTTGCACCCCACCGGTGAGCTTCACCGTAGGCGCGTCGCGCCGCGGGCGACAACCTCAGCTACGTCGGGGTACGTTAGGAATCGGCGCATCACGCGCTGCGTATCCCGGCCTGTCACCAGGACGTCGAGATCGCCGATCGTTTCCTTCCGTCGCCGGTAGCTGCCGGCCACGGCGATGTCGGCGACATCACCGCGCCCCTGTCGCAGATATTCGAGCAATGCCGTCGCATACGCTTCGGCTTCATGCAACAGCAACCGCCGTTCCACGCGCTCGGCTTGGCCCAGTCCGGCGCGGATCTTCTCCACCAGCGCCGGTCCGAATCCTTTGAGGGCGCGCACCTGTCCGCCCGCCAGCGCCCGACGCAGGTCGGCGGCCGAACGGATTTTGAGCTTGGCGAGCAACAGCTTGACGCGCTTGGGGCCAAGTCCCGGAATACGGAGCAGATCGAGCACTCCGCGCGGTACCTTGCGCACCAGTTGGCGGTGCAGCGGCAGCGACCCCCTTTTCACGATCGTGCGGATCTTTCCAGCCAGATCCTCCCCGATGCCGGGAAGCTCCGTCAACGCCCGAGTTCCCTGCTGCACGAGGCCGCTGAGTGGCTCAGGAAAATCACGAACCGTGCGCGCCGCTGTCCGATAGGCGCGCACGCGAAACGGGTTCGCGCTCTGGATTTCGAGAAGGTCTGCGACCTCGTCGAGCAGCCGGGCGATGTCCGGATTCTGCATGCTGAGCCACCCCCTTCACATCAGACTCCGGCTGCGACCAGTCCGCCCACCTCAGGAAGCTGACGCACCATCGTCTTGAACGCCGGCCATTCGGTGGCGCCCCACACTTCGGTCCGTGCGTGCCCCGCGATCCGCACCAGCGTCGCGACTTTCGTCGCGGTCTCCACGTCGGGAGCCCGAAACACGTCCAGATAATCGTATGGGCCGAGTACCGCATAGCTCGCGACCCACTCCACGGTTGGACATTCCGCCCGCACCGCCGTCATCGCCTGCCGCTCCAGCAGCTCGATCATGTGCGGCGAACGGAAGGCCTCGGGGGAAACCTGCGTCAGCATGATGAACGTTTGCATTGGCCCGTCCCTTCTAGTGACTCGCGCCAGCGAGTGCGACTGAACTCGCTTGTGGACCTTTGTCGCCGACTTCCTCCACGAACCGCACGACGCTGCCGACCTCGAGCCGCTCAAAGGCCTCATCGAGCACGCTGTGCCGATGGAAATAGACCTCGCGGCCATCGTCGGTCTGCAGGAATCCGTATCCGCCGAAGGGAAACAACTGCGTGACGATGCCGCGGCTCATTGCCGCGGAGCGTTTTACATCGCCCCGAATGCGCCGGGCGTAGTCCTGAAGCCGCCGCCCCGCGGCATCGAACGCCTCCTGAATGGCGGTGTGCAGCTCCGGGTGCGCCTGGCGCTTGATCACAATTTCTTCCCCGGGGACCCTGATGTCCACATGGACGTTGTAGGCCATCGGCGTCCCCTCAATCATCACCCGGCAGCTGGTGATGCGCCCGTAGAAGACCTCGAGCTTCTCGACGCACTTGTGGACGAGCGTTCGTGCCGCGTCGCTGTCCTCAACGTTCCGTTCGGTGATCTGCACCGGTGTTTGCATGCTGCCTCCCCCCGTGAAACATCACCGCCAGGGCGTGAAGGTCCGGTGAGCGCGGAATGAAAGAGTGCCGGACCATCGCAGCCGAGAGTCTTCACGATGTGCCGCCACGAACGGCTACCAGCGATGATATGCCGGGTGCCCCGGCTGGACACCACGACGCGGTCGTCCGACGCATCCAACACCCGTGCGACGAGCCGAAGTGTCACGTCCATGGGGGTGGGGCGCTTCAGCGTGATATGGTATTCCGCCGTCACCGTGCAGGGTGGGTGATCGGCGCCGGCACGCTCCATCAGGTGCTGCGCCGCGGTCCAGTTGGAATGGCAGTCGAGCAATGTGCCGATAATCCCGCCGTTCAGCACGCCGGGAAACGCCTCGTGATGGGCTTTTCCCGTTCATGGCTTGAATGCTAACGGATGAAAGCATCCGCCAGGACAATTCTTGAAGAGCCTTTCAGCCGACCTTCAGGAGGTCCCTACCCTGCCGAGTCTATCCTGAGGGTATTCATCGGAGGTTCCATGAGCAGCACCATTGTGAAGGTCGTCGAGGTCATCGCCCAATCAGAGAAGAGCTTCGACGATGCCGCGCAGAACGCGGTGAAAGAGGTCGCCAAGACCGTCAAGAACATCAAGTCAGTCTGGATCGACAACTTCACCGGCACGGTCTCAGGCGATCGCATCACGGAATACCGAGTGAACGCGAAGGTGTCGTTCCTCGTCGAAGGACACAAGTAGCACAGCTATTTGCGGAACGCATTGACGATCTGGCCGGCAACCCCCGGGAGCACCCCCAACGCTCCAACGATGAGCCAGTCGTGCCATCCGAGCGGCGCCACCCCGAGGGTCCGCGCGAGCGGCGCCCAAAACGCGGCGATCATCTGTAGCGCTAGGACCACGGCGACTGCACCGAGCGCGTATCGGTTCGCCACGATACGCGCCGGCCGGATGACCGGCTCGGCACTCCGCGCGTTCCCCAGGTGGAAGACCTGCGCGAAGGCCAGGGTCATGAAGGCCAGCGTGGTGACGTAGGCCGGCTCGTCCGGATGCGTATGCATTCCCCACCATGTGGCGGCGAGGGCGCAGGACGCGATAAGCATCGCGTAGCCGATCGTCAGGCGGACCATGCTGGCCGAGAGGATGGCCGCCTGTGGTGAGCGTGGTGGGCGGCGCATCAGGTCCGGCTCCGGTGGTTCGAACGCCAGCGCGATCGCCGGAAACGTATCGGTGACGATGTTGAGCCACAGGATCTGCAGGGGCAACAGCGGCGCGGGCCATCCCGCCACACCCGCGCCCAGGAAGACGAAGATCTCGCCCAGGTTGCAGCTGAACAGATAGAAGACAAACTTGCGCAGGTTGTCGAAGATCACGCGGCCTTCCTCGACCGCCGCGGTGATCGTCTCGAAGCGGTCGTCTTGCAATACGACCCCCGCGGTGGCCTTGGCAATGTCCGCACCGCGTCCCATTGCGACGCCGATGTCAGCCTTCTTGAGCGCCGGGGCATCGTTCACTCCATCCCCCAGCATCGCGACGATCTCGCCGCGGCGTTGGTAGTCCGCGACGATGCGCAGCTTCTCTTCGGGCGTGACGCGGCTGAACACCTCCGCGACGCCGAGACGCCGCGCGATCGCCTCGGCCGTCCAGCGCTGATCGCCGGTGAGCATGACGGCGCGAATGCCGGCGTTGCGGAGCGTCTGCAACGCATCCTCCACGCCGGGCGCCGGCGGATCAGAGAGGCCGACGAATCCCACAAACGTGAGGCCACGGAGTGCTCCGTCATCCGTGCCGGCGACTGATCCGTTCGCGAGTCCCAGCAGCCGCAGCCCGCGCTCCGCGAACGACCGATTCGTCTCCTCCAGGGCGAGGCGCTCCGCCTCGTCGAGCGCGCACCGCTCCATTACGGGGCCGGGCGCGCCCTTCAGATAGGCGACCAGCATGCCGTCGGGACGGCGGTAGTGGACCGCCATGTAGCGTCGGCTACTGGAGAACGGAATCTGTCCGACGATCGCGCCTGCCTCGGCGCGCACGGCTGCGGCATCGAGTCCCGCCTTCGCCGCGGCGACGATGAGCGCGATTTCCGTTGGATCACCTGGCGGCACGCCCTCGCCCGCGGGCAACACGATTTGAGGACTGCTCGCCAGCACTCCGATCCGCAGCGCCAGGTTCAACAACGGACGCTCGACGGGATCGACCGGGGCACCGAGTTCGTGAAACACGCCGTGCGGCAGGTACCCGGCGCCGGTGACCGCAATCTCGCGTCCGTCTGCGACGAACGTCGTCGCGGTCATCTCTCCCGTGGTGAGCGTTCCCGTCTTATCGGTGCACACGACGGTCGTGGAGCCGAGTGTCTCGACAACGGCGAGCCGCCGCACGAGCGCGCGACGCCGGGCCATGCGCCGCATCCCGATCGCAAGTGCGACCGTCGCCACGACCGGGAGTCCCTCCGGAACGGCGGCGATGCCGAGCGCGATTCCGAGCTGCAGCACATCGCTCCAGCTGTGTCCCTGGAAGCGTCCCAACGCGGCTACGAGTCCCGCGACCGAAAGCGCAACCACGGCGAGCCGGCGGCCCAACAGGGCGAGTCGCCGCTCGAGCGGAGTCGCCTCGTCATGGACCGTGCTGATGAGCGTGCCGATCCGGCCGACCTCGGTGCGCCGCCCCGTTTCCACTACCAGTGCCCGGGCCGCGCCGTCTACGAGCGTCGTCCCGCGATACACCATGTTGCGCCGCTCCGCGAGCGGGGTTTCGGCGAACAGCATGACACCGGCATCCTTCGAAACGGGGGCCGCCTCGCCTGTGAGCGTGGCTTCCACCGTGCGCGCCTCCACGCTCTGCACGAGCCGCGCATCGGCGGGCACGGCTTGGCCCGCCTCCAGCACGATCACATCGCCTGCGACAAGCTCGCGGGCGTCGACGCGGACGAGCCGGCCGTCGCGCAGGGCGGTTGCGTGCGGCAATTCGACGGAGAGCAGCGCGTGCATGGCGCGTCGGGCTGGCAGCTCGGTCGCGAGCCCCAATGCCACGTTGATGAGCAGCACGCCAAGGATCGCCGCGGCATCCAGCATGTCGCCGGACAGGGCCGCGACCGCCGCGGCCGCGAGCAGTAGCAGGGTGATGACGCTGGAGACCTGTCGCCAGAGGACATGCCAGAAGGGCGTTGGCGCCGGCGCGGGGAGGGCGTTTGGGCCGTCGCGCATCAGACGGGCCCTTGCCTCCGCCCCACTGAGCCCAGCGGGCGCGCTGCGCGTCAACCGCAGCGCTTCATCAATACTTAGTTCGTGCCAATGCAACGCTACAGCGCCGACGGGAA
>JBGQKD010000038.1:0-23209 GCA_041499375.1 Gemmatimonadota bacterium
GGCGCCGTAGCCAAGTGGTAAGGCAGAGGTCTGCAAAACCTCGATTCGTCGGTTCGATTCCGACCGGCGCCTCTCCCCCCTGAAGTGAGCGTAGGCATGGTCGCGACATACGCTTTGGTACTCGGGATCAGTTCAACGTTGTTCGCGCAACAACAGGAGCCGCCGAATCTGCGGGACCGAGGGCCCGGGGTCCGCTTGTCGGAGTTTCAGACGTACGTCGGGCGGCATCAACTGCTGTTCCTCACCTCAGCCGCGTATACCAGGGATCACAATCTCGAGTACAACCCGCTCGACTGGGGTTACGGCAACCAGTCAGACCTGCGAGGCACGTTCCGCAGCAGCACGGCGCAGCTGTTCGTCGCCTACGGAGTCACCGATTGGCTCGCCGTCGAGCTCGAAGGCTCCTCGCTCTCGGCGCGATTCGAGAGGTCGCCTAGCGACACGACCGCAACGCCCGCTCGGATCCGCGAATCCGGGCTCGGGGACTTTTCGGGCCAGGTCCGCGTTCGCGTCGCGCAGGAGCGCGGCCGCCGTCCGGAAATCTGGGGCTCGGTCGAAGTGATCCCCGCCAATCATCAACGCAAGGTGCTGATCGGGGACAAGCTCACGGATGTCAAAGGCGAGATCGGGCTGACGCGGGGATATCGCTTCGGTACGATGACGCTCCGCACCACCGTCGAATACAACCATGTCGACCACCACTGGGACCTCGGCGAAACCTCGCTCGAGTATTTGCGGCGGCTCTCGCCGGACTGGCGCATCCTGCTGGCGATCGAAGGAGGGGAGACCGGCGCGCCCGACGAGTGGGTGTTCGTCACAGCGGGTCAGTGGCGCATTGGCAACCGCTTCTTCCTCAAATTCGCCAATGGTTTCGGCTTGATGTCCAAATCCACCGACTGGGAGCCGCAGGTCGGTATCCTGTGGGAGATCCGCTGAAGCGCGCGAAGGCCTAGTCCACCTTCCGGGCCGGGGCGTGCTGCCCGTTCTGATGCAGCACCAGCCCGTCCGGCCTGAACGTGAGCTGGGCGTCGACGGATTTTAGAAAGAACGTCGAGTCCGACTCCGCAAAGATCGCGAACCGCGGCTGGGCGGTTGCCTGCACGAACAGATGCGCCGCCTCACGCGTGACGACAATGTGAAACGCCGGGGTCAGCTCGTACTCTCCTACGTAGCGTGCCAACACCATCGAGTCCACCGCCACTTCGGTGCGAGGTGGCGGCGGCTGCCTCAGCGGGAATGTCTCGTCCAGCAGATGAAAGCCGATATCATCGACGTTCTCGTTGCCGTTATTGCAAAGCACGACGACGCCGATGCGGCGCACCAGATCGAAGCCGATGAAGCTGCGATAGCCGCCCGTCCCCCCGTTGTGCCACACGATCTTCCCCACGGGCCGCGTGAGCACGTGCCACGCGAGGCCGATCTTGAGGTTCGGATCATTGGTCGCCTGCCGCTCGGCGTGCGTCTGCTGCAGGGTGCGCGAGAGCGGCGTCGCGGTGGAATCGAGATTGGCGACCAAGAACGCGAGGAGATCCTTCGCGGTCGAGCGCAGCGCGCCCGCCCCCGCGAGAGTCGGCAGATCCCAGTTGGGCACGACGTGCCCTGCGCCGTCGTGACCGCGAGCGAGCCCGGCACGCATCGCGGGATTGAGCGTAACCGCGGTCTCGGTCATGCCGAGCGGCGTGAGAATCCGGCGCGTGACGAGCTGCTCGTAGCTCGTCCGCGCCTTGAGACTGAGCGTGTGCCCCAGCAGCCCCATGCCGAGGTTCGAGTATTCGTAGGCGGCGCCGGGGTCGCGGGGCAGTTGGTAGCGTGACAGGAACTCGTACAGCTGCTGCACGCTGTAATCAGTGTACGGATTGGACGAATCGCGCGGCGTGAAATTATCGGGCATGCGCGGCAGGCCGGAGGATTGCGTCGCCAGGTCCAGCAGCGTGATGGGACGTCCCCGCACCGGCATGCGCACCGCCCGCGGCAGGTAGTTCGCCACCGGATCCTCCAACCGCACTTCGCCGCGGGCAACCATGTCGGCGAGGAGCGATGCGGTGAAGACCTTTGTGATGGATCCGATCTCGAACACGTTGTCGACGTTGACTCCGCCGACCGCAATCACGCGTCGCCCCTTGTCCAGCAGACCGATGACCATCCCCTCGCCATGCTTGCCGCTGTCGGGCAGCGCCAGTACGCGCGGCGCCAGCATTGCAGAGACGGCGGAGTCGGAGGGCAGGCCCTGCTGGAGACCGAGGGCCAGCGCAAAGGAGGCGATGAAAAGCATGCGGGAATTTAGTATCTTGTCGCCGCCGTGCTCATCCCCAAGCTGGTCACCACCCTCCAGGATTACACGCGGGAGCAATTCACCCGGGACGTGATCGCCGGCGTCATCGTCGGGATCGTCGCGCTGCCGCTCGCCATTGCGTTCGCCATCGCGAGCGGGCTCAGCCCGGAGCGCGGGCTCTACACCGCGATCGTCGCCGGTTTCCTCATCTCGCTGCTCGGCGGCTCACGGGTGCAGATCGGCGGGCCGACCGGCGCGTTCGTGGTGATCGTCTCGGGCATCGTCCTGAAGTACGGCGTGGATGGGCTGGTCGTGGCGA
Organism: Gemmatimonadota bacterium; assembly: GCA_041499375.1. Classification (GTDB taxonomy): domain Bacteria; phylum Gemmatimonadota; class Gemmatimonadetes; order Gemmatimonadales; family GWC2-71-9; genus 20CM-2-65-7. Next base: position 2,592 of record JBGQKD010000038.1, read on the forward strand.
CGCTCATGGCCGGCTTCATTCTCGTCGGCTTCGGCCTGTTCCGGCTCGGCGGCGCGATCAAGTTCATCCCCTACCCGGTGACGATCGGGTTCACCAGCGGCATCGCGCTCATCATCTTCTCGAGCCAGATCCGCGATCTGCTCGGCCTCGAGATGCAATCGGTGCCGTCAGCCTTTGTGCCGAAGTGGGACGCCTATGTCCACGCTTTCGAAACGGTCAATCCATGGGCGTTGGTGGTCGCCGTCGCCACCCTGACGATCATTCTCGTGTGGCCAAGGATCTCCACCCGCATTCCAGGCCCGTTTGTGGCACTGATCGTGACGACCTTGCTGGCGCAGCTGCTGCACTTGCCGGTCGAGACGATCGGCGCGCGGTTCGGCGCCATCCATGCCGGTCTCCCCGAGCCGCGCATCCCGCATCTCTCGCTTCCGGTCATCCAGGCGCTCGCGGGTCCGGCCTTCACGATCGCCTTGCTCGCCGCCGTCGAGTCGCTGCTGTCGGCGGTCGTGGCGGACGGGATGATCGGCGGGCGCCATCGCTCCAACATGGAGCTGGTCGCTCAGGGAGTCGCCAACATCGCGTCGCCGTTGTTCGGCGGGATGCCGGCGACGGGGGCGATCGCCCGCACGGCCACGAACGTGAAGAACGGCGGGCGCACGCCGATCGCCGGGATGACCCATGCAGTCACGTTGCTCTTGATCACCCTCTTCTTCGGCCGGTGGGCGGGCTTGATCCCGCTGGCGACCCTGGCCGCGATCCTGGTCGTGGTCGCATTCCACATGAGCGAGTGGCGCACGTTTGTGTCGGAGTTTCGCGCACCGAAGAGCGACATCGCTGTGTTGCTGACCACTTTCCTGCTGACGGTCCTGGTGGACCTCACGGTCGCCATCGAAGTCGGCATGGTGCTCGCCGCCTTCCTCTTCATGCGTCGCATGGCGGAGGTGACGAACATCAGCGTGCTGACCCACGAATTCACCGATCCGGTGGACGATTTCGAGCACGATCCCAACGCGGTCCGGCGGCGCGTGATCCCCGACGGCGTCCAGGTCTACGAGATCACGGGCCCGTTCTTTTTCGGCGCCGCAGAGATGTTCAAGGATCGGGTGGGGCGCATTGCCGGGAAGCCAAAAGTGCTGATCATCCGGCTGCGCCATGTCCCGGCCATCGATTCGACTGGGCTGCACGCGCTGCGCGAGCTGATTCACCGCAGTCGCAAGGAAGGGATGCTGGTGATTCTGTCGGACGTGCACGCGCAGCCGGTGGTCGCCCTCGACCGCTCCGGGCTGTACGACGAGCTGACGGAAGACAATATCCACGGCAATATCGACGACGCGTTGAACCGCGCGCGACAGTATCTCGGGCTTGAACCCGTGGGGCGCCCCGAGTTCGCGACCCCCACCGTGGCCCGCGAGTCTAAAGAATCCCTCACGAAGCCTTCATGAAGCCGGGAGTGATCGCCGGCTAAGCTCCGCGCATCCAACAAACGGAGCGGTCGATGCGCCGGAGTCTCACAGTTGCAGCTCTTGTCATGGGCACGTTGGGCCTCGCTTGCCGCGAGAATCAGCCGAGTCAGCGTGTCGAGACGCCGCCGACCAACGCGCCCGCCGACGTTTCGCACGGTGAAGCGCCGATCGGTTCGGCCACGGAGCCGGCAGCCATCGATCCAATCGCTCCGCCGCGCTCGACCAGCCGCCTCCATCGCATGCGCGTTGCCATCAAGCACGCGAAGATCACGATCGCCAAGGGCGTGTCGTACGATGCCTGGACGTTCGACGGGCGCGTGCCCGGGCCGGTGCTCCGCGTGACGGAAGGGGACACAGTCGACTTCACGCTTGTGAACGAGGCCCCGATGCCGCACAGTCTCGACTTCCACGCGGCCGAAATCGCGCCGAGCCGGGCCTACGTGAATCTCATGCCGCGCGACTCGCTCCATTACCGTTTCGTCGCGCGCGTCCCCGGCGCGTTCATGTATCACTGCGGCACCGCGCCCGTGGCACTCCACATCGCGAACGGCATGTACGGCGCGATCATCGTCGATCCGCGGCAGGGGCGGCCGGCAGCGAAGGAATTCGTGTTCGTGCAGAGCGAGTTCTATACCAAAACGCTCCCCGATTCCACGCGCACGATCGATTGGGAGAAACTGCTGGGCCTGGCACCAGATTACGTCGTGTTCAACGGACGGGAAGCGGAGTACGCGCATCATCCGATCCCGGTGCGCGTCGGCGAGCCGCTCCGACTCTACGTCGTGAATGCGGGTCCCAACCGGTTTTCAGCCTTTCACGTGGTAGGCGCGATCTTCGATCGAGTCTATATGGACGGGTCGCTCGCGCACCCGCTCGAAGGTGTGCAGACGGTAACGGTTCCCGTGGGTGGCGGAGCCATTTTCGAGGTCCGTCTGGTTGAAGCGGGGACCTACCCCTTCGTCAGTCACGCGTTCGCGGATGCAACTAAGGGCGCAGTGGGGATGTTCCAGGCCCGCTAACAGGGAGGACGCATGAAAGTCGCCGAGCTGATGCAAACGAATCTGAGGACGATAAGCGCCGACGCGACGATCGCCGATGCGGTGGTCGCGTTCGCCGAGGCGCAGGTGTCGGCCCTGCCGGTTCTGGATCGTCTGGGACGCGCGGTCGGTGTGGTCTCCACGCGTGAGATCCTGAAAGCGGAGAGCGCGTGCGAATCGCCGCTCGCGCGCGAGCGGCTGTTCGATCGCACACGCGTGCTCGAGGTGATGACGCCGTGGCCGACGACGATCGATCCCGATCTCGACGTTCGGCAGGCCGCCCAGGAGATGCTCTACCTCAACGTGCAGCGCCTGTTCGTCGAGTTCGACGGCGCGCTCGTGGGTGTCATCTCTCAGACGGATATCGTGGGCGCGGTCGCGACCGCGAAAGTCTAAGGCATCCTAGCGCCGCTGCACGGTCCAACGGCCGGTCTGGGTGTCCCCCGACGGCAGCCGGGTTGTATACGTGCCCGCGATGGTATTGCCGGTCAGCTCGCCACTAAACGTCGTGAGCAGGCGGGCACCCGTTTGAGGATCGGCATAGGGGTCGAGCGTGCCACTCACGTGTCCGGACTCCACCCGCACGAACCGAACGGTGAGGACCGTCGATGCCGGCATTTGCGCTCCGCCGGCCATGTTGTCGCCACGCCACGGCTGCAGCGGCCGTCCTAGACCAGCAGGAATCATCACCACATCACCGAACGCCGAGTCCGTCGCGGCCCGCAGCGTGAACGTAATGCTGCCGCTCCGGCCCGATTCCACGCTGCTGTAATCGCCGGTCCATTCGCCCGCCAACGTCGAGATATCGGAGGCGGCGCCGACGAGCGGCACCGGAGATCGGGACGCACCGCAGGCGCTGAGCGCCAGAGGGAGGAGCACCAGAGAAAGCGTCGTAAAGCGCAACATGGGGACCTCATGTGTGAGGAATGCATCGTTGCGCGTGACGGCGGCGCGCGCTGCTGTGCCTTAAGAATGAATGGCATTTGCTGAATTGTCACTGTAGGCAGGATGAAGCATTATGACGCATGAGTCCGCAACGCGAAGCGACCCGGATCCGGGAGCGGTTCGAGCGCCTCCTCGCGGCCGGGGTGGCGATTTTCTCGCGCCACGACCTCCCGGACGTGCTGCAGGAGGTCGTGAACGCGGCGCGCGAGGTCGTCGGGGCGAAGTACGCCGCGCTCGGGGTCCTGAGCGAGGACCGGCAGTCGCTCGTCCAGTTCGTGACTTCGGGCCTCGATGACGCTACTCGCACGCGCATCGGCGACCTTCCCCGTGGCCACGGGCTGCTGGGCTTCGTAATCCGCGAGGCCAAGCCCATTCGGACGGTCGACCTGAACCGCCACCCACAGCGCCACGGCTTCCCACCGCATCATCCCCCGATGACGTCGTTTCTCGGCGTTCCGGTGAAAGGCCGCGCCGGCGTATTCGGCAACCTCTACTTGACCGAAAAGATCGGCGCCCGCGAGTTCGATGCCGAGGACGAGGCGATTGCGGTCCTGCTGGCGTCGCAGGCGGCTGTGGCCGTCGAGAACGCGCGGCTTTACGGCGAAAGCGAGCAGCTCCTCGGCCAGATCCGGGCGATGCAACGGCAGCGTGATTTGTTTTTCGCCATGATGAATCATGAGCTGCGCAACGCGCTCACCGGCGTGTACGGCTGGGCCGAGCGCTTGGTAAAACGGAAATCACCCGAAGCGTCCGCCCAGGCCGCGCAGGAGGTCTACGAAGCCGCGGACCGCACGATGGTCCTGCTCAACAATTTTCTGGACTTGATGCGGCTCGACGCGGGGAAGGTGCGGCCCGTGGTTCGTGAAGTCGATGTGCGCGCGGCGCTGCAGCGCGTCATTGCCGCGAGCGATCCTGCGGCGGCCGCCAAACGGGTGCAACTGCAATCGGACGTGGATGGCGCGAGCGATCGGCTGCGCACCGATCCCGTGCGGCTCGAGCAGATCCTCGTGAACTTGCTGTCCAATGCCATTCGCCACAGCCCCGAAGGCGCGGTCGTTGCGGTGTCGGTGAAGGAGATGGCGGGCGCTGCGTCCTTCGCCGTCAGCGATCACGGTCCCGGCGTGCCCGTGGAGCTGCGCGAGCGCATCTTCGAGCCGTTCGAGCGATTCGATCCCCACTCCGGTCTCGGCACCGGTCTAGGGCTCCCGGTGTCGCGCCGCCTCGCGGCGGCGCTGGGCGGGGCGCTTACAGTGGAAGAGACCGCGGGCGGCGGCGCCACGTTCATTCTGAAGCTTCCTTCATTACCTCTTTAGAAATGGTTCAACGCACCGCCACTAGGATGCCTTCATGAAGATTCTCGTTGTGGAGGACGACCGAAAGGTCGCGGGGTTCATCGAGCAGGGCCTGCGGGAAGAAGGCTACGTCGTCGACGTCGCCCCCGACGGCGACCAGGGCACGATGCTGTCACACGTCTACGACTATGACCTCCTCGTGCTCGACGTCATGCTCCCCAAGAAGACCGGTCTGCAGCTCGCCGCGGAGCTGCGGCGCGAGGGACGCGCCACACCCATCCTGATGCTGACGGCGCGTGACACGACCGAAGATGTAGTGCGCGGCCTCGACGCCGGGGCCGACGACTATCTCACCAAACCGTTCAAGTTCGACGAGCTGCTCGCCCGGGTGCGCGCGCTCGTACGCCGGGGTGGTGCCGGTCGCACCGAGCTGTTGCGCTACGGCCCGATCGAGCTGGATCGTCTCAAGCACAAGGCGCGCCTCGATGGTAAGAGTCTCGACCTCACGCCGAAGGAATTCCATCTCCTCCAGCATTTCCTGCTGCATGCCGAAGAGGTCGTGCGCCGGACCGAGCTGCTGGAGAAGGTGTGGGACATGCACTTCGACCCCGAGAGCAACGTCGTGGATGTGCACGTCGGCAACCTGCGCCGCAAGCTCACACAGGCAGCCGGCCACGAGCTGATCGAGACGGTGCGCGGCGTCGGATTCCGCCTGCAGACGCCGGATCGAGCGGAGGCGTGAAGGCGTCGCTGCGCCGCACGCTCGCGCTGCGGTTCGCGGCGACGATGGCGGCAGGACTGTTGCTCGCGACCGGGGCGTTCTATTGGTCGGCGTCCCGCGCGCTCCAGGAATCCGTTTCTCCCGCCGTCCTGCGAGGCGATTTGGTGCTTGTCCTGGCGTCGATCGTCGTGGCGGGAACCGCCGCGACGCTGATGGGCGCCTGGCACTTCACGTCGTCCGCAGTTCGCCCAGTCGCCGAGATCACCGCGCAGGCCACCGGTATCGAAGCGGGGACGCTGGATCAGCGCATTTTTGCTCACGCGGATACCGAGGAATACGAGGGGCTCGTCGCGGTCCTGAACCGCATGCTGGAACGGCTGGAGCGCGGCTTCGCCGCGCAGCGGCGGTTGACGGCGGATGTCAGTCATGAACTGCGCACGCCGCTCACGGCGCTCCGGGGCGAGATGGAGGTGGCGCTGCGGGCGCCGCGCTCGCAACGCGAGTACCAGCAGGTACTCCGCAGCGGACTCGAGGAGATCGACCGCCTCACAGAACTCAGCGAGGATCTGCTCCTGGTCACTCGGGCTGAGGCTCGGCTGGTCTCGGCGCAGCGCGTCGCGACGGACATGACGCGGCTCGTCGACGACAGGCTCGAACGGCTGCACCGCCGGTTCGAGGAGCGGGGCCTGAGCGTCGACCGCTCTTTGCACCCCGGCGAGCCGGCCGTGCCGGTGGACCCGGAGCTCTTCGGCCGCCTGGTTGATCACCTGCTCGACAATGCCGTGCAGTTCACGCCCCTGGGTGGCCGGATAGCCGTGCGGCTCGAACCGATCTCTACGGGCGGTGGGCTCCGACTGATCGTGGAGAACTCGGGGTCCGGCATTGCCGCGGCCGACCTGCCGCACCTGTTCGAGCCGTTCTATCGCGCCGATCCTGCCCGTACGCGCACCGCGGACGGAGGGTCGGGGCTTGGTCTCGCGCTCGTCGCATCCGTCGCCCATCTGCACGGTGGGGTTGCCCGAGCGTCGAGTGTGCCCGGCGTGAGTACCCGCTTCGAGGTCGATATCCCCGCGCCACCCGCCAACTGAGGAGGGCCAGATGCCGGTCGCACCTCCAAAGCCAGCATCCGCTGAGCACCCGCGCGGCACGTTGTTCCTGATCGGCTTGTACGGCGTGGCGTTCGCCGCCGTGTGGTTCGCCGTCTACTTCTTCATTTATCTCCGGCGCGGCGGGGTGACCCCGTGAACGTGCCGCTCTACGAGAAGATCTGGATGTGGGCCTCGGGATTCCTCATCGTCGCCTTTGTCGCGACGATCGCGATCGGCGTCGCCGGCAGCGCGCTGCAACCGCCCAGCCACGTCGAAACCATCGATCCCATGAAAGTCTGGAACGACCCGCGCTTCGCGAAGCGTGGTGTGACGGTGGACGAGCACGGCGCCACGGTCGTCCTGATCGCGATGATGTTCGCGTTTCAGCCGGCCGAGATGCACGTCCCGGCGAACCGGCCCGTGACGTTTCGCGTGACGAGCGCCGATGTCATCCACGGTTTTGAGATCGTCGGCACAAACGGCAACACGATGGTCGTGCCCGGATACGTCAGCCAATTCACGACGACGTTTCGCACGCCGGGTGAGTATCTGATCGTCTGCAACGAGTACTGCGGCCTCTCCCACCACCTCATGCAGGCCAAGCTCATCGTGGAGGCGCAGCCATGACCCGCGGCGACCGGCTGTCCCTCACCCACCTCTGGGTGGCGATTCTGGCGTTCGGCGCGGCGTCCGCGATGGCGTTCATGCAAGCGCTCTCCCGCGCCAGCCTCGATCTGCCGTGGCGCTCGGCCAAGATGTACTACCTCTCGGTGACGGCGCACGGCGTGCTGATGGCGCTCGTCTTTACGACCTTTTTCATCATGGCGTTCGGCTACGTGGTCGTCAGTCACACGCTCGATCAGGAGCCGACCGGGCTGAAGCTCGCGTGGGCGGGGTTCTGGATTGCCCTGGCCGGGACGGTGATGGCGACGCTGACCGTGCTGAGCGGCCGGGCCACGGTGCTGTACACGTTCTATCCGCCGCTCCAGGCGCATCCCGCGTTCTACATCGGCCTCACGCTCGTCATCGTCGGCTCGTGGTGCTGGGGCGTCGTCATGTTGTTGTCCTACCGGACGTGGCGAGCGACGCGTCCCGATCGGCCGGCACCGCTCGCGATGCACGGCATGATCGCGACCGTGATCGTGTGGCTGATCGCGACGATCGGTGTCGCCGCCGAGGTGCTGGTGCAGCTGATCCCCTGGTCGCTGGGCTGGACCAAGACGGTGGATCCCGTGCTCGCGCGGATGCTGTTCTGGTATTTCGGCCATCCGCTCGTGTACTTCTGGCTGCTGCCGGCCTACGTCATCTGGTACACGGTGCTGCCGAAGGTCGCAGGCGGGAAGCTATTCAGCGATCCGCTCGCGCGGCTGGTGTTCGTGCTGTTTATCCTGTTCTCGACCCCCGTCGGCTTCCATCATCAGTTCATGGATCCCGGCGTGTCCGCCGGCTGGAAGCTGCTGCACACCTTCCTGACGTTCGCGATCCTGTTTCCGAGCTTCATCACGGCCTTCACCGTCACCGCCTCGATGGAAGTCGGCGGGCGGATGCAGGGCGCGACCGGCCTGCTCGACTGGATCGGGAAGCTGCCGTGGCGTGATCCGCTGTTCTCGAGTGTGGCGCTGTCGATGATTCTCTTTGCGGTCGGCGGCATCGGCGGCGCGATCAACGCCTCGTTTGGGATGAACGCCGTCGTCCACAATACGGCGTTCATTCAAGGCCACTTTCATCTGACGGTGGGCAGCGCCGTCGCACTCACGTTCATGGGCGCCGCCTACTGGCTCGTGCCACGATTGTCGGAACGGGAGCTGGAGCTGGCGCTGCTCGCGCGGGTGCAGCCGTACCTCTGGTTCATCGGGATGATGCTGTTTTCGTTCTCGAATCACATCACGGGACTCATGGGGATGCCGCGCCGTATTTACGACGCGAGCTACGGCGGCAGCACGGTTGCGGCGGCGTGGAAGGGCCTGACGGGGGTATCGGCGGTCGGCGGGCTGTTCCTGTTTGCCAGCGCCGCGTTCTTCATGCTCGTGATGATCGGTACGGGACTGGCCGGCAAGCGCAGCGGCGTACAGCGCATCGAGTGGGCGGAGCCGTTACATCCGATCAGCGCGGCCCGCACGTGGCTCGATCGCTACTGGGTGTGGACCGGCGTGGCCATTGGCCTGGTGCTGATCGCGTACGCGTATCCGCTCTGGATCCATCTCCAGATGCCGCGGTTCGGATCGCCGGGGTTCCGGCCCTTCTGAGCGTCTAGTGCTTTGACTTCATGTACTCGACGCCGGGGGCGACGGTCGCCCGCCACGCCGCCTCCACGGCCGGCGTGCATTCAGGGTCGAACTGTTTGACGGTGTCGATGAGGGAGTCGATGAACGGACGGTAGAGGGCGGGATCGATGTTCAGGTCGCGCCGGCTGTGTCGCTCGGCCAGTCGCGACAGGAGCGTGGGCTCCTTGTGGGGCTGGTTGGGAAAGATGAGCAGGATACCGATCGCGTGCTGCAGCAGCCTGGTCTGCTGATCGAAGCTGGTGCCGGCAAACCGCGGCACTGCCTCGGGGCACGCTGCGAGGAAGTTGCGGTAAAACGTCTCGAGAAACGCCGGCGCCTGGCAACACCGATCATAGCTCGCCTTGGCCCGCGCCATCGTCGCCTTGTCCACCATGGGCTGCAAAGGTGATGTCGTGAAGGGTTCCTTCGCCAGACCCTCAAGATTCCTTCATGGATCAGCGCCGACCTTCAAAGCGTACCCTCGGAAGGAGTTCGCGATGTCATGGGGACCGGTGGTTGTCGGCGTTGACGCCTCGCCCGCGGCGGTGGGGGCAGCTTCCCTCGGCGATCGTATCGCGCGGTTGGCCGGTGTGCGGTGCGAGCTGGTTCATGCGGTGCGCGATGCCTGGGCCCCGCTCGTGGCCGTGAATCCCGACCCGCAAATCGTAGAGATGCAGGAGTTGCAGCTCGCCGTGGCGCGCGAAGCCATCAATGGCAACCTCAGGAATGGGGGCATTCCCGACGCTCTCCTGCAGAATCTCAAAGTCATGTTTGGCCCACCGGCGGTGGTCCTGCAGCAACTGACGCGCGAGCGGCGGACCGGTCTGGTCGTGCTCGGCGGTAAACAGCACAATCTGTTGGAACGGTGGCTCGGTGGGAGTACCAGCCTGCATGTCGTGCGCACCTCCGAAGTGCCGGTCCTCATCACCGCCGGACAACCCACCGCCCTGCGACGGATTCTGGTGGCGGCGGACTTGTCGCGAGCGGCCGGTCCGACGGTCGCCCTCGCTGAGCGCTTCGCGCGGCTGGTCGGGGCAGAGCTGCGGGTGCTGAGTGTGTTCGAACCGCTGCCGGATCTGCCGGGCAGTCCGGCCGTGGATCCCACGGCGTACTACGCGCTCGCCCAAGAGACACTGGAGCGGGATGTCTGGCCGCTCGTGAAGACCTCCCGGGTCGAGAAGATTGTACGGCACGGCATGGTGGTCGAGACGCTGCTGCGCGAGGCCTGCGACTGGCAGGCCGATCTCCTGGTGGTCGGCTCGCATGGGAAGGGCTGGGCGCAGCGCGTGCTGCTCGGGAGCGTCACCGAGCGTCTGATCAATCAGCTACCAACCTCGCTGTTGGTGGCGCCGGTGGGCGTCGCGGCGGCGGCGTTGGAAGAACGGCGGGCACGCCAGCTCGCCATCCACTAAGGAGAATGCGATGACCGCTCAACCGATCGTCGTAGGCGTGGACGGCTCGCCCGAGAGCGCGGCGGCGGCCTCGGTCGCATGGATGCTGGCAAGAGCGGCCGAGGTGCCGTGCCGGCTGGTGCATGCTGCCAACGATGTGAGCGCAGCGCTCGAGTTCGCGGGCACGGGAGTGGTCACGGAAACCCTGCAGCTGGCTGCACTGAGTGTCGCGCGCGCCGAGGTGAGCGCGTCGCTGCGCGGCCGCCTGCCAGTTTCCGTGATCGATGCGATGGTCCTGAGCACCGGGACTACGGCGGACGTTCTCGAGGCGGTGGTGCGGGAGACCGACGCCGCGATGATCGTACTCGGTGGCAAGCACCATTCCACGCTCGGCCGCTGGCTGGGTGGGAGCACGGTGCAGCAGGTGGTGCGTCGCCTGACGGTGCCGCTACTCGTCACGGCCGGCGAAATGCGCGCGCGTCCGCGCGTGATGGTCGCGGTCGATCCCTCGTACGCCGCGGTTCCGACGGTGCAGCAGGCGGTCGCGTTCGCGCGGCTCGTGGGAAGTCCCCTGCATGCGTTGCACGTGGTCGATCCGCCACCGGCCATCGCGGAGCTTCCGCCGAACTGGTCGCGAGAGATCATCGAGCGCGACATCTGGCCGATGATTCCCCTCGTCGAACAGGCCAAGGTCATCCGTGAAGGCGACCCGCTCGAGACGATCGTACAGGAGGCGGCGGCATGGCGGGCCGACGTCGTCGTCGTGGGCTCGCACGGCAAGGGCTGGGTCGATCGGCTGCTCATCGGCAGCGTGACGGAGGATTTGCTCAACAACTTGCCGTGTGCTGTGCTCGTGGTCCCGGTGCCAGCGCCCAAGCGCGAAACGGCGCCGGCGCACGCCCTCGCCGCAACGGGCTAGTCGCCCGCGCCTGATGCGCCGGCCCATCGTCATCATCGCCGCGGTTGGGCTCGGCGGCGGGCTGCTCGCGCGTTCCGACGCCGTCTTCCTCGCCGCGCTCCTCCTTGGCGGCATTCCGCTCGTCTTCCAGACAGTGCGTGGTCTCCTGCGTGGGCGGTTCGCGGCGGACGTCGTTGCCAGCCTCGCGATCGTCACGGCGTTGATCCTCGGCCAATACTTCGCCGGCGTCATCATCGTCCTGATGCAGTCAGGCGGCGAAGCGCTCGAAGCGTACGCGATGCGGCGCGCGTCGAGCGCGCTCGAGGCCGTCCTGGCGCGCGCGCCGAAGGTCGCGCATCGGCTGCGCGGCAGCGACGTCGACGACGTGCCGGTCGACCACGTCGTGGTGGGCGACGATCTGGTGGTGCGGCCGGGCGACCTCGTGCCGGTCGATTGCGAGGTGACCGACGGCACGTCCACGGTGGATCAATCCGCCCTCACCGGTGAGCCGTTGCCGCTGCGTGCGGTGGCGGGCACGCATCTGATGAGCGGCAGTGTGAATCTCGACGGGGCGCTGCGCGTCCGGACGCTCCGGCCCAGCGACGAGAGCCAGTACCAGCAGATCGTGGTGCTGGTGGAGCGAGCCCGCCAGGAGAAGCCCCCGATCCAGCGCATCGCGGACCGCTTCGCCGTGTGGTTCACGCCGGTCACGCTCCTCATGTGCGGGGTGGCCTATCTCGTGACGGGCAGCCCGACGAGCGTGCTGGCCGTACTGGTCGTCGCGACTCCATGTCCCCTGATTCTCGCGACCCCCGTGGCCGTCATCGCGGGCATCAGCCGCGCCGCCGATCTCGGCGTCATCGTGAAGCATGGCCGCGCGATCGAGCAGCTGGGCCGCGCGCGGGTGGTCGTCTTTGACAAGACAGGAACGCTGACGCTGGGGCAACCGAGCGTCTCGCACGTCGAAGGCGACGTGCTGCGTCCCGCCGCGGCGGTGGAGCAGTTCTCGTCCCACCATTTGGCGCACGCGATAGCGGATGCCGGTCGTGAGCGGTATGGGGCGCTGCCCGCCGTCACGGAGTTCCAGGAAAGTCCGGGCAGTGGCGTTTCGGGGTGCGTGGAGGGGCACACGGTGCACGTCGGTTCGATTCGCCATCTGCGCGAGGCGGGAATCGCAATCGACGCTGCGGTGGGGGATGGCACGGCCGCGCACGTGGCGCTGGACGGCCGGCTCGCGGGGACGATTGAATTCGCGGATCGCCTGCGCCATCAAGTCCCTGCGTTGATGCAGCGGCTGGCCGTGCTCGGGGTGAACGACACCGTAATGCTGACCGGCGACCGCGAGGGCCCGGCCGAGGCCATCGCGGCGCAGGCGGGCATCCGCACGGTGCGCGCGAACCTCCTGCCCGCGGACAAGGTGGCAGCCGTGCGGGATCTCGCGAAGCGTTACGGCAACGTGCTCATGGTGGGTGACGGCATCAACGACGCGCCGGCGCTCGCGGCGGCGACCGTGGGGGTCGCGATGGGAGCTCACGGCACCGCGATTTCCGCCGCGGCGGCGGACGTCGTGCTGCTCGTCGACGACATCGCGCGCCTGGGCGACGCTATGGCGATCAGCCGCCGCATGCGCGGCATCGCACTGCAAAGCATCGGCATCGGACTCGGCGTTAGCTTCGTGCTGATGGTGATCGCCAGTTTGGGCCATATCACGCCGGCGGCCGGTGCCGTGATGCAGGAGGCGCTGGACGCCGTCGTCATTCTCAACGCGCTGAGGGTTCGATGAGACCCGAGCTCGACGCCATTCTGAAGCCTCGCTCGATCGCGGTCATCGGCGCGTCCCGGATGTCCAACACCATCGGGCACCAAATCTTTGCGAATCTGCTGCGCTACGGGTTCACGGGAGCAGTCTATCCCGTCAATCCCAACGCCAACTCGATTCAGTCGGTGCGCGCCTACCCCAGCGTCGGCGCGTTGCCGGAGCCGATCGACCTCGCCGTCATCGTCATCCCCAAAGAGCGCGTGCTCGAGGTTGCCCGCTCCTGCGGGCAAGCCGGTGTGCGCGGGCTGGTCGTGATCTCGGCGGGCTTCCGCGAAATCGGCGGTGTCGGCGTCGATCGCGAGCGCCAGTTGGTCGACATCGTGCGGCAGTACGACATGCGCATGGTGGGACCGAACTGCATGGGTGTGCTGAATACCGACCCTGCCGTCTCCATGAACGCCACGTTCGCGCCCGCGATGCCGCCCCCCGGACGCGCGGCGTTCGTCTCGCAATCGGGGGCGCTCGGCGTGAGCGTCCTCGACCATGCGGCGGAATACGGGATCGGGATATCGCAATTCGTTTCCGTCGGCAACAAGCCGGACGTGAGCGGCAATGATCTGCTCGAGCAGTGGGAGCATGACCCTGCGGTCGGCGTGATCCTCATGTACGTCGAGAGTTTCGGCAATCCGCGCCGCTTCCTCGAGCTGGCGTCGCGGATCACGCGCACCAAGCCCATCATCGCGGTGAAGTCGGGGCGGTCCAAGGTCGGGGCGCGCGCGGCGTCCTCGCATACCGGGGCACTGGCCGCGAGCGACGTCGCGGTCGATGCGCTGCTGACGCAGGCCGGCGTGCTCCGTGCCGAGTCGATCGAAGAGCTATTCGACATGGCGATGGCGTTCACCGGCCGGCCGCTGCCGCGTTCGCGGCGTACCGCCATCGTGACCAATTCGGGCGGGCCCGGCATTCTCGCCGCCGATGCGATGGAAACGCGCGGTCTCGAGCTGGTGGAGCTGCAGCCGGCCACCATCGCCCAGCTCAAGCCGCTGTTCCCCGAGGAAGCGTCCATCCGCAACCCGTTGGACATGATCGCGTCGGCGACGCCGGCGCACTACCGCACGGCGCTCGACGCCGTGTTGAACGATCCGAACGTGGATTCGGCGCTGGCGGTATTCGTTCCGCCGCTCGGCGTGCGTCAGGAGGACGTGGCGGAGTCCATCGTGACTGTCGCGGCGACGCACGTGCAGAAACCGGTACTGGCGGTGCTCATGGGGCGCGAGGGGCTGCCGCAGGGACGGGCGGAGCTCCACAAGGCCGGCATTCCTGCGTACGTCTTCCCCGAGTCCGCGGCGCGAGGCCTGGCGGCGTTGCGGCGGCAGCGCGAATGGACCGCTCGGCCGGTCGGCGCGCCGCCCGTGATTCAGGTGGATCGCGACCGCGCGGCGCGGGCGCTGGCCGAGTCGTGCGCGGACGGCAGCGGCAAGCTTGGGGAGCTCGAGGCCCTCGAGCTGCTCGCCGCCTACGGCATTCCCGTGGCTGCGACCCGCTTGGCGACGAGCCCCGACGAGGCGGCCCGCGTCGCAGCCGAGATGGGATTCCCGGTCGTGCTCAAGGCGGTTTCACCCGAGCTCGTGCATAAGACCGATGTGGGCGGCGTGCGCGTTGGGCTGATGTCGCCGGTCGAGGTCGCGACCGCGGGTGCCGAGATGGTCGATGCGGTCAGGCGCGCGCTGCCACACGCGGACGTCACCGGGTTGCTGGTGCAACGCATGGTCAACGGTGGGCGGGAGACGATCGTCGGCATCAGCCGCGATCCGGCGTTCGGCCCGCTGCTGATGTTCGGCCTCGGCGGCATCTACGTGGAAGCGCTGAAAGACGTCGTGTTCCGGTTAGCGCCGATCCAGCCGCTCGACGCGTACGACATGGTCCACTCAATTCGCGGCGTCGCACTGCTCGACGGTATTCGGGGCGCCCCGCCGGTCGACTTCGCCGCGCTCACCGATGTGTTGCTGCGCATTTCACAGCTCGCGATCGATTTTCCCGAGATCGCGGAGCTGGACGTGAACCCCCTGCTCACATTCTCCAAGGGCGTGACGGCGGTCGATGCGCGCGTGCTGATTCGCCGCTAGACGACGGCGCCGAACAGGCGCCCGATTGCGGCGGTCAACGCCATGGCGAAGGTACCCCAGAACGTCACGCGCAATACCGCGCGGCCTCTGCGCGCGCCGCCCGCTTCCGCCGATAGTGCACCGAGCGCGGCGAGAGCGAACAGTGACGCGATCGGGACCGCCAGGATGATTCGCGCTGCGGGAACGAGCGTGGCCACGACCAGGGGCAGACTGGCGCCCACGGCGAACGTCGTTGCAGAAGCCAGCGCGGCTTGCACGGGCCGCGCCGTGTGGACCACCGACAGACCCAGCTCGTCGCGCGCGTGCGCGGCCAGGGCGTCTCGATCCATGAGCTGTTTGGCAACCCTCAGGGCCAGTTCCCGGTCGAGACCGCGCGCCACGTAGATCTGACGAAGCTCTTCCAGCTCGTAGGCCGGGGCTGCCTGCAGCTCCGCTTTCTCCCGGGAAAGATCCGCCTGCTCGGTATCCGCTTGCGAGCTCACGGAGACATACTCTCCCGCGGCCATCGACATCGCGCCGGCGACGAGCCCCGCGACGCCGGCCACGAGGATGCCTGCTCGCGTCGTTCCAGCCGCGGCGACCCCGACGAGCAGGCTGGCGGTGGAGACGATGCCGTCGTTGGCGCCGAGGACCGCCGCGCGTAGCCAGCCGATGCGCTGGGAGTAGTGTTTCTCGACCTGTCGTAATGCACTCATGCTGCCGTTGCCGTCCAATGCGGCCGGGATCCGCGCAAGCCCACGATCGCAGTCACCGTGATCGCAAGATACATGAACAAGCCATAGACGCACGCCGGATATCCCAGGATCGTGCCTGGTGCTCCGGGCGAGGGGCACTTGGCCGCCGACGCGAACACTTCCCGGTAGGTCAGTGTGCCGGAAAACGCCAGGCCGGCGAGGGCGACGACCAGAATGATCTGCAGGGCTCGTTTCATTGGACCGGTTCTCCCATCGTGACGCGTTGGGCACGGCGAGTGTCCAGCGCAGTCGCCAGTTTCTCGTCCCATCCGTAGGGATCGCCGACGAAGGCGACCAGCCCACCATCGGCCACCCAGGCCGTCCAATACACCAGGTGCACGGGAATCGGCTGGGGGAGCCGGACCCAGCGTTGGCGGCCCTGGCCCATGGCCGCGGCGATCGAATCAGCAGACCAAGCCGGCAGCAGGAGGGCTGCCAGTGCGCGGGCATCCTCCACGCGGATGCAGCCGTGGCTGAAGGCGCGCCAGCGCTCGCTGAAGAGCGGGCGCGCCGGCGTGTCATGAATGAACACACTGAACGGCGTCCAAAACACGAGCTTCATCCCGCCCAGCGGGTTGTCCGGTCCCGGCTCCTGCGCCAATTGATAGACGAACGTGCTTTCGGTCACGGTGCCCCAGTCGATGGCCTGAGGCTGCGACGAGTCGCCGAGGACGCGGAATCCCTCGCGGGTGAGATACGTCGAATCGCGCCGGATGATCGGCAGCAGCTCCTGCACGGCGATGGTGCGCGGCACGATCCACACCGGACGGAAGATGATGTCCGTGGCGCGGGAGCTGGTGAGGGGCGTCGGCCAGTCCGGCCGGCCCACCACCGCGCGCGTCGTGAACGTCACCGCGCCGCTCTCTACGAGCTCGAGTACGAAGGCCGCGCTGTTTACGACGACGTAGCGACTACCGAGAGAGCGTGGCAGCCACCGCCAGCGCTCCAGGTTGAGCGCGATCTGTCGTGCGCGGGTCGCGGCAGAGACGCGTAACTGAGTGCGCGTCGCGGGTCCGAGGATCCCATCGGGCTCGAGCCCGTGGAGCTCCTGAAAGCGCCGCAGTGCCGTTGGGACTCCCGCGGTTGTGTCATAGCCCTCGGCCGCGAGCCGCGGGCCGAGGGGCACGGGCCAGCCGCCATGCTGAGCGACGTCGCGGTAGCGGCCCATGGCGTCGCGCAGCGCCCTATAGCCCGATTGGGAGGGCACGAGGTCCCGCAGGACCGGCGCCACTTGTTCGGCGTCGAGCGCCACCTCGAGCAGGGCGGCGAGATCCATGCTGCCCGCCGAGCGCGTCCAATGTGAGTCGACGAGCGCCGGCTCGACCCGGCCGTACGATACGTTTCGCGCATACAGGAAGAAGGTCCGCGTCAGCAGCGAATCGAGGCGCCACGCGTCATCGAACGTGAGATCGCGATGCAGCAGCGAGTCGACCGTGGGGGTGAGATAGTCCGCCGGGTCCAAGCCTTCCCGGTCCGCGTAGGCCACGACGTCGAGGAGCGCGCTCGCCTGTGGCGTCAAGCCGTGGCGCTGCACCCAGGCCGGGGCGGGATCCCACTGACGGGCGTCGTAGAACCGGCCCACAGCAGAATCGACCGGGCTCTGCGGCAGCGAGGCAAGAAACAGGGACAACAGCACCATGAGCGCATTCTGCGGGGTGTGGGGTTAAGGCATCGTGAGGCGTGTTTCACCATTGCTTCACGCGCTCGGAGCGAGTCTTCGCTCATCAAGGAGGTGCCGATGAGCGACGTTCTCCCAGCTGGCTTGCTCGCTAATCATCTGCCGGAACCGGTCGACATTCCTGCCGCGGGCATTCTGTTGCACGGCACGCTGACGGTACCACCCTATCCGCTTGGAGTGGTGCTGTTCGCCCACGGGAGCGGCAGCTCGCGTTTCAGCGCGCGCAATCGCCGTGTGGCCAACGCGCTCGTCACGGCGAATATCGGCACCTTGCTCTTCGATTTATTGAGCGATCAGGAGGAGGCGGAGCGGGCGAACGTGTTCGACGTGGAGCTCCTGGCGGGCCGGTTGCAGCAGGCGACCGATTGGATCGCCGCTCGGCCGGCGACGGCGGGCCTGCCGGTTGGGTATTTCGGCGCCAGCACGGGTGCGGCGGCGGCATTGGTGGCGGCGGCTGGCGATGCGCGCGTGCATGCCATCCTGAGCCGCGGCGGTCGACCGGATCTCGCGGGCGATTTCCTGCCGGACGTCACCGCGCCGACGCTGCTCATCGTCGGCGGCGCCGATCTACCGGTACTCGAGCTGAACCGTGCGGCGTTCGAACGACTGCGCGGCGTCAAGCGGCTGGAAGTCATACCGGGAGCCACGCACCTATTCGAAGAGCCCGGTGCGTTGGACAGCGTTGCCACGCTGGCCCGCCTCTGGTTCCTCGAGCATCTCGGTCACACGACGGCAGCCGGCAGCCGAATGGAGGCGGTGCGATGAAGGCTCTGCTGATCGTCACCCTGGCGCTCGCGGCGCATCCGCTCGCGGCGCAAACCGATACGGTGCAGGTCAATCCACGCGCGCGCCTGTTCGTCGCGAGTCGCTGCGCGGATTGCCATTCACTCCTCGCGCTCAAGGTAAAGGCCGCCAGCGATGTCGGACCGGATCTCACCACAGCGTATGTGGACGTGCCGGCCCGCTACGGCGTCAAGCTGGAGCAGTTCTTCGATCACCCCGTAGGGGTCATGCGAGTGATCTTCGGTGGCCAGGTGCAGCTGCAGCGCGCGGAGAGCGATTCGCTGGTGCGGCTGTTCCGCGATCTGTACGCCGAACATCTGGCCCGCCTGGACAGCCTGACTCGGCGCGCGCGGGCGGTCGATGGAGGTCCACGGTCGTCAGAACCGCATCGCTAGCGAGGCATCACTGGAGGAGGACGTATGAACACGCAAGGGCAACAGCATCGATTCGCGAATCGCCAGGCTGCCGGTGACGCACTGGCCGACGCGCTGGCGTATTACCGCGGCGCGGACGTATTGGTGCTCGGATTGCCGCGCGGCGGGATTCCCGTGGCGGCGCGCGTCGCTGAGTTGCTCGACGCCGAGCTCGACGTGATCGTGGCGCGCAAGCTCCAGTCTCCGATCTCCGCGGAGCTCGCGATCGGCGCGATTACAGCCGACGGCGAGCGTTATCTCCATGAGGGGTTGATCAGTGAGCTGGGCGTCTCGGACATGTTTCTTGGCGCGGTGACGGACGTGCAGCACGCCGAAGCCCGCAAACGTGAGCAGCAGTTCCGCGGGAATCGACCGACGCCCCGAATCGGCGGTCGCATCGTGATTCTGGTAGACGATGGGTTGGCGACTGGCGCGACGATGCATGCGGCCGTGCGCTCGGTGCGCAAACGGCAGCCTGCCCGCCTGATCGTGGCGGCGCCCGTCGGGTCGCACGAAGCGTGTGAAGCGCTGGCGCTCGAAGCGGATGAGGTCGTGTGTCCGTGGCGCCCGGAGCCGTTCGGGGCCGTCGGGCTGTATTACGACAACTTCGTGCAGACGAGCGACGCCGAGGTGCAGCAGATACTCGGGCATTCCCCCGCCATGCGGTCGGTCGAGCCGTGGTGATGACGACCGCCGCACCCGGCCATGTTCTGACGGGGTCGGCCGACGACTTCGACCCAGTGCTCCGCCTGGTCGGCGACGCGCAGTTCGTACTGCTCGGCGAGGCATCGCACGGGACGCACGAGTTCTATCGCATCCGCGCCGAGATCACGAAGCGGCTGATTCGCGAGAAGGGATTCATGTCGGTGGCGGTGGAGGCGGATTGGCCCGATGCCTATCGCGTCAACCGCTATGTGCGCGGCCGCAGCGCTGATGACGACGCCGCAGAGGCCCTGTCCGGATTCCGCCGCTTTCCGCAGTGGATGTGGCGGAACGCGGACGTACTCGACTTCGTCGGGTGGCTGAGGGCGCACAATGACGCATTGCCGGCGGAGAGGCGAGTCGGTTTTTACGGTCTCGATCTCTACGCGTTGCACTCGTCGATCGAAGCGGTGCTCGCTTATCTCCGCATCGTGGACCCCGACGCCGCGCGGCGGGCGCAAGCGCGCTACAGCTGTTTCGATCACTTTGGCACCGATCCGCAGGCGTACGGCTACGCGACCACCCTCGGCCTCGGCCCCTCGTGCGAGGCGGCCGTCGTCGCCGAGCTGACTGACCTGCGCCGGGCCGGCGCGGAGTATGCCCGGCGCGACGGCCGCGTCGAGCCCGACGACTTCTTCTACGCGGAGCAAAATGCCAGGTTGGTGCGCAATGCCGAACGGTACTATCGGGCGATGTTCGGCGACCGTGCGCAGTCGTGGAACCTCCGCGACCGGCACATGGCGGAATCGCTTGAGGCGCTCGTCGCGTTCCATGAGTCACACCGCAAGCGCCCTGAAAAGGTCGTGGTGTGGGCGCATAACTCGCATCTCGGTGATGCGCGCGCGACGGAAATGACGATGCGTGGCGAGCTGAATCTCGGTGAGCTCGTCCGCGTCCGTCACGGACTCGATGCCGCGCTGATCGGGTTCCTGACGTACGGCGGCACCGTGACGGCTGCCTCCGATTGGGACGAGCCTGCGGAGCGCAAGCGCGTGCGGCCGGCGTTGCCGGGCAGCTACGAAGCGCTCTTCCGCGAGTGGGGACACGGCGAACGCGAGAATCGCTTTGTGAATCTGACCGAGTCCGACCCGCTTATTCGTCACCTCGCCGAGCCCTATCTCGAGCGGGCGATCGGCGTGATCTACAGACCTGAGACGGAACGGCACAGCCACTACTTCCACGCCCGGCTGACGCAGCAGTTCGACGGCATTCTGTACTACGACACGACGCGCGCGGTCGAGCCCCTGGAGCGGACCGGACTGTGGGAGCGCGGCGAAGTGCCGGAGACCTTCCCGTCGGCGCTGTAGCGTTGCATTGGCACGAA
>JBGQKD010000039.1:0-23153 GCA_041499375.1 Gemmatimonadota bacterium
GGATTGGGTCTGGTGGCCTGACCAGTCTTCAAAACTGTTTGGGCCCCGCAAGGGGCTCGGTAGGTTCGATTCCTACCCGCTCCCGCCACCGCCGCCGTTGACTTTCCGCCTGCCAAAGCGCAATCGTAGGCTCGCTCACCCTCGGAGGACCTATGGCTACGGGGCAATGGGCTCGTTTGCGCCCCTCAGAAGCCGGTCACCTACGCCGCGGCGCGTGGTATCGCGTGATCCGGCTCACGTCCGTCGAAGCGGTACTCGATGTCAATGGCACGCTGACGGCCTTCCCGCGCCCGACACTCGAGATTCTGCCGACGCCGCCGACGCGCTGGACCGTCGTGCCGCGTCCGGCGCGGTCGGCGCGGCTCCCGCTCACCTGGGGCGCGCGCTACGGTGTCTGCCCCAACTGCCGCGAGCGCGCGCGCCTCGAAGACCGCGCCACGAGCATGCGGTGTCCCAAGTGCAACGGCTTCTTCGACATCGGCTGGGACAATTCCTGATGTCGTAGCGCTTGCGCTGATCACTATATTGTGCCCGCGCCCATTCTCGTCTCCCTTCACCAGGAGCCGTGATGGCGATCTTATTTGCCCGCCTGCAGGCTGATGTCCCCCTCAAGATGCGCCGCGGTGCATGGTACCGCGTCATCCAACTCACAGATCTCCAGGCAGTTATCGAAGTCAACCATCGCAAGGTCGGGGTGCTGCGCGCCTGGCTCGAAATCCAGCAGCGCCCGCCGCAGCGTTGGAGCGTCGTGCACGGGTCTGCGGAAAACAAGAAAGCGCCACCGCATCTTCGGGGAACCTACGGCGTGTGTCCGAACTGTCGTGCACGGGCGCCGCTGCCGAAGAAAACAACCGTTCGCACGCTGGAGTGTGCTCGCTGCCGGCAGGAGTTTGAGATCAATTGGGAGGAAGGGAACGGCGTCAAACATGCCGGGTGACAGCGGTCACTTCCAAGTCGGTCGGCTCACGTTACTCTTGTCGTCCCTCGACGCCCGAGCGTGAATGATGGTGTGGGCTCGTCTTCAAGCCGATGTGAACTGCAGCTTGCGCCGCGGCGCCTGGTACCGGCTCATCAAAGCGCAGGGCCTCGCCGCCGTAGTCGATGTGAAAGGCACACCCGTCGCGGTCGTCCGTGCCTTCCTGCAGATGTCGAATTCACCGCCTCGTAAGTGGACCGTCGTGCCGCGCCCCCGGAACGTCCCGCGTTCGATGGACATCGGAGAGCACTATGCCGTGTGCCCCTCCTGCCGCGATCGCGTCCCGCTGCGCGGCCGGCCCAGCCGCATGATGTGCGGCCGGTGCAGCGTCGAATTCGCGGTCGACTGGGAAGAGCGCTATCTGATCCAGTAACTCCATCGTTCCGCTCGGCAGGTCCTTGCGCGGCAGACGAGATGGTATCTTGTCTGCCGCGTGCTTCATGCCCACGTCATCCTCAATCCCGCTGCGGGACGCGGCGCCGCACGGCGCGCCGAGTCCGTGGTCGCGCGCGCGTTCCGGGCGCAGGGCTGGGCGGTGGATGTCGTCCGCACCGAAGGGCCCGGTCACGGTCAGGAGTTGGCGGCGGCGGCCGTGCGCCAGGGCGCGAAGCACGTCGTGGCGGTGGGCGGAGATGGCACCGTCCATGAAGTGGCGAACGGCCTGCTGCGCACCGACACCGATGCCGCCCCCCCCCTCGGCGTCGTGCCGATCGGTTCCGGCAATGACTTCGCGAAAATCGTCGGGCAGTACGGCCACGATCCGGCCCGCGCGGTGGCGCGGCTGGTCACCGCCCGCTCTCGCCGGTTCGACGCGGGGCGGGTCCTCGACGAGTGGTTCGTGAACAGCGTCGGGTTCGGGTTCGGCCCCGCGGTGGTGAAGACACGGAACACGATGCACCACCTGCGCGGCTTCCTGTCGTATCTCGTGCCGGTCGTGAAGACATTTTTCAAGTTCGAGCCCCCGATCTTCGACGTTGCCGCGCCCGGATTTCGGGAGCGGGGGTACATGATGATGGTCGAAGTCTGCAACGGCACGACGGCGGGCGGCAGCTATCGGTTCGCCCCCGATGCCGATCCGGCGGACGGCAAACTGGATGTGTGTCTGATCAGGCGCGTGTCGCTGCCGCGGTTTCTCCTCGCGATTCCGCGCGTGATGCGCGGCACCCACCTCACGATGCGCGAGGTGACCCTCATCAAGACCGCGAAGCTCATCATTCGCTCGCCGGAGGAGCCGCTGATGCTGCATACCGACGGAGAGCTGCGCGAGCCGGGAGTCAACGAATGCACGGTGGAGCTGGAGCGGGGACGATTGAACGTGTTGGTGGCGCGATGAGGCGGATCGGCGGATCGGCGGATGGGCGGTTGGTCGTGGCGGTCATTTTGTTTCTATCCGCCTATCCGCCGATCCGCCTATCCGCCCAGGATACCACCCACATCGTCCTCCCGGCCGACACGATGCATCAGGGTGTCAGGCCCATGGGTGCCTTTCTGCGCTCCTTCCTTCTTCCTGGCTGGGGCCAGGCGGCGACCGATCGGCCGATGACCGGGGCGGTGTTCGTGGCGTGGGAAGGTGTGACCGCGATGATGACCCTCAAGGCGCAGCAGGAAGCGAACTACTTCAAGGCGATTCATTCCGCGAACCTGCGCCACAAGCGGCAGGAAGTGCAGGACTGGCTCGTGCTGTGGGTCTTCAATCATCTCTTTTCGGGCGCCGAGGCGTACGTCTCCGCGCACCTGCGCGACTTTCCGCCGGATCTCAAGATCCGCGCGTTTCCGGGCGGCATCGGCGTCAGCATTCCGATCCATGAATAAAGCGCCGCTCGGTGTGTTCGATTCGGGAATCGGGGGACTGACCGTCGCGCGCGCCTTGTTCGAGCGCCTGCCGCAGGAGTCGGTCATCTATTTCGGCGACACCGCCCGCGTGCCCTACGGACCGAAATCTCCCGATACGGTGCGGCGCTACAGCGGCGAGATCCTCGCCTTTCTGTTGCAGCGCGGTGTCAAAGCGGTGGTCGTCGCATGCAACACGAGCACCGCGCACGCCCTCGGCTTTCTGCAGGAGCGCTCGCCGGTGCCGGTGGTCGGCGTGATCGAGCCGGGCGCGCGCGCGGCCGTGGCGGCGACCAGAACCGGGACGATCGGTGTCATCGGTACGGCGGGCACGATTGCGAGCGGCGCCTACGAGCGCGCGATCAAGGCGCTGCGCGCCGACGCGCGCGTCCACAGCCAGCCTTGCCCGCTCTTCGTACCGCTCGTCGAGGAGGGATGGTTCGAGCACCCCGCCGCCGATCTGATCGCGCGCGAGTACCTGGAACCGCTGATGCGGGCGAAGGTAGACGTGCTCGTACTCGGCTGCACGCACTATCCCTTGCTCAAGCCGCTCATCGCCCGCGTCATGGGCCCGGATGTGAAGCTGGTCGACTCGGCGGAAGAGACGGCGACCGTGGTGTCGCGAGAGCTGGAGCGGCTGGGTCTCTTGTCCAACGGCGGGAGTCACGAGCATCGCTTCGTCGTGTCGGACGACGAGCCGCACTTTCGGAAGGTGGGTGCGTTGTTCTTAGGTGAGAAGCTCAAGCATGTGGAAGTCGCTCCACTGTAAACTGCTGGAGCTCTACGGCATCGGGCGTGATCACGGCATAGCGCCCGCCATCCAGAAATGCTCCCGGGTTCAAATAGACACGGCCGTCCGGCAGTCGATCCACGACCGGGCGATGCGTGTGGGCCATGATCACGAGCTCCACGTCGGGACGGCGGCTCAGGAAGTCGGCGGCCCAGCGCCGCTGCGCCGCCGCGGCACGATCGAGCACCGCTCTGTCCTTTGTATTGTCGGCGAGATGCCGCGAGAACAGGTCGGCGATCCAGAATCCGATCGTGGGATGGAGCACGCGAAACACGGCGACGGTCACGGGGTGACGGAGGACGCGATGCATCAGCGCCCCACTCCAGTGCTGCTCGGTGAGGCCGTCGCCGTGCGTGACGAAGGCGCGCCGCCCACCCAACTCGAGCTCCGCCTCGCCGCCAAAGAATTCGATCCCCAGATCCTGCGTGAAGAACGACCCGCCCCAGCGATCATGGTTGCCCCCCACGAACGTGATGGGGACGCCGCGCGCGCGGACCTCCTGCAGCTTGGCGACGGTGGCAAAATGTTTGCGGGGGATGACACTCGGATACTCGAACCAAAAATCGAAGAGATCGCCCGTGAGAATGAGGTGATCCCCGGGCCGGGGGATCTCCTCGAGAAACGCGTGGAACGCTTGGGCGACGGCGGGCGGCACCTGGCCCAGGTGCGCGTCCGCGACGACGATCACGCGAGAAGGTTTGTTCTGAGGCTGGGCCGACACGGCCCAAGCTTAGGAAGCTGGAACCACGCACGCAAGCACATTACTGTTCTGCCATGACGCAAGCGCAAAAGGTCTTGATCGCCCTCGGCATCGTCGCGGTCACCGGCGTCGCCGCGAACCGCTTCGCCCCGGCGTGGGCGGGTGGTCCGGGCGACGCGTGCCGGCGGTTTGTCGCCGAAGCGCGCCGCACGTGCTACTCGCAGCTCCTGTCGGAACGTCTCAATAAGCACGGCGTCGCCGACGCGGTCGCGACCCTCGATGCCCTGGCCGCGGCCGACCCCGACGTCGCCGAGCACGCGCACGAATTCGCGCACGGCCTCGGGATCGAGGCGTACGGCATGTCCACCGACATCGTCGGGACGTTTGCCGACTGCGGGGACGGCTTCTCGTCCGGCTGCCGCCACGGCGTGATCCAGGCGTACTTCGAATCGCGCGAACAGGTGACGCAGCCCGAGGTCGAAGCCCTGTGTCAACCGTTCAAGAGTCCGGGCGCGAGCCGCTGGGTGCTGTTTCAGTGTGTGCACGGAATGGGTCACGGCCTGACGATGCTGTACGCCCACGACCTGCCGCGCGCGCTCACCGACTGCGACATGCTCACCGACGGTTGGGATCGCGAGTCGTGCTATGGCGGCGCGTTCATGGAGAGTGTGATCAACGCAACCGCCCCCCATCATCCCGCGACGATGCTCGCCGCGCACAGCCATCATCACATGGCGGCGACCACGTTCAAGGCGCTCGATCCCGCCGATCCACTCTATCCCTGTTCGATCATGGCGGACCGCTACCTGCACGCGTGCTATCAGATGCAGACCTCCGTCATGCTGAATCTCAATCACGGCGACATCGGCGACGCCGCGAAGTCGTGCGAGCGCGCGCCCGCCCAGGTGCGACCGGTCTGCTTCCAGAGCCTTGGCCGCGACATCACGTCGTACACGGCTCGCGACCCGCAGAAGACGGCGGACCTGTGCAACAAGGCGAGCGAGCCCTACCGTCCCTCGTGCTACTTCGGTGCGGCCAAGGCCCTCGTGGACTGGACGGCGACCACCGAAGCGGCGTTCTCGTTCTGCCACATCGTCGGGCACGAGGCGGGCGGGCCGACCTGCTACCAGGCGCTGGGCGAGGAAATAGCGACACTGCTCGCGAGCGGACCCGAGCGGGAGGAGCAGTGCCAGCGCGCGCAGGAGCCGCAGGCGGTCACTGCCTGCCGGTTGGGCGCGGGAGTCCCCGCGTCGCGTTGACTTTTACCGCGGCGGTTCGCATTCTCCCGCCAGCATGAAGGCTCTCTCGGAACGGCTGCGGGGTGCGCCGGCTCGTCCGGTACTCCAGGACGATCGCAATCCCGGCATGCCGCTCGATCTCGATGTCATCCGCGCGCTGCGCGTCAATCGCAGCGCGGTCGAACGCCGCGCCGCCACCATCCCCACCCGCCGCACAGTAAAGAAGGAATGGCAGGCCGCCTGGCTCCTGCGGGCGATCACGTGCATGGATCTCACGACCCTCCAGGGCGACGACACCCCCGGGAACGTGCTGCGGCTCTGCGCCAAGGCGCGTCGCCCGCTGCGGCAGGACCTCATCGAGGCGCTCGGCGTCGGCCATCTCGATATCAAGGTCGGAGCCGTCTGCGTCTACCACGCGCTCGTCCCGACCGCGGTGGCGGCGCTCGAGGGCTCGGGGATTCCCGTGGCCGCCGTCTCGACCGGTTTTCCCGCCGGGCTGAGTCCCTTCGCGCAGCGACTGGAGGAGGTTGGGGCGTCCGTCGCCGCGGGCGCGCAGGAGATCGACATCGTCATCACCCGCGCGCACGTGTTGACCGGCGACTGGCCGGCGCTCTACGCCGAGGTCCGCGCGTTCCGCGATGCCTGCGGCCGGGCCCACATGAAGGCGATCCTCGGCACCGGCGATCTCGCGACCCTCACCAACGTCGCCCGCGCCAGCATGGTGGCGATGATGGCGGGCGCCGACTTCATCAAGACATCGACGGGGAAGGAGCCGGTCAACGCGGTCCTGCCGGTGGGCGTTGTCATGGCGCGCATGATTCGTGAATACGAGCAGCGCACCGGCGCGGCCATCGGGTTCAAGCCCGCCGGCGGCATCCGCGCCGCGAAGCAGGCGCTCGACTGGCTCATCCTTATGAAGGAAGAGCTGGGCGATCGCTGGTTGAAACCGGCCCTCTTCCGGTTGGGAGCAAGCTCCTTGCTCACCGATATCGAGCGCCAGCTCGAGCACTTCGTGACCGGACGCTACGCGGCTGCCCACCGGCATCCGATGGTCTAATGACAACCGTCGCCAAGCTGTTCGAGACGATGGAGTACGGGCCGGCGCCGGAAAGCGACGCGCCCGCGCTCGAGTGGCTCAAGCAGCACGACAACGGGCGCTTTGGGCACTTCATCGACGGCCGCCGGGTCGCTCCCGCCGAGGGCCAGTATTTCGAGACGATCAATCCCGCGACGAAGGCGGTCCTGGCGCGCGTCGCGCAGGGGAGCAAGACCGATGTGGATGCGGCCGTTGCGGCCGCCAACGCCGCGGCGCCGATTTGGGCCGGCTTGACCCCGCACGCACGCGCCCGTTTTCTGTACGCGCTCGCGCGCGAGGTGCAGCGGCATTCGCGGCTCCTCGCGGTGCTCGAGAGCATGGACAACGGGAAACCGATTCGCGAGACCCGCGACCTCGACATCCCGCTCGTCGCGCGGCACTTCTATCACCACGCCGGCTGGGCGCAGCTGCGCGACAGCGAATTCTCCGGTTACGTGCCGGTCGGTGTCGTGGGCCAGATCATTCCCTGGAACTTCCCGCTGCTGATGGTCGCGTGGAAAGTCGCGCCCGCGCTCGCGGCGGGAAACACCGTGATCCTGAAGCCCGCCGAGTTCACGCCGCTGACGGCGCTGTGCTTCGCGGAGATCGCGCAGGCGGCAGGCCTGCCGGCCGGCGTGTTCAACGTGGTCACGGGCGATGGCGCGACGGGAAAAGCGCTCGTCGAACACCCGGACGTCCAGAAGATCGCGTTCACCGGCTCGACCGAAGTCGGGCGGATCATCCGCAAGGCGACGGCCGGCAGCGGCAAGAAGCTGACGCTCGAGCTGGGCGGCAAGAGCCCGTTTATCGTGTTCGAGGACGCCGATCTCGACAGCGTCGTCGAAGGCGTGGTGGACGCTATCTGGTTCAATCAGGGCCAGGTGTGCTGCGCCGGCTCCCGGCTCCTCGTGCAGGAAGGCGTCGCCGACCGGTTGACGCAGAAGCTGCGGGCGCGGATGGAGAAGCTGCGCGTCGGGTCGCCGCTCGACAAAGCGGTGGACATGGGCGCGATCGTCGCGCCGGTGCAGCTCGAGCGCATCCGCGGGCTCGTGGA
Organism: Gemmatimonadota bacterium; assembly: GCA_041499375.1. Taxonomy (GTDB): domain Bacteria; phylum Gemmatimonadota; class Gemmatimonadetes; order Gemmatimonadales; family GWC2-71-9; genus 20CM-2-65-7. The sequence goes on from JBGQKD010000039.1 coordinate 7,664, forward strand.
GCAGGGCGTCGAAGAAGGGGCCAAGATGTGGCAGCCGTCCTGGGCGTGTCCGACCGAAGGCTACTTCTATCCGCCGACGCTGTTCACCGACGTCTCCCCCGCCGCCACCATCGCGCAGGTCGAAATCTTCGGCCCGGTCCTCGTGAGCATGACGTTCCGCACGCCGAAAGAAGCAGTCGAGCTGGCCAACAACACGCCGTACGGCCTCGCGGCGAGCGTATGGAGCGAGAATATCAACCTCGCGCTCGACGTCGCCCCCAAGCTCAAGGCCGGCGTCGTGTGGATCAACTCGACGAATCTGTTCGACGCCGCAGCGGGATTTGGGGGCTACCGGGAGTCAGGGTTCGGGCGCGAAGGTGGCAGGGAGGGGATGTGGGAGTATCTAAAGAATGAATGGGAGCACGGAGCAGGGAGCACGGAGCGGGTCGCGGTGCGTCAGCCAGCCCCGGCTCCAGAGCGTACTGCTCCGAGTTCCGTGCTCCCTCCGATTGATCGCACCTATAAGTTGTTCATCGGCGGCAAGCAGGTGCGCCCCGATCAAGGCTACTCCCGCAAGATTGTCGCACCGGACGGCCGAGTGCTCGGCGAAGTCGCCGAAGGCAATCGCAAGGACGTGCGCAATGCCGTCGAGGCGGCGCACGCCGCCGAAGGGTGGGGACGCGCCAGCGGCCACTTGCGCGCCCAGATCCTCTATTTCATCGCCGAAAATCTCGCGACGCGCGCCGACGAATTCGCCGCGCGCGTGGGACGTGCGGAAGTCGACGCGAGCATCGCACGGCTGTTCACCTACGCCGCGTGGGCCGACAAGTGGGACGGTGCCGTACACCACACGCCGATCCGCGGCGTGACGCTCGCAATGAACGAGCCGGTCGGCGTCCTTGGGATCGCCGCGCCGGACGACTTTCCGCTGCTCGGGTTCCTGTCGCTGGTGGCCCCCGCGGTCGCGCTCGGCAACACCGTCATCGTCGTCCCTTCCGAGCCGCAGCCCATCGCCGCGACCGAGTTCTACTCGGTGCTCGAGACGTCCGACGTCCCGGATGGCGTCATCAACGTGATCACCGGCGCCAAGGACGCCCTCGCAAAAGTGCTCGCCGAGCACGACGACGTGGACGGGATGTGGTACTTCGGCAATGCCGCGGGCGTGAAGACGGTCGAGCTCGCGTCGGCCGCGAACATGAAGCGCACGTGGGCGTCGGCGCGCACGCGCGACTGGCTCGATACGCGTCAGGGTGAGGGACGCGAGTTCCTCCGCCGCGCGACGGAAGTAAAGAACATCTGGATTCCGTACGGCGAGTAGCTCCCCCGTAATCAACGCGGTGCTGCACCGCGTGAACTACTCCGAAACCGATCAGATGGGCTTCGTTTACCACGCGAACTATCTCATCTGGATGGATATGGCGCGCACGGAACATCTCCGTGAGCGGGGAATGTCGTACAAGGACCTGGAAGAGCAGGGGACGTACCTCACCGTCACGGATGTTCACGTCCGCTATCGCCAGCCGGCGCGCTATGATGATATGATTCGAATCCGCTGCTGGGTGCGGGACCTCGCCTCGCGGCGGGTGATTTTCGGATACGCGGTGGAGCGGGCGGAGACCGACGAGCTGCTCGCCACCGCCGAAACGTCGCTGATCGCGCTGAACAAACAACAAACGCTCTCGCGCCTTCCGGAGCACGTGTGTGAGCTCCTCGAACCCACGGCAGACCCCGTCCGTCTCTAGCCTTCTCCTGGTTGCCGCGCTGCTCGCGGCGCGACCCGTGCTGGCCCAACAACCGGGCGCCGCGGACGAAACGACCGTGGGCGTGCTCGCCGGCTTGCTTGCAGCGGCCGATGCCCGCCGCTTCGATCTTCTGGCGCTCCGCGAGGCGTTGAGCCACGCCAATCCCGCCGTGCGACGCCAAGGCGCGCTGGCCGCCGGACGGATCGGCGACGCCGCCGGTGTCGATCTCCTGCTTCCGGTGCTTAACGACTCGGTGCCCGCCGTCCAGGCGGCCGCGGCGTTCGCGCTTGGATTGCTCAAGGACGCGCGCGCGATCCCCTTGCTGCTGGACAAGGTCCGCGCCCTGTCGTCGTCGGAGCAAGGCGCACCGCAGCTCGAGGCCGTGACGGCGATCGCCAAGATCGGCGGAGACGCCGGCGCGCGGGCCCTCAGTGATATCCTCGCGGCGGGATCGCCCGGAGCCGCCACACTGGTCGTGAATGCCGCGCTGCTCGAATCGTGGCGGCTCGGCGCGCGCGCCTCCGTCGCCGATCTCGTGCGCTTTACCGATGCGTCCGACGCGGCGACACGTTGGCGTGCGCTCTACTCGCTCGCGCGTTTGCGCGCCGCCCCCGGCGCCGCCCCACTGATCCGGGCGCTCCGCGATCCGGATGCGCAGACGCGCACCGTGGCCGCGCGAGGACTGAGCAAGGCATTGCTCGACAGCGCACGGCTCGATCCGCGTGACGCGACCGCCGCCCTCCGGCGGCTCCTGGCCGATGGCGACGCGCATATCCGCATCAATGCGCTGCGCGCGCTCGCCTCGTTCCGTGATTCCACACTTGCGGCTGCCGTCGTGTCGCTCGTCGCCGATCGCGACATCGGCGTCGCCGTGCAAGCGGAGACGACGTTGGGAGTGCTGCGGGGCGCCACGGCGCTCGCGGCGCTGCGTCCCCGGCTCACCAACAGCGTCTTCGCTCTCAAACGCCAGGCGATCATCGCGGTCGCGCAGGCGGACAGCGGTGCCGGCGTGGCTGCGGCCGTCGCGGTCAGTAACGATGCCGATTGGCGCTGGCGCAGCGTCGCGGCGGAGACTTTCGGGGCCGCGCGCGCGCGCGCCCGGCTGGAAGGACAGCTCGCTGACCCGGACGGCCGCGTCGTCGCCCAGGCACTGCAAGCGTTGCAGCGCATCATGCCGGCGGACGATTCGCCGCTGCTCGCGCGCGCGCGCGTCCTGCTTGGGCATGCCGATCCTGCCGTGCGCAGCGTCGCGGCCGATCTCCTCGCCCGGCATCCCACGGCCGACGACATCGATCTCCTGGTCGCCGCCTACGCCCGAGCCGAACGCGATCCGTTCAACGATGCCCGTCTATCCGCCGTTTCGGCGCTCGGCGCAATCGCGGCGTTGTCACCGGACGCCCGCCGCCTCATCGCCACGAAGTTCGTGGCGGTGACGCCTCGACCCGACGACTACCTCGTGCGCCTGCTCGCCACCGATACGCTCCCGGACACACGGGACGCCTGGGGTCCCGTCCTGCCCATCGCGACCGGCCGCACGCTCGCCGATTACCGCGATGTCGCGCGGCGCTGGCTGGCGCCCGCCCTGGCGGGTACCAATCCGCATGTGTTCCTGGAGACGGATCGCGGGACGCTCGACATCGAGCTGTTGCCCACCGAGGCGCCGCTGACCGTCGCGGTGTTCGTCGACCTCGTCGACCGGCGCTATTTCGACGGCACGCGCTGGCATCGCGTGGTGCCGAACTTCGTGGTGCAGGACGGGGATCCGCGGGGTGACGGCTGGGGCGGGCCCGGTTTCGCCATCCGCGACGAGATCAATCCCGTCCGCTACGAAATGGGCACCGTGGGGATGGCGCTCTCGGGCCCCAACACGGGAGGCACGCAGTACTTCATCACGCACTCCGCGCAGCCCCACCTGGACGGCATTTACACAATATTTGGTCGCGTAACCGGCGCTGGTGGCGCGGCCGTGCTCAACGCGATCGGGATGGGCGATCGCATCCGGAGTATTCACAGATGAAGAGCTGGGCCTGTGCTATTGCACTGGCGATGGCGTTCGCGTCGTCACTCTCAGCCCAGTACGGCTATTTCGGGCAAAACAAGATCCAGTACCGCCGGTTTGACTGGCGGGTGCTGCGCGGCGAGCACGTCGACCTCTATTACTATCCCGAAGAAGAAGAGCTGGGACGCGTGGCGCTGGCATATGCCGAGGAGAGCTACGACGCGCTCGAGCGGCGCTTCAACCACGCCGTCACGGGGCGCGTCCCGCTGATCGTCTATGCGTCGCACAGCGATTTCGAGCAGACCAACATCCTGCCGTTCATCCCGCCCGAAGGGTTGCTGGGGGTCACCGAGTTTCTGAAGCGTCGCGTCGCGCTGCCGTTCCGCGGCAGTTACGCCGAATTTCGGCATACGATCCGTCACGAGCTGGTGCACGTCTTCCAGTTGAGCCTCGCATCCCAGACCTTCGGACGGTACCCGCGCTTCCGGCAGGCCGGGATGCCGCTGTGGTGGACCGAAGGGCTGGCCGAGTTCTTCTCGGCGGGCGAGGACAGCCGCGACGAGATGGTGCTGCGCGACATGACGATCGCGGGGCGGTTGCCGTCGATGCCCGATCTGGCGTACGCCTACGGCGGGCTCGTGTACCCGGTCGGCGGCAGCATCCACCGGTTTCTGGCGGAGCGCTACGGCGAGTGGCGCATTGTCGAGCTGTACAACGACGTCTGGAAGTATTCGAGCTTCGACGGCGCGCTCGCCGGCATCTACGGCCGCACGATCGACCAGCTGTCCGACGAGTGGCAATACTGGATGCGTCAGCACTACTATCCCGCCGTCGCCAGCCAGCCGCCGCTCGCGATCACCGCGCGCAAGCTCACCGAGCTCGCGATCAAGCCGACGGCGTATCAGCTCCCCGGCGATTCCGCGCCGTCATTCCTGTTCTTCTCGCCCGCGAGCGGCTACACGACGATCTACGCGCAGAGTCTCAACGGGCAGGGCCGGCGGGCGCGGCGGGCGGTGGTGCAGGGGGAGCGCAGCGAGCAGTTCGAATCCTTCCACTTCTTCGAATCGCGGATCGACGTAAATCCGCACGGCGTCGCGACGTTCAGCAGCAAGTACGCGGAGCGCGACGCGCTGTTCTTCTGGGATTTGAAGAAGGGGAAGGTCGTCGGCCGCTATCAGTTTGCGGAGCTCGTCTCGATTCTCTCGCCGGCCTGGGCGCCCGACGCCAAGAGCGTCGTGTTCAGCGGCCTGTCCGAGTCCGGTTATTCGGATCTCTATCGCCTGTGGCTCGCCGACCCCGGGGGGGGCGATTCGTTGGCGGGACGGCTCGAGCGGCTCACCTCGGATCGCTATGAGGACCTCGACCCCACCATCAGCCCGGACGGGCGGACGGTCGTCTTTTCCTCCGACCGCACGCCGTTCGGCAGGAGCGGCGCGCACAACCTGTTCGCGCTCGATCTCCCGAGCGGCGCGATCCGCTATCTGACGTACGGCGACTGGCGTGACGAAGCCCCACGCTGGGGGGCCGGGGGGGCCGGGGGGGCCGGGGGGGCCGGGGGGGCCGGGGGGGCCGGGGGGGCCGGGGGGGCCGGGGGGGGCGCAGGCCGCATCTATTTCACCTCCGACCGCGACGGCACATTCCAGGTGTACTCGATCGATTCAACGGGCACGGGGCGGCGCGAGACGCGGACGTTGAATGGGGCGTTCGATCCGCAGTGGGTGCCGGGCGCGCACGGCGGCCTGCTATTCGGCGGGTTTGCCGATCTCAGCTTCAATATCTATGTCGCGCCGCCCTTGAACGCCGCGACGAGCACCTTCACCGTGGCCACTGCCGATAGCCTGCCGGCGGCGGCGTGGACGTGGGGTGAGTTGTCGCATCCGCAGTACGCGCGCGCCGATGGCACTCCCTACGAGCGAAAATTCAGTCTCGATTTCGCCGCCGGCGATGCCGCCGTCGCGCCGGGTCTCGGCTCGGCGCAGGGGGCGGTCTTCGTGTTCAGCGACCTGCTGTCCGATCATCAGGTGTTCTTGTCGCTGACCTCGTTTCAGAGCGCCGGCTTCGGAAGCCTGGTCGACAACATCAGTGGGTCCGCGTTCTACCTGAATCAGTCGCGCCGCGTCAACTGGGGCGTGGGCGCGTTCCGGCAACGCGGGCTGTTCTACGAAGGCGACTTCAATTCGCTGTTTGAAGAGCGGTCGTACGGCATGTTCGCGCAGGTCCGGTATCCGCTCAATCGCTTCCGGCGTATCGTGGGCGAGTACCGCCTCGAGCGCTCGGATCGGTTGGACATCCGAACGGACGATGTGGACGAGCCGCGCCGCATCGGCTGGCTCGCGTCGAACTACCTGACGTACGTCAAAGACAACACGCTCTGGCTTCCGACCGGCCCGATCGACGGCGAGCGCTACAACTTCACCACGGGGCTCGTCAACGATTTGAGTCACGGCCGCTTCGACTCGTGGCTTGTCTCGGCCGACTGGCGCAAATACGTGCGCACCTCGCAGCACAGCGCCGTCGCGCTGCGGATTCAGGGATACGCCTCCGGCGGCGAGCGGCCGCGGCGCATCAGCATTGCCGGCTCGTGGGGGTTGCGCGGCTATCCGCAGTACGGCTATGTCGCCGGCACCCGCGCGTGGCTCGTCAACGCCGAGTACCGGTTTCCCATCCTCGACTTCCTCACGATCGGGTTCCCGTTCGGCGCCGCACGCTTTCCCGGTGTGCAGGGCGCACTGTTCGTCGATTACGGACGCGCGTGGTCGAGGACGACGACAAACCGCGGCGTGCTCGGCGCGAGCGGCCTCGGATTGCGAATGCCGATCGGCCCGCCGCTCGTCCTGCGGCTCGACATCGGGTATCGACTTGGAACTCCGAACGTCGACGCGTACGGATTACCGGCGAGCACCCGAAATCGTCGCTTCGTGGACTTCTTCTTCGGCTTCAACTATTGACCCGGCGCCGTTCCTTTTCCTACATTGGCGCCTGTGCACTGCTGGCGGCCTGTCCCGGGTATCGCCCACCCCCGCCGCTCGTGCCGATGGCTCTGGCGCCGGCGAGTCGGGACAGCGCAGCGCAATGGGCCCACACAACCCTGCCGCGCGCGCCAGCGCTGATTCGGTTTCGATGGCATTATCAAGACGAGCGGGTCAAGTACGCGGGGCGCGGCACGGTCCGGATCGCACCGCCCGACACCCTGCGATTCGATTACGTGGGACCGCTGGGCCTCGGCAGTGGCGCGGCGGTCATCATCGCCGACTCGGTGTTGTGGGCGGATCCGGAGAAGGATTTTCGTTCGCTCGTGCCGGCGGTGCCGATGTTGTGGGCGGCATTCGCAATGGTGCGGCGGCCCGCGGACAATGCGGCCGTGTTTGGGATGCAGCTCGTGGATTCGTTGCGACACACGCGGCGGCTCGTGTGGCGGTTCGCGCAGCCGGAGGATACGCTCGACTACGTCATGACCCCTCCCGACAGTGCGCGTCGCGGAGGAATGCTGGAAGCCGAGTGGCGGCAGCGGGGCAAAATGGTGGCGCGCACCTGGTCGCGAATCGACACACTGGCGCATCCCGCGAGCGCGCGCATCGACTTCCCACAGGTGGCGGGGGGGGGGGGGGCCCGATTTGAGCTTACGGTGGTGGCGTTCGATACGACACAGGTCTTTGCGCCGGCTATCTGGCGTAGTCGTCGCTAGTGCGGCCTGCGTGTGCCTCGCGGGGTGCCCGTATGGATTTCAGGGCGGCACCCTCCCTAACGTCAAAACCGTCGCCATCATGCCGTTCGACAATGACACCCCCGAACCGCGCCTGACCGCCGAAGTGAGTGACGCAGTTCGCCTGGCGCTCGAAGGCCGCCTCGGATTGCGCGTGGCGACCGAAGCGACGGCCGACGCGATCGTCCGCGGCCGAGTGGTGCGCTACGATCCCGACGTGCCGCAAAGCGTCCTGGCCGGTGTAGGGCAGGCGACGGTGACGAAACGCAAAGTGCAGATCATCGTGGACGTCGAAATCGTCAACCAGCGCGAGAACACGACCGTGTGGAAGCGGCAGGGACTGTCCGTGGATGGTGACTACGATCCGCCCAACGAGACCGACGGACGCAAGGCGGCGCTCGCGAAGCTCGTGCAGCAGATCGTCGACGGGGCGCAGTCGCAATGGTGAGATTCCTGGCCTCGCGGCGCGGCGCCAGCTCCAGCGGCTGTCTGTTGTCGCTGCTCATCTTCGTCGCGGCGCTGTACTACGGCGTGAACATCGGCGAGGTGTATTTCCGGTACTATCGGCTGCTCGATGAAATGCAGACGGAAACACGCATCGCGTCCGGACTCGACGATGGGACGATCCGTCGCCGCATCCAGGCTGCCATCGAAGAGATCGGCATACCCGAGGCCGCCGGCGGCACGCAGCTCCAGATTCGCCGCACATCCCAGCCACGCGAGATCGTCATCGAGACGCGCTACAGCGAAACGGTATCGCTGCCCTTCTTCAACCACAGCTTCTCTTTCCACCCCAGAGCTACGCAGCCGCTCTGAACACGGCCGCGAAGGTCCGTACGCCCGAGGCCGCCACGAGCTGGCGCGCCACTCAGGGTCGGGTCGTTTTCACCAACGGCGTTTTCGATCTGCTGCACACCGGGCACGTCGCCCTCCTCGAAGCAGCGCGCGCCGAAGGCGACGCGCTCATCGTCGGCGTCAACCGTGACGCATCGGCGCGGCGCCTGGGCAAAGGGGCCGACCGGCCTCTGGTGGCCGAGGCTGAACGCGCGCGCCTGGTTGCCGCGCTGGAGGCGGTCGATTGCGTCGTGTTGTTCGACGAGGACACGCCGCTCGCGTTGATCCAGCGGCTGCGCCCGGATGTCCTGGTGAAGGGCGCCGATTATGCGCGCGATGCGATCGTCGGGGCGAACGAAGTGGAAGGGTGGGGTGGTCGGGTCGTGCGTGTGCCGCTCGTGAAGGACAAGTCGACGACGAGGCTGCTCGAGCGGCTGCGGCGGGGCTGATGAAGCTGCTCGTCGGCACGCGCAGCCCCGGCAAGACGCGTGAGATTCGCGAGCTGTTCGCGGGCCTGCCGTTCGAGATCTCGTTTCCCGCCGACCGGCTGCTGCAGCCGCTGCCCGAAGAGGCCGATCTCGAGCGCAGCATGAGCTACGTCGAGAACGCGGTCGCCAAGGCCCGCTATTACGCGACCCGCGGCGGGTTGCCCTCCGTGTCGGACGACTCCGGGATAGAAGTGGACGCGTTGGGCGGTGCGCCGGGGCCACGCTCCGCGCGCTGGTCGGCCATCGGCTCGGATGCCGAGAACAACATGCTGCTGCTCGAGCAGCTCGCGGGCGTGCCCGAGGAGCGGCGTACCGCGCACTACCGCTGTGTCGTCGCCTTCGTGGCGACGCCGAGCAGCGTCCCGGAGATCGTCGAGGCGACCTGCGACGGGTTCATCCTGACCGAGCCCCGCGGCGCGGGAGGCTTTGGGTACGATCCGCTGTTCTATTCGCCGGAGCTGCACATGACCTTCGGGGAAGCTGCGCCGGCTGCGAAGCACAGGGTCTCACATCGCGGGCGGGCGTTTCGCGCGCTTATCGAAGTATTGTTACGCCGTTCTACGTAGTCTACTTGACGTAGTTATCTTGACGCAGTTCTTCGACGCCTTTTTTCGACGTCTCTTTAGTTAGCCGGGGTGTGGCGCAGTCCGGTAGCGCGCCTGGTTTGGGACCAGGAGGTCGCGGGTTCGAATCCCGCCGCCCCGATTCACCCGTCGACCTGCGCCCGCAGGTACTTCTCGTAGCAATCCTCACAGACGCCGTGGCTGAACCGCGCCGCTGACCGCTGTTCGACGTAGCGCTCCAGCGGGGTCCACGCGCCGTCCGTGTCGCGAATGCGCTTGCAGTAGCTGCACATCGCGAGCAACCCTTCCAGCGTCATCAGCTCTTCCCGCAGGCCGAGGATGCGCTCGGCGACGTTGAGCCGCGCGACCAGCTCTTCCGGGATGATCGGCTTCGTGATGAAATCGTCCACGCCCGCCTGCATCGCCTCGAGAAAATTCCCGAGTCCGGTGCGGATCGTCTGCATCATGAAGTAGGTGTACGGGCCGGGAGGACGCGCGCGGATCTTGCGGCACAGCTCGATGCCGTCCATCGCCGGCATCAGCCAGTCGGAGACGATCACCCGATGGCGGGCGACCAGCCACAATCCCCACGCGTCGACGCCGTTGTCCACCGCCGTAACCTCGTGGCCTTGCGCCGTGAGGATTGCGGTCAGCGTTTGTCCGGCGACGGCGTCATCCTCGGCGAGCAGAATTCGCATTATTCCTCCGGCAGCGAAACGCGTTGCTGACGCAGATAGTCGGTCACCGCATGCGCAACGGGGCTGACGCGCTCGAAGGTTTCGCGCGCCTGTTCGACATCCCCGGCCCGCGCGGTCGTCTCCACGGTCTCCAGCAGCGCGGCGAGCTCGCGCGCGCCGATGGTGGCGGCGGCGCCGCGGTAGACGTGGGCGGCCTTGGCGATGTCGTGGCCCGTCCCGCCTGCGACCGCACCGGCAAGCGCGGCCAGGCGATCCGGCGCCTGCCGCACGAACGTGTCGACAATGGTATACAACGCCTGCTCGGCGCCCGCTTCGCGCAGCGTCATCCGGAACCCCTCCAGGTCCACGGGTGCGAGGGTTTCCGCCGGCGGCTCGGCCATGACCTTCGGCTCGGCGGTGCCTTCCACCAGCGCGAACAGCTCATGTGCCTTGAACGGCTTGGCGAGGTAGTCGGTCATGCCGTGCGACAGGCAGCGCTCGCGCTCACCCGAAAGGGCGTGCGCCGTGAGGCCGATGATCGGCAGATTCCTGCCCTTGGGGAGCGCGCGAATCGCGTGCGTGGCTTCGAAGCCGTCCATCTCCGGCATCTGGATGTCCATCAACACCACGTCGTAATCGCGCTCCTTCACCGCCTCCACCGCCTCGCGGCCGTTGCTCGAGACGTGCACTTCATGGCCGCGTTTGACCAGCATGGCGACCGCGACCTGTTGATTGACGGGATTGTCTTCCGCGAGCAGCACGCGCAACGTCGCCCGTGATTCCGCGATCGTATGCCGGGTGACGACGTCCGGTGTTCCCGTTTCGTCGGGAGAGCCCGCGAGCACCGTTCCGAGTGCTTCCAGCAGATCGCTGCGGGAGATCGGCTTCGTGAGGTAGCCGCGGATCCCCAGCTCGCGGCACCGCTCGCCGTCGCCGCGCTGCCCGGCGGACGTCAGCATCAGCAGGTTCTGGCGCTTGATTTTCTTGTCGGCCCGCACGGCCGTCGCGAGCTGGAAGCCGTCCATGTCGGGCATCTGCACGTCGAGGATCGCGAGGTCGTAGCGGACGCGTCGCAGTTGCTCCAGTCCTTCCGCCGCCGTGCTCACTTCGTCGACCTTGATGCCTTCGGCGGCCAGCATCTCGCGGAGAATCCGCCGGTTCGTCTGGTTGTCGTCGACGATGAGCATGCGTCGGCCCCCGAGCGCTGCGAGGGCGGTGGCCCGCGTCGGCGGCGCGGTCTCGACGGGCAGGCTGAGGGAAAATGAGAACACGCTGCCGCGTCCCACCTCGCTCGTCACCCCCAACTCGCCGCCCATCAGCCGGACCAGCCGCTGGGAGATGGCGAGGCCGAGACCGGTGCCGCCGTAGCGGCGCGTCATCGTCGAGTCGGCCTGCGTGAACTCCTTGAAGACGGAGGCGATGTGTTCGGGCGCAATCCCGATGCCGGTGTCCCGGACGGCGAACGTGAGCTTGGCGGTGCCGTCGGACGCTGCGGCGCTCACCGAGATCACGACCTCGCCCTGCTCGGTGAACTTGATCGCGTTGCCGATCAGGTTCATGAGCACCTGGCGCAGCCGGGTCGGGTCGCCCCGCACGGCGCGCGGCACGTCGGCCGACACTTCCGCGAGCAGCTCGAGGTGTTTCTCGCGCGCCCGCACGGCGAGGAGGCTCGCGGTGGCGTGCACTACTTTCGACACGTCGAACGGAATCGATTCAAGCTCGAGATGCTCCGCCTCGATCTTGGAGTAATCGAGGATGTCGTTCAGAATCATGAGCAGTGCTTCGGACGACGAGCGCACGAGCTCCAGGGCGCGGCGCTGCTCTGTCGTCAGTTCGGTATCGAGGATCAGCTCCACGAAGCCGAGTACCGCGTTCATGGGGGTGCGGATCTCGTGGCTCATGTTCGCGAGGAATGCGGAGCGGGCGCGCGCGACGCGCTCGGCGAGGTCGCGGGCCTCGCGCATCACCGCTTCGGCGCGCTTGGCGGCCTCCTCGCTCACCGCCAGGCGCGCCGTGACCTGGAGGTGATCGACCAGCGTCAGATGGGCGCGTCGCGCCACGACCGCCATTCCCAGGGTGAAGACGGCCACGACGATCGCGGCCGCGAGGTGATGGGCCTGATCGCTCGTGGCCAGCGACACGAAGACGGGCAGCGCGATGCCGGCGAGAAATCCGCGGACGCTCAGCGGATCGGCCGCGAGGGTTGTCAGCGCACTCGCGATGAGGCCGGCGAGAACTACAAGGATGAGCGCGGTGGTCTCAAAGGGGACGATCGGGAGCACCAGCGCGCCACCCACGCCCCACGTGATCGCGAGCAGGGTCACCGTGGCTCGCACGCCGGTGCGGACCGCCCGCTCTGTCAGCGGGCGACGAGAGGCGATGAACAGCCACGCGGCTCGCAGCAGCGCGGTGAACACGACTGCGCCGGCCCAGCCGAGCAGCAGGCTGTGTGGCGCATCGGGCCAGGCAAGCGCCACAATGACAGCGATGAGGATGGGATGTACCCAAACGCCGAGCCTGCTCTCGCGCACGAGGCGCTCCTGGAGCAGGCGGGCGAGGTCGGCACGGATACGTGCGTCCGTCGCAACGCTATTCTCGGGCCGTGCCTCGTTCGCCGGGTTGGTCATGAGTGCCTACATGGTACGATATGACCGCAAAACGTACCAGGGCGTTTTTGCTGCACCCGGGAGACCGTCAGTTGAGATTGCGCGACAGGATCAGCTTCAGGGTGATCCTGTCCGACGCGCTGGTCAGTCCGAATCCTATGCCGGCCTCGATGTCCAGGCCCTTGGTGGTATGATCGACGACCCCGTAGAGCTGATGGGCCTGTTGATTTCCGGCGTCGAACTGGTGCAGTGGTCCGAAATCGTCGTACTCCTCGACGGCCAGTACCCACGTATCGGAGAGATCGCAGGCGACTCGAGTCGCCGGCGCGAAGTCCAAGTTTCTCAGGCCGTCGTACGAGGTGTCGAAAATCGGATTGACGATGATGTCCACCGGAGACAAGTGCCAACCGATGATCGGTCGAATCTCCGAGGTGAAGCGCGTCGGATCCCAATGCCTGGCATTGTAACTGAATTCGAAATTCACGCCGTAGAAGAACCTCCGATCATCCGCACGCGGCACGGCGAACAGGAGGCGCAGCTTGACGCCATCGAGCATCGCGCGGCGATGAGCGCCTCTCGTACCGATACTGTAGAGGGGTAAATAGAGTCCCGCCTCGAACCACGCCGTGACGCCGTAGGCCCATTCGGGCACGCCATTCAGCGATCTGTCGGGTAGGATGGCGCCGGCAAATGCCGGGGTCGTCAGGCCGTTGGGAGTGAAATTGGTGTGCAGCGTGAGATTGAACTTGCCCCGCGCCGCCAGTCCGCCATCGTACACTTGGATCTCGTCAGTCTGTGCGGAGACCATGTGAGGGACTGCCACGAGCGCGAGGACGAGCGGGGCGAGGAGTCTTGCAGGAGGGCGCATTTCAGGAAAAAGTAATGGTACCGTATATCGGGGCGCTAGAACGCATTAAGTTTGGCATCGCGCGCCCGTAGCTCAGGTGGATAGAGCAGCAGCCTTCTAAGCTGTTGGTCGGAGGTTCGAATCCTCCCGGGCGCATTGCGATGAATCTCCTCCTCGCCGAAGACGACGCCGTCGCGCGCCTGACCTTGAGCGCGGTGCTCAAGGGCCTCGGCTACGAGGTGACCGAAGCCGAGCACGGCGGCGAGGCGTGGGCTAACCTGCAGCTCGGCTATTTCCCGATCGTCATTTCCGACTGGCAGATGCCCGAGGTCGATGGCCCGGAGCTCTGCCGGCGGATTCGTGCGCGCCCCGGCGAGCGCTACACGTACTTCCTGCTGGTCACCGCCACCGGTGGTAAGAAACGGTACCTCGAGGGGATGGACGCAGGAGCGGACGACTTCATTACGAAGCCTGTGGACATGGACGAGCTCCGCGCGCGTTTGAAAGCAGCAGAGCGAATGCTGGGGCTCCGCCAACACGTGCAACGACTCGAAGGCCTGCTCCCGATTTGCGCCTACTGCAAACGCATTCGCGACGTGGCGGAGCAATGGCAGTCCATCGAGAGCTACGTCGAAGCGCGATCCGAGGCGCAATTCAGTCACGGGTACTGTCCCGACTGCTACGAAAAGTACGTGCGGCCTCAGATTGAGAAACGTTAGTCTCGTCATCGTTGCGTTGTTGACCGTCCGACCGTCCGACCGTCCGACCGTCGCACAGTCTCGCCCCATCGCCGACAACAGCTTCCTTATTGAAGAGGCGTACAACCAGGAGCCGGGCGTCGTGCAGCACATCAGCGCTTGGCAACGCGCGCTGCGGACGGCCGCGTGGACCTTCACGTTCACGCAAGAATGGCCCGCCGGTACGCAGACGCATCAGTTGAGCTACACGATCCCCGTGCAACGCACCGAAAGTCCATCGCGTACCGGGTTGGGGGATGCGGCGTTGAATTATCGGTATCAGTTGCGGCGCGCCGATGCGCGCGTTGCGATTGCGCCGCGCCTGTCGATGCTGGTGCCCACGGGGAACTCCGCGCGCGGGCTCGGGAGCGGTCATGTTGGCGCGCAGCTGAATCTGCCGGTGAGCGTGATCCTCGCGCCGGCGCTCGTGAGTCACTGGAACGCTGGCGCGACCTTCGTGCCGCAGGTGACGACGTACAACCTCGGCGCGAGCGTGATTTGGCTGGCGCGTCCGACGTTCAACGTGATGCTGGAAGCGACCTGGGTGGACCAGGGCGGGGCGCACGACTTCGTCGTGAATCCGGGCATTCGCTGGGCGCACAACTTCACCAGTGGGCTGCAGATCGTGCCTGGGATCGCTTTTCCCGATGGAAAATCGGCCTTTTTGTACCTGAGTTTTGAACATCGGTTTGAGCCTGCCGACAGCCCGTAAATCCAAATACGGAACCCCCTTGACTCACGTCGGACGTGCGGCTAGAATCCGCGTCTCCCCGCGGACTTTTTTGCGCGGACGCTCTTTGAGAATTGATGATCGAGTGTGTGGAGTGCGGCCCCATTTGAGCGGACGCGTTTGTCAGAACCGCGCCGCGAGGGGTTTCATTCTGATTGTGATTCGGACGACAGATGTACCAGTCGTTCGGTGAGCTGTTCGAATTTTCCAATCATTGGAGAGTTTGATCCTGGCTCAGGACGAACGCTGGCGGCGTGCCTAACACATGTAAGTCGAACGGGACTGGGGGCAACTCCAGTTCAGTGGCAGACGGGTGCGTAACACGTGAGCAACTTGTCCGACGGCGGGGGATAGCCGGCCCAACGGCCGGGTAATACCGCGTACGCTCGTTTGGGGACATCCCCAGATGAGGAAAGCCGTAAGGCACCGACGGAGAGGCTCGCGGCCTATCAGCTAGTTGGCGGGGTAACGGCCCACCAAGGCGACGACGGGTAGCTGGTCTGAGAGGATGGCCAGCCACATTGGGACTGAGAAACGGCCCAGACTCCTACGGGAGGCAGCAGTGGGGAATCTTGCGCAATGGCC
>JBGQKD010000040.1:0-18277 GCA_041499375.1 Gemmatimonadota bacterium
AACACGTTGTAGTGACTGAACGCCCCCGAGGCGATCAGCGGCTGCATGAACAGCTCGAGTGTCAGCGTGGGTGAGAAGGTCACGTTGAAGCGCGTGTTCATCGAGAGCGTGTTCTGCTCGAGGTGCGCGAAGACGTACCGGTTGCCGTAGAAGTTCGTCGCGCTCGGATCGGCGTAGCTCCCGACGAACTGGTATCCCGTTTGCGAGTGGTCGACTTCCGGGGTGAGCGACACCGTCACATTGGAGCGCGGCCGCAACTCGAGCCCGAGGCTCGCGCTGTTGCTGCATTGACTCTCGCCGTCGCAGCCGTAGCTCGCGTTGAACTGCCCCACCACCTTCTTGCGGGAGTCGGTGTTGACATTGAGCGCGTAGAAGTCGTTGCTCGGTACCCGCACGAGCGGGCCGCCGCGCGTGAGCCGGTCGTCGAAGACGCTCGCCCGGTGAATCCAGAATCCGCTGACGTTCCAGTAGCTCAATGTTTCGATCTGACCGTAGAGCCGCCCCTGGCGATCGTTGAGATCACGGTCGAAGGTGTACTGCTGCTGGCCTCCGACGATGACAAACAGCTGCCGGTACCACTTCGTCGGCTTGGTCCACAGGGGAAAGATGTTCGCGGACATCCACCAGTAATCGGCGCGCGAGAAGAACGTGATGTCGTTGTTGTTGAACGCCGGCGTACGGAAATTCGTCATGACCTCCCACAGCCAGTGGCCCGATTCCTTGGACATTCTCGCGAATCCGCCGAGACCGGCCATGGCGGTCCGCGGCGCGCGCGCGGCGGCGGTGTCGGGGCGGTCAGGCCGCTGGAAAAAGTGGGCCGAACCGAACCGGATGCGCCGCATCGCCGCCGTATCGCCGTCGATGTGCGTCGCCGCCAGCTGCGCCATCAACCGGTAGGTGCGCTTGCTCCACCAGCTGTCGGTCGACACGCCGAAGGCTTCGGAGTGATGCGATAGGCGGCTATGGAGGTAAGGGTCGCCGAGGTCGCGGTAGACCGAGGTGGCCATCGCCTTGAACTGCGTCGCGCCGCCGCTCAAATCCTTCGCGACGCGGGCCGCGAAGTAGTTCGTCGCCGGCTCGACTTCGAACCGACCCCGCGTCGTGTCCACGAATTCGACCGGTGCGTCCTCACGCTTGGTGACCGCATCGAGGGCGCCGATCGACCACCCGGAGCGCGTGCGACCCGTGAGCTTGCCGGCGCCGAGGATCGTGGAGTTCTCCGGCATGTCGGCGTACCCCACCGGCGTCGCCAGACCGCCGCGGAACGGAGAGACCTGCGGCGGCCGGCCGACGCGCCGCGTACTCAGCATCGAGAGACTGGACACATTCGAGCAGAAAAAGCAACTGAAGCCCCCGAGCCCGAAGTACCCGGCACCCTCGACGAAGAAGGGACGTTTCTCGTCGAAGAATGTCTCGAACGCCGAGAGGTTGACGACGGCGGGATCGACTTCGACTTGACCGAAGTCGGGGTTCACGGTCGCGTTCAAGGTGAGATTCGAGGTGACGCGGTACATCGCATCGGCGCCCACACGGCCGTCGAGCGCGTGCGGATCGAAGAATGGATCGCTGCGGTCGCCCGGCACGTTCGACGAGCGCCCCACCAGGTACGGCGTGACCTCGGCGCGACCGGGTGGGTGCCGAATCACGAGGCCCTGCAGGTGGCCGAACATGGACGGGCCGCCGGTCTCGTCCAACCGCCACCATGCCCACTGCGACAATTCGTTGAGCCGGTTTTCCTGGCGCCAGATCTGCAGGCCCCAGGTCTGCTCCTCGGACGTCGACGGGTAGCGCAACTGCGAGAACGGAATCCGCATTTCGGCGGTCCAGCCGAGCGAGTCGATGTTGGTCGCAACTTCCCAGACCGGATCCCAGGACGGATCGCCGCCGCCGCCGAGACCGTTGGCGTCCTGCTTCACGCCCGATGGATTGACCTGGAAGAACAGGCGTCCGATGTGATCGTGATAGGTATCGAAGATGACTTCGAGGTAATCGGAGTTCATGTCGGCGTCGCGTCGCACCAGACGAGTCCGGACGCCGCGCGCGCCGGAGTCGTCGTACATCCGCGCGCCGACGTAGAGGGCGGCGGCGTCGAACGAAAACCGCACCTCGGTGCGCTGGGTGGCGGAGTCGCCGGAGTGTGGCTGCGCCTGGCGCAAGCCGGTCGCCGCCGGCGCCGTCCGCCACACGTCCTCGTCGAGCTTGCCGTCGAGATGGATTGGCTCGCGGAGCGGCACCGCCCGGACTTCAGGCGGGGTGTGGGGGTGGACGTTCTGGGCTCTTAAGGAAGGCGGGAGCGCGGCGGCGCACAGGACGGCGAGAGCGACGGAGAGTCTCGGCATGGCGGTCACGTGGGCTAGGATACCACGTTGGACGCGCTCGGAAGCAAAAAGGTTGCGGCTCTGACTGGAGCCTTACACTCTCCTTCATTAGATATCTCGCAACCAATGACACCACCCACGCCCGCAATTCAGCCCGCTGCCGTCGCGCCGTCGCCGCCGCCACCGCCGAATCACCTCCCGGAACGCATCCGGCTCCTGGCCGACATCAGCCAGAATCTGTGGTGGAGTTGGCAGCTCGACGCACGTGAGCTGTTCCACCGCATCGATCGCCGTTTATGGGAGGCCACACGGCACAACGCCGTCCAGTTTCTGCGGCAGGTTTCCCCGAAGCGTCTCGAGGAACACGCCCAGGATCCGATATCTCTCGAACGCTACGATCGCGTGGTGCGCCGGTTCGAGCGGCTCACGCAGAAGAACGGCACCTGGTTCGCCGCCCGCTATCGCGAGCTGCTGAACCGGCCGATTGCGTACTTCTCGGCTGAATTCGCGTTTCACCGCTCGCTCCCGATCTATTCCGGCGGGCTCGGCGTGCTGGCAGGTGACCACTGCAAGGAAGCCTCCGACCTCGGCGTCCCCCTGATCGGCGTCGGCCTGTACTATCACGGCGGCTATTTCGATCAGCTGATCGGCTTGGATGGATGGCAACGCGACTCCGACGATCCGGTCGATCCCGCGGTCAACCCGGTCGCCCGAGTCAACGGCTCCGACAACAAGCCGTGTCTCGTCGCGGTCACGATCTCCGGCCGCGAAGTCCAGGTTGGGGCGTGGCGCGTCGTGGTAGGGCGGGTTCCCGTTTACCTGCTCGATACCGACATCGAAAGCAATAATCCAAGCGACCGCCAGTTGACGGCGCGCCTCTACACCGGCGAGCCCGAATGGCGCGTGCGGCAGGAGTGGGTGCTGGGTGTCGGCGGCGTCCGCCTCTTGCGTGCCCTCGGCATTCAGCCGGAGGTCTGGCATGCGAACGAGGGGCACGCGGCCTTCATGTTCATAGAGCGCATGCGCGAGCTGACCGAGAAGGGGCTCACGCCGGCAACGGCGACAGAACAGCTTCGCGCGACGAGCGTGTTTACGACGCACACGCCGGTTGCCGCAGGGCACGACGTCTTTACCACCGAGCAGCTCGAGCAGGCAACAGGACCGTTCTGGAACACGATGGGGCTCACCCGCGACCAATTCATGGCGCTCGGCAGTCCGGGGGCGAACGATCCGCGCTTCGCGATGACCGTGCTGTCGCTGCGGCTCGCCGGCCGTGTGAACGCCGTGTCGGCTCGACACCAGGAAGAATCGCGGCGCATCTGGCGATGGATGTGGGGCAAACAGCCTGCCGCGGAAGTCCCGATCGATCACGTGACGAATGGTGTGCACCTGAGCACGTGGATGGCTCGGCCCATTCGGGATCTCGTAGCCAAATCCCTCGGGTCGGATTGGGAGCTCGAGGCTGAACCGGCGGCGGTCGCGGCCGCGGTACGCGAGATGGAGGATGACCGCCTGTGGGCCGCCCACGACAGCCTCCGCCACCTCCTTTTTCACTATATCCGTGAAGAGGCGCGCACCCGCTGGCGGGAAAAATGGAAGGATCCAACGAAACTGGCCGGATCCGGCGTACTCCTTTCCCCCTCCATCCTCACCATCGGCTTCGCGCGACGGTTCGCGACTTACAAGCGGGCCGACCTGCTCCTCCGGGATCGGGAGCGGTTGCGGCGTTTACTGACCAACCCGAGCCGTCCCGTCCAGATCATCTTCTCCGGCAAGGCGCATCCCGCCGACGATCCGGGCAAGCGCGTGCTCCAGCAGGTGTTCCTGGCAGCGCAGGATCCCAGCTTCGAGGGCAGGATCGCGTTCCTGGAAGACTACGAGGTCCACCTGGCGCACCGCCTCGTCGCCGGCGTCGACCTCTGGCTCAATCTCCCACGGGTTCCACTCGAGGCCTGCGGCACGAGCGGCATGAAGGCGGCGCTCAACGGTGTGCCGCAACTGGGAACGCTGGACGGCTGGTGGGCCGAGGGATACACGGGCGAGAACGGATGGGCGATCCCACTTGCATCGGGGGACGGCGACACCGATGAGCAGGATATGGAGCATCTGTTTGGCCTGCTCGAAGACAAAGTTGTTCGGATGTATTACAACCGACTCCCTGGCCAGCACTCGCCGGAGTGGGTACATATGATGAAAGGAGCGCTGACGGTCGCGGTTGAACGCTTCACGACCCGCCGGATGCTCGAGACGTACGTCACCCAGTATTACGTTCCCGCTGCTGCCGGAGAAGTCAGCCCCGGCCAACCACCACTGTAGCGACGGAGTTGGCCCGGGGCGCGATGCAGAAGGGTCTCGTCGTCATTCACGGTCACTTTTACCAACCTCCCCGGGAGAATCCGTGGACGGGCCAGGTGGACGTCGAGCCGTCGGCGGCGCCCGACCACGATTGGAATGCCCGCGTAACCAGAGAGAGCTATCTGCCCCTCGTGTCGGTAGAAGTGGACGAGGGCGGCCGGAAATCCCGAGTTCCCGTCTATGAGTATCTGAGCTTTGACTTTGGCGCGACACTGCTCGACTGGATGGAGCGAGAGGCTCCCGAGATCCACGACGCGGTCCTTCGTGCCGATCGCGCCAGCGTGCAGCGACTCGGCTACGGCAGCGCGCTGGCGATGCCCTTTCACCACATCATTCTCCCGCTCGCCGGCCGCCGCGACAAAGAGACCGAGGTGCGCTGGGGCATCGCCGACTTCAAGAAGCGGTTCGGCCGCGAGCCGGTCGGCGTGTGGCTCCCGGAGACGGCCGTGGATCGCGAGTCGCTCGACGTCCTCGCGGCGGCAGGCATCGCGTTCACCGTCCTCGCGCCACATCAGGTGTCGAAGGTGCCGGAGGGCGGGTTGCCCGCGAACGTGGAGTTGAACAACGGCCGGTCGATCGCTGTGTTTGTGTACGATGGCGTGCTGGCCCACGACATCGCGTTTGGCGGTTTGGCGACAGATGCCAATCGTTGGACTGATGCGCTGAACGGCACGGTGCCGGGCACGATCGCGAGCATCGCGGTAGACGGTGAGACGTGGGGCCATCACCACAAAGGCGGCGACAAAGCGCTCGCCACGGTCCTGTACCGGTTGCAGCGCTCCGACAAGCTCGAGCTGACCAACTTCGCGGCCGCGCTCGGCGCGCACCCGCCCACCCAGACGGTCAAGCTGGTCGAGCCGACCTCATGGAGCTGTGCGCACGGTGTCGAGCGCTGGCGCTCGAATTGCGGCGACAGGATGAACCTGGATGTACCGCCGCATCAGGAATGGCGCGCGCCGCTGCGTGCCGCGATCGATTGGCTGGCCGCCGAGGTTCACGAGATCTACGAGCGCGAGGGACGCGATCTTCCGGGGGGCGCGTGGGCGTTTCGTGATGCGGCCGGCGCCATCGGGCCGGTCAACGGCGACGACGAGGCGGCGCGCCTCGTCGAGATGGAGCGCGATGTGCTGCGTTCCATGTCGTCCTGCGGCTGGTTCTTCGACGAGATCAGCGGAATCGAGGCGCGACAGGTGCTGCGCTACGCCGCGCACGCTATCACGCTCGCCGGAACCGCGAGCGGCCGGCTCGAAGCGGGGTTCGTCGAGAAGCTGGGCGATGACAGGAACGTCGACGTGTTCCGTCAAACATTTCAGCCGACGCCATCGTGAAGGAGCCCCTGCGGTTCGTCTTTGGCCTCCACCTGCATCAGCCGGTGGGGAATTTCGACTACGTCATGGCCGATCACGTGCGCGACGTCTACCGGCCGATCATCGAGCGTACGACCGCAGCCGGTTTCTTTCCGCTGACGCTGCACGTCTCCGGTCCCCTGCTCGAGTGGTTGGAACAACACGACTCGGCGTGGCTCGATATGATCGGCCGGCTCGCCGCCGACCGCCGCCTGGAGCTGCTGCTCGCGGGATTCGACGAGCCGATTCTGGCCTCGCTCCCCCGCCCCGATCGCCTCGAGCAAATCGACCGCATGCGCGAGTTCCTGCGGCGGAGGTTCGGCGTGCAGGCAACGGGGTTGTGGCTCACGGAGCGCGTGTGGCAACCGGAGCTGGCCGCGGACCTGGCGGAAGCGGGCGTCGAGTACGCCCTCGTAGATGACCGCCATTTTCTTGTCAGCGGTTTCCAGCGCGACGAGCTGCACAAGCCCCATTACACGGAATCGGACGGCCGCCGCGTCGGACTTCTCGCCATCGACGAGCGACTGCGGTACCTGATCCCGTTCCGTCCGCCCGAAGAGACGGCGTCCTACCTGCGGCAACTCCGCGCCCAAGGCCACGGGTTGGCGATCCTCGCCGACGACGGCGAGAAGTTCGGCGGCTGGCCGGGCACGAAGGATTGGGTTTACGGCTCAGGCTGGCTGGATTCGTTCCTACAGGCGATGGAGAAGCTGACGTCGGCCGGCGAGATCCAGCTGAGCACCGGGCAGGATGCGTTCCGGCAGGTCGCGTCGGGTGGACTGGCCTACCTGGGCACGGCATCCTACCGCGAGATGGAGAAATGGGCGCTCCCGCCCGACGGCCAGCGGAACCTGACCAAGCTGGAGGACGAGCTCGGCCCCAAGGGTCTCGAGGCGTCGGCATCGTTCGTGCGGGGGGGGCACTGGCACCATTTCCTCGTCAAGTACCCTGAGTCGAACCGCATGCACAAGACGATGGTCGCGCTCTCGACACTCTCACGTCGGCGTGGCGATCCACCGGAAGCCCGCCGGGCGATCGGCCGCGCGCAATGCAACGATGCCTACTGGCACGGCGTGTTTGGTGGGCTCTATCTCCCGCACCTGCGGAACGCCATCTGGCGCCAGCTCGCGATCGCCGAGCGCGTGCTGCGTCAGGGCGAGGCGCTCGCGTATGAGGAGCTCGATCTCGATTACGACGGCTACGCGGAATTATGGATCCACTCCGCGCAGTTCTCGGCCGTGATCAGTCCCCATCGCGGCGGCGCGATCGAGACGTTCACGCGCTTCACCGACCTCACGAATCTCGCCGACGTCCTCACGCGGCGACGCGAATCGTATCACGAGATTCCGAAGCAACCCGCCGAGGGTCATGGCGAGGGGAAAGACGGCGGCACGGCGAGCATTCACGACATCGAGCGCGCGTCCCGGCTCAAGGAGCTGCCGCCGGTCGACGCCGAGCCGCGCGCGATCCTCGTTGAGCGTCTGCTCGGCGCGGAAATCACCGCGGCCGATTACGCGGCCGCGCAGTACAAGCCGATGCGTTCCTGGGGCGCCGTGCCGATGACCGCGCGCGTCTCGCTCGCCGGCAACAAAGTCACCGTCGAACTGGCGGGCTACGAGCTCGAGAAGCGACTCACGTTCGACACCGCCGGATGCCTGGAAGTGGCGTACGCGTGGAACGTTGCCGGACAGCCGAACGCGTTCTTTGCGCCGGAGCTGTCGGTGGCCCGGGAGATTGCGCTGCGCGTGAAACCGGACGCGGAAATCTGGAGGTCGCCAATCACCACGATCGCGCGCAGCGAGCGGGGATTCGAAGAGACGGTGCAAGGCGTCTCGATCACACCGCGTTGGCCGGCACGGCTGGGCAGCGGGGCGTTAGAAATCGGTTCTTGAACCCCACGTTCGCAGCGCTCGCCGGGCAGCTCGCCGAGGTCGGCCGTCACTGCTACGAACGCGGCTGGGCGCTCGGCACCAGCGGCAACTTCAGCGCCATCGTGCGCGAGGAACCGCTCACCCTCGCGATTACGACGAGCGGCGTGGACAAGGGACTGCTCGAGGCGAGCCACATCGTCGCCATCGACGAGAACGGTCGTGTGGTCCAGGGCTCAGGCCGCCCGTCCGCCGAGGCGACGTTGCACTTGGCGATCGTGCGATCCCGCGGCGCGGGCGCGGTGTTGCATACGCACTCGGTTTGGAGCACGATTCTGTCGGAGGCTACCGCCGGTGGCAGCCTGACGATCGAAGGCTACGAAATGCTGAAGGGTCTCGACGGTGTCGGTACGCATGAGCACCGCGAGCGTCTGCCGATCGTCGAGAATACACAGGACTGGGCTGCCGCCGCGCCGCGCATCGAGACGATCTTGCGCGAGCTCCCTGAGGCGCACGGATTCCTGATCCGTGGCCATGGCCTCTATACTTGGGGCAAGGACCTCGCGGACGCCAAGCGGCAGATCGAGATCCTCGAGTTCTTGTTCGAAGTGCTGGGACGAAAGCGAGGTCTGGCATGGCAACAGTAAGAATTCCTGCAGAGCAGCGCACCCTGACCGCTCAGGCCGAGGTCACGGCGTACCTCGCGACGCTGGGCATCGACTACGAACGCTGGCCGCTTGCCCAGCGCGCGGCCGCGAACGCCCCACCGGAAGCGGTCCTGGCTGCGTACGCGCCAGAGATCGAGCAGCTGAAAGCGCGAGGCGGCTACGTCACGGCCGACGTCATCGACGTCACCCCGGCGACCCCCGACCTTGAGACGATGCTCGCGAAGTTCAGCACCGAGCACTGGCACGACGAGGACGAGGTACGATTCATCGTCCGGGGCCGCGGCCTGTTTCATATCCACCCGCGCGAAGGCGGTGGGGGGGGCCCAGTCATCGCGATCGAAGTCGAAGCGGGCGACCTGATTCGCGTGCCGCGCGGCACCTGGCATTGGTTCGATCTCTGCGGCGACCGCGACATTCGCGCGATTCGGCTGTTTCAGGACAAGTCGGGGTGGACGCCGCATTACACGAACAGCGGGACGGATAAAGGCTTTCAGCCGCTTTGCTTGGGGCCGACGTACATCCCATTGCGTTGACCGACACTCGCGCGATCCTGCTGGACATCGAAGGCACTACCACACCGATCGAGTTCGTTCATCAGGTGTTGTTTCCCTACGCGCGCGCGCGAATCCACGCCTATTTGGAGCAGTACGCCGACGACCCCGGGGTCCGCGGGGACCTCGCGCTGCTGCGCGCCGAGTACGCCGCTGAATCGCCAGACTCCCCCGATCTTCCTCCGTGGAATCCGGAAGCCTACGTCTATTGGCTGATGGATCGCGACCGCAAGTCGACAGGGCTGAAGGCCCTGCAGGGCCGGATCTGGGAAGACGGATATCGCACGGGCGAGCTCAGGGGCAAGGGTGACGTCTATCCCGACGTACGCCCGGCGCTCGAGCGCTGGCGCCGCGCGGGCAAGACGATCGCGATCTTCTCGTCGGGCAGCATCCAGGCGCAGCGCAATCTCTTCGCCAACACCACGGCCGGCGACCTCTCGTCGTTCCTGTCGGGTTACTTCGATACGACGACAGGGCCGAAACGCGAAGCGCGAAGTTATCGTCAGATTGCGGCAACGCTGCGACAGGAGCCGCGTGACATGATCTTCATCTCGGACGTACCAGCGGAGCTCGATGCTGCCAGAGACGCCGGCATGCGCACCGCTCTTTGTGTTCGTGGCGCTGTATCGCCGGACGATCCTGCCACAGGCCATCCTCGCATTCGTTCTTTCACCGAGCTAGCGTAGGAGCCCGTGGGTATCGCCTTGGGTCTCGGACTCCTCGTGGTCGGCTGGGCGGTTCTTACGTTCAATCGGCTCATCCGCCTTCGTCAGCTCGGCGACAACGCGTGGTCGGATATCGACGTGCAGCTCAAACGCCGGCACGACCTCATTCCGAATGTGGTCGCGGTCGTGCAGGGCCACGCCGGCTACGAGAAGGGCACACTCGAAGCTGTTGTCGCCGCGCGCGGCCGCGCGGTGCAGGCATCTCAGGCGGGACCGGCGACGCGGGCCCGGGAAGAAGACCCGCTCGGGAACGCGCTGCAGCGCGTCCTTGTGGTCGCCGAGGCGTACCCCGAGCTCAAGGCGGCCGCGAGCTTCGCCTCGCTGCAGGCGACGCTGACCGATGTCGAAGACCATCTGCAGAACGCCCGCCGCTACTACAACGCCGTGGTCCGCGATTTCAATACCGCCATCGCACAGTTCCCTTCCGGGATCATCGCGGGGATGATGCGCCTGCAGCCGCGGGAATTCTTTGGCCTGGACGATCCGGCGGAGCGTGCCGTCCCGAAGGTCCCCCTGGTGCTGTTGTTCGTGACGCTCGCGGCAACATCGCTCAGCGCGCAGCGCTCCTACTCAATCGAGCGCTTCGACGCGCTGATTCGCGTCAATCGCGACGCCAGCATCGATGTCACCGAAACGATCACCGCGCGTTTCGTCGGCTCCTACAACGGACTTTATCGCACCATTCCCATCAAATACCGCAACGCACAGGGACTGAATTGGACGCTTGGCGTTTCACTGCAGAGTGCACGCGATGACAGCGGTCGAGATTTGCGCACCGAAACGAGCCGCGAAGGCGCGAGCATCAAGTTCAAGGTCTGGATTCGCGGGGCGATGAACGCGACGCGGACGCTGGTGCTGCGTTACCACGCAACCAATGGACTGCGCTTTTTCGATGAGCACGACGAGCTCTACTGGAACGTCACCGGTGACCAGTGGGAGGTGCCGATTCGAGCGGCGACGGCGGAGATCACGCTGCCCGGCGCCGCCACCGGCCTGCGGGCGATCGCAGTCAATGGGATCTACGGCTTCACGGCCAGGGACGCGCGCGTCACGATCGATGGACCCGTGGTGCGCATCGCCATGCCACACGCGCTGGACTACCACGAGGGGCTCACCGCTGTCGTGGGATGGGACAAGGGTCTGGTCACGGCGCCGACGGCGGCCGATCGCGCCATGGAGACCGCATCCAGCAACTGGCCGTTGCTCATCCCGATTCCAGTCTTTCTGTTCGCCTTCTGGCGGTGGCGGCGAAACGGGCGCGATCCCAGGCGCCGGCCGATCGCCGTCCAGTACGAGCCGCCGGCGAATGTGACGCCGGCCGAGGCAGGCACGTTGCTGGACAACAGCGCCGATATACGGGACATCACGGCCACGCTGGTCGATCTCGCGGTGCGCGGATACATGCGGATCGAGGAACAGCAGAACCCAAAACTGTTCGGCCTGTTCGGGGGCGGCACGTCGTACACGTTCCACCGGCTCAAGACCGCTGAGGGACTGACTCCCCATGAGCGCGTCGTCTTCGACGGCATCTTTGGACGCCACGGCGACCAGGTGCAGTTGGACGAGCTCAAGGACGAGTTCTACACCCGGCTGAGTCCCATTCGAGACGCGATCTTCACGCAGCTCACGGGTAGCGGGTTCTATCAGCGTCGGCCAGACAAGGTCAAGCAGATCTGGATAGGATGTGGAATCGGGGCCGCGGTCTTGATCGGCCTCGGCGGCAGCTTCGTCGCCGCGGCATTCCTGCTCACGCCTGTCTCCTTCATCATCGCCGCGGTGGTATCTGGGATCATTCTTCTCAGCTTCGCGCAAATCATGCCCGCACGGACCGACGCCGGATCGCGAGCGCTGGAACACGTGCTGGGGTTCGAGGAGTTCCTGCGACGGGTCGAATCCGACAATCTGAAACGCGTCATCGTCGGCCATCCGGAACTGTTCGATAAGTACCTGCCCTACGCGATGGCCTTCGGCGTCGAGCGGCAATTCGCGCGCGCGTTCGAGGGGATCTACACCCAGGCGCCGCAATGGTACGTGGGTCCCAGCGTCATGAATTTCAACGTCGGGCATTTCTCGAGCAGCATGTCACATCTGTCCACCGTCGCGGCGACGACGATGTCGTCCACGCCGCGCAGCTCGAGCGGGTCGGGGTTCGGTGGCGGTGGCAGTTCAGGAGGTGGTGGCGGCGGCGGCGGCGGCGGCGCGTTCTAGAGGTACTTCAGCCACCTCCATTGATCGCTGCGCCGCACCTTGAGATCGGCATACGAGCGGCAGGGGACGTAGAGCATCACGACCGCGATCACCCAGACGAGATAGAGGAGTCCGAGACTCCAGGTGTAGCCTTCCGGGGCGGGCGGATTTCCCATCGGGTGGTTGGTGAACAGCCACGGCTCCACCGTCCCCGTCCGGATCTTCGAGACCACCAGCGCCAGCGCGTGGATGAGCGGGATGTGCAGCACATAGTAGAAGAACGGCACGCGGCCGAAGACGGTTAGCCACTGCGCGACCCGCCCGCGGGCGCGATCCAATAGCGGGATCAGGGCGATCGTTGGGCCGAGCGTCATGAGCAGGAAGCTGAGCGAGGCCGGATACTTGGTGGTGTTGAGGAACGACAGCAGCACAGGCATTGGCGTCCCGGAGCTCCACGGCCGCGGATCGCCGTACAGGTTGAAGCCTCGGAGGACGAGGAACAGCGCGGTGGCGCCAAGGCCGAGACGGACGCAGATGCGGTTACGGCGCGCCGGCTCCCATGTCAGCACGGTGCCGAACCAATAGCCCGCCGCCATCACGCCAATCCACGGAATGATCGAGTAGAGCACGATCAGCGGCGTCCCGTCCACCGGCCCGTCGAAGAAACCGATGTAGAGAATCTTCCAGAGCTCGCCGAGCGGGACGTGACTGATGAGCCATGGCATGACGAGGTTGTGCAGCGCGATGATCGCGACGCCGATGCTGCCGACGGTCCGGGGCCGCAGCCGCACCAGCGCCGCCATAAGGATCATACACCAGCCGATCACCCAGATGACGCCAGCCAACAGGTAATGCCTGAAGTCGAAGTTGAAGGTCCAGCAGACGCGAATCACCGTCAGCTCGAGCAGCACCAGCCAGACACCGCGCACGAACAGGAAGCGGGACAAATCGTTGTGCTTCCGGCCGTAGAAGAACGCGCTCGTGCCCGCCAGAAAAATGAAAGCGGGGGCCACGAAATGCGTCACCCAGCGCGTAAAGAAAATCCCCGCCGTGGGGCCACCGGCGGGGAGTCCGGAGTAGACACGGACGTGATCGATCGCCATCAGGACCATGACCGCGCCGCGAATCAGGTCGATCGACGCGACCCGGAGCGTGGCGCGGGTCGGGGGAGCCGGCGTTGGGACAGCCAAGGGCCCACTCATGCGGCGAACTTGGGCGCATTCTGCCGACCCGGCAAGTCAGAAGCCGGTTCAGCTATTAACATCGCTTCTTGTCGTCCGTCTGCTGAACGCCACTCCTTGCAGATTGCCCGAGCTGACCAACCTGTGAACTCTCGTTGAAGGGTGTACGTTCAGGATAGACGTTTGCTCGTCCACACCGTGCCGAACCCGGAGTATGGGGGTAATTCTAGGACATGAACACCACTGCTCGCGTCACGCTGCTGCTGGGGGCGCTGGGTCTTTTCGCGTCTGCAGCATCAGCACAAACCTTCGGCCGCAACGCCATCCAGTACCAGACCTTCCACTTCAAGATTCTGAAGACCCAACACTTCGACATCTACTTTTACGATGGGGAAGCCGACGCCGCTGCGCAGGCGGCGCGCATGGCCGAACGGTGGTACACGAGAATATCCACCGTGCTCCGCCACCAGTTGAGCAGTCGCCAGCCGCTGATTCTCTATGCGGACCACCCCTCGTACAACCAAACCAATATCGCCCAGGTGGAGGGGAGTGAAGGTGTCACCGAGAGCCTCAAGCGGCGTATTCTCCTTCCATTGGGCGCATCGCCATTCGAAACCGACCACGTGATCGGTCACGAGCTGACCCACGCGTTCCAGTATGACATCACCGGTGTCGCTCGCGGCAACACGAACTCAGCGTTCAACCGCGTCCCGCTATGGTTCATCGAAGGGATGGCGGAGTACGTCTCGCTCGGAAATGTGGACCCAAACACGACGATGTGGATGCGGGACGCGGTCCGCACTGGCCGCCTGCCCAAGTTCCGCGACCTGGAAGACCCGCGGTACTTTCCCTATCGCTGGGGTCAGTCCTTCTGGTCCTACCTCGGCGGAACCTACGGCGATGACATCGTCGGAGCGCTGCTTCGCGCGGCCGGCCGCAGCGGCAACGTTCAGGCAGCCCTCGAGCAGATGACGCACCGGCCGGCGGACAGTCTCATCGCCGACTGGCATCGCGCGTTGACCGACGCCGCGCGTCCTATCGCGGTGGCGACGGGAACGCCACTGCCCACCGACAAGGCCCAACGAGATCAGGCGCGGTTGTCGCCGGTGACGACAGCCGGCGCACGCGGGCTGGTGAGCCCCGGCAAGGAACAGCACTACAATCTCGCGCCGGCACTGAGTCCCGACGGCACCCGGATGGTCTACTTCTCCGACGCGGGCCTGTTCTCCATCGACATGTATCTCGCCAACGCGGACAACGGGCGTACGATCCGCAAGCTCGTGTCCTCAACCCGCGATCCGCACCTCGAGAGCATGCAGTTCATCAACTCCGCAGGCGCCTGGAGCGCCGACGGCCGCTTCGCGTTCGCTGCGATCGTAACCGGCCGGCCGGCGCTCCGTATCGTGAAGGGCGATGACGGCAAACTGACCAAAGAGATCAAGTTCCCGTCGCTCGGCGAGCTCCTCAATCCAACGTGGTCGCCCGACGGGAAGCAAATTGCGTTCAGTGCGCAAGTCGGCGGGGTCACCGATCTCTTCGTGTACGATCTCGACAGCGGCGAGCTGCGGCGCCTGACCAATGACGCCTACGCCGACCTCGAGCCGGCGTGGTCACCCGACGGTTCGCTGATTGCATTCGTGACTGATCGCTTCACCACATCGCTGGACGATCTGACGTACGGCGATTATCAGCTGGCCGTGATCGATCCCCGGGGCGGCGGTCAGATCCGGCAGCTCCCGCATCTCCCGAAAGCCAAGCACATCAATCCGCAGTGGAGTCCCGACGGGAAGAGCCTCTACTTCCTCGGCGATCCGGGCGGGCTCACAAACGTATTTCGCTTGTCACTCGCAGGCGGCGAGATCACGCAAGTGACGAATGTGTTCACCGGCGTCAGCGGCATCACCGCGCTGAGCCCAGCGTTGAGCGTCGCACAGAAGGCGCCGCGCGCCGTGTTCGCGGTCTATTCCGATGGCGGCTACGCGATTCAGGCGATCGACGATATCCGGGCGCTCGAGGGCGGACCGATCGTTCAGCTGCCGCCGACGGCCGCGGCACTGCCACCGCTCGAGCGCGCCGAGATCGGGACCTCCATCACAGCCGCGATCAAGGATCCGGGGCCCCTGCCGCCGGCGGCGACGGTCGCCCTCAGCAGCGCGGTCAAGGAGTACCATCCTAAGCTGTCGCTCGACCTCATCGCCCAACCTTCCCTCGCGGTCGCGGCTGATCGCTTCGGGACGTACATCGGCGGTGGCGCCACGCTGTACTGGAGCGACATGCTCGGCGACCACAATCTCGTCACGATGGTGCAGTTCCAGGGTCGTATCTCGGACTTCGCCGCGGCGGCCGCATACCTCAACCGGAAGTCGCGCTTGAACTGGGCGGTGGGCGCCCAACAAATCCCGTACATCTATGGGAACATCTTCGCGGGCCTGGATCCGAACACTGGCCTCTACGTGGAGGAAATCGAACGCATCAAGCAAACCAATCGCGGGGTGAGCGGAGTCGCGGCGTACCCGTTCAACCGTTCGGATCGCTTCGAGGTATCGGGGGGGTTGCAGCAGATCTCGTACGATCACGAGCTCCAGAAGCACGGGTTCAATCAAGACGGCTCGGTCGCGTTCGATTCGACCATCCACTTCGCCGTTCCGCCGCCGGTGACGTTGGAGGCGACGAGCTTTGCGCTCGTGCACGACAACTCGTTCTATGGCGCCACGAGCCCCATTCTGGGTGACCGCTGGCGGCTCGAAGCAGATCCGACATTCGGGGGCCTGCAGTTCTTCACTGGGTATGTGGACTATCGGAAGTACGTGATGCCGGTCCGTCCTTTCACGTTGGCCATACGGGCGCTCCACATCGGGCGCTATGGCAGGGACGCTGAAGACCAGCGCATATATCCGCTGTTCATCGGCTATCCGACCTTCGTGCGCGGTTACGACCGCGGTAGTTTTGGGCAGGGCGCCGAGTGCGTCAATGGAACCGCGAGCGACCCCTGCCCCGTCTACGATCAGCTCTGGGGCAGCAGGATCCTCGTCGGGAACGCGGAGCTGCGATTCCCGCCATTCGGCCTGCTCGGCATTGGCGGCGGTTACTACGGTATTCTGCCGATCGAAGCCGGCATCTTCTACGACGCCGGCGTCGCGTGGACCCAGGCCGATGGAGCGAAGTTGTTTGGGGGCACGCGCAACCTCGTCCGGAGCACCGGCGTCTCATTCCGCATGAATCTGCTCGGCTACGCGATCGGTCAGATGGATATCGTGCATCCGTTCGATCGCCCGCAAAAGAATTGGCTGGTGCGGTTCAGCCTGACCGAGGGCTTCTAAACGACGGAAGGGTCCAAATGGTAGGGGCGCAGCATGCTGCGCCCCTACTTTTTTCATTGGTCACCGCACAGGCAATCCGCTCGGCACCGAAGCCGGGGTGATGGCTGTGAGATCGCGCGCCGCCGGGTCGGTGAGCGATTTGAGGAACGCCACGAGATCGGCGATTTGCGCGTCCGTCAGGTGCAGGGGCGCCTGGAGCCGCCCGTCCAGGCTCGCGAGCACGGCGTTGATCGTGGCGGCATCGCCGTGATAGCTGTCCCGGAGGCTCGCGGGTAGGGTGGACGGGTCGAAGGTGCGCAGCGATGTCGTCACGTCGTTGTAGTGTTTCACGACGGCTTCCAGCGTGGCGAGCGAGCCGTTGTGAAAGTACGGCGCCGTGAGCTCGACGTTGCGCAGCGGCGGCACCCGGAACGCGAACTGGTAGAACTGGAAGTCGAGGAGCTCGCCGCGGCCCTTGTCCAGCGGCGCGGCCTGGCCGACGCCGGGTCCAATCTGCGGCACACCCGAATTCGCGAAGTCCTGTCCGCCCAGGAACGGCCCGTTGTGACACTGCGAGCAGCGGGCCTCGCCAAAAAACAACACGCCACCGCGCTTTGCTTCGACGGACAGCGCGTTGTTATCCCGCGCCAGGTAGCGGTCAAACGGAGAGCCCGTCTTCATCAACGCATCGGTCTGAAATGCGGAAATCGCGGTCGCCATGTCCTGGAATCGCAGGCTGGAGGCAGGGATCGACGGGAACGCGGCCCTGAACAGCGTCACATAGCCCGGCACCGCGACGAGACGCTGCATCACGCCCTGCCAGATCGCGGTCGCTTGGGTGTCGTCGAGCTGCGCGAGCTCGTTCGGATTCCCGAAGACATCGACGTCGCCCTTTTCGCCGCGCATCTCCCGGCGATTGAGCACCGGGAGCATCGCCTGCGCCGCGAGCAAGCTGGTGGTCGCCGGCAACAGCACGTTCGGCGGCGGGGGGGGCGGGCCAAAGCGGGTGAGGCGGCCGTCCCAGAAGATGTACGGCATGCCGATCGAGCTGTTCAACAGGGTCGGCGCGTTGCGGGGCACAAACGCGCGCCCCGCGCCCAGCGTGCGCGCGGGCCCCGAGCCGCTGCCGCCGGTTCCCACCGCGAGGGCGAGTCCGTCGCCCAGGTGCTGCGCGGGATCGTGGCAGGTGGCGCAGGAGATGTCGCGGTCGCCGCTGAGGATCTTGTCGAACATCAGCGCCCGGCCGAGGGCCACCATCGCGGGGTCCTGCACGGGGCTCTGGCCGATGGGGACGATATTCCACTGCGTGAATTGGCGGCGCAGCTGCGCATCGAGCGACTCGGGTACGCCCTCGATCGGGTTTGGGTCATCGCATGCCGCGAGACCGAGGACGGCGAGGATGCACAGCGTTCTGACGTGTCTGGTCATCGTGAGCCCCCCCTTCCTCGCCGTTCAGCGCAACGGCAATGACAGCGAGATCTGGTGCGTCGTGGTATTAACGTTCGTCAGATTGAGCGGTCCGTTAGGCGCCGCGAGGATCGTCCCACCGGCCAGGGCGACGTCACGACCAGCCCACGTCACCGGAGAGAAGGTCGCTTGTGGACGACCCGCCCCATGCGTCGCACGGCCCGCGTAGCGGATCTCGAATTCCGGGAAGCGCAGGCTCAACCCCCAGGTGGGCGTCCATTCCATCCAGCCGGTGGTCAGCCGCCGCTGCAGATCCTGGACATTGTCCTGCTGGCTCAGGTTGTAGTGGACCGAGCGCAGCATCAGCCCGAG
>JBGQKD010000041.1:0-18238 GCA_041499375.1 Gemmatimonadota bacterium
CCAGGCATCGTGCCGGCCTTCCGCTAAGAATCCGTCAGCTCCGGCATCGAGAATGCGCACCTCCACACCTTGAGTCTCGGCGCTCGGATGCCAGACACGCGCGACTTCGCTCGTGTAGGAAAGACTGTCTCTGCGAAACGCTTGCTGTGCCGCGGCGAGCGAGCGCAGCTGACTCTTCACGTTCGCGACGTATGGCTTGTCGTGCAGCTCGCGGCCGAACCATCGGAGTCCGTAGTACAGAGCCGCGATCGCCCCGACCAGCAGCACGCCCAGAATGACAACCGTACGGATCTTGTGCACGCCTGCAATCATACGAACGGCGCGCTAGCTTGTCAGTGATGGCCCCCCCCCTCACCACCTTCCTCTTCGATCTCGATGGCACGATCATCGATTCCATCGAGTTGATCCTGCGCTCCTACCGTCACACGATCGCGCTGCACCGCAGCCATGAGCCGATGCCGCCCGATGACATGTGGATCCAGGGCCTGGGCACGCCGCTGTGGGCGCAGTTCGGGCAGATCACCGAGGATAAGGAAGAGATCGAGGCGATGGTGCAGACCTACCGCACCTACAACCTCACGCACCACGACGCGCTCGTGAAGCCCTATGAAGGCGTCGTCGACGAGATTCGCCGCCTCAAGAATTCCGGCAAGCGGCTCGGGGTCGTCACCAGCAAGTTGCGCGACGGTGCGATGCGCGGGCTCCGCGTCTCGGGGCTCGACGACGCGTTCGACGTCGTCATCGGCTGCGACGACGTGACCCGCTCCAAACCGCACCCCGAGCCCGTCCTGAAAGCCGTCGCCGAGCTCGGCGTGAAGCCCACCCAAACCGTCTTTGTCGGCGATTCGCGCCACGACATGGAGTCGGGCCGCGCCGCCGGGGTAAAGACCGCGGCCGTGCTGTGGGGGCCGTTCGACCGGGCGCACCTCGAGGATCTGTCCCCCGATTACTGGCTGGAGAAACCCCAGGACTTGCGCGAGCTTTACGAGCCATGAGCCCAAAATTCGTCCCCTTCGAGCTGGAACGGTGGCAGAGCACCTGGGAAAACCGGGTGCGCTTCAATCTCTCCGAGTCGGGCGTGCACCCGCTCACGATCCAGGAGCTGCTCGGTCTTGCCGGCGCGTCAGCCATGCCGCTGCTCGACGTGCGCCTCGGCTACGCCCAGTCGAACGGCACCGATCTGCTGCGCGAGCGAATCGCCGCACTCTATCCCGGCGCGTCCCCCGACCAGATCCTCGTCACGACCGGCAGCTCCGAGGCGAACTTCGTCACCTGCTGGCGGCTGCTCGAGCCCGGCGACAAAGTCGCCGTGATGATGCCGAACTACCTCCAGACCTGGGGGCTTGCGCAAAACTTCGGCGCGCAAGCGAAGGCGTTTCCGCTGCATGAAAAGGAAGGGTGGGAGCCCTACGTCGAGGAGATTCGCACCGCCATCGCGCCGGGGACGAAACTCGTCGTCGTCACCAATCCGCACAATCCGACCGGCCATGTGCTGAGCGACACGTCGCGCAAAGCGATCCTCGATCGCGCCGCGGAAGTCGGCGCCTGGATCCTGGCGGATGAGGTCTATCAGGGCGCGGAGTTGAGCGGCAAGACGACGGAGTCGTTTTGGGGCTCGGGCTATAACAAGGTGGTGATCGTCAACGGGCTGTCGAAAGCGTACGGCCTCCCGGGTCTGCGCATCGGCTGGATCGTCTCCCAGCCCGCATTCAGTCAGGAGGCCTGGGCTCGCCACGATTACACGACGATCGGGCCGTCCGGCGCGTCCGACCACCTCGCCGCCGTCGCCCTCGATCCCCACGTGCGCGACAAGCTGATCGAGCGCACGCGCCGGATCTTGCACGCGAACTATCCCGTGATGGAGGCGTGGCTCAAAACGTTTGGGGACACGTTCAGCTGGAATCCCCCGCACGCCGGCGCGATCTGCTGGGCACGTTACCGCGGCGCGATCCCGGCGCCGGAAGTCGTCGAGAAACTGCGCGCGCAGCACAGCGTGCTCCTCTGCCCTGGCGATCATTTCGGGATGCCGGGCTTCTTGCGGTTCGGCTTCGGCGGCGAGCTGCAACACTTCCAGGAGGCGCTCGCCGAGACGGAGCGCGGGCTGCGGAGGCTGTTCTCCGACTGAAATGACGACCACGCAGAGACAGAAGGAAAGAGAGACCGCGGTCATCCGCGCCCCCCACGACGGCAGCGAAGTCGGCGTGGTGGCGCTGGCGGGACCGGAGGACGTGCGCGCCGCGCTCGACGCGAACGTCGCCGCCGCGCGCGCCTGCCGCGAGATGCCCGCTTACGCGCGGGCGGCTGCATTGCGCAAGGTCGCCGACGGGCTCGAAGCGGCACGTGCCGAGTTCGCGCGCACGCTGGCGCTCGAGGCCGGCAAGCCGATCGCGCAAGCCCAGACCGAGATCGATCGCGCCATTTTCGTGTTTCGCGACGGCGCCGAAGAAGCGACTCGCATCGACGGTGAAGTGCTGCCGGCCGACGTCGTTCCCGCGGGCACCGGCCGCATTGCCATCACACGCCGTTTCCCGCTGTCGCCGGTCGCGGGGATCACGCCGTTCAACTTTCCGGTGCTGCTTGCCGCGCACAAAATCGCGCCCGCGATGGCCTGCGGCGCGACGATCACGCTGAAGCCACCTCCACAAGATCCGCTGACGACGCTGCGACTGGGCGAGCTCGTCAAGGCATCCGGCTATCCGGCCGGCGCGGTCAACATCGTTCCCTGTCACGTCGAAGTCGCGCAGATCCTCATCGAAGACCCGCGCGTGCGGGTCATCACGTTCACCGGCAGCGCCAAAGCCGGCTGGGCCATCCGCGCCAAGGCCGGCACGAAACGCGTGTTGCTGGAGCTGGGGGGCAACGCGGCGGTGATCGTGGAACCGGACGCAGACCTCACATGGGCCGCGGCGCGCTGTGCGGTCGGCGGCTTTACCTACGCCGGCCAGTCGTGCATCTCGACACAGCGGATTTACGTCCACGAATCCGTTTATACGCCGTTTCTCGACGCCTTTACTCGACGGGTTCAGCAGTTAAAGGTCGGCGATGTGCTCGACGAGCACACCGATGTCGGTCCGATGATCGGGCTCGATGCGGCGGAGCGGGTCGAGCGCTGGATCGCGGAAGCGGTGGCTGGAGGAGCCAGGATTGAATTGGGCGCCAAGCGCAACGGCGTGTTCCTCGAGCCGACCGTCCTCACGCACACCACCGCGGCGATGAAGGTGAATTGCGAGGAAGTCTTCGCCCCGCTCGTCACCGTCACGCCGTACAGCTCGGTGAGCGATGCGATTACCTGGGCGAACGCGTCCCCGTACGGATTGCAAGCGGGAGTGTTCACCACGAACCTGCAGACGATGTTCCGGCTTCACGCCGAGCTGGACGTCGGCGCCGTCAACGGCAACGACATCCCCGGTTTCCGCGTTGACCGTCTGCCCTATGGCGGTGCCAAGGCTTCAGGCCTCGGTCGCGAAGGCGTGCGGTACGCGATTGAAGAAATGACGGAGCTCCGAGTACTAACCCTGAAACTGGATTAGACCACCGCCCGCAGCAACAAATAGCTGAGCCCGCCGATACCGGCGGCCGCTGGAATTGTCGCGACCCACGCCCATACGATCCGTCCCGCCACACCCCAGCGCACGGCCGAGAAGCGTTGCGCGGAGCCGACGCCCGTGATCGCGCCCGTAATCGTATGCGTCGTGCTGACGGGGATGCCGTAATGCGACGACACGAACAGCGTGATCGCGCCGGCCGTCTCGGCGCAAAAGCCGCCGAACGGCGTGAGCTTCGTGATGCGCTGTCCCATCGTCTTCACGATCCGCCACCCGCCCGCCATGGTGCCGAGGCCGATTGCCGCGTGCGCGCTCAGAATGACCCAGATGGGAATTTTATTGGCATCAGTGAGGTGAAACGCCTGAATCGGGAAATTCACAAATAGTGCCTGGCTCGACACGAGCAGCGCGACGATGATGCCCATCGTCTTCTGTGCGTCGTTCGTGCCGTGGCCAAGCGAGTACGCGGCCGCCGACAAGAGTTGAAGCACCCGGAATGTTTTATCGACCCTGCGTGGCAGCGATCGTCGCAGGGTCCAGGAGAGCGCCACCGTCAGCAACAGCGCCAGCGCGAAACCCATGAGCGGGGCGACGACGATAAAGATCAGCGTCTTCGTCCAACCGCTCGTGATAATCGCCGAGAACCCGGCTTTCGCCACAGCGGCGCCCGCGTACCCGCCGATCAGCGCGTGTGAGGACGAGGTCGGCAGGCCGAGCCACCACGTCACCAGGTCCCAGATGATCGCGCCCAGCAAGCCGCCGAGCACTACCGTCGAATCGACGACGCTGAGGTCGATCAGTCCTTTCCCGAGCGTCTTCGCGATGGCGGTGCCGAAGACGAACGCCGCAACGAAGTTCCAGAACGCCGCCCACACCACCGCTGCGCTCGGCGAGAGGACGCGTGTCGACACGACGGTGGCAATCGAGTTGGCCGCGTCGTGAAACCCATTGATGAAGTCGAATGTGAGGGCGACGAGCAGAATCCCCAGCACGAACCAGACGGAGCCTGCCATCAGGCGTGCTTGATCGTGATGGACTCGACCACGTTCGCGACGTCCTCGGCCTGGTCGAGCGTGCGCTCCAGATTGTCGTAGATCTCCTTCCACTTGATCAGCTCGATGGCGTCACGCTCCTTGTCGAACAGCTGGCCCAGCGACTCGTGATAGATCGAGTCGCCTTCTTCCTCGAGCTGCTTGGCCTCGACGCAGTAGCGCATCACGTCGTCGCCCTTCTTGAGCCGCCCCACCGCCTCAGCCAGCACCGCCACCATCCGCTGGATCACCTCCACGAGCCGGCGTACCCCTTGGGGGGTGGGACCGAGCCGGAAGATCTGCGCGCGACGGGCGCAGCCGTCCATCGCGTCCATCACGTCGTCCAGATCGGACGCGAGCTGGTAGATGTCCTCGCGGTCGAGCGGCGTGATGAAGGTCCGGTCAAGCCGGTTCACCACCTCGTGCGTGACCTGATCGGCTTCGTGCTCCAGCCGCTTGATCGCATCGATGTGGGACGTGCGCAGGTCGGGCGCGGCGTCGAACAGGTTGCGGAGATGTTGCGCCGCTTCCTTGTTACGGGTTGCGACCTCGACGAACAGGTCGAAAAACTCTTCTTCGCGCGGCAGGAGACGCAACGGTATCTCCGGAGCGTGGTGGACCGCAAAGATAGCGGCCATATGGAATGACAACTAGGTTATCAACCTCATGACCGCCACCCCGGTTCAACCCCAGCGGGTCGAGTTCGTCCGCGCGATTTCGCGGCTCGACGCGACAGCGCTCGTCGTCGGATCGATGATCGGGTCCGGCATCTTCATCGTGTCGGCCGATATCCTCCGACAGGTGCATTCCCCGGGCCTGCTCCTCGCCGTATGGCTGCTCTCGGGCGTGGTGACCCTGCTCGGCGCGCTGTCGTATGGGGAGCTCGCGGCCATGTTCCCGAAGGCGGGCGGCAACTACGTCTACCTGCGCGAAGGTATCTCGCCGCTGTTCGGCTACCTCTACGGCTGGACTCTGTTCGTCGTGATTCAGACCGGCACGATCGCCGCGGTGGCCGTGGCGTTCGCGCGCTTTACGTCGGTGCTCGTTCCCGCCCTCACCCCCGACGTCTTCCTGGGGATGACGCTGCACTTTCCGGCACCAATCGGGGACATCGCAGTCGGCCTATCGGCGCAGCGCATCTTTGCGATCGCCTCCATTGTGCTGCTCACGTGGATCAACGTGCGCGGCGTGCGGACGGCGGCGTTCATCCAGACTACCCTGACCGCGGTCAAGACCGCCGCGCTCGCGGGTCTCATACTCCTGGGGTTCACGATCGGGCGGAACGCCGCGGCTATTGCCGCCAATTTCGGCGCGAACTTCTGGGCCGGCGGTGGCCTGTCGCTCGCCGTTCTGCCTGTGGTCGGCGGGGCCATGGTGGGGTCGCTGTTTTCGATGGACGCCTGGAACAACGTGGGGTTCGCGTCCGGCGAGCTCAAGAACCCCGAGAAGGATGTGCCGTTCGCGATGGCGGCCGGCGTGTTGACCGTGACGACCCTCTACGTCCTGGCCAACGTCGCGTACCTGGTCGTGTTACCTGCCGATACCATTGCACATGCGCCGCAGGACCGTGTGGGCACGGCCGCGATGCAGGCGATGCTTGGATCGCCTGGCCTCTATGTCATGGCCGTCGCGATCATGATCTCGACATTCGGCTGCAATAACGGGCTGATTCTCTCAGGCGCGCGCGTGTACTACGCGATGGCGCAGGACAATCTATTCTTCAAGTCTGCGGCGAACCTGCATCCCACGTTTCGCACGCCGGCACTCGCGCTGATCGTCCAGGCGATTTGGACGTGCGTGCTGTGCCTGTCGGGGACGTACGGTCAGCTGCTCAACTTCGTAATCTTTGCCGCGGTCGTGTTCTATGCGGTAACCGCGGTCGGCCTGTTCCGACTGCGGCAGCGGCGACCGGACATTCCACGGCCAGTCAGAGCGCCGGGGTATCCAGTACTCCCGGCCCTCTACGTGGTGCTCACGGGCCTGATTGCGGTCGACCTGCTGGTTCAGGACGCGACCCGCACTTATGCATTCTTGGGACTGATCCTGGTGCTGCTGGGCGTGCCCGTGTACTTCGCCTGGAGGCGCTTCGCGAAGCCGATGTAGTTGGAGTTGCTGAGCACGATCTTCGGGTTATATTCGGGGTGTATGGCGGTGCGCAAACCCCGGGAAGCCCCTCCCAAACCTCCTCCCTGCCCTGACTGCGGCGCGAAAACCGCTCACCAATCGGGCTGCCTGGTGTGTCTCCAATGCGGCTGGGCGCGCTGTGGCTAACCAACTCCCGCTATTACCGACCGACCGCCCATCGGCCCATCCGCCCGTCATTCTCGACGAGCGTCTCCGCGGCACCAGGTTCGTTTCGTTGACTCCCAAGCGGGTGCTGAACCCGCCCAGCGCCACCGGCATGGACTACTGGTCGCTGAATCCATACGTCGGCTGCGAGTTCGGCTGTAGCTACTGCTACGCACGCTACACGCATCGCTACGTCGTGGAGCGCGCGCATGACGCCGGCAGGTTGAGCGACGCCGAGTTCTCCGATTACCGCGGTGCGCATGGATGGGAGGCGTTCGAGCAGCGGATCTTTGTCAAAGAGCAGGTCGTCGGCGCGCTCGAGGCCGATCTCAAGCGCGTCCCGCTCGGAGAATGCATCGTCATCGGGACAGCGACCGATCCCTATCAGCCGGCCGAGCGCCGGTTCCGCGTGACGCGGGCGGTGCTGCAGCGCCTGACCCGCTGCGAAGGACTGTCGTTCGGCATCATCACCAAGAGTCCGCTGATCGCCCGTGACTGCGACCTCCTGGTCCGGCTGCAGGAGCGCAACGAGCTCCAGGTTCACCTGTCGCTCATCACAGCCGACGCACGCCTGGCGCGCAAGCTCGAGGCGCGCTCTCCCGTCCCCGCCGCGCGGCTCCGCGCATTGCGGAAGCTGGTGGATGCCGGCGTCAACGCCGGACTCATCGTCGCGCCGGTGCTTCCCGGCATCACCGACGACATCGCCCATCTCGACACGCTGTTCGCCGCGGCCCGCGCGGCGGGCGCGCACTTCATTCACGCCGGCGCGTTGC
Organism: Gemmatimonadota bacterium; assembly: GCA_041499375.1. GTDB lineage: Bacteria > Gemmatimonadota > Gemmatimonadetes > Gemmatimonadales > GWC2-71-9 > 20CM-2-65-7. The sequence goes on from JBGQKD010000041.1 coordinate 7,639, forward strand.
GCCTGTACGCCGCGGTGCGCGACCGCTTCATGCCTCTTCTCGGCGAGCATTTTCCGGAGCTGGTGCCCCGGTACAGCCGAGCGTACGCGCGCCAGGCGGGTGCACCGCGAGAATACGCGCGCGCCCTTTCGCGGCGCATCGAGAAGTTGCGACGCAAGCACGGATTCAGGAATCACAGCGGGATGATCGACCGCTATCGGCGCGGCACGATGCCCGTGCAGGGCGAGCTCGAGCTACGCGGGAGCCTGCCCTAGTTCCGCGACGTGAGATGAAACACGCGCGTCTGCCCGCACACCGGCGCCGCTGCCTCGTGGATGTAGCCGCGCACGAACGCGTAGTTGAGGCCGGTGGTATCGGCCTGATCCTCGAGCACCAGCCCCGTCGGCGCTCCAACATAGCCCGGAAAGCCTCCCGGCCAGAGCCGTACGCAACCCCCAATGTCCACCGACATTCTCACGATGCCCCCTGCATTGTGACGCGAGGAGTCGGGATTGGAGAGACGCACCGTGACGTCGCCAAATGTTCTGACAGGAGTATCGCCGGGGCCTGGACCTGGTGTGGGCGCGGAGACAGGCGCGGTCGCGCGCATCTCGAACGTTCGAGCGACAGTTGTGGCCAGGCCTGGTGCGGTACTCACCGTATCCAGACCGAGGAACGGAACAGGGAAGACATCGAACGCTGCGGGTGAGGGAAGGCAGACCGGATCGCCACGTTCCACGAGAAAATAGGGCGCGAATGTGACGGCCGACTGATCCGCGCTGACCGCCGGCTTGAACACCCACCGGTGACAGCTTGGAAAGGTCATCACCTGCCGCACAGTGAATCGCATTGCTACTTGCACCTCCGCAGGCCATTCCATCCACTGCACGACGGCCGGCTGCATGTCGACACCGGAATCGCACGCGGCGAGTGCCGCCATGAGTGGGATACAGTAGAAGGGGCGCATGGATCAGTTCCGTGTCACGACGTGAAAGACTCTGGTCTCCCCACATACCGGTGCTGCGGCATCGTGAGTGTAGCCGGTAACGAACGCCCCGGAGAGTCCGGACGTGTCGGCCTGATCCTCGAGGACGAGCGCCGAGTTTGGGTTGTAGAGACCGAGCGGCGAGAGGCGGACACATCCAAGCGAATCCACGAGCATGAACACGGTGCCGCCGCCGTTGCGCCGTGAGGGATCGGCGCCCGTCGGCCGCACGATGACGTCGCCGAAGTGGCGCACTGGAATGCTCTGCGCAGATGTGGCGAAAAAGACCTCCGCCCCAGCGCGCATTTCGTACGTGCGGGACGCTGGCGCCGCCAGTCCCGGCGCCGTGGCGGCAGTGTCGAGAGCACCCACCTGCAGCAGCGTTACCTCGCGGAGGTTCGCGCAGAAGATCTGATCGTTGTCGACCAAGTAATACGGCTCGAATGTCACCGCCGATTGGTCTGCGTGTGTGCCGGGGCGAAAGCGCGGGTTTATTGCACACACGCCCCAAACGACCAACCGCGTGCGGAACGGCTGACCAGCGTTGACTTCGGCCGGCCAATCCATCCACTGCACCGACACCGGATCGACTTTGTCGTTGGGTCCGTCACACGCAATCAACAGACCGAGCGCTATCGCGGCGAACATTGCAGGGCGCATAAACCTCCTCGTCGAAGCAGACTTCCCAGATACCTACCCTAGGAAGTCGGCTCCGCGTCACCGTCCAGCCACATGCGTGCGACTGCCCGAATCGTCCCCGGCGCGTTCCCCTCGGCACGGTTATTGGCGAGAATAAACGCCTCGACGCGCCGCCGGTGCGCCTCGCTCACCAGACGCACGAGATCGTGACGCAAATCAGGCAACGGCTCCTGCACGCGATCGTACGGCTGGAACTGCTTCACCGCGTCGCCGTAGCGGCGGCCCGGCTTGAGCAGCGCGCGCGCCACGCTGAAGTTCGCCGAGAACGTCCACCCCAGCTCGACCTGTTCGCCGATCGGCGGCATTTCTGTCCACGAGTTGAACACATGCGCCACACCGTGCCGCTTCAGCACGTCACCGTGAACCCCGGTCAGCAGCTCGGGATTGCGTAGCTCGACCGCGTAGCGAAAGTCGCGCGGCAACTCCTGCAAGAAATCGTCGAGTTGATCGGCCCATTGCAGCGGATCGGGCAGATCTTTGCCGCGCATCGCCTGGAACTCGAACACGAACGACCCGGCGTGATCGCGAAACACGCGGCTGTAGGGACCGAGCACGCTGTCCTTGAACAGCGTGGCGTTCAGAAAATCGGGATTGCGCATCCCTGCCAGGCCCGGCTGTGGAGCATCCTGGCCGAGCCGCTTGGCGGTGATGCGATCCCACACCTTGCTGACGCAGGGAAAGCCCGAAGGCAACGCCCGCGCGTAGGACGCGAGCTCCGCTTCGGACGGAGGATCGTAGAACGCGCTGTCGATGCCGACGGTGCGGAACAGCGGATAGCGAGCGTACTCCTCGAGCCGGCTGGCCGGCTGCGGTCCGCGATAGCGGCGGTGGTAGACGTCGCCGAACCAGCCGTCATACGTCCAGGTGGAGGTGCCGAACCGCACGGTGGGAGGCAGCTGCCCAGCGAGTGTAGTCAACTCCACGCTGGGCTCGGGAAGCGATTCGCTCCCCTCAAACAGATCTGGCTGGAGGCGTCCCACGAATTCTAGAAGCTTAGTACGGTCCCGATCGACGCATGCACTCTGGTCACGTGAGCGTCCTGCGCGAGAAGCAGGTTGTCGGCCTTGAGTCCCAGCCGGTGGCTGTACACGGTCAGGTCGCCACGAAATCCCACATCGACGCCGCTCACACTTCGCACCGGGATGAACTCCAGCCCGCCACCGATGTGAAACGTATTGGGCAACACGTTGTGGAAGAAGCCGGGCCGGCGCACCCAGCGTGATTTACCGTTTCCGAGCAGTTCACCGTTGAATCGCGCGTCCGTCACCCGGTACCAGCTGAGTCCGTATCCAAGCTTCACGAAGGGTTGGAGGCCCGCCGACGCGATGTTGTAGCGCACGCTGCCCGTGTATTCCCACATGTCGAGGTTGAGCGTCAGAGGAAAACGGCCCGGCAGCGTGCTCACGGTCACGTCCGCGCGCACTTCGCCGTTCGAATGACGCAGCGTGTTTTCGCTCGTGAAGCGCCGACCGAGGAAAAGCGTGACACCATAATAGCGCGGTGAAACACGTTGGGTGCTGGGATGCACCACGTCGATCGTCACCGAGTCGGACGCCCCGGCGAGTGCGATCACCTTTTCCAAAAAGGGCCCGGCGGTTTCCGAAAAGCCAGCGAGATTCAGGAACGCGTCGGGGATCCGGAAGGACGAAATCCCCGTCGTCACACCGACGAATCGGAACGGCACGTCCTCCGAGCGGAAGAAGGCCGGATAGCTGTGGCGGTCTGCGGCGCGGACGGGCGCGCTGAGCAGCCGGTACGCGATGTCGAACGGCGGCAGAGTGACCAGCGTAGGAATCGTGAGGTTCAGGAATCCCCACCCCGTCCGGTAATTGTCCTGCTGGCTGGCCGGAAAGAAGGAACTGAGCCGGTGCGGGACATAGCTGTCGTAGCCTGCCGCGGCACCGACGCGATTCCATCCACCATTGTACGCCGGCGCCACGACCGACGTATTCCCTGTTTCGGCGTAGCGCACGATTCCCGCGAACGATGACCGGGTGGCCGGGTAGCCGAAGCGGATCGGTAACACCAGCCAGGCCCATCGGCGCCGAGCAACAGGATCGGTGCGCACGAGCGGCAGCACCTGCTCCCAGTCAGGGATGACCTCGAGCCGCTCGGGGTTGTCGAACCGCACCACGGTGTTGGTTTCGGCCGCTGCGGAGTCCGGCGCCGTCCGGAACACGTCCCACGAGGTGCTCACCAGCTCCCCCGTGTGCCCGGGCCCTACGTCTTTGTACAGACCGGGGAACGGATAGGAGCCGTGACTCGCCCGCCCCAGCCGCGTTGAAGAGGAGATGAGCTGCTGCAAGCCACGGTTGTCCCCGCCGATGAACACGATCGGATGCTGATTGAGCTTCGTTTCGGCATCGTCGAGATAGGCTTGTCGCCGAATCTGGCGCCAGATCTCGCGCTCTCCGATCCGCTCCTCCCGCATCCCCTTCATCTCCTTTTCCCAATCCGCGCGGGGGGCATAGACGTTCGGGGTCATATAGTCGGCCGTAAACACCCAGTGGTGGAAGTAGTACTCCACCCGCTGAATCACGAAGTCATCGGACGGAACCAGCTCTCGCAGCACTCCTTCCATCGCCGCAGTCGTGAGGGGCTCTCTGCCCTGATGGCGCGGGGTGACCGCGACGTTGACATGCTCCCAGTCTCCCTCGTGCGTATTTCCGGCGTCGTTGTACGGGTAGAAAAACCAGTACTGGAGGACGAGCTCATGCCGCCCCCCCCCCGGCTCGACGCTCGCGCCGGGAACGTCGTGAACAAAGGGGTGAACGAACGCTTTCGCGTAACCGATGTACTTGCGGGCGATCGAGCCGTGCACCGATCCTTCGAATTCCCGGTTCCACGACGCGGGGTCTTCGCCGGGAAAGTCGAAATACATGATGTAATGAAGATCGAGATCAGGGCGTGGCACGCTCGCAACGAGCGGAGGCTCGGGCGCGAATCGAGCAACGAGTTGTAGCAGCCGGCAGTCAGTGGTAGTATCGACGGTCTCGCTCGCATTCGTCGTCATACCGGAACACGCCCGATCCGCCAGCTTTCCGAACTCGATAGTCTCGGTGCCGACCAGCCGCGGACGCGCCTGCGACAAGTCCATCGCGTCGATGAAAAGCGTAGACCACTCACCCGTCTCGACGAACCGCCGAAAATCCATCGGGAAGTCGACCGAGTTCCGCACCATCCAGGGCGCAAATCGTACCGCGAGCGCGCGCAGCCAATGCTCGCGGGCGTCGTCAATGCCGTCCCGTGGAGTCTCGTCCCGGTAGCCGGACGCGGTGGAATCGCCGAAGAGATGAAACTGTCTGTTTCCTGCTGTCGACTGGACCGGGAGCAGAGTTTCCCGAGGGAGGTAGGTGACGTATTCAGGCTTGGGGATTGCTTGCGCTGCGGCGGGGGAGGTCGTGATCAGTTGGATCAGGACCGCCAGCCCTAACCCCCCGGTAGAGCGAATCGAGGTCACTCTTTGATATCGCCCCTAAATAGAAATGTGTCAATGACTTAGGTGAGTTCGGGAATATCCTTGCGGGCCTTCCTAGTTTCGGGATATATTCGGGTCCCCTTGAAGCTTTTTTCAATGTCACGATCGCCTTCGAGCTCGCTCGCCGCCTGCGTGTGGATCCCCCTCTTCCCACTCCGCTGTGAAGAGGCCCGTCATGAGGGTCTGGCCGCCTACCCCACGGCGCTGCTCGCGCCCGACACCACCCGCAAGCTCTGGCAGATCTCCCCCCTCGCCCGCCATGCGGGCGTGAAGCCGGGGATGACCGTCAGCCAGGCGATCGGTCTCTGCCCCACGCTGCGACTCATCGAACCTGATCCGGTTCACTACGACGAGCGCTTCGCCCATCTGCTCTCTGCACTCAACGAAGTAAGTCCGGTCGTCGAGCCTGGAGATCTGGGGCTAGTGTATGTGGGGTGTGACGGACTTGAGGGAATATACGGAGGACCGGAAAAAGTAGTCGAAGCAATACGCCGCACGTCGCACGCCGCACGTGTGGGGCTTGGTCTCGGCAAGTTCACCGCCTGGGTGGCGGCGAGCCGTTCCAAGCCGGGCGAAGCGGTGATTGTACAACGAGGGACGGAGGCGAAGTTTCTCGCTGCACAGCCGATCTCCGCTCTTCCGCTCGACGCCGACACGCACCGCCGTCTCCGCCAACTCGGCATCCGCACACTCGGCGCACTCGCGGCGCTCCCTGAAGAAGCGGTCACCGCGCAGTTCGGCGCCATGGGAAGGCGATTGTGGCGACTGGCCGCCGGCCGCATCGCGGAGCCCGTCGCAGGACGCAGCGCGCCCGAACCGATCGTGGCCGCGCTCACATTCTTCGCGCCGGTAGGTGAGCGCGAGCTGCTCGCGCACGCGCTCGATCAGCTGATCGCGCGTGCGCTCAAACATCCACGCCGCATCGGTTGGCGCGTGCACGCGGTCCGACTGCGTGCGGATCTCGAAGGCTCGAGCTCCTGGCTCGCCGCGATCCTGCTCAGGGACCCGACCGCGGATGCCGGGCGCATCGCCGCGCCGCTCAAGACCAGGCTCGAGCAGTCGCCGCCGACGGGAGCCGTCGAGCGACTCGTGCTCGAGTTCACCGCCTTCGCCCCCGGGACCAGCGAGCTGCAGCTGTTCGCGCGCGATGCGCAGGCAGCCGCGCGCGCGGGACAGCAGCGCGCACTGCAAAGCGCCGCGCGTGAGATCCGCATGCGCGTGAAGCGTTCTCCTCTGTATCACATCGTCGAGGTACAGCCATGGTCACGTCTTCCCGAACGCCGCTACGCACTGATCGACTACGAGCCGTAAACGAGCCGCAGCCGGTGACGGTGGATCTGGATGAATCCGGTCTGATGACGGTCGGACGGTCGGACGGCCGGACAGTCGGAAAAGTCGAAGCGATCCTCGAATCGTGGCGCATCGATGACGAATGGTGGCGCCGGACGATTGCGCGCAACTACATGGAAGTGATACTGGAAGGTGGAAAGCGCATGGTGCTGTTTCAGGATCTGCTCACTGGCCAATGGTTCGCACAGATGCCCTGATGTACGCGGAGCTGCATTGCCATTCAGCCTACTCCTTTCTCGACGGAGCGTCACCGCCCGACGAGCTCCTCGCCGCAGCGCACCGCTACGGCTATCCCGCACTGGCACTCACCGACCGCAACGGCGTCTACGGCTCGCTCACGTTCGCGCACGCCGCGCAGCCCCTCGGTATCCAGGCAATCACCGGCGCGGAAGTCACGCTCTCGGATGGCAGCCATCTGATCTTGCTCGCCGAGACCGGGCCCGGGTACACGAATCTCTGCCGGTTGCTCACGGAAGCACACCTCGGGGCCGAGCGTCTCGACCCGCGGCTGCCGTTGACGGCAATCGCAGCGCGTCAGGAGGGGCTGATCATTCTCTCAGGATCGCGCCGCGACGGACTGCTGCCGCGAACCCTCGAGACGCAGGGGCTCAGTGCCGCCAGCAAGCTCGCGGGGCACTGCAAGGCCGTTTTTGGGAGCGAGCGGTTTTTCGTGGAGATTCAGCGCAACCGTGTGCGTGGCGATCTCGCCGTGTCGCGGGCACTGCTGGATATCGCGAACGACGTGCAGCTTGCCGTCGTGCCGACGGGCAACGTGTTCTACCACACGCGCGAGCTGCACCGGCTGCACGACGTCATGGTCGCCATCCGGCATCGCACGACGCTCGATGGCTCGCACCGGGTGCGAAATCCGAACAGCGAATTTTACTTGCGGCCACTGGAAGAAGTCGTGGCGCTGTTCGATGACTGTCCGGATGCTGTCGCCAATACATTGGCCATCGCGGAACGCTGTAAAGCCTTCGATCTGACGCGCGACCTCGGCTACACCTTCCCCGACTTCCGCGGATCGGGTCGTGCCCCCACCCCCCCCGCCCCCCCCGCCCCGCAAGCGTTGGCCGAGCTGTGCACCGCTCGGATGCAGGAGCGCTACCCCCCAGGCTCCCTGTATCACGCCCAGGCCGTACGCCGGCTCGACGAAGAATTGCGGCTCATCGAGCATCACAAGCTCAGCGGCTTCTTTCTCGTCTATCACGACCTCTTCGATCTCGCGCGCGACGTCGCAGCGGAGATCCGGCGCGGCTCGCGCCGCGCAACCGGCAACTTGCTGCCCGGGCGCGGTCGCGGCTCATCGGTCTCCTCGATCGTCTGTTATCTCCTCGGCCTGTCCCACATCGATCCGATCGCCAACAAGCTCTTCCTCGGCCGGTTCCTGAACGAGTCGCTTGCATCGGTGCCCGACATCGATCTCGATTTCCCGCGCGAGATCCGCGAGGAGCTGATCCGCCGGGTGTACACGCGCTACGGCGCCGAGCACGCGGGGCTCGTCTGTTCGTTCCCGACGTACCGGCTGAGGTCGGCGGTGCGCGAAATCGGCAAAGCGCTCGATTTGCCGCTCGGCGAAATCGAGCTGGTCGCCAAACTGGCGGACGGTCGGTCGGACGGACTGTCTGATGAGCTGGAACACCTTCCCGGGTTTGCCGGGCGCAAGGATGCGCCGCTCTGGAAGGAGCTGTGCCAGCTCGCTCAGGAAATTCGTGGTCTGCCCCGCCATGTGTCGCAGCACCCGGGAGGGATGATCATCTCGTCACGCCCGCTCATCGAGATCGTGCCGCTCGAGCGTGCCGCGATGGAAGACCGCGTCGTCTGCCAGTGGGACAAGGATTCCTGCGACGACGCGCGCTTCATTAAAATCGATTTCCTCGCGCTGGGCATGCTGTCGCTCGTAGAGGAATGCGTCGAGCTGATCGCGCGCCGCCCCGGGGGGGGGCCGGCGCCCGACCTCTCCCGCATCGACTTCGAGGATCCCGCGATCTACGACCGCATCTGCGCCGGCGACACGATCGGCCTCTTCCAGATCGAGAGCCGCGCGCAGATCCAGATGATCCGCCGGAGCCGTCCGCGCAATCTCGAAGACCTCGCCGTCGAAGTCGCGATCGTGCGGCCGGGCCCGATCGTCGGCGGCGCGGTGAACCCGTACGTGCGCCGGCGCGAAGAGCAGCGCCGCGCGCACGCCGCCGGCAAGCCGTACGAGCCGCCGGTCGATCATCCCCTGCTACGCGAATGTCTCGCGGAGACGCTGGGCGTCATTCTTTATCAGGATCAGGTGCTGCAAGTCTGCCAGGCGCTCGCCGGATTCACGACGGGACAGGCCGAAGCACTGCGGCGCGCGATGAGCCGCCGCCGTTCGCACGATCTGATGGCCGGGTTCTGGGAGGAGTTCCGCGCCGGCGCCCTCGCGCGCGGCGTCTCCGAAGCCACGGCCGAGAAGGTCTTCAGTCAGGTGATTGCCTTCAGCGAGTTCGGATTCCCCAAGTCGCATGCCGCCGCGTTCGGACTGCTCGCGTATCAATCAGCCTGGCTCAGGCATTACCACCCCGTCGAGTACTACGTCGCGCTCTTCAATAATCAGCCAATGGGCTTCTACTCGATCGACGCGCTGGGCCGCGATGCGATGCGCAACGGCATCGAGCTGCGCTTGCCCGACATCAACGTGAGCGATGTGTGGTGTACCGTCGAAACCAGCCAGGGTAGCGTGCCCCGGGCCCACGGCCCGGGGGCTGTGCGCATCGGTCTGGGATTTGTCCGTCACTGGAGTGAAGAAACCTCGACCGCTACCGTTGAAGAGCGCGAGCAGAATGGTCCCTTCAAGAGCGTCGGCGATTTCATCCGGCGCGCGCCGTCGAAGCTCAAACGCACCGCCATCGAAGCCATCATGTGGGTTGGCGGCTGCGACGGATTCGGCCTGACCAGACGCGAATTGCTATGGCAGGTCGGCCTGTGGCTCCCTCCCAAGGCTTCCCAATCGGGCGACGGCCGCGGCCGGCGCCAGCTCGAGCTCGCGCTGAACCATCCCCATGAGCAGCTGGTATTCGGCGGACTGGCCGCTCACGAGCGCCTCCTGGCCGAGTATGCCACCCTCGGCTTCTCGGCCAGCGGACACCCCTTGTCGTTGGTGCGTAACGCCTTACCACCTGACCTGACACTCAACCGGGACCTGGAAACCCTCAAAGCCGGTGTCAAATGCAAGGTGGCCGGCCTCGTTGTCGCCCGCCAGCGTCCCGAGACGGCCAAGGGAATCGTCTTCCTGTTGGTCGAAGACGAAACGGGGATGACCAATGTGATCGTGCGGCCTGACGTCTACGATCGCTGTCGGGCGGCGGTCCGCGGCGAGGCGTTCGTCCTGGTGCGTGGCAAACTCGCCAAGGATGACGGGACTGTGAATGTTTTGGCGGAAGAAGTCGTGGGATTGCAGACCGACATCAGAAAAGTCGACGCCGCACGCCCCACGCCGCATGCATTTACGTTCCTGCGCGCCATGCGTCGCGTCGCACCCGATTCCAAGGACTGGGGATGACCCTCGGCTTTCGCCTGAAGTCCGGTTGGGCGGCGGCGGTGCTGATCGCAAATGCGAAGCAAGCACCCGCAGTCATCGATAGCCGTGTGATCGAGCTGGCAGACCCCGACGTGGCGGACTCGCGCCAACCCTACCACGCCGGCCTCGGCACGGCACAGACCGACACGGCGAAAGTCGCCCGCCTGGTTCGCGGCATCGAGCACTTTTCCCGCCGCACGATCGCGGCCCTTGTGGATGAATATCGTGCAGAGCATCCCGTACGCAGCGCCGCGGTGGTCGTCGCCTCGCTCACCGATCCCGCCACGATTGCGAATCAGCATATGCGCGCGCACGCGTCCGAAGGTCGGCTGTTCCGCACCGTGCTGGTCGATGGCCTGGAGCACTGCGGTCTGCGAGTTCGCGTGGTACTCGAGCGCGAGGTTTACGAATTGCTCGGCAAGGCCCTGCGTCGTTCTCCGAACCAAGTGAAGACCCAGGTCGCGGCGCTGGGTGAGGGCGTCGGCCGCTGGCGGGCGGAACAAAAAGTCGCCGCGGCAGCCGCCTGGCTGGTCAGCTAATTGCGTTTCGAGACTCAGCG
>JBGQKD010000042.1:0-17997 GCA_041499375.1 Gemmatimonadota bacterium
CTTCGTACGCGGCGATGAAATACACCAGCGATTCGGGCAGGAATGCATCGCGTGGCAGACCCGTTGCGGCGATCGCCTGTTCGATCGCCTCGGGTTCTCCTTCGACCTCGAGCAGCACGTCCATGGCCGGATACCACTCGACGCGGAGCGCTGCCTCGCGCAGACGATACTGCTCGACCGCGCGATCGATGCGTACCGAGATCTTGTATCCCATATGTCGCAGGATGACGAGCATCGCTTTCGGGTCGTCCACGCGCGACTCCCATTCCTCGCGCAGCCGGTATTCGCCGCGGCGCTGCACGGGACCCTTCCAGCCCAGCACTCCCCACTCGGGGGACTTGTCGGCCGGATGGTAGACGCGCAGGCGCACCACTTCATCGCGTCGTTCCAGTCGCCCGCGGCGATCGAAGCGCCGGTCCATCATCGCGCCGCGGTACATGAGCTCGGCCCCGGCCGCCAGGATCGTTTTTCGCACCGCGTCGGGATTCTCCACTCGGGCTTTGAGCTCGAGCTCTTCCCGCACGACGGTCACGAAAACAGCGCTTCCAGCACGGCCTGCGTGTCGCCGAGGTCCGCAAAGACATGGGTGGCGCCGGCCGCGCGGAGCGCGGGCACGTCGTAGAAACCGGTCGCGACACCGACGGAGCGCGCGCCCATCGGCTTGCAACAGGCGACGTCGTCAGGCGTGTCGCCCACGATCACGATGTCCGCGCCGGTGAAGGGGCGTCCGGTGCGCTGCGTCGCGCGCTGCGCGGCGACGGCGGGCAAATCGGGACGGTAATGGGAATCCGAGCCGAACGCGCCGACCACGAAACGCGCATGATCGAGGCCAGCTGACCGCAGCTTCAATCGCGCCCCATGCTCGACATTCCCGGTCAGCAATCCGACGAGCGCGCGGGCGTCCGCCTCATACGGCTCCAGCGCGCTGAGCAGCTCATGAATTCCGGGATAGATCTTCGTCGCCTGCGTCGGTTTCTCGAGCTCGGCGGTGAGTAATTCGACGTAGCGCCGGCAGACCGCCGTGACCCGATCGTTCGAGCCTGCGTCGGGATGCCCCGCCAGCTCCAGGAGCTCCCGCACGATTTGTGGATCGGTCTTGCCGTCGAAGCGGTACCCGTCGATCGGACCGGCGGTGCCCACTTCATCGAGCATGGCGCGGTGAATGGCGCGCCGTCCCGCGCCCGCGGTCCAGAGCAACGTGCCGTCTATATCGAAAAGGATGAGACGCATGACAATAAATGTAAGGGCGCAGCATGCTGCGCCCCTACATACGTCTCACACCTACGAGGTTATCCCTCATGCGGACCATCCGCGGCTCATCACCAAACAGATGGTCACCTCCCACGCCGCCCCGCCCCAGCGCCGAGTGCACGATCCGTCCCGCGCCGGCCCAGAGCGCCACGTGCGACACGCGCCCCCGTTCCGCAAAGAACAGCAGGTCGCCGGCCTCGTAACCCGCGCCGTCCGTCGCCATCACGATCTCGTGTCCCTGGCCGAACTGCTGGTCGCTGTCGCGCGGCAGCTTGATGCCGCGCGCCGCGTAGACCGCTTGTACGAGTCCGGAACAATCGATGCCCCACTCGGTGCGCCCGCCCCATAGGTACGGCGCGCCCGCGTACCACTTCTGCGCCAGCTCCGGCAGCGCGAGATGGCGCGCTTCGACGCGCAGCTCCTGCTCGCGGCGGACGTTTCCGGCGGCCACCGCGCCGCGCTGCCCGTCGGCGAGCTCCACGACGCCACGCCGGAACGCCACGCGCGCGCCGGTCGGCAGTCTACGCCGGCCATCCGTCGTCAGAATGTCGGCGCTCAGCGAGCGGGCCGTTGCCCGTTCAGCCCAGTCCTCGGCCCAGTCCGCCGGACCGGTCGCGACGTATCCCGCATTCAGCCAGGCGATGTAGCCGTCGGGCGCGCGCACCCGGAGCCAATCGTCTCGCTCTTGGAGCAAGTCGAGCACCTCGCCGTGCAGGACTTCGCTCACGCGCGGCGCTGAATTCCGGGGCTCGCCGAGCAGCGGCGCGAGCGCGGCCGTGACGACCGCGGCGGGCGCCACGACGCCATTGGGAATCAGCTCGATTTTTTCGACGAGGCCTGCGTCGGCGGCCAGGCGGCGCAGCGCATCGCGCGCGTCGCGGCTCGACGTGACGCCACCCACCCCTTTCGGCAACAGCGCGATCTCGAATACGGCGAGCCGGCCGTCAGGCGCCCATTTGCGGCGGATGTCGTCGACCGCGCGCTCGATCTTATCCACGTCGCACCGCGCGCTCGACGGCTTCGGGCACAACGAGAGCCGCAATGGCATCGACCTGCAGCGGAGACTTGGGCTTCGTCGTCGCCGTGCTCACCGCGAAGATCACATCGCCGTCGAACAGCGTGCCGTACGGCGTGATGCGCCGGGCCAACGCGTCGCTGCCTGATTGCGCGAGCGCCTGCAGCTGCACGCGGTCGAGATCGGCATTGGTGGCGATGACGGCGAGCGTGGTATTCCGATTCAGCCGGGCGGGGTCGCCGAATGGCGCACCGCCCTCGGCGAGGTAGCGCAGGCTGTCGACCCGTCCGGCAATGATCGCGCCGCGCGCGTTCCGAATGTCGCCGACGGCATTCACCACGACGAGCGCAGAAACGATCACATCCCCGAATTGCGCCGCCGCCGAGCCCAACCCCGCCGGAATCATGTTCTCGAGCCCGGCGGCCTTGCCACACGTGGCGCCGCGGCCCACCCCCACACGCCCTTCGGCGTAGTCAGCGGTCGCGTTGTCGCACGCGCGATAGGCATCCTCGGGGCTCGGCCAACCCAACGGCTTCCCAGCATTGCCGAGATCGAAGATCACGGCCGATGGAACGATGGGAATCGTCCCCTGATCCCCGACCTCTAGCCCCCGACCCCTCTCACGCAGCCATCGCATGACGCCATCGGCGGCGCCCAGGCCCAGCGCCGAGCCGCCGGTCAAAAGAATCGCGTCGATCCGCTCGACGAGATGACGCGGATCCATGACGTCGAGCTCGCGCGTACCGGAGGCGCGGCCACGCAAGCAGACCGCCGCCCGCAACCCCGTCTCCGGCGCGAGGACCACGGTGCAGCCGGTGCCATGATCCTCGATGGTCGTATGCCCGACGGTGATCCCGGGGACCGCCGCGAGATTCGTTCGTGACGTGCTCATTGACGCGCCAAGATAACGTCGGCAACGTTGACGGCCATGACACCTCCCATAGCGCCTCTGCCCGTCGATCGCACGACCGTGCTCGTGGTGGACGATGAAGATGGCATCCGGCAGGCGCTGACCCGCTTTTTGAGTCGCCTGGGCTATAACGTGCAGGCGGCGTCGAACGCGACGGAGGCGTTGCAGCAGCTCTCGACGCACAACCCGCAGGCGATGCTGTGCGACATTCGCATGCCCGAAACGAGCGGGGTGGAGCTGCTCCCCAAAGTGCTCGCCCAGGATCCCGATCTTGCCGTCGTCATGCTCACCGCGATCGACGAGCCCCGCACCGCGATCGAATGTCTCAAGCTCGGCGCGTACGATTATCTCATCAAGCCGGTGGACCTCGAGGAGCTGGAATTGTCGTTGCAGCATGCATTGCGGCAGCGCCAGCTGGAAGTGGACCGGCGCGAGCTCGAGCAGTGGCTGGCGCGCGAGGTGGCGGTGCGCACGCGCGAGCTCGAGGAACGTTCGGCCGTCATCGAAGAGGTGGCGCTCGACGCGTTGGCGGCGGCGCGGGATTGGGAGGGAACGGAGGCGGCGTTGAGCAAGCTGGCGGAAGAGCTCGGCGCGCCGCGCGAAGAGCTCGCGCTGGAGCTGAAGCGGCGGCGGGCGGGAGCTTAGGCCTTCGCGGCTTTCGCCTTTTCCTCGCAGGCCTTGCAGCGCGTCACACCGCGGAACGTGCAGATCAGACAGATGAAGGTGCCGCAGTCCGAGCACGGATAACCCTCCGACGCCCGCTCTTCATTTCCGCAGGAGCGGCACTGCATTCCGTCGTGTTCTTTGAGCTTGGGTTTGTCCATGGCCTCAAGATAGCAGGTCTGGCTTAGATCTTCAGGCTGTAGGCTTTGATCTTGTTGATCAGGGTCGCGCGCGAAATCCCCAGCTCCATCGCGGCCCGCGTGCGATTCCCGCTATGATGCCGCAGGGTACGCTCGATATGCTGCCGCTCCACGTCGGACAGCGATTGCGCGGTGTAGCGCCGGTCGGTCGTGGAGCGTTGCCGCAGATCGGTTGGCAGCTGTTCGAAGCCTATCGTTGGTTGCCCGCGCGCCAGAATCATCGACCGCTCGAGCACATTGCGCATCTCGCGGACGTTGCCCGGCCACGGCGCCGATAACAGGCGATCCAGCACGTCCGTCGTGCACTCGCTCGGGCAACCCGGCAGCTGCGTTTTCAGATCAGCGAGGATCCGCGTGATCAGCTCGAGCCGATCCTCGCGCGAGCGATCGCGCACCGGTGGGAGCACGAGCGGCATGACGTTCAGCCGGTAGTACAGATCTTCCCGAAACCGCCCCGCTTCGACTTCTCGGACGAGATCGCGGTTTGTCGCCGCGATCAGCCGCACATCCACACTCAGCTCGCGCGTGCCGCCCAGCCGCCGGAATCTCTTCGTCTCCAGAACCTTGAGCAGCTTGGGCTGCAGCTCCGGCGTCAGCTCGCCGATCTCGTCGAGGAAGATCGTGCCGCGATCGGCCAGCTCGAAGAGACCCACCTTCCGTTCCTTGGCGTCGGTGTACGCGCCTTTTTCGTGTCCGAACAATTCGGAATCGAGGAACGTCGCCGAGAGGCCGGCGCAGTTGACTTCGACGAACGGACCGCCGGACCGGGGAGAAATATTGTGGATCACGCGCGCGACCCACCCCTTCCCCGTCCCGCTCTCGCCGGAAAGCAGCACGGTCGACCGCTCGCTCGCCGCCAGCAGCTCGATCTGCCGCGCCAGATCCTGCATCGCGCGCGAGACTCCCAGCGAGCCGATGCCCTCGGCCTCGTGGTCCAGAGCCCGGAGGCGGGCGTTTTGCCGTGACAACCGCACCTTCTCGGCAACGCGCGCGATCGCGGCCGCGAGGTGCGTCATGTCCACGGGCTTCGTCAGAAAATTCTCGGCGCCGAGCTGCATCGCTTTCACCGCGGTCTCGATGTCGCCCTGACCGGTCAGCAGAATCACCGCCGCACCCTCCCGGCGCAGCCGTTCGAGCACGGCGAGCCCGCTCGCGTCGGGGAGATGCAGATCGAGCAGCACGACGTCGGGGCGCACGCGGTGAAACGTGTCTATCGCCTGCTCCCCGGTCCCGTCGCGCCAGACCTCGTAGCCGACGCGCTCGAAGTAATCCCCGATCGCGCGGAGCACGCTCGCGTCATCATCCACGAGCAGCAGCGTGTCAGCCATGATGTGCCTTGAATCGGGTGCCGACGAGCACCGCGAGCGCACCGGGCAGGAGCCGTGCCTCGAAGGGGGTCGTCCCCGTGACCTCGCCGTCGAGCTGCACGGGACGCGCTGCGCCGTTCGGGACCTCGACGCGCACCTCACGGCCGCGCGCCCACCAGACTCGCCGGCCCTTTTTTTCTCCGTTCCCAAGCAGGAGCTCGATCACCGCGCTCGCGGTCTGAAACACGCCGTCGGCGTCGAGCGCGACGATGTCCAGCCAGCCGTCGTCTGGAACGAGGCCGGCGCGCAGTTTGAGGAATCCGGGCGGCAGCTGCCCGCAGTTCAGCACCAGCAGCATCGCGGCAGGGACCTCGTGCACGGTGCCGTCGACGGTCACACGATGGGGAGCGCTGCGGACCGAGTTCAGCGTCAATGCGGCGCGGGCGATGTACGCGCCGAGCTTCCAGCGGCGCTTCGCCTGCAGCCCGGTGTCGGCCATCAGCTGCGCGTCGAATCCCGTGCCGGCGGCCACGGCGAAGTAGTGCGGCCCATCGGACCGCTCCACCACGCCGAGGTCGATGGGACGGCGGCGTGCCTTGAGGAGGGCGCGCGCCGCCCCCGCAGTGGTGCGCGGCAGTCGCAGATTGCCGGCGAGGACATTGCCCGTGCCGCCAGGCACCACTCCCAGGGCGATTCCGCTGCCGGCGATGCCCGCCGCAACCTGCATTGCCGTGCCGTCGCCGCCGTGGCTCACCAGGACATCGAACCCCGCGCCGCGCGCTCCCTCGGCGATGCGGCGCGCATCGCCAGGCCCGGTGATCGTTTGCAGATCGACATTCCAACCGCCACGGCCCAGAATCTTGAGAATGGCGGTGACCGCTCGCGCGTCCGCGCGCGCCGCGAACGGATTGGTGATCAGCAGCGCGCGGGTCATCTAGTAGCGCCGCTCCCAGAACACGTCGAAGCCCACCTGGCGCGGAACGGTCGTTGTGTTGAGCTCCAGGTCGCCGACGGCGCAGTTGCGCACCGGCTCGAAGCTCGCCTCGGTGCGCCACTCGGGGCTGAACCGGAATTGCAAAGTGGCGCCGAGACTGTTCGTGAAGCGCGACGCCTGCCGGGTGCGCTGGGCGCTGCAGAAACCCGCGTTCAGCACGAGAAACGTCTTCGCGCCGATCGCCCACCCTGCTGCGACCTGCGCGCCCGAGAACGGGTTGTTCGGATCGCCAGGGCGAATTTCGAAATAGTCGAGCGGAACGCCCAGATCCGACACGACGGTGCGTTCCAGCTCGCCCGCAAGGAGTGATGCGCCGACGCCGTAGACGTAGGCACGTTGCCCGCCGCTCAGCTCCACCGACGGCCTGCCGGTGAGCAGGTACGAGATCAACTCTGCCTGAGAATAGTCGGCGTGTTCCGCCTGGAGCGTGAGCCGCGGCAGGCGCAATGTGCCCCCGATGTGGGCGATCACCGTGATCTCGGGCGGCTGCCCCGGCCCCGGCAACGGATGGACGACGTGGTTGGCTTCGATATCGAGCGCGGCATCGAGATCCGGCGTGCCGAAGTACTGCACCGTTCCACGTTGCACGACGAACTCGCGTGTCACCGGCCCGATGATCAACCGATACGTGCCGCGCGGCGTCTGCAGCGTGCCGCTGAGCAGGTAGGCGTCGCGCACCTTGTTGACAGTGGCCGACCCCGAGAGCTGGATGTTCGCTTCGTTGGATCGGAGCCACACATCCTCGCCCATCGTCAGCTGCAGGTTTCTGACTTGCAGGCTGTCGAAGAAGAGGCTCTGGAACTCCGGGCCGAGCCGCTGCGTGCGGATCAACGACGTGTCGATGAGGTCCTGTACCCACGGCTCGTCCAGGTTCACGACGCGCTTGTTGACGAGGTCGGCAAAATGCAGCACACCCGACGTGACGGTGCCGCGCCCCGTGAGCGTGGCGCCGAACACCGGACCCGTCAGGGCGACGCGGCCGCTGACCGTCAGGGCGAGATAGCCGCGCAGATCGAGCGCCTTGAACTCGGATGTCGCGATGTTCAGGGCGAGGACCGGCTTGGTGAGCCGCTCCAGGCGCATGTAGCCGGTCAGCTCCGCGTGGCCGCGTTCGCTCGTCGCGGTGATGCTGTCCACGCGGATCGTGTCGCCCCGCAGCGACAGGCTGCCATTCATGTTCGTGTAGCGCACGTTCAGGGCGGGGATCGTGGCCGCCGCATGGCCGATCTCGAGGCCGCCCCTGAGCCGCGGCGCTTCCCACGTCCCGCCGATACCGAGGTCGGCGCTGAAAACGCCTTCGACCTCTCGCAACGTCGTCGTGACCGCCGCGAGCACGCCGAGATCGACGCTGTCGGCGCGGGCCTGCACCGACAGCGTGTCGGGCAGCTGACGCTGGGCCACCGGCACCAGCGCGAGGTCGAGCGGCAAGTGCGCGGTGACATTCAGGACCTGCTGTCCCGACCGCCACAGGTGCACCTCACCGTTCAAGCGACGGCCGCGATAATCGATGATCCCGTCCATGAACGGCGCGCGGAACGAGCCAAACGAGGCGTTCGAGAAAGCGAACGACCCGCTGTATAGGGGATCCGCGCGCGTGCCTCCGGCGGCGACCGTGGCCGTGACCGCACCCGCGACTCCCAGCGTGTCGATCTGCAGTAGCGCGTAAATGCCGGTGAGCGGGAAACTGTCCAGCCCAACGTGGGCGTTGATCGGACCCCGGCTCGGCAGATCACCGCTCAGCGTGAGACGACCTGCACCGGCGGAATTCTTCAATGCCGCCGAATCCACGTGCAGGACGGAATCGCCGAACGCGAGTGCCGTGGGACGCTCGAGGAACCACACGCCGCTCGGTACCAGCACGGCGAGCGAGTCCACCACCGCGTACTGCGTGCCATGACCGCCCGGCCGCGCGTAGCGGCCGCCGGCCAGGAACGCCCCGAGATCGCCGACGCGCGAGCGTGCAAACCAGGTGAGCGAGTCGCGCGTCCCACGGGCACGGGCGGCGGCCGCGCCGAACCCGAAGCGCCCGTACCCGAGCGAGTCGATGTTCGCCGCGACGTCGAACTGCGGGACGGGTCCGGGCTGATAGGCGATCGTGCCCTCGCCCTTCGGCAGCCGCCATCCGCGCCACCGCAGGCCCAGGACGTGCGCGTCGCCGCCGATGGAGAGCGAGTCGAGCGCGCCATCGAGGGTCATCCGCACCTGGGCCGATCCCTTCAGTTTGTCTTCGCTCGACGCGCTTGCCGAGCTTGCGCCGGCGAACCAGGTCATCAGGGAATCGAGCACGCTGAGGCTGTCGGCGTCGAACTCGAGCGTCAGCGCTCCGTGGTCGGGACGTTGCCATCCGAGGGAGCCGCGCCCGCTGGTCAGCAACCCGGGCTGCTGCAGCCGTAACGAGTCCACGATCAGCTTGCCCTCGGCGAACCGCACCTTGCTCGCGCCGCTGTCGATGATCGTGCCGGCGAACAGCGACGGGGCCAACAGGACCGAGAGCTCTCCGGTCGGCTTGGTGACACTGTCCGCTGCGACACTGCCGGTGGCGGTGAACGTCAGCCGCGACGGCGGCGGGCTCCCGCGGGTGAGCCAGCGCTGGAGGTTGAGATCCTGTGCGTGCAGCGTGAATCCGCGGGCGCCGAAACCTGGGTGCATGTCGCGCGCGCCGAGCAGCAGCGTCCCGTCGCCGCGCATCGCTCCGCCCCCGCCCAGCATCGCGAGATCGGCATGCGTCTCGACGCCGGTCAGGTCGCCGTTCATGCGGATCGTTCCGGCCAGCGTGCCCCGCAACGGGAATGCGGCGATCCGGCCGGTCAGGCCGTCGAGCGACAGCGAATCGGCACGCACGTCCACGAAGACGCCCAATACGTCGGTGCGGAAGTCGAGCCCCACGACGCCGCGCAGCAGGCTCGCGTTTCGATCGCCGTCGTGATGCCGTAACGTGCCGCTGAACATCGCATTCCTGAGTGTACCGGTGAGCGTGCCCGACGCGTCGAGCTCGCCCTGGAGATCGAACGCGGGGACGAGCCGGCGCACCGTGCCGATATCGATGCGGCCCGTTTCCACAGCGAACGGCTGAAACGCGAGGTCCTTCCCGGCGATGTCGATTTCGCCCTTCCCGATGATTTGCGACTCCGGCCAGCCGGGCACGAGCGAATCACGGAACGACCACTCCGTCTCGATCTTCAGCGCGCTCATCGGGCCGTCCACGACGGTCCGACCGGTCAAGCGTCCGTAGAACGGCAGCGAATCGATGTAGACACGCGGGAAATCGAGCGAGAGCTCCCGCGCCACTAGATCGCCCTGCCGCAGCGCCACCAGTCCCGAGTCGGCGGCGCTGAACGCGTTGACGTGACCGGTGAGGCGCCCCTGGCCAAAGGTGAGATCGAGCGGCCGCAGCTGAATCTCGAGCACTCGCCCGCCATGCGAAGCGAGCGTCACGCCGCCGTGCAGCACCGCCTGCTCGGGAAACCGCGGATCGAGGAACCGGATGTCGGTCAGCGTCGCGGAGTCCGCCTGCATCACGAGGTTCCAGAGCAGCGTGTCCCGCGGCCATTGCACGGTGCCCCGGGCGCGGAACTGTGTGGCCGGGAAGCGCACGCGCGACAGATCCACGTCCAGCGTGCGGCCGTCGATCGTCAGCCGGCCGACGACGTCGGCGATCGTCAGCTTGGGGTCGCTGCTCTCGGTCGCGAGCCGCAGCACGTCGATGCGGATGCCCTTCTCGCGCGGCGCCTGGATGCGCAGCGCCGCCAGCCGCGCGTTGAGATGCTCGAAGCGCCGGACGCGGTAGCGTCCATCTTCACCGGAGTACTCGATCTCCTCGTTGGCGCTCGTGACTTGGCCGTGCTTTTGCAGCCGCAGTGTCAGCGAGCCGTCCATGATCTGCACGTTCCGCAAGAGAATGAGCGACCGCGGTCCCGCGGGACCGAGCGGCTTCACGGTGACGGTGTCCTTTTCGCCGAGGCGGAGCAGCTCGTCGAAGTTGGTCTTGCCGCTGGCGTGCTGCACGATGTTGATGATGGGCCGCTCGAGCCGCACTTCCATGAACACCACGCGGCCCGCGGCGAAGTCGATCGGGTTGTAGCCCAGCTCGGCACGCGGCAGCCAGGCGACGAGGGTCGAATCGGGATCGAGCAGCCGCACGTCGGTGAGCACCACGCCGGTGAGCAGCGATCCGCGCACCTCGCCCACCTCGATCGAGCCGTCGACCGCGCCTTCGACCACCCTACTGGCCACGCGCGCAAGCAGCGTGCGGCCTGCGTGCGTGCCGACGAGCGCGTTGAGCGCGCCGAGGAAGCACGCGAGCAAGCCGACGAGAGTCCAGAGCGCAACACCCAGGGAGCGGCGCATTTAGAAGGCCTGCCCGACGGCGAACTGGATCACGACCTTCTGCCAGAAGGTCTTCTCGGCGCGCAGCGGCGGATACGACGTCCGGATCTGGGTGATGGTGCCGGTGGAGTCATTCTGGAACAGCAGTGGTCCGCGTTCGATCTGATAGCCGTTGTATGCGGCGTCGATGCGCACCGGTCCAAGCGGCGTCGCAAACCGCACGCCGATCCCCGGCGTCACCCGCATGCCACGATTCGACACAAGCTCCTCACC
The DNA here is from genome assembly GCA_041499375.1 of Gemmatimonadota bacterium. Taxonomy (GTDB): domain Bacteria; phylum Gemmatimonadota; class Gemmatimonadetes; order Gemmatimonadales; family GWC2-71-9; genus 20CM-2-65-7. Next base: position 10,940 of record JBGQKD010000042.1, read on the forward strand.
GCGCTCCCAGACCTGGCCCGCGTCGAGGAACACCCCCAGCCGTACCCGCTGTGGCAGGATCGGCGACGGAAACCGCAGCTCCGTATTAAGGATGATCGCCGTGTTACCGCCGGTCGGCGCGGTGAACACGCCGCGCCAGACGGTGTCACCCGCCTGCCGAGTCGCCGCGGTGTCGACCGCAGGTTCGCCGGGGCCACGATCGCGAATGACGTACACGCGCGGGCCGAGCTCGTTGCGGCCGTAGCCCCGTACCGAGTTGGGACCGCCGCCGTAGAAGCGCTGATCGGGCGGCACGTAGGGGACGGGGACCCCGGTGAGATTGATGTTGCCCGGAACAATCGTCCCGCCGCGAACCCGCCATGCGAAAACCGTGGCCCGACCCAGGGGGTAATACTTCGCGACCTCCACCTCTCCCCGGTTGAATTCGTAGGGCACCTGCGATCCGACCAAGCGCGACGCGTGCAGGAAGGTCGCGGTGGTGATACTGCCCTCGGACGGGTCGAGGAGGCTGTTCACCCGATCGCGCACCGCACTGATCGTCACCGCGCCGAACCTCCGCCGGTCGCGGAGGAATTTGCGGCTCGCCTCGTCGCACAACCGGAACAGGCTGCAGTAGATCCCGTCCGCCGCGAGCGTCCGTCCCACGGAATACGAGTATCCGACGGTGACGGGAAGCCGGCTGCGGGCGTTGAACGTGAGATCGGCGTTTCCGCCGATCGCCTCGCGAGTGTAGATCCCGAACTCGGAGCGCCGCTCCGCGACGAACCCTACGGTGGCCACGTTGGAGCGGGACAGGAACGCCGGCTGTCGCAGCGATATCCCGAGCGTGTAATTCAGCGTATCGATCGTCCACGTGCCGGCGAACGGATTGCAAAACTGATTGAATCCCGTCGTGCTCGTGGGTGTGCCGGCCCCCAGCTTCGACACCCGACCCGACAGGTCGAGCGTGCGCGCGCCGCCCAGGAAGTCATGCGCGGTCCAGCCGCTCTGCACGCGGAAGCACTCCACTGTCGCGTAGCCGAAGCCGATGCGCACCTGGTGAGCGGGACCTTCCAGCACCTGGATGAGGGCGCGCACCGTCGAGTCGCGTTGGACCGTTTCCTGGGGCGGGACGGAATCCAGGAGCACGACGTTCACCGAACTGAACACCCCCATGCCGTAGAGATCGCGCTGTGTCTGATACAGCGCGTCTTGCTTGAACACGTTACCCGGTCGCACCGACATGACGCGCCGCACCGTACCGGTGTCCACGTCACGGAGCCCCCGGATCATCACTTCGCCGATGCGCATGCGCGGACCTGGCTGCGCATCCAGCTCGACTTCCGCCTTCAGGATTCCCGCCTCGGAATCGAAGTTTCGCAGCACGTCGGCGTAGGGATACCCACTGTTGCGCAGCCGTCCAACGATCGTGTCCGCCGACGCCTGCATGAGGAAACGATTGAAGGGATCACCGACCTGCAGCGGGAGGTCGCGCTTCAGCTTCTCGACGTTGAAAATCCCGTCCAGGCCCATGACGTCGAGCCGCGCGACTCGAACCGGCTCGCCCTCGTGAATCCGGAACGTGACGTACACGTCGCGGGGTGTGCGCCGCACCGACGTGTCCACTACGGCGTTCATGAACCCGCTTTGCCGATAGAGGAGAAAGAGACGGACGACGTCGCGGCGGAATTCGATTTCGTTGAAATAGCGCTTCTCACCGAGCCCCAACCAGCGAACGATGGCGTATCGAGCCCAGGCGCTCGATTTGGTCGTCGCAATGGCGCTCTCGAGGGTATAGTCGTCGAGTGCTCGGTTACCGACGAACGAGAGACCCCGAACCACCCGCTCCTGTTCTTGAGCGGCGAGGTCGGTTGTCGCTACCAGGGCAACGAGCAACAGGCAGGGTATGACGCGCAATTGACGTAGTTTGGCAATCTCGGCTATGTTGCGACACTTGCTCCGCACTGTCAACCTTTTCGACACCGCGAAGAGCGCACTGTTCCTGTGCTTTCTCACCGCCTGCCTTGGTCAGACGGGCGGAGGAGATCAGGCCGGAGCGGGGGGGAGGCTCGTCTACTACGAGACCTACGACCCTCGCTCGCTCGACCCGGCGCTGTCTACCGACGTGCCGACAGGCGAGATGGTGACGCTGCTGTTCGACGGACTCACCCAGTTCGACGCCGATGGCCGGCTCCTGCCGGGCCTCTCCGACCGCTGGACGAGCGATCGCAAGGGACAGCGGTACGTCTTCCACCTCCGCCCGGGTGTCAGCTTTCATGACGGGCGACCCCTCGTCGCCGCGGATGTGAAGCGCTCCTTCCTGCGCGTCCTCGATCCCGCGACCCACGGCGGGCGGGTGTGGCCGCTGCTGCCCATCGCAGGAGCCGGCGACTTCGCGGACGGACGCGCGCGCGACGTGCGTGGCATCGAGGTGCTGGGGGACACCGCGGTCGCCTTCACGCTCAGCGAGCCGCTCGCGATTTTTCCGAAGTTCATCGCAATGCCGGTCGCGTCGGTTGTGCCGTCGACGGTACCGGCCGACTTCGGACTGCGGCCCGTCGGAACGGGGCCCTGGCGCTTCGTCGCGTGGGAGCACGACGACTACCTGCGCTTTGCCAAGAATTCGGACTACTGGGGCGGAGCACCGCTGAGTGAATCACTCACCGTTCGGATCATCCCGGAGGCGCTGACGCGCGCCGCGGAGTTCCTGTCAGGACGGATCTCGGTCGTCGAGATCCCGTTCGGCGAGACGGTCAGGTGGGAGCAGGAACATCCCGACTGGCTGAAGCGCAAGGCGGCGCTCCGCGCCGTCTACGTCCCGCTAAACAACCGGCGCGGTCCACTGCGCGATCCGCGGGTACGCCAAGCCATCAATCACGCGGTCAACGTCCCCGAAATCTTGCGCACCGTGTGGAACGGCCGCGGTGCTCTGGCGGCGGGAGCGATTCCCCCGACGTTGGGGGGAAGTGATCCCTCACGCCGGCCCTACGCCTACGACACCACCGAAGCGCGGCGGCTGCTGCGCTCGGCCGAATACCCCAACGGGTTTTCGGTGCAGCTGTGGCGCTCCGGCACGAACGTGGAGATGGGGCGCGTCGTGCAGGCGATCCAGTCGCAGCTTGCCGCTGTGGGGATCCGGGTCGAGATCGTGTCGCGCGACGCTTCCAGCATGCGCGAGGCGGTGCGCAAGGGTGAGACCGACATGGCGATCACCGACTGGTGGGCCGACTATCCCGACGCCGACAACTTCCTTTATCCGCTCTTTCACAGCGCCAGCTTTGGTCCGGGCGGCAACTACGCCTTCTACAGCGATCGTGTCACGGACTCGCTGATCGTGTTGGCGCGCCGCACCGTCGACCAGTCGGCGCGCGAGGCGCTGTACGCCCGAATCGACAGTCGCATCTTTGAAGCCGCGCCCTGGCTCTATCTCTGGTTTGCCGTGGACCTCTGGGCGGAACACCCCTCCATCGAGGGGTGGGATGTTTCGGTGATCTTCAACGGCCAGCGCTGGACCAAGGTTCGTGTTGCGGCTCGTCGGTAGGCGGCTGCTCGCGACGATCCCCACGCTGTTCGGTGTTCTCGTCGTCGCCTTTCTGCTGCTGAACGTCGTCCCCGGCGATCCCGTCGCCGAGATGGTGGGTGAGCGCGCCGATTCCGCGACGATCGCGCGCCTGCGCGGGGAGCTGCATCTCGACGAGCCGATTCCGGTGCAATTCGGGCACTATCTGTGGGGCGTCGTGCGTGGCGATCTGGGCCGGTCCTACATCACGCAACGCCCGGTGCTCGGCGATCTCGCGGAACGCTTTCCCAAGACGCTGCAGCTCGCGGGCGCCGCCATGCTGCTCGCGGTGACCTGCGGCATCACCCTTGGCGTCCTCGCGGCGATCCGGCCCGGCGGCTGGATCGACCGCTTGAGCATGCTCATCGCGTACGTCGGCGTCTCGTTCCCGGTCTACTGGGTGGGGCTCCTGCTGATCCTGCTCTTCGCGGTGGCGCTACGCTGGCTGCCCCCGTCGGGATACGGCGGCATTGCGTTCCTCGTGTTGCCGGCGCTGACCCTCGGCACCCGCTCGATTGCGTTTCTCGCGCGTATGACGCGTGGCGCCATGCTCGACATCCTGCCGTTGGACTTCGTGCGCACCGCGCGGGCCAAGGGACTCGGCGAGCGGCGGGTGATCGGCCGGCATGCTTTGCGCAACGCCTTGCTGCCGATCATCACCGTGCTCGGACTCGACGTGGGCAACTATCTGACCGGCAGCATCCTGACGGAGACGATATTCTCCTGGCCCGGGGTGGGCCGTTATGTGCTGCTCGCGATTCAGAAACGGGATCTGCCGGCGGTCCAGGGGAGTATCCTCTTTTTGTCCGTGATCTTTGTGCTGGTCAACCTTCTCGCAGACGTGCTCTATGCGAAAGCTGATCCTCGCGTCGCTTACGATTAGCGCCGCGGTCTCGCTGCAGGCTCAGAGTCGCGGCTCCGTGGAGCAGCGAGTCACCCGGCTGCTCGACCAGCCGCCCTTCAGCCGCGCCACCTGGAACATCTACGCGCAGGACGACCGCGGGCGCCTGCTGTTCAATCGCAACGGGGACCGCTTTTCAGTGCCCGCGAGCAACACGAAGCTCGTGGTCTCGGCGGCGGCGACGGTGTTGCTACCCGCCGACTATCGCGCGCGCACGAGCCTCTATGCCAACGGCACCATCACGAATGGCGTACTGCAGGGCGACCTCGTGCTGTACGGCCGCGGCGATCCAACGTGGTCGGAGCGCTGCTACACGGTCGATACGCTCGCGCCGGGCGGCTGCGACTCGACGTGGACCGCCGTCGATGCCATCGCCGATTCCTTGCGCGCGCATGGGATTCGGCGCGTGACGGGCCGGATCGTCGGTGACGGGTCGTATTTCGAGCCGATGCTGACGCATCCGGGCTGGAACTCGTTCGATCTCAACTGGTGGTACGCCGCGCCCGTCTCGGGGCTCGGGTTTCACGACAACAGCGTGGATTTCCAGATCACACCCGGGCCCTTCGTCGATGCGCCGCCCGTCATTACATGGAACCCCGAGCTGACCCTCTTCACGTTCGAGAACCGGGCGCACACGGTCTCTGGCGATTCGGCGACGACGATCGGCGACAACTTCTTCCGCAAGCCCGGGACGCTCGATATCTGGGCGGAAGGCACGGTGTCGATGGGCCGGTCGCCGTGGATCGAGAGCTTCGCGCTTCCCGATCCGAATCTGTACACCGCTCGCGCGCTCGAGATCTCATTGCGGAAGAAGGGCATTGCCGTCGGCGGCGGCGCGGCCAGCACGACCGACTCGATGGTCTATCGCACACTGCGATGCTGTAGCAATCCGCTCGCGGAGTACCGCGGTCGCCCGTTGCCGGACATCGTGTTCCCGATTCTGAACACGAGCCAGAATTGGTTCGCGGAAACGCTCTTGAAGATTCTGGGACGCGAGGTGGGCGATACCGGTAGCTGGGGAAAGGGTCTCAATGTCGAAAAGCGGTTTTTGGTCGATTCCGTGAAGATCGATTCCACGGCGTTTTCGCTCGAGGACGGCTCCGGATTGGCTGCCGGCAACCTCGTGACGCCGCACGCGTTCGTGCAGCTGCTCGCCTACATGTACCGCCATCCCAAACGCGCACCGTTTCTGGCCGGCTTGCCGCGGGCGCAGCAGCGCGGCTCGCTGCTCCGGCGCTTCGCCGGGACGCCGCTCGAGGGACGGGTGCTCGCGAAAACGGGATCGATCGATCGCGTGAATACGCTGTCGGGGTACATCGAAAAAACCGACGGGCGGGTCATCACCTTCTCGATTCAAGCAAACGCGCATGACGTACCGACTCGGCAAATGCTTGCTCAGATTGATTCGGTGGTCGTCCAACTCGCACGGTAGTGTGTCCGATAGAGGCCACTGACCAGCCTAAATCATGACTCTCAGGTCGAACGACCCGTTTATGCAACAAAGAAGCGTTGGAAGGTTATTTTAGGCAGGTATGTCCAATTCACGTTAGGCTGCACATCGTGTTCCGAGCGTATCTTCTATTGAATCTCTGTGTCTCGTTGTCTGCGCGCGCTCTCCTCGGGCAGGATAGTGCGGCAGCGCGGGTGCTCGCCGCCGAGGATCGTCGCTTTGCAGCGATGGTGCGGGCCGACACTGCCGCGCTGCGCGTCATGTTGGCCGACGATCTCACCTACACGCACACGACCGGAGACAAGCAGGATCGAACGGCGCTGCTGCGTTCACTTGCGAGCGGTGAGCTGCGGTACAAGAGTATTGCGCCCACGGAACGCACCGTGAGGTTCGTTGGCGCGGATGCCGCAGTGGTCGGGGGCCGCTCGAGTATGCAGGTAGAGTCGGTCGGTCGGCTTCACCGGTTCTCGATACGCTACCTGGCTGTGTATCAGCGAGCGGGGGCAGCCTGGCAGCTTGTCGCGTGGGAATCCACTCGACTACCAGAGTGATGCGCTGTGCAGCCTAACACGCGCCTGAAGCTGGCGGCGCGCGTAACCGCACCCCGCAGCTAGCTTTCCTTCATGCCCCGCCCCGTCCCTGAGCTCCTCGCCCCCGCCGGGAGCCTCGACGCCGTTCGTGCCGCGCTCGGCAACGGCGCCGATGCGATCTATCTCGGCGTGGACAGGTTCAATGCCCGGGACGAGGGGGCGCAGCTGACCCTGGATGACCTGGAGCAGTCCTGCCGCCTGGCGCACGCGTACGGGGCCAGGATCTATCTGACGTTCAACATCCTCTTCAAGCCGGCCGAGCTGCACGACGCGCTGCATCATCTCGGCGAGTGCATCGACCGCGGAATCGACGCCGCCATCGTGCAGGACCTCGGCGCCGTGCGGCTCATCCACACGATGTACCGCGGTCTGGAAATTCACGGCTCGACCCAGATGACCGTGCACGACGAGCGCGGTGCCCGCGTCCTGCGCGACCTCGGATGCGACCGCGTGGTGCTCGCGCGCGAGAATACCCTGGACGACATCCGCACGATCCGGCGCGCGGTCCCGGAGCTGGTGCTGGAGAGCTTCGTCCACGGCGCGCTCTGCATCGCGTACTCGGGACAGTGCTACATGTCC
>JBGQKD010000043.1:0-17793 GCA_041499375.1 Gemmatimonadota bacterium
AGGCCTCGCTCCCGTCTGCGCCGGCGGCCGAAACGCTGCCTCCATCATTTCGTAAGTCACCCGGCCAAAGAGGAGAGCATCGGCCTGGTTGAGGTTCTCGACCGCGTGACGATGCAAGTCTTCGTCCGCGATCATTGCACGATGATCGCAGCACGCGTCCAATGTGACGTTGATGGAATACCGAAGGGGTCGCGTCACGTAAGAGTACCGATAGCCGTAGGGCAGCCTAACGGAATGCGCCTAAACTGCGGCGCGAACTAAAAGATTCCACAAATAGAAGGCCTCCACAGAAAGACGGCGCCGACAGCTTCAAGCGCATGTTAGGCCGCAATCCCTTGCGCTGCGTAGGCGCCGAGAGCTTCCTGGCTAAAGTCCCGCTTAGTCGCCCTGAGGGATGATCGCCCAGAGCAACACATAGACCAGGATGCCGGGAAATGCGACTGAAATAATCGAGCCAACGACGTACAGAACGCGGGCCAGCGTGGGATCGATACCGAAATACTTGGCAAGGCCTCCGACGACGCCAGCGATCATGCGGTTCGATCGAGACCGCCGCAATGGGCCGCTAAGACCTGGCACGGGTGGCCTCCAAGAAAGTTGTGCTGCTGCCTAACGGATCGCGCTTAAGCTGCGGCGCGCTGAAGAAAGAGTAGTCATTCAATATCCTACGCGCGCCGCCAGCTTCAAGCGCTTGTAAGGCAGCAGCTTCAGATCCAATCGTCAACCAGGGCCACCGCAGCAACCCCGCTTAGGACGAGCAGCCACCACCACCTTGGGCTAGGCTTGCGCAGTCCGAGGTAAAGGATCCATCCGAACGGATGCTTGACAATAAAAGTTGTCAATGATACCATTTCCTCATGCTCGACATCCAAGTCATCGATGATCCGGCGGCCGCGACGGTGGCCTTGGAGCCGATGCGAAGCCGACTCCTCTCCGAACTGGCCGCGCCCGCCTCGGCGGCGACGTTGGCCACACGGGTCGGCTTGGCTCGGCAGAAGGTCAACTACCACCTGCACGCGCTGGAGGCGCACGGGCTGGTGCGGCTGGCCCAGGAACGCAAGTGGGGCGGGCTGACGGAACGGCTGCTCGTCGCGACGGCCGCTTCCTACGTCGTTTCGCCGGGCGCATTGGGACCGGTCGCGGTCGATCCGAATCGGGAAGTCGATCGGCTGTCCGCGAGTTATCTCATCGCCCTGGGCGCACGCGTCGTCCGCGAGGTGGGCGATCTCGTTCGTCGTGCGAACGCGTCGGGTAAACGCCTGGCGACCCTTGCAGTGGATACCGAGGTTCGCTTCCGGTCGGCGACGGACCGGGCGGCGTTCAGCCACGAACTCGCCGAGGCCATCACCAAACTCGTTTCGAAGTACCACGATGCATCCGCCCCCGGCGGCCGCGCGCATCGCCTGATCGTCGTGGCCCACCCTCTGCCGAAGAAGTCCTATCCCAAGGAGATATCATGAGCGTGAAGAAGGAAGCCTCCGGTCGCCGTTCGGTGCAGGTCGAATTCGAAGTCCCCGGCACGCCGGAGGAAGTCTGGCAGGCGATCGCCACCGGCCCGGGGATTTCGTCGTGGTTCATGCCAACCGAGATCGAGGAACGCAACGGGAAGCCCGTCGCGGTGAAGGTGACCTTCGGTGGGATGGAGATGCGCTCCGAGGTGACTGCGTGGGATCCGCCCCGAACCTTTTCCCGGACGGCGGCCGGTTGGCTCCCCGGTTCGCCGCCCATTGCCGACGAATGGACCGTTGAAGCGCGCGGAGGCGGCATCTGCGTCGTCCGCATTGTCCAGAGCCTCTTCGCGAGCACGGACGACTGGGACAACCAGCTGGAGAGCGCGAACCAGGGATTTGCCAGCTTCCTGAAGCTCCTGCAGCTCTATCTCGCACACTTCCGCGGTCAATCGTCAGCGATGAAGGAGTTCAGGGCTCCCGCCCCCGGTACGGACGAAGCAAGCTGGGAAGCGCTGACGTCGGCGTTTGGACTGAAGGGCATGCGCGTCGGGCAGCGGTTCGCGGCCCCCGCAGGTGTCCCGCCGCTCAGTGGTGTGGTGGAGTACGTCACTCAGGATCCGTTCGACGCGCTGCTGCGCATCGACAAACCGGCGCCGGGTGTCGCGGCCCTCGGCATCGCCGGCTTCCCCGGCGGGCCCAGCATGGTTGCCATGAACCTCTATCTGTACGGCGATCGCGAGGCCGAATCGCTCGCCCGCGAGACGCCGCGATGGGAAGCATGGTTCAAGGAACGCTTCCCGATGCCGACGGAGCTGAGCAAGAGCGTATGAGAAAGCTCAAAATCATCGAACACATTTCGCTGGACGGCGTGATCCAGCATTCCGCCGATGACAGCGACTTCCCTTACAGCGACTGGACCGCGCCCTATCGGACCCCCGCTGGCCGAGACATGGTCATGACGGCACACGGGGAGCGCTTCGATCTGCTGCTTGGCCGTCGCACCTACGATATCTGGTCGGGCTTCTGGCCAAAGGCGCCAAGCAGTCCGATCGGGGACCGACTCAACGCCGCAACGAAGTATGTCGCGACCCACCGTCCGGAAAGTCTTGAGTGGGGACCGTTCGAGGGCGTTGGACCGGACGTCGGCGAGAGCATTCGCCGCATCAAGTCGCAGGACGGCCCGGACCTTGTCCTCTCGGGTAGCTCCACGCTCACATCGACGGTGCTCGAACATGGGCTTGCGGATGAAGTCGTGCTGATCGTCTCTCCCGTCCTGTTGGGCACGGGGAAGCGCTTCTTTGCGGAGGGAACCCCGGCACGCGCATTCGAGCTCGTCAGCACGACAGCAACGCCGTCCGGCGTCGTTCTCAGTCATTACAAGGTCGCCGGGCCTTTGAAGACCGGATAGTCCTTACACCCTGGAGTGCTGCATGCCCGGACGGCGCGATCTGCTCACGGAACGAGAAGTAACGGCTGCACCAGATCTTGTCGTGGAGGTCCTGTCACCCAGCACGGCCAGGACCGATCGGGGCCGCAAGCGCGCTCTCTATCAGGAAACGGGCGTTCGCGAATACTGGATCGTGGATGCCGACCAAAATCACGTGGAGATTTGGCGGCCGGGGCATTGGAGGCCGACGTCCGCAGTGACTTCGTGAACTGGCAACCGGACGCTTCGATCGGAGCGTTGCGGATTGATTTGCAGAAGATCTTCAAGCCCCTTCAGTAGTTCCTAAATCTCCCAATTCGAAAACAGCACTCCCTGCTCGGCATGCCGCTCGGGATATCCCTCGTACGTCATCCGCAAATCCGTCCAACGCACACGATAGCCGCGCGCGATGAGACGCCGGAACGCCTCCGCGAAGCGGCTTTGGCAGCGCACCGCGATGCGCCGGATCCCCGCCTTCGCGGCGGCCGCCTCGACCGCGCCGATCGCGGCATCGAACGCCGCGTCGCTCCGCGCGGCGAGCTTCAAGACGCGGACTTCATCCCGCGTCCGGCTGTCGGCGAGCGGCGCGGAGTGCCACACCGCCATCGCGTCCAACCCGGTATCGCCCTCGACCAATGAGGTGTCGCCGAGGCCGAGCTCGGCGGTGAGCATGATTTCGCGCGAGAAATCGACGCCGGAGACGAGATCGCTGACCAGTTGGCGGCCGGACGCCATCGCCGCTTCCTTCTCGTCCGCCGGCCGGCGCGACAGCAGCACGGGCGCCGGATGGCCGCGCGTCGCGATCTCGTTGGTCAGCGTCACGGTGAGGAAGCCCGGGGTGAATCCGAGCCGCGCGTAGAAACCGATGTTCTCCGGGGTCCGCGGCATCGTCTCGAGACCGAGTGTCGTGATGCCGCGGTCGATGAGCCAGTCCGCCGCGGTGCGCACGATCGTCTTCCCGACGCCGGTGCTCTGCCGGTCGGGGCGTACCGCGAGCGGCCCCATCCAGCCCTCGACTCCCGCCTGGTGCGCGACGTTGAACGCCGCGATGTCGCCGTGCTCATCGCGCCACACCATCGCGCCTTCGCCGGCATCGAGCAGCGCGTAGCGCCAGACCAGCGGATTCAGCTGCGGCACGCGGACGCCGATCAGGCCGTCGCGGCGATAGCGATCGGTGAAGGCCTCCGCAAAGACGCGGTTCAGCCCCTCGATGTCGGCCTCGACGGCTTGCTCAGGGCCGGTTACGCGCGCTTCAGGCAGCCACGCTCGCATCGGGTGGTCCCAGGGTGGCGGTATCGTCGCGCACGACGCTCGCACCAGTCGTGGCGTCGTAGGAAACGCGAATGACGCGGTCGAGCCCGTCGCGCACCTGTTCGATATGCGTGATGAGAATGACCTGGGGGAAACGATCGCCCAAACGGCGCAGGAGCGCGAGTACGTGCTGGCGACGGGATTCGTCGAGCGAGCCGAAGATCTCGTCCAGCACCAGCAGGGAGAGCGGCTGCCCCGCGCGCTCCGCGATCATCTGCGAGATCGCGAGCCGCAGCACGAGATTCGCAATGTCCTCTTCCCCGCCCGAGATCACCGGCTTGGGCAACCCCTCGTCGAGGACCACGACGCGGTAGTCCTCGTCGAGATCCACCTCGTCGTAGCGCGCGTCGGTGAGGTCCGACAGGAATCCGGACGCCAGCGCGCCGATCTCGGGCCGCATGGCGGCGTTCAGCTCGGCGCGCAGATCGGAGAAGGCGCGGTCCAGCTCGTTATGGAGCCGCAGCTCGACTTTGCGCCCGGCGATGGTCCGCTCGCGCGCGGCGCGCTCCGCCGCCCGGCGCTCGGTTTCGCGCACCGCGCTCTCGGCCGCCACCAGCTCGCCGCGCGTCTCCGCTACGGCCAGCTCGGCGGCGCGCAACGCGTGTGCCGCCCGGTCGTGCCGTTCGCGCGCGGCCTGGAATTTCGGCTCGGAAAACCCCTCCGCCTTCACCGCGTCCGCGAGCTGTTTGACGTGCTCCTCCCGCGCCGAAAGCGATTTCTCGGCGAGCTCCGCTTCGCTGACCAGCGCCTCGGCGCGATCGGCGCGCGCCGAGAGGGCCGCAGCCGCTAGCGCGACCGGCTCGAGCCGCGCCAGCTCCGAGCGCACCGCATTGTGCCGCGCGGCGTCGTAGCCCGCGTCGCGGGCGGCCACGCGCCGCTCGATCTCCTCCGTGCGTTTGGCAAGACCGGCCCGCTCCTTCTGGGCCCGCGCCCGCTCGGCCGCCAGCGCCCGCAAGTTCCCCTCACGCTCGCTGGCCTGGCGCGCTTTTTCGCGCAGTGCGTCGCGGGCAGCCTCCGCCTGGGTCACGGCGGCGGGAGGCTGGCTCAACTGCTCGATGCGCTGCTTGAAGTAGGTGCCGTCGGTGACGATCACTTCGAGCTGGCTGTTCAGGACATCCAGGACCGCGCGATGCTCCGCGCCGAGCGGCCGCAGGCACGTCGGGCATTGTCCCTCAGGACCGAGGCGCTCGATTTTATCGCGCTGGTCCTTCACTTCCTCGTGCTGCTTGAGCAGCTCCTGGCGCCTCGTGTTCGCGTATTCCTTCTCGCGCACCCAGGCAGCCTCTTCCTCGCGCGCGACCTTGTCCGCGGCTTCGAGCCGCTCGGCAAGCGCGCCTGCCTCCGCCGTCGCGCGCGCGAGCGCTGCCTCGGCGTCTGCCAGGTCTTCGATACGGCGACCCAGCACGTTCAGATTTCGCGTCAACTCGGTGAGCTTCGCCTGCTCCTCGCGGCGCGCCGCGTCCTCCCGATGCAACCGTTCCAGCTCGGCGAGCTCCGCTTTGAGCTTCGAAATGGGCGCAACGTCAGCGTCGAGCTTGCGAAGCTCCTCGCGTGCCGCCAGGGCCTCCGCCAACTCCTTGTCGAGGCGTTGGAACTCCTGCCGCGCGACGATGACACCCTGCTCCGCCACGCGCAGGTCGCCGTGCAGCGAAAGCGTGCGTTCCCGCCGCTCCACCCACTGTTGCCAGCGCGGCTCTTCCTCCGCCAGCCCCTGCTGCGCTTTGGTCCGATCACCCATTGCCGCCGTCGCCGCCTTGCGCGCGTCCGTCAGCCGCGACTCGGCCACCTTCCGCTCCTTCTCGATCTCGGACTGGGGCGGCAGGCCCGTCTCGAGCCCATCGACCTCGTGCCCCAGCGCGTTGCGACGCTCGCGGATGCGCTCCTGCGCGATCGTGAGCTGCTCGTGCCGCAGCACGCGCGACAGAAACGCGGCGCGCTCGGGACGCGTCGCATCGGCCAGCACCGCCAACTCCTTCTGACCGGTGAAGTACGTATTGAAGAATTCGTCGTGCGTCATGCCGAGGACGCGCTGCAGCCGATTCGTGACTTCCTTGAGTGAATTGGCGACGACCGTGCCGTCCTGATACAGCTCGGCGTTGTTGAGGCCGCGTTCGACGCGATAGGCGTGGCTCCCCAGTCCGAATTCCAGCTCCACCCGGACCGGCGCGCGCGCCTTGGCGCGCAGGTTGCGGATCGAGTCCTTATCGCCGCGGGCCGCGGGATTGCCGTAAATCGCCCAGGCGATGGCCTCGAGCAGTGAGGTCTTGCCCGAGCCGTTGGGCCCGATGATGCCGGTGATGCCGTCGCCGAACACGATCTCGGTATCGGCGTGCTGGCGGAAGTTGACGAGCCGCAGCCGGAGGAGCTTCACGCCGAGTTGTCCGCACTCGCGGCCGACTCGAGATACTCGACGCCGAGCGTCACGAACGTTTCGCGATTCAGCTCGGCATCGAGCGGCCGGCGGCCGAGGAAGTCGCGCACCGTCTCGGTGAGGGTCTGGCGTTTGGTCCCAGGACCTGCCGCCGTGATGTTCCGTTGCGCCTCGGGCCGGCGCAGATCGAGCTGAAAATTCAGCGCGCGGGCCTTGTATCCGCGGATCGCCGCGTGATCGAGGTCGCGTGCCACCGCGCGATCGACGTCCCAGACGAGCAGGCGCACGATCTGATCGTCAATCTTGGCGCTCCCGACGCGTGCGGCGATCTGCGCATCGAGCTCTTTGGCGTTGAGCCCCGAGCCGCTGATCGGCGGCAGATCGATATGGCGCCGCACCGGCGCGATGGGACGGAAGGTGACGCGCGCCCCCGGGAGCTCGACGAGGAGATAGCCTTTGCCATTGCGCTTCGACTTCTTCTGCTCGGCCTCGTCCTGGAGCTGACCCCAGGGATTCGGCGGCAGGTATTCGAGACTGCCGGAATACCAGGCGTTGGTGGCGACGGACTGGGCGGTATGGTAGTGGCCCAGCGCGATGTAATCCCATTTCTCGGGGGCGAGGAGCTCGCGCGACAGCTGCGTGCCGCCATACTCCATCGTGCCCCGCTGTTCGCCCAGGCCGCCGTACACGCCGTGCGTGAGGAGCACGTTGAGGGTCGGCCCGCCGGGCTCGGGCCGCAGCGCCGGACGTTCTGCCTGCGCGAGCGCCTGCTGCGGGACCGCGAGCACGGCGCAATCGAGCCTGGGCAGCACGATGCGGCGGGCCTCTTCAATCGCGATCGCGACACCCAGCGCTTCATAGAGCCGGAGGATCGTGCCGGTTTCAGTCGATCGCGGTGTATCGTGCTCGCCCGCGATCGCGACGACCGGGGAGTTCGGGAGACCGCTGCGGAGGCGATGCAGCTCGCGGAAGAAAAACAGGATCGCGGCATTCGTCGGCCGCACGGAGTGGAAGATGTCGCCGGCGACGACGATCAGGTCGGGCTTCTGCTCGAGCAGGTCGTCGACGGCCCGGCGGAACGCCTCCGCGATGTCGGCCTCGCGCTGGTTCGTGCCACGGGGCGTCTGCCGGTCGAACTGGCGAAACCCGAGGTGCAGGTCAGCGAGGTGCGCGAGCTTCATCGCTAGGGGAGCAGGAAGATCGAGGTCTCGATTTCCGAGCTCATGACCACCGGCTGCGAACCCAACGAAGGGGCGGAAAGCCTCATCCTCGTGGTTCCCTTGACCGTGCCGTCCAACATGATACCTCGGAAAATGGAGAACCGCTGGTGGCCCGCGAGATCACCCATGATCCTGATTGTCCCCCATTCCTTTCCAAACCTTGTCGTAATAGGTCCCGACGGGAACTCCATCTTCATGTCCATGACAACGGACGTGTCGGGCCCGGCGATGCGAATCTCGCGAATTGTCGTCGTGGCTTTCGCCGGGCCGGCGGCGGACGCGTCGACACCGGGCACCTGTCCAAGCGGCAATTGCGTCGAGTCCGTCCAGGAATCGCCGACGCCGACCGGCTGAGCGGGGAACCCCAGCGACACCGCGCGGACTCCCGCCTCCATCTGACGCACCATCTCGGGAGAGGCGTCGGCCGCAAAGCGACTTTGGAGAACCTTTCCTCGGTCATCGACAACGACCGTCGTGCGCGCGCCGTTCAGCTTCGCGAGCTCGCGGGAGATTGCGTCGGTCCGGATGCCAGGCATCTCGAGAGTCATTGACTCGAATACGATTTCTACCTCCGTGCCGCCACCCGGAGCTGGGCCCTTGATGGTCTCCGTGAAATGCATGCGTGACATGACGCTCTGCTTGCCCATCGCGGTGAGCAGCTGCGGTCCCGAATCGATGCTGATCTGGGTCCGTTGCTCCACTGCGACGTGATACACCGCGCCGGCTGGCGGGTGAAAGCGCAGAGCGACTTTCGGACCACCGCCGCCACACGCGGTCACTGCCAGGACCAGGACGGCGGCGTGGCGGCGGCTCATGTCAGTAGGGCTCGTCGGAAATGGCGTTGAGTGGCGGCACTGCCTGGTGCTCCCGCGGCCTGCTCGCCTCCGACTCGACGCGGGCACCCAGCACCTTGCGGAAATAGGCGAGCACGTCGTCGGGGCGGGTGCGCCGCACGGCGGCGAGCGCGCGCCGCACATCGTCCTGTTCGCGGTCCGCGATCAGGTCCTTCACCTGGTTTGGCCGGACGCGCCGGTCCAGGCGCACCAGCTGCCGCACGACCGCGTCCTCGAACGGCACGTCCGCGGCCGGCGGAAACCGTTCCACTCCGTCTCGCCCGCGCAGCACAGGCGGCTTGGGAAACCGGACGAAGATCGGCTGCGTGAAATGCGGGTGGCGGACCATCAGCTCGCCGATCGGGAGCGTCGCGAGCTTGCTCTTGGTGGCGGGCGTAAGCACCTGGTAGCCTGGGGTCGCCAGCTCGTCCATGTCCATGCGGCCAAACAGTTGCGTCCCAGCATTGCCCACGACCCGCCGATGGACCTGTGAGCGGAACTGCTCTGCCCCAAACAGCACCAGGCCTAGGTAGCGGCCTCGTTCCGAGATATCGAGCAACATCTTCTTCACGTACGTGTCGGGACCGTCTCCCGGTGCGTATTTGTTGAGCTCGTCGACGAAGACGACCACGGCGTCCACGCCCAGCTCCCGGCGCTCGAGCTGCTCCCGCAACTTCGAGACGACGCGGGCGAAGACGAGATCCTGTCCCAACGGATCGACGTTGGCGATGTCGATGACGTAGACCGTGCGATCCTTGAACTCGTTCCAGGGGAGATCGCTGGACGGACCATCGTCGGTCACGAGTCCCTTGCAACGCGTGGAGATATTCAGCAGCCGGTTGCGCACCTTGCGCATGGTGGCGATGTGGTGCGTCCGCCACGTGTCGCTGCGCCCCCCCGCCGTGATCTCCAGTCCGTCGAAGATCGAGCGAAACAGGCGATCGAGATCGGCGAACGTCTGCACCCGATGCGTCGTGCCGAAGCCGTCGTCAAAGGTCCTGCCCAGCACTCGATCTCTCAGGAAGTCGATAAACGCGTCAGCCTTGGCGTCGATGTCGTCGCGATTGAGGAGCACTTCCGCGTAGTCGACGACCTCCTGCAGACCCCACGTCAGCGGCTCGACATCGTCGACGAGGTCGGGATGCGTGCGCAGCGTGTTGAGGTTGACGCCATCGGCCTTGAGCGGCGCGTAGAGCTGCACGCGCTCGAATGGCGTGGACGGCACGCCGAGCCGTTCGTAGCGCTGCCGGTCCTCGTCGCTCAGATTACCCGGCTGGTCGAGAAAGCAGAGATCGGGCCCTTTGACGTTGAAGCAGACCGCGGCGACGCGTCCCTTGTGCGCTGGGAAATGCGCGAAGATGGACGCGAGCAGGAACTCGACCGCGCTGGTCTTGGTCGCGAGCCCCGAGACGCCGGAGATGTTGAGGTGGGCCGCCTCGGGACCGAGCAGGAAATCGGCGTCGAGATAGACGGGGGCGTCCCGGCCGGCCGACGTATACAGCCCGACCGGAATCGCCGTCGGCGTCGCGGAATACAGAAATGTGTCCATGCGGAGCGCCTGGGCCACGTCCGCATCATCGGCCACGTATACCTGGCCGAGCGGGACCGGCTGGAGCGGCTCTTCGGGTGTTTGGCGCAGCACGGCGGCGGTCCAGTAGCGGATCTGCTGGCGCGCGGTGGGCGCCTGGGCGCTGGTGGGATCGCCCTCGGCACCCACGACGTCGTGGAGCGGCGTCGCGAGATCCGAGTACGCAAAACCCTCGGTCACCACACCGTACACGACCCGTCCCTCGTCCCCGGTCCCACTTCCCCCAACTTTCACAATCGCACCGATTCCAATTGTCGTATCGGTCGGTGTCCAAAAATGGAATTGGTGTGGTGTTGCCGGCTTGAGCTCGGTCGCGACGACCCGACCAATGGCGACTGGCATCGCTGTGTCGATCATGCGACCGGCAACCGGGAGCGAACCGCGGGGGAGCGCGGCGCACGAGCCTTCAGGTATTCCTCCACGTGATGTAAAGGATACAACAGCCGGTCCCACCGTGTGGCTGGCGTCGCGAGCGGGGCCCGCTCGGCCCAGAGCCAGCCGCTCACCGCCGACGCGCGCGTGACGGTCTCGCGATCGGCGCGCGCTTCAACCCGCAGCAATCCGTACAGCAAATCGTTCCCTTCCCACGGCCAGAGCCGGAGGTACCACGAGTACACCTCGGTGCGCGTATGCCCGCCGCGCACGGCAAAGACGGACGTCCGATAACCGGCCGGCAGCGTCAACGCGCGTTCAAGTCCCCTGCCCTCCAGAAACTGCGCGCCGTGACTCTTGATGACACCGAGGGCGCGCGGATGCCGCGCGACGGCGGGCGATCGGGACAGCAGACCGTCCAGTACCAGCCACTCGTCCGCGCCCAGTCCTGCCGTCGCTGCCTCCGCCAGCTCGCGCTCGAGGTGCGCGCGCGCCCGTCGCACGGTACTCTCGACCTGCTCCAGGTAGCGCGCCGGCTGGCCCACCAGCGCGTCATCGACCGGCTCGATGTCGGGCGCCACCTGCTCCAGTATCGCCCGCAGCGCCGGGCTCACGCGGCCCACGGGAGCGATCGCAAACGCCCGGCTGCGCTCGAGCGTCGCATGCAACACGCCGCGGTCGTCCCGCCGGCACACCGCGGCGGCGACGTACGCGTTGACGATCTGCGCCACGCCGTCGTACGCGACGACGCTCCAGCGTTCCATGCCGTTGAGGAACGAGACGGCGTTAGGGATTCGGGGTTCGGGAATCGGGTGCGTTTGGAGCTCGTTCCCCTCGACCAGATCGGCGCGCTCGCCGGCTTCTACCTCGTCTCGTGTACTCCCGCGGCCGGGCACTGCACCAGCGTCGACCAGCGCTTGCCACCAGGTCATGCGCTGTCCCGCGTTTTCACGCCGACGAGCAATCCATCCCGCACGGGAATGATCGTCGCGGCCAGCCGGGGATCACGCGCGGCTAACTCGTTGAAGGCCCGCACACCGAGGGCGTTCGGCGAGCGATCGGTTGGATCGATCGCCGCACCATGGAAGAAGGCATTGTCACACAACAACAAGCCGCCGCGCCTGAGCAGCTTCATGCCCCAGTCGAAATACTTGGGGAGCGGTTCCTTATCGGCATCGATGAACACCGCGTCAAAACCGGGGGGCAGCTTCGGCAGCACGTCGAGCGCGGATCCTTCGATCAGCTGCACGCGGCCATGCAGGCGTGCGGACGCGAACGCTTCGCGTGCGATCTTCGCGTGTCGGGGATCCTTTTCAATCGTTGTCAGCTCGCCCCCTGGTGGGAGCGCTCGGGCGAGCCAGACGCCGCTGTAGCCGCCCAGGGATCCGATCTCCAGGACCCGCTTCGCTTGAATCGCGAGCAGCAGGACGTACAACAGCTTGCCTTCTTCGGGCGAAACGTTGATCGCTGGGAGATTCTCGGCGGCGTGGCGGGCGCGGATTTTCGAGAGAATCGGATCTTCAGCGGCGAACAGCTCGGTGACGTAGCGCTCGAATCTCTCGTCCACTACGCCGTGGCTTCGACGTTCGGGAAGGGCGGCACCTCGAGCAGCCAGAGTCCGGCGATGCGGGATTGTTTGTCGACCTCCACCAGCATGTGATCGGCCACGCGCACGACAGTCCCGGGGCGCTGGCGGCCGACGCGAATGTGAAAGACTGATTCCGACTGGTTCTTGTCCACGGTCAGCGACGTATCGACCTCCACCGCGGCGATGCCGGGTTGGGAGCGGCGACCGGGGAACGTGACCTGGCCTTCTTTCGATGTCTCCGGCGGCTGGAGCGACGCCACGGTCCGCACATCGTCAGGCCACGTGACGACGTCGACGCCGCGCAGCGCCCCGCCGGCGACGTCGATCACGACAAAAGAGCCGTCCCCGCCCTCGAGATCCACCGTTCCGTTCATCCCGTTCCCTTTCGGGACGCCTTTGCATGCGACGGTCAGGATGTCGGTTTCAGGATCCCAGCGGTACGTCACCTTCGGAAGCTTGCCGTTTAGCGGCTCGATGCGTGCTTCGAAATGCATGCGGTTCTGCGCCTTCCCGCGCGACTGAGGCTCGCGTAATATAGCCGCACCATGGAACGACGCGAGTTTCTCTCGATGACCGCGGGTCTGGCGGCGACACCAATCGTGGGACGTGCGGCGTGGGGCGTGCGGCGTAACGAACCCGACCCTTCGACGCCGCACGCCGCACGCCCCACGCAAAATCCAACACTCGGCCCCCAGGTCTTCGCGGCTCGCATCTCGCGCGCTCAGGACGAGCTCAAGAGCCGCACACTCGATCTTCTCGTGGTCGAGCCGAGCACCAATTTCCAGTATTTCACCGGCTACAATCCCGGACGCAGCGAGCGCCTCATCCTGCTCATGATCCCCGCGACCGGGACGCCGGCGATCGTCTGTCCGTCGTTCGAGGTGGAGCGCATCAAGCGCAACACCGTGATCGGCGATGCGCGCGGCTGGGAGGAGCAGGAGGATCCGTGGCTGCTCGTGGCGAAGGCCGCCCTGCAAATGAAGCCGCGTGGACGCGCCGGTGAAGTCGCCGTCGAGCCCTCGACCTCCTACCAGAGCTACGTGCGTCTGACGACCAAGGTCCGGGGCTGGATCCCGCGCGACGGTACTGCTGTCACGGAGCGGCTGCGCATCATCAAGAGTCCCGAAGAGATCGCCCTGATCCGTCAGGCGATCGCAGCTACGGAAGCGTCGATCGCCGCGACCTTCTCTCAGCTGGCGGTCGGGATGTCGGAGCGGGACGTCTCGACGCTCCTGTCGCGCGAGATGGCCAGTCGCGGCTCACCGGGCGGCGGTTTGGTGCAGTTCGGGCAGTCGAGCGCGCTGCCTCATGGCGGGCCATCCGCAGGGCAGCTCACGCGCGAAACCGTCGTGCTGATCGACGCCGGCTCACGTGTCGAGGGCTACACGTCGGACATCACGCGCACGATCTGGTTTGGCGACGCGCCCTCGGACGAGTTCAAGAAGGTCTACAACATCGTGCACGACGCGCAGACCGCGGCGATCGAGAACGCGAAACCCGGCGTGACGCTATGCCAGGAAGTGGACCGCGCGGCGCGCAAAGTCATCCGCGATGCCGGTTATGGCCAATACTTCACGCACCGGCTGGGCCACGGCATGGGAATGGACGGCCACGAGGCGCCGTACATGGTGGAAGGCAACGTGACCCGGCTCGAGCCTGGGATCGTGTTTACCGACGAGCCGGGGATCTATCAACTAGGGAAGTTTGGAGTCCGGATCGAAGACGATTGCATGATGACTCCGACAGGAGTCGAAGTCTTGTCGCACCGGCCGGCGAAGCTCTAGTCGCCGAGCTTCCTCGCAAATGCGACGATCCGATCGAGCGCCTGCTTGATCGAATCTGTTGCGGCGGCATAAGACAACCGTACCCAGCGATCATCTCCAAATGCCGCACCCGGGACTAACGCCACACCGCTCTGCGTGATCAGTCGCGTGCAGAAGTCCGTGCCGGTGATCTTCCCAAACGAATCGACTCTAAAGAAGAAGTAGAAGGCGCCCAGCGGGTCGACGAACTCCACGCCGGGGAGGTCCTGCCGGAAGCGGGCGACCACCAAGTCGCGGCGCTTGCGGAATTCCCCGACCATGCGGGCCACGTCCTGCTCTACGCGCTCGTCGCCGAGTGCCGCCGCGGCCGCGAATTGCGCGGGATGATTGGCGCCCGTCGTCGTGTGCGACTGCAGCGCCGCCATCGCCTTGGCGATTCTGGCGGGCGCGAGCGCGAAGCCGATGCGCCATCCCGTCATCGCATACGTCTTGCTGACGCCGGTGATCAGGACCACGCGCTCCAGCAGATCATCCGGGAGGTCGAGGAACGACGGCGCGGGCCCCGTGCCGTAGTGAATCCGCCGGTAGATCTCGTCCGCGATCACCCAGACTTTCTTTGCCTTCGCCCACTGCGCGATCGCGCGGATCTCGGCGTGCGTGTACACGGCGCCGGTGGGATTGCAGGGCGAGCAGAGAATCAGGCCGGTCGCGCCGGGCAACATCCGCTCGAGGTCCTTCACGCTCGCCTTCAGACTCCACTCGGGATCGCCGGCGATCATGACCGGTCGGGCACGTGCCAGGTGCACGATCTGCGGATACGAGACCCACGCGGGCGAGGGAATCGCGACGACATCGCCCGGGCCGAACAGCGTGAAGCAGGCGTTGAAGAGCGATTGCTTCGAGCCGTTCGACACCACGATGTGATCGGCGTTGACCGGCCGGCCGCCCGACAGCAGGGAAAGATGGGTCGCCGCCGCGGCGCGCAGCTCGAGAATCCCTTCGTTCGCCGAGTAGTGCGTCTTCCCGTCCTTGATCGCGCGAATCCCCGCATCAGCGGGAATAGGCGGCGTCGGAAAGTCGGGCTCGCCGGCGCCCAGGTCGATGACGTCCTCCCCCGCGGCCTTGCGCCGCTTCGCTTCGGCGGAGATCGCAATCGTCGCCGACGTCTCGAGATGCTGCAGGTTGGGGGAGAGACCTTCGCTCATCGAGGGATCGCTCCGTGACGTTTGAGGATCGTGATCGTCGAGTCAACGGGCAGGGCCTGCACGGTGCCACGATAGCCCCGTACAGTCTCGGCGCGCAATAATGAATTGTAGATCGCTTCCTCCGTCGCGTCGATCGTGGCCTGGAAGAGACCGGACATCACGTCGTTGCGGACGAGCGCGACGGTGTCTGCGAGACGGTCGAGGTTGGTGGAGGTTGGTCGAGGGCGAGCGGTCGAGAACGCGATCACGTAATCCCCGCTACCGTTGCTCATCGAGCTGCCAGTCCGCGCGAGCCCGGCGAGGGAGCGATTGGCGAGGCGCACGAGCCGCAGGTGATCGAGCGGAGCATCGGTGGCGACCACCATGATTATCGACCCATCACCGTTTTGTGGTAGGGGCGCAGCATGCTGCGCCCCTACACGAATCTCAATCGGCACACCATCGATCCGCAGATCCCCGCCGAAATTCGTCTGGACCAGCACACCGACTGTCCACCCGCCGAACTGCGGCGCGAGCTTGCGGCTCGACGTCCCGATCCCGCCTTTCCATCCGAACGCGACGGTCCCGCGCCCCGCACCAACCGCGCCTTCGGCCACCGGGCCGACAGCCGCACCGCGAATGGCGCTGAGGACGTCAGCCTCGGTGATCGGCCGCGCGCGGATGTTGTTCAGAAAACCATCATTCGTCTCACCGACGACCGGATTCGCAGACCGCACGTCTTCGTTACCGGGTAGGGCGAGTAACCACGTCAGCACCGCGTCGGCGGCGCGCGGCACGCAGAGCGTGCAGGTCAGTACGATCGGAGACTCGAGCTCGCCGAGTTCATTGACCTGCGTCGAGCCGGCAAGTTTGCCAAAGCCGTTTCCAACGACGATCGCCGCCGGCACTTTCTCGCGGAACGGATTGCCACCGTGTGGCAGAATCGCCGTGACGCCCGTGTTGATCGAGTCCCCGCGCGCAATCGTCGTGTGGCCAACCCGCACGCCGGCGACATCGGTGATGGAATTGAGTGGACCGGTGGGAATCGACCCGACGATGATGCCGATATCCCGGGCCCGGGGGCGCGGCTGTTGAGCCCCCTGAGCCCCCAGCGTTGTCACGAATAGAAGTAATGCGACCGGCACGTTACCTTTCACCGCTGAGAAATTAGCACCCTTTGACAATCGAGGCTCGTGTGCGGCACGTAGTGTTGGTCATCCCTCCCGCGGTGGAACGCGCGGGAAAGGCCTGGGAGTTGATGGATCCTCGCGCAGTCATCGTCTGCGCGGACCATGAACAGGCCGTGCTCTGGGCCGATGCGGCCCCTCCTGAGCTTCGCGCTCACGCCGTCACCGGCCTCGCCCGCACGGCCGCCCTCCTGAAGGAAGGGCGTGTGGGTGTCCTCGCCGGATCCCCCGCCGATCTCGGCACCCTGCTCGCGCGCTCCGCGCTCAAGCTCGACACACTCGACACGCTCGTCATCGCCTGGCCGGAATCGTTCTCCGGCGAACTCGACACGCTGCTCGGTGAGGCTCCCGACGCACGCCGAGTGATTCTCAGCTGGGACCCGCACAGTCTCACCGATTTCATCGAGCGTCACGCGCGCCGCGCCGAGATCGTCGGCGATATGCCGCTCGACTCGGCCGGAAAGCCGCTTGGACCGGTCGCGTCGGCGCGCTACGCGGTTGTGCCGGCCGGTCGCCGGGCAATCGCCGTGCGCGACGTGCTCGACGCGGTGCAATCCGTACGGCCATATGTCTGGAAGGGAGGCGACGTGGCGGTGCCGGCAGAACCTCCCGATGCGGTGGTCGCCATGACGTTGCCCACGCGCGAAGAGCTACGCCTGCTCGCGGCGATTGCGCAGCCTCTGGTGGTCGCACTGGCATCGCAGGTCCCGTATCTCAAGTCAATCGCGTCCCTCGCGTCGTTCGCCTTGCCGTCGCGCGCCGATCGCGCGCAGGATCGCAATGCGGCGTTGCGGGCAGAGATTTCGGCGCGTCTGACTCAAGGCGACGTTGACGCCGAGTTGGCCGTGCTGGCGCCATTGTTCGAGGAGCACGATCCGGCGCTCGTGGCCGGCGCGCTCCTGGCGATGATCAGCCATCAGCCGTCCGCCGTCAGCCAACCCTCGCCCGTCGCGTCGCCGCAATCGGGCTGGGCGAAGGTCTTCGTGACCGTTGGAACGAAAGACCGCGCGAGCGCCAAAGACCTTGTCGGCGCGCTGATCAAGGAAGTAGGCCTGCAGAAGGGCCAGATTGGGAAAATCGATGTGCGGGAGACGTTTTCTCTCGTCGAGGTGTCGCCCGATGCTGCGGATCAGGCCGTGCGGCGTCTCTCGGGGGTCTCGATTCGAGGACGGAGAGTCACCGCACGGCCGGATCGGGGCTGAAAAGCCTACTTCTTGTTGTTCACCGCCATCTTCAGCTGCTTCCCCGCGCGGAATGCGGGAGCGATCGACGCCTTGATCTGAATGACCCCGCCCGTCTTCGGGTTGCGACCCATCCTTGCGGCGCGCTTGCGCGCTTCGAAATTGCCGAAGCCGGTGATCTGCACCTTGGAGCCCTTCTTCAACTCTGTGGCGATGATGCCCTTGTCGTCGAAGAGTGCTTCGACGGTGCGCGTGGCATCGGCCTTCGACATCTTGGTACGCATCGCCAGCGCGGAGGTGAGTTCAGCCTTGTTCACT
>JBGQKD010000044.1:0-17344 GCA_041499375.1 Gemmatimonadota bacterium
CGCTCTAACCAGCTGAGCTAGCCACCCCTGAACGACTGGTCAACCGGTAATGGGTTACGGTCATTCGACGCACAGCGGGTTACCGTAATCGGTCGACGGGGAGAAGATAATGGAAGGAAGGTTTTCCCGTCTACACTATCTGCAGCCGATTTTCCCGCTCCCACCCGCCCGATTCACGCCGCCAGTAAAGCCAGACTTGAGCCGCCGCAGTGGCGCGCTCAATCCCACGGGCGATGTGCCCGCGAACGCGCTGCCGAGGCCGATCGAGAGCACCCATTTCGGCGAACCCGACGTCAACCCGACGCTCCCGTCCAGGGTGAGGGCCATGGAGCCGCCAACACGGTGGCTCACGCCGCCGCCGACCACGCGACTCAGCGCCTGCGTCGAATCCGACTGGCCCACGTCGATGCCCAGGGAAAGGTCGGCACGCCAGCTCGGCGCGAGGTCATAGCCGCCGCCCAGCAGCAGCGATGTCGCGCGCGGCGCGCTCAACGTCGATTGGCTGGACGCATGACTGAGGCTCCGGCTGGCATCGGCGGACACGTGCAGCTTCGGATTGGGGGAGGCGCCGAACCCGATGTCGAGGCCTTCGGAGGTGACGCCGTTGCCGAGCCCGCAGGCGGCGTTGCCGGTGGGGAGCACGACCGTCAACGCAGCCGCGATCGTGGGTGCCCCGGCCGCCGGGAACGCGCGCGTGGCGGCGGCCGAGAAGGGCAGATCGCCGAGGCCGCTGCTCGACACCGCGCTGCCCCTGACGATGTCGTTCACATGCACGTACGAAGGCACTACCGACAGGCTCAGCCACGGAGTCGCTTGCAGCTGCAGCACGCCCGACAGCGCGCGCTCGGACCGTTGATCGCTGAGCTTGGCGGACCCGGCCGTGACGCCCGCCGCAAGCGGCGTTTGTGCCGCGAGCGACGAGGCGCCGACCGAGGAGACGAGGATCAACCACCAGGGGGAGCGCCGCACCATGCCTGCAGACCCGCTGCAGGCGCGAAACGTGACTTTTCGCGACTTGCCGGAGTCCCCTCAAGGTCGAACCTCACCTGGAACCTCATCGGAGGACTGTATGAAACGGATGTCGACTCTCATCATCGGACTTACCCTTGGCGCAGCCGGCGCGCTCTGCGCGCAAGGCAAGGGGGCAGCCGGGCGCCCAGTGCGGCACACGGAGGTCGCAAAGCCCACCAGCCCGGCACCAGCCTCGAAGCCGGCGGAGCACAGCTCGTTCCGCGGCGTCGCGACCAAACTCGGCACGACCCCGGATGCGCTCGAGACGGCGTATCAAACGGCCAAACAGGCGAACCCGAAGCTGTCGCGCGGGAATTTCGTCGCGGCCAACATGCTGGCGCACAATCTGGGCGCGAAGAACTCGGCGATCACCACGCCCGCGATCTTGAGCGGTTTGCAGAGCGGCAAGAGCATCGGGCAGACGCTGCAGGGCCTCGGTCTCTCGGCCAAGGATGCGGAGAACGCGGAGCGGCAGGCAAAGCGCGACGCGGCAGCGGCTCAGCGGGCGACGATGTAAGACGTATGGGCCCTCCAGGATTTGAACCTGGGACCTACGGATTATGAGTCCGCTGCTCTAACCGCTGAGCTAAGGGCCCGAACGAAACGTGTGGCGTGACGACGTGCGGCGTGTCTCGGAAGGGGTCGTGCCAAACGCCGCACGCCACACGCCGCACGTCAAAGTAATCCCTCTCTTCGAAGCTTTCCAAGCTGGTCGTAATACGCCTCGTGCACCGCGAGCACCTCGGCGCCTGAGACCGTGGCAACGCCCGCTTTCCCCACTTCAATGCCCGCCGCAAAGTTCGCGATGTGCGCCGCCTCGCGCACGCTCGCGCCCGCCGCCAGCGCCGTCCCCACCCATGCGGTCACGGTGTCGCCGGCGCCGGATACGTCGAACACCTCGCGCGCCATCGTCGGAATACGCGTGATCTCCTGATCCTTCGTGACGAGCATCATGCCTTCGCTGCCGAGGGTGAGGAGCAGGTTGTCGACGGCGAGCTTGCCGAGCGCGTCGGGCAGGGCGTCGGGGTGGGCGAGGTCGAGCGCCGCCCCCATCGCCAGCTCCAGTTCGCGGCGATTCGGCTTGAACACGGTCGCCCCGCGGTAGGCGAAGAAGTTCTTGAACTTGGGATCGACCACCACCGGCAGGCTGCGCTTCCTGGCGAAGGCCATGCCGCGCTCGATCACCTGCGGCACGAGCGTTCCTTTATTGTAGTCCTCGATGAGCAGCGCATCGGCGTCCGCCAGCGCCCGTTCCAGGGAGCGGCCCAGCTGATCCATGACCTTGGCCGAGATCGGGTCGTCGATCTCCTCGTCGATGCGGAGCATCTGCTGGCCGCGGGCGACGACGCGCGTCTTGGACGTCGTGGGCCGCCCCGCGTCGGTGATGACGAAGTCGGAGCTGAGGTGCAGATCTTCCAGCTCGGTGCGCACCGACGCGCCGCGCGTGTCGCTCCCGACGACGGCGACGAGCCGGCACTCGGCGCCGAGGGCCGCGACGTTGGCCGCGACGTTCGCCGCGCCGCCGAGGCCGTGGCGGCTCGCGTGCACGGTGACGACGGGCACCGGCGCCTCGGGGGAGACACGATCGACTTCGCCGACGAGATACACGTCGAGCATGGCATCTCCCACTACCACGATCTTTGCCCCCGCCATCTTGCGGAGAAGGGCCTCGATACGGTCGCGCGTCATGGTCACGTGTGGCGTGACTGCGTGCGGCGTGCGGCGCGGCACGGAAGGTTTCGAGCTAAACGCCGCACGCCCCACGCGCCTTTGTCATGGAATTCGTCCCTCTTTCTTGGTCCGCCATTGTAGGGCCACGCTCCCCACCCACCGCGTCTGCTCCGGTCCGTTCGAGATCAGGTGCACGCCGCCATCGCCCGACACGACCCAGCGGCCGCGCGCCAGGCGCCCCGCCATCGCGAGCCGCAGCGTGCGCGTCACCGGTCCCGCGAACAGCGTCGGCGTCGAGGCGTACTGCGCCACGGTCGGATACGGGAGTCGGAAATCGGCCTGGCTCTGCCGCAGCAGCGTGACTTCGGGCTCGAGCAGCAGCCCGGGGCCCGCGATCATGCTGCCGCGCAGCGTCAACTGATCGTAGCCGGAGAAATTACGCCCCAACCCCACGCCGCGCCGCATGACGGTCTCGGCGGGATTGGGCGTGCGATAGGTGAGATTCGCGACCTGCGTGTAGAACGCCGTCCAGCCGTAGTGCCCGATCCCGCCCTGCGCGCCCAGCGTGAAGCCGTAGGACGGCGGCTCCTTGTCGCCGGCGTTGCTGCGATCGACCTGGATGTCGTCGATGAGCAGCGAGCCGAAGAGTTGCGTGCGCCTGAGGCGCGTCGTGACGTCGAAGCCGACGAGATTGTTCGCTTGCGAGTTCTGGTCGTACTGCTGGAGCAGGCCGAGGGTGAAGATGTTGGCGAACCACGGCTCGAGCTGGCGGTCGGTCCCGGCGACGATCGTCCCCTCCCACAGCGAGAACGTCGCGTTCCCCGGCGGCCGGATCGTGAAGCGATGGGCGATGAAGTAGCGATGCTGCGGCACGCCGCTGGTGTCCGGGATGTCGTCGAGCTGGGTGATCAGTCCCTCGAGATTCATCCCGTTCGTGCCTAGACGCACGTCGAGGTGATCGTAGCTGTAGGGATTGGGCGAGACGAGCAGCCCGTCGGTGATGCGCGGTCCCCAGTTGCGATCGACGCTGCCGAAGAAGAGCTCCCCAAAGCTCCACTGCGCGCTGACGTACGCCTCGGCGGTGCGGCCGGCGATGACGCGGTCTTTCTTGCCGAAGTAATCGGGATCCCACTTGAGCCGCGTGTCGAAGTACGGATGTGACACCAGGACGGCGGGGCCGAAGTAGAGCGTCAGCGCCGCGCCGGCGGAATACGTGGCGTGGCCGGGACCGGCCTCGCGCAGCGGATCGCGGCGCGCGTGCGAGCTCGCGGCGGTGGCCGCCTGCACGTCCATCCGCGCCGAGGGACCGCGCATGTGGCGCGTCAGGTCGGCGCGGATCTGTTTGACCACAGCCCACTCGGCGCCGGTGACGACGTTGCTGTCCACCGCCTCGATCGCGCGGAGGATCTGGTCGACTTTGAACGGGCGGCTGAGCGGCGCGGGGTCGGCGATCCGCCCGGCGGCGATCAAGTGCTCAATGAAGGGGGTGGACCAGTGGCTGAGGGGGAGATACGGCGAGGCTTCTTGTGCGGCGAGCGGTGCGCCGGCGAATGCCAGCGTCAGTCCGACGATGACGGCACGCATGGCGGGCAAATATATGCGAGTGCGGCGTGGGGCGTGCGGCGTAGCACGGTGGGTTTCGTGCAAACGCCGCACGCCGAACGCGACACGCCGCACGTTATTACATTCCGCACGCCGCATGCCGCACGCGCGATCTCCCGGGCGAAAGGAGTTTGATTGTTCGTCGAATCCTGGCGGGGGACAGTCTTGGAATCCCGCCACCGTGTCCACGTCGCCGTCGTTGACGGCACGGGCCGTCTCGTTGCGAGCGCAGGCGATCCGGATTACCAGACGTTCTGGCGCTCCGCCGCCAAGCCGTTTCAGGCGCAGCCGCTGGTGGAGGACGGCGTCGTCGAGCGTTTCGGACTCAAACGGCAGGATCTCGCCCTGGCGTGCGCGTCGCATTCGAGCGAGCCGGCGCAGGTCGCCCTGGTGCGCGAGTTCCTGCAACGCGCCCAATGCTCGGAGCGCGACCTGATGTGCGGCCCGCACCGGCCGCTTTCGGACGCGGTCGCGAAGGATTACGAGACCCGCGGCGTGCGGCTCACGGCCGTGTACTCGAACTGCTCGGGGAAGCACACGGGCATGCTGGCGCTGGCAAAGCATCACGATTGGCCGACGGAGTTCTACGCGCGTGTCGAGCACCCGGTGCAGCAGCGCTGTCTGAAGTCGGTCAGCGAGTACACCGACGTGCCGGTCCAGGACATCGGCGTGGCGGTGGACGGGTGCGGTGTGGCGTGCTTCGCGCTGCCGCTGCGAAACATGGCCCTGGCCTATACCAGAATCCCCGCCGCGATCCTGGAGGCCATGGTTCTGCACCCCGAGTTGATTGCCGGCGAAGGCCGACCGTGCACAGAAATGATGCGTGCGCATCCGGGACGCGTGGTCGCGAAGGTCGGTGCTGAAGGCGTCTATAGCGCCTCCCTCATTCGCGAAGGACTCGGCGTCACACTCAAGGTCGAGGACGGCCACAGCGTGGCGTCGGCGCTGGCGATCGCGTCGGTGTTGGCCGAGCTGGGGCTCAAGCCGCAGCCGGCGTCGCTGCTCAAGCGACCCATTACCAATTCCCGCGGTGAAACCGTCGGTGAGATGCGTGTAAATGGGGGCTTGTCGCGATGAAATGCGTGCGGCGTGTGGCGTGCGGCGTGTTACTGTGAGTCTCGATCCGCAGACGCTCGCGTTGGTGCGGATCGCCGCAGCGACGGCGACGGGCGACGAGACGAAGCTGCGCGACCGCATGGTCGCGGCGCGCGCGGTGCATGTGCCGCCGCAGTGGGTCGACGAGCTGCTGCTGCAGAGCTTCCTGAATGTCGGGTATCCGCTCGCGCTGGTGGCGTTCAGCGTGTGGCGCAGCGTCGCGGGGCCGGTGCTGGACAGTGAGAAAGGCGAATCGATCGCGCATCCGGAGTGGGAGCGCTGGACCCAGCGCGGCGTGGAGGGGTGCGCCGAGGTGTACGGGCGCACGTTCCACAAGCTGATGCTGAATCTGCGGGCGCTGCATCCGGCGATCGAGCCGCTCGTGGTGGTGGATGCGTATGGGAAGATTCTCGGAAGACCGGGGCTCGATTCGAAACGACGAGAACTGTGTACGCTTGCGGCGATCGCCATGCAGAATGCGCCGCGGCAATTACACGCTCATCTGCGCGGCGCGTTGAATACGGGATCGACGCGCGACGACGTGGATGAGGTGATCGCGATTGTGGAAGTCGATTTGACGAAGGAGCGCGCGTTGAAGCTGTGGGAGATGTGGGCGGATGTGAGAGAGAGGTCGCTGGCGTGATCAATGATCTCGTTCGGGTGGTGAGCCCCGGGGCCATGCCCCGGGGCAAACTGACTGGGCCCCGGGATTGGTTTTCCCCGCGGCATGGCCGCGGGGCTCCCTACCCGATGAAAGTCTAGTCCGATGTTCATAGATCGAGTTGTGGTTCAGGTGGCCGCCGGCACAGGCGGGTCCGGCGCGTCTTCGTTCCGTCGTGAGAAGTTCGTCCCCAAGGGCGGCCCGGACGGCGGCGATGGGGGCGTGGGCGGCAGCGTCTACCTCAAAGTCGACCGCAATCTCGGAACACTTCTGGATTATCGGTATCACACGCACTGGAGAGCAGAACGCGGCCAGCATGGAAAAGGCAAGAACATGTCTGGCAAGTCGGCAGAGGACGTCTATCTCCCCGTCCCGCCCGGCACCGAGGTCCGCGACGCCGACACGGGCGAGGTCCTCGGCGAGATGATCCAGCCCGATCAGATGCTGCTGGTTGCCAAGGGCGGTCGAGGTGGTCGCGGGAATCAACACTTCGCCACTCCGACGCATCAGTCGCCGCGCGAGTGGGAGCCTGGAGAAGAAGGCGAAGCGCGGCGGCTCGAGCTGGTCCTCAAGCTGATCGCCGACGTCGGCCTGCTCGGCGAGCCCAACGCCGGCAAGAGCACGCTGCTCTCGGTGATCTCGGCGGCCCGCCCCAAGATCGCCGACTATCCGTTCACCACGCTGGAGCCGCACCTCGGCGTCGTCGGGCTGTCGGACCATCGGTCCTTCGTCGTCGCCGACATCCCGGGCATCATCGAAGGCGCGCACGAAGGGAAGGGGCTGGGGCTGCGCTTTCTGCAGCACGTCGAGCGCACCCGCATTCTCGCCGTGCTCGTTCCGATGGACAGCCCAGATCCACAGGCGACGTACGACTTGCTCCGCAAAGAAGCCGCGTCGTACTCGAACGAGCTCGCCGCCAAACCGCACGTCGTCGTTCTGACGAAATCCGATTTGGGAACGCCGCACGCCGCACACCCTACGTTACGTACCCAGGCCGGCGCACCAGTAGTGGAGATTTCCGCCGTTGCCCGCCAGGGGCTACCGGAACTGTTGGAAGTCTTATGGAAGACAGTGAAGTCTTAGCAACGCTCGCGCTCTCGCTCGTCCCTGGTATCGGTCCGCAGCGCCTTCGGCTCATCGTCGCGACGTTCGGGAGCGCGCAGGCGGCGCTCGACGCGCCGCAGTCCAAGCTGCAATCGCTGGAGGGGATCGGCCGCGCCGCGGCGACGGCGATCAAGGAGGCGCGGGTGGAAGAGGGCGCGCGCGTCCTGTCCCAGGTCGCGTCGCTGGGCGCGCGCGCGCTGATCTGCGGCCAGCGGGAATTCCCGCCACAGCTCGAGGAGATCCCCGAGCCACCGTCGGTGCTCTACGTCTGGGGCGACATGTCGCTCCTCACGAGGCCCAGCGTCGCCTTCGTCGGGAGCCGCGACCACTCCACGTACGGCGCCGAAGCCGCCCGCGTCCTCGCCGGCGCGGTAGCGCAACGGGCCGTGGTGGTGAGCGGGATGGCGCGCGGGATCGACGCCATCGCGCACACTGCGGCGCTCGATGCCGGCGGCACATCGATCGGCGTGCTCGGCAACGGCTTCGGCGTGATCTATCCCGCTGTCAACCGCGCGCTGTACGACCGCATGGTCGCGCATGGGTGCCTCGTCACTGAGCACCCACCCGGCGAGCGGCCGCACGCGGGCTCGTTCCCGAAGCGCAATCGCTTGATCTCGGGACTGTCACGCGCGGTCGTGGTCGTGGAGGCCGACGTGAAGTCGGGTGCGCTCGTCACCGCTAACGAAGGCGTGGAGCAGGGACGGCCGGTGCTGGCCGTGCCCGGTCCGATCACGAGTCGCACGTCGACCGGCTGCAACAAACTCATCCAGCAAGGAGCGAAGCCCGTCCTCTGTGCCGCGGATATCCTGGAGGAGCTCGGGCTGGCCTCCGGCATGCTCGAGCTGGGGATCGCGCTCTCGACCCCCGCGCCGCGCGTGCCGCCGATCGATCTGACGGGGTTGCAGCTGACGCTGTGGAGCCGGATGACGACGGAGCCTCAGCATGTGGACGCGCTGGTGGCCTCCGCACAGACCAGACCAGCCGAGGTCTTGGGTGCCCTCACTGAGTTGGAGCTCCGTGGCTTGGTAAGACAGGGGCCTGGGATGATTTTCGGACTGACGTAGAGTCGTACGGCCTGACTGCGTGCGGCGTGCGGCGTTTCAATGAAGGTTCGTGCCGCACTATGTTTGATCCGTGCACATCTATGTCCACGTCCCTTTCTGCGTTCGTCGCTGTTCCTACTGCGATTTCTCTATTGCTGTCCGCAAACGCATCCCTGTTCGAGAGTATGTGGATGTTCTACTCCAAGAAGCCTCTACCATCGCAGAAAGCGAGTTCGAAACGATTTACTTCGGCGGCGGGACGCCGTCACTCCTTCCTCCGGAAGCGATCGCTGCATTGCTGCACGAACTCACCTCGCAACGCCGCACGTCGCACGCTACACGTGACGATGATGGTCCACGCCGCATGCCGCGCGCAGTAACGCCGCACGTTGTCACGCCGCACGCCGCACGTGAAGTAACGCTGGAGGCAAATCCTGAAGACGTGACCGTAGACTCGGCGCGCAGTTGGAAGGCCGCCGGCATCAACCGCGTCTCCCTCGGCGGCCAGTCATTCGACGACACCGTGCTGAAATGGATGCACCGGTCGCACGATGCGGCGCGCATCGGCGCCGCGATGCACGCGCTGCGCGGCGCCAGCATCGAGAACATCTCGCTCGACCTCATCTTCGCACTGCCCGAGGAGCTGCACCGAGACTGGGAGCGCGACCTCGACATGGCCCTGGCGCTGCGGCCGACTCATCTGTCGCTGTACGGGCTCACGGTGGAGCCGCGCACGCCGCTCGATCGCTGGATCTCGCGCGGAGCGACGCATGCCCCTGACGAGGAGCGCTACGCCGAGGAGTACCTGCTGGCCCACAAGCGGCTGTCGGCCGAGGGCTTTGCGTTTTACGAAGTCTCGAACGCCGCGCGCGACGGCTTTCGCTCGCAACACAACTCGGCGTACTGGTCGGGCAAGCCGTATGTCGGCCTGGGACCCGCGGCGCACTCCTTCGACGGCACCACGCGCCGCTGGAACCTGCGCGCCTGGGAAACCTATCGGCGCGCGATCGCCGAGGGACGCTCAGTCGTGGAGTCGGAAGAGGCGCTGACAGAGGCGCAGCGGGAGATGGAGCGGGCCTATCTGGGGCTGCGCACGGTCGAAGGTTTGGCAACGACAACCCTTTGCCGCCCATTGCCGCCTATTGCCGCCCTGGTGGGGGCCGGCTGGCTGTATGAGCACGCCGGAAGGCTCAAATGCACTCCAGAGGGCTGGTTGCGATTAGATTCCTTGGTCAGCGAATTAACCATGCACACCGAGACCCAGTCGTGACCGCGCCGCTCACCGAGCGAGAACGGGCCGTCCTCGAGGCCGTGATCGAGACGTACGTGCAAACCGCCGAGCCGGCGGGGAGCCGGACGATCGCGAAACGGCACCAGCTCGGCCTGTCGCCGGCCACGATCCGCAACACGATGAGCGACCTCGAGGAAAAGGGATACCTCTACCATCCCCACACATCCGCCGGCCGGATTCCGACCGACCTCGCCTATCGCGTCTACGTCGACTACCTGATGCGGCCGCCCGCCGTCGCCCCCGCGCAGGCACAGCATCTGCGAGGCGAGCTCGAAGGGCAGCGCGACGCGGTCGAGACGATTCTGTCGCGCGCGGCGCAGGTTCTGGGCGTGCTGACGAACGAGCTGGGCGTCGCCGTGACGCCGACGATCGACGAAGCGGTCCTCGATCGCCTCGATCTTCTACAAGTATCCACCGAGCGGCTGCTGCTCGTCCTCGCGCTGCGCAGCGGCGCGGTGCGGACGATCTTCGTGGAAGTCCCCGCGCAGCTCGCGCCCGAATCGGTGCAGAAAGTGACGGTCGTCCTCAACGAGCGCCTCGCCGGGCTGACGCTCAAAGAGATTCGTGCGACGCTCGCCGACCGGCTGCGGGACGCGACCCCCTCGGAGCCGGGGTCGTCCGAGCTGCTCAACATCTTCGTGCAGGAAGCGGAAGGGCTGTTCGACGTCCCGATCGCGCCCTCGCCCACAGCCCCGCTACATCTGGGCAGCACCCAGCTGCTGGCGGGACAGCCCGAATTCTCGACGCGCGAGCAGCTGCAGGGCCTGCTCGAGGTGACGGAGCGGCGTGATCTGCTGCGCGATGCGCTCACCGCCCGCGGCGGTGAAGGGCTCACGATCACGATCGGCCAGGAACACGCCGACGCGCGGCTGTCGACCTTCACACTCGTAACCTCGACCTACCGCTTCGGACCGCTCAGCGGCGTCATCGGCGTGATGGGGCCGACGCGCATGGACTACGACAAGATCGCCGCGCTCGTCAGTCACACGTCGCGGCTCGTAGGGGAGCTGCTCGAATAGCATGAAGCAGGATTTCTACGTCGTCCTCGGCGTGCAGCGGGACGCGAGCGAAGCCGACATCAAGAAGGCCTACCGCAAGCTCGCGATGGAGTGCCACCCCGATCGCAACAACGGCGACAAATCGGCCGAAGAGAAATTCAAGCTGGTCAGCGAAGCCTACGAGGTGCTGCGCGATCCCGACAAACGCGCGGCCTACGATCGCTACGGCATGGCAGGCCTGGGCCGAGGCCAGGGCGGCGCCGCTGGCTTCAGCTCGATGCACTTCGATCTCTCCGAAGCGCTCATGGTGTTCATGCGGGACTTTGGGTTGGGCGGTGGTGGAGGTTTTGAAAACCTGTTTGGCGGCGGACAGCGGCGCGATCGGCGCCGCGGGCACGACATCAAGGTCGGCCTGAAGCTCACGCTCGCGGAGGTCGCCACCGGGACGACCAAGACCGTTCGCATCAAGAGTCTCGAGTCGTGTCCCGAATGCGCCGGTACCGGCGCCAAGCCCGGCACGCAGCCGGTGCAATGCGGCACGTGCGGCGGGAGCGGGGAAGTGCGACACCAGGCACAGTCGCTCTTCGGCCAGTTCCTCACCGTCTCGCCGTGTCCGACGTGCGCGGGTGAGGGCACGGTGGTCCGCAGCCCGTGCCACCGCTGCGGCGGCGACGGTCGAGTCAAAGGTGAGAAGACGATTCAGATCGACGTGCCCGCCGGCGTCGCCGATCATCACTATCTGACGCTGCGCGGGCAGGGAGTGCCGGGCCCGCGCAACGGCCCGCGCGGCGATCTGATCGCGGTGCTCGACATCAAAGAGGACGCGCGTTTCGAGCGGCATGGAGATGACCTCGTCTACGATCTTGGCATCACGTTTAGCCAGGCCGCGCTGGGCGCGGAGGTGCAGGTGCCTACGCCGTTCGGCCAGACGACGCTGCGGGTCGAGGCCGGCACGCAGACCGGCATGGCCTATCGCCTGCGCGCCAAAGGCCTACCGCGCCTCGGCGAGGGCGGCCACGGTGACCTGCACGTCCGCATCCACGTCTGGACGCCGACGAAGCTGACGGCGGAGCAGCGCAAGCTGCTGGAGAAACTGAGCGAGGTGGAAGAAGCGCCGCCGGAAAAGGAGAGCGGCAAGTTCTGGGACACGATCCGACGGGCGTTGGGACACCTGTGACCGGGGGGGGCTGCGTCTTCTGCAAGATCGCGGCGGGGGAGATCCCCGCGACCGTGGTCAAGCGCGGCGACGGCATGCTGGCCTTCAAGGACCTCAATGCTCATGCCCCCACACACATCCTTGTCATTCCCACGACACACGTCGGCACGTTGAACGATGCGAAGGATGCGGCGACGCTCGGGAAACTGCTGGCGTTTGCACGGGACGTCGCACAGGAGGCGGGGATCGCCACCAAAGGCTATCGCGTCGTGGTCAACACGAATCCGGACGGGGGCCAAACGGTGTTTCACCTCCATCTCCACGTCTTGGGTGGCCGGCCGATGACGTGGCCTCCCGGGTAGCCTTGCCCCGATTGGAAACCGAAGCTAAGTTCGTGTGTCTCTAACCACTTAGGAAAACGGAGTCTTATGCCGGAAGTCATCATTCACGATGACGAAAGTTTTGAGCGCGCGCTTAAGCGGTTCAAGAAGAAATGCGAAAAAGCAGGAATTCTCGCCGATCTGCGCAAGCACCGTCACTACGAAAAGCCCAGTGAGCGTAAGAAGCGCAAGATGAATGCGGCGCGCCGCAAGAATCGCAGGCCGCGCTACGCGTAAATGGCTGCTCAAAGCTTAGCGGACCGGCTGCGCGCCGGGATGAATGAAGCGAGAAAGCAACGCGATCAGGCGCGCACCCTCCTCCTCTCCACGATCCTCTCAGACATCAAGAACCGGGAAATCGAGCTGAACCACACTCCCACCGACGACGAGACGGTGGAGGTGCTGCGGCGCGGCATCAAGAAGCGCCGCGAGTCGGTGGAGATGTACGAAAAGGGAGGCCGCGCCGACCTGGCCGCGACCGAGTCCGCAGAGATCAAGGCACTCGAAGCGTTTCTTCCCGCCGGCGTACCTCCCGAAGAGATTCGCGCCGCCGTGCGCGAAGCCATTGCGAGCGGTGCGAAGGACCTGGGCAAAGTGATGGGCGCCGTCATGCCGAAGCTCAAGGGCCGCGCTGACGGCTCGCTGGTGAATACGATCGTCCGTGAGGAGTTGGCAGCATCGAACAAGTCTTAGAAACTCTGGAATTTCCGCAGGCACTGGCGCGCGTCGCTGCGCACGCCGCGGGGCCGCTTGGTGCCGCCCGCATCGCCGCCCGTCTCCCCGCCACCGATGCCGCGCAGATTCGCGATGCGCTTGCCCAGGTCGCCGAGCTGGCGGCGCTGCTGATCACGGACGAGTCGATCCGCGCCGAGCCGGTTCCCGACATCGCGCAGTCGCTCGAATTGTTGGTGGTCGAGGGCAGCGCCCTCGAGGCTGCGGCGTTTGCCGAGTTGACCGTGGCGCTCGCGGCGATGCGCGTCGTGGCTGCGGATCTCAAGCGCTTAGACACGTCGCACGCCGCACGCCGCACGGCTTCTCTTCGCGTCGATCCTCCGGCAAAAGAGCTCGAGACGAAGCTCGTCCAATCGATCTCTCCAGACGGTCAGGTGCTCGACGGTGCGTCGAAAGATCTGGCGCGCGCCCGCCAGCGCGTCCGCGAAGCGCGCAAACACGTCATGGATAAGCTGGGCGCGATCCTCGGATCGCTCGATCAGACCGAGCGCGCACCCGACGCCGCGGTCACGGTGCGCGGCGGGCGGTACGTCATCCCGATCCGCTCGACGGCGCGCGCGCGTGTGGGCGGGATCGTGCACGACGAGTCGGCGACGCGCAGCACCGTCTTCGTCGAGCCGCCCGAGATCATCGAGCTCGGCAACGAGCTGCGCGCCGCGGAGTCGGCCGAGCTGCGGGAAGTGCTGCGCGTCCTGCGCGAGCTGACCGATCTGCTGCGCCCGCATCGCGGCGCGATCGCGGCGGCGTGGGAGATGTGCATCGCGTTCGACGATCTGTGCGCGCGAGCGCGGTACGCGGTGGAGGCTAATGGCTTTGTCCCGGAAATCGGCGGGCATCTCAAGATCAAGGCAGGACGTCACCCACTACTCGATCATCCGGTCGCATTTGATCTGGAACTGTTTCCCGACGAGTTCACCATTCTGGTCTCGGGTCCCAACACGGGCGGCAAGACGGTCTTGATCAAGGCGGTCGGTTTGCTAGCGCTCATGAGTCAGAGCGGAATCATTCCGCCGATCGGGCCGCATTCGTCGTTGCCGGTCTTCACCGAAGTGTTCGCCGACATCGGCGACCGTCAGTCGATCGCGGCGAGCCTCTCGACCTTTTCGGCGCACGTCGCGGTGCTGCGCGAGATTCTCGATGGCGCGGGAGCGGGGTCGCTTGTCCTACTCGACGAGATCGGCAGCGGCACCGATCCCGCCGAGGGCGGCGCGCTGGCCGCCGCGACGCTCAAGACGCTCACACGCCGACGCGCCATCACGCTCGCGACGACGCACCTCGGCGCCCTGAAGCAGCTTGCCGCCGAAACGGTCGGCATCGTGAACGCCTCCTTGCAGTTCGACGCCGAGACGCTGACGCCGACCTATCGGCTGCTCAAGGGTGTGCCGGGGCGGTCGTACGGCCTCGCCATCGCGCGGCGACTCGGCGTTGCGGCAGACGTGTTGGCGGAGGCGGAGCGCGGGGTACCCGAGGCGGAGCGCACGCTGGATCGGTTGCTCGCGTCGGTGGAGGCGCGCGGCCGCGAGATGGATGCGCGGGCGGCGGAGCTGGAAACCCGAGCGGCGCAGCTCGAAGTGCAGCGTCAGAACCTCGTTGACCTCGAAGCCCTCGAGATCGAGCTGCGCGCTCGTGAAAAGGCGATGGACAAGGACGCGCGCGAGCGGGCGCGAGCCTACCTGCTGGAAGCGCGGAAGACGGTCGAGGCGGCGCTGGGCCAGGCGCGGGCGGCGGTGAGTGAAGCGACGGCGCGCGAAGCGCGAAGGATGGTGGAGGAAGCGATTGAGAAGACGGGCGGATCGGCGGATCGGCGGTTGGGCGGATCGAGCGATCTGCGTATTGGCGAGCGCGTGCGAACCGGACAGGGGAAGGTCGGCGTCGTTGGGGAGATCCGTTCTGATGGTCGAGTCGTCGTTGAGATCGGCTCGATCCGACTCGTTGTGGCACCGGAGCTACTGGAGCGTGTGGACCCATCCGCCAATCCGCCCATCCGGCGATCCGCCGAATGATTCCAGACGATGTGATCGAGCAAGTCCGCGACGCCGCCGACCTCGTCGGAATCATCGGCGAATCGGTCGAGCTGAAGCGCACCGGCGCCGACTACCGCGGCCGCTGTCCGTTCCACGGCGGCACGCATCGCAACTTCGCCGTCATTCCCAAGAAGGGGATGTTCTACTGCTTCGTCTGCCACGAAGCGGGCGACGTCTACACGTTTTTCATGAAAAGGCTGGGGATGGATTATCCCACCGCGGTGCGCGAGGTCGCGCGGCGCGTCGGGATTACGATCCCCGAGCGCTCTGGCCCCACAGGACCCGATCCGCGCGAGCCGCTGTACGCCGCCGTCGCGACCGCCGCAGACTGGTTCGCGCGGCAGCTGCGCGAGAGCCCCGAAGCGGAGACGGCGCGCAAATATCTCGAGTCACGGCACGTGACGATGGAGCAGGCGGCGATCCAGGGACTAGGGTTTGGGCCCAGGGGCTCCGGGTTCCTCGATGCGATGAAAGGATTGGGGCTGCGCGAAGAAGTGTTGCTGGAAGCGGGGCTGCTCGTTAAACGGGAGGATGGCTCAAAGACTCCGCGTTTCAGAGGCCGGCTGTTGTTTCCAATTCATGACCTGCGTTCGCGAGTGGTAGCGTTTAGTGGAAGGATTTTGGGTGAAGGTGAGCCCAAATACTTGAACTCGCCCGAGACGCCGATTTTTCACAAGGGCCAGCTGCTCTACAACCTGCACCTCGCCAAGCACGGCATGCGCAAAGCCGAGCGGGCGATTCTGGTCGAGGGGCAGTTCGACGTCTTGCGCCTCACGTTCGCGGGCCTGGAAGAAGTGGTCGCTCCGCTGGGCACGGGTCTGACCGACGACCAGGCGGCGCTGCTGCAGCGGCACACGCCGCACGTGATTCTGCTGTACGATTCGGACGATCCCGGTCTCCGCGCCACGTTCCGCGCCGGCGATGTGCTGCTGCGGCACAAGCTGCGCGTCAGCGTCGCCTCGCTCCCGGAAGGCGAGGATCCCGACACGCTGGTGCAGAACAAGGGCGCGCCGGCGCTCGAGCAGGCGCTCAAGGATTCGGTCGATGTGCTGGAGCGCAAGATTCAGATCCTGGAGCGCAAGGGCTTTTTCGGAAGCTTGCCTGGGAGAAGGAGAGCGCTGGATCGTTTGCTCCCGACAATTCGAGCAGCGGCGGATCCGATCACGCGGGATCTATATATCTCGAGGGTGGCGGAGGTAGCGGGGATCCGAAAAGACGTGTTGCAGCGGGAAGTGGATCCCAAAGAAGCACCTACCGTCCCTTACCGTCCCTTACCGTCCCTTACCGTCTTGCCTTCCAATGCAGAGAAGTCCCTCCTGCTCCTGATGATGGCCGGCGAACCGTGGCGGCAGAGAGTGAGTGAGGCGATCGATAGTGATGAGATCGAATTCCCCGTCTATCGATCGATCTTCGAAGCGCTGGCCGACGATGCTCCCGACCGGCTCGACGAGACCGCCGCGCGCGCCTACGAATCGTTGCAAGCGGATGGGCTCGGCACCGAGCAACCGGATGCGCTCTTCGAGCGCGCCGTGAACCAGCTTGAAGCCCGGCGCCTGGATCGGGAAATCGAGCGTATCAATCGCGCGCTGCCGTTTGCGAGCGATGCTGAGAAAGCGACTCTCGCGCATGAAAAAGTCCGCCTCGCCGCTGAGCGTAATGCCAAGCGACCCACCTATGGAATCATTCAGTCCGCAAGGAGGAAGGGTGCACCCGGATCTTGAAGCATTGTTGGCGCTGCAAGACAAGGACGTCGCGGTGGCCAGCTGCGACGCCCGGCTGAAGGCGCTGGAGCCGGAGCTACGGACGCTGGACGAGCAGATCGCCGCAGCCGAACGCGTGGTCGAGCAGGCGCGCGCGGGGATTCGGGCGGCGATCGACCGGCGCGACGGGCTCGAAGGGAAGATCCAGAGCTATCGGACGATGCAGGATCAGCGCCGCCAGAAGCTCGAGTGGGTGCGCGGCGCCAAGGAAGCGTCGACGCTGATGGCTGAGCTCGACCTCGCGCGGTCCGTGCTCGCGAAAGAAGAAGCCGAGTTCATGCGTTCGGGCGACGCCGTCGGCGAGGCGGAACGCAAGACGGCCGAAGCGGAGAACGCGCTGCAGAATGTGCACGACGCGCAGGCGGCGCAGCGCGAGGCGCTCGCGGGCCGGTGCCAGGAGATCGCCGCCGAGCGGGAGAGCGCGGTGCTCGAGCGCGAGCGGGCGAGCCGCGGCGTGAACCCGGCGCTGCTGGTGCGCTACGACCGCATTCGGCGCGGCAAGGCGCCGCTCGCGATCTATCCGCTCCACGGCAGCTCGTGCGGGAACTGCTTCACGGCGGTGCCGACGCAACGCAAGGCGCTGATCCAGCGCGGCGCCACGATCGAAGGTTGCGAAGCCTGCGGCGTGTTATTGTACGCCAAGGAATGATTCCTCCCCGCTGGATCGTTACGGCTCAGGCTGACCCCGACGCGACGCGGTCGCTGGCGTCGGAGCTGCGCATTCCCGATGCGCTCGCGGCCATTCTCGTACAGCGCGGACTCGGATCCGCGGATCTCGCCAAAGCGTTTCTGCGCCCCGATCTCGAGCGGCTGTCC
>JBGQKD010000045.1:0-16754 GCA_041499375.1 Gemmatimonadota bacterium
CACGGGCTGCG
The DNA here is from genome assembly GCA_041499375.1 of Gemmatimonadota bacterium. Lineage (GTDB taxonomy): Bacteria > Gemmatimonadota > Gemmatimonadetes > Gemmatimonadales > GWC2-71-9 > 20CM-2-65-7. Next base: position 12 of record JBGQKD010000045.1, read on the forward strand.
GGCCGCTGCCGCCAAGCTTGTACACGACCGGCTTCCCTTCCTTTAATAGGACAGCCTCGACGGGCACCCGCACCGTTCCCGAGCGAACGGGGCCTGAGATGCGCACATTCGCCGTCATCCCGGGCCGCAGTATACCCGCGCCGCCGGTTACAACGACCTCGACGTCGAACACCCGCACGCGGTCCTGGAGTCGTGCCGCGGGAGGTACGAGGCGCACGACGCCTTGCGCCGTGTCCCCGGGGAACGCGTCGACGGTGAGCGCGACATGGTCGCCTTTCTTTACCTTGCCGATGTCCACTTCATTGATCGCGGCTTTCACGAGCAGCGTCGACAGGTCGGCCATCGTGAAGAGCTCGGTGCCACCACCGAACGCGCTGGTCCCGCCCACGACGGTCTCGCCTTCTTCGACCCCGCGCCCGATGATCACGCCCGCGGCGGGCGCGGTGATGCGCGCCCACTGAACCGTTGACCCTGTCGAATCACCCGCTGTGACGCCCGAACGCTGCACGAGCTGCAGCTGGTCCTGCGCCGTGCGCCACTGGTTCTCCGCCTGATCGTAGGTCACACGGCGCAGATCGAGATCGGCCTGGGTGATCCCGCCGATCGCCGACAATTGCTGGGCGCGATCGTAATCGCGTTTCGCGTTATCCCGCGCGATGCGCGCTGTCGCGATCTCGCTGCGCAGCTGCGCGAGACTGTTCGCCTGCGCCATGTCGGGCACGATGCGCGCCAGCACCTGTCCCGTCTGGACGCGATCGCCTTCGCGCACGTAGAGCTGCTGGACGACACCAGAGATCGGAGATTTCACGACGATGCTGCGCTCGGGAGAGACCACGCCGGTTTCTTCGACGATGACACGGACCTCGCCACGGTCCACGACGCCGACTTTGTAGGGGCGGCCTGAGCCGTCATCGGCATCGGCTTTGCTGCAGGCGACAAGTGGGATGCAGCAAGCAAGGGCGGCGAGAACGAGCGCAGGCTTCATGAGGCGGCTCCGAAGGTAAGGAGGCTGGCGGTCCGCCTAGCTTGACGGGGGCTGGCCGGGCACGGTTTCACGGTGAAATTACTGCCCCCATGACAAGCTGGCTCGGCGATTGGGCAAATCTCTTGCTGCGGTGGGCGCACTTCATCGCCGGCATCGCCTGGATCGGCAGCTCCTTCTACTTCATTTGGCTGGATCGGGTGCTGACCAGACCCGAACACGCCAAGCCCGGCGTGGAGGGGGACCTGTGGCTGGTCCACAGCGGCGGCTTCTACCAGGTGGAGAAGCGCCGGCCCGGGCCAGGGGAAGTGCCGGCAGTCCTGCATTGGTTCAAATGGGAAGCGATGCTGACGTGGATTACGGGCATCTCGCTGCTCGTCCTCCTCTACTACCTCAGCGGCGCCTATCTGCTCGATCCGAGCGTCTCCGGCATCGGCCGTGGCGCCGCCATCGCGCTGGGCGTAGGCCTTCTCGTCGTCGGATGGCTGATCTACGATGCGCTGTGGCGCTCGCCGCTGGCGCGGCGCCCCGCCCCGGTCGTGGCGACGGCCATCTCCCTGGCACTACTCACCGCCGTCACGGTGCTCCTCTGTCGACTGCTCTCCGGACGTGCCGCGTTCATGCACATCGGGTCGCTGCTCGGCACGATCATGGTCGCGAACGTCTGGATGCGGATCCTCCCCGCCCAACACCAGATGCTGGCCGCGACGCGCGCGGGGCGACCGGCGGATTTCACGCTCGGCGAACGCGCCAAGCAGCGGTCCGTGCACAACAGCTACATGACGTTCCCGTTGCTCTTCATCATGCTCTCGAATCACTTCCCCGCGACGTACGCGAGTCCGGTCAACTGGCTCGTCCTGCTACTCCTGTTCGTCGCGGGGGCGTCGGTACGGCACGCGATGATTGGACGCGGCGCATCGAGCCGCTGGGCGCTCGTGCCTGCGTCCGTCGCGCTCGCGGGAGCAATGTTCTTTTCGACGCCGAAGGGAGCCGCAGCCGGGACGCCTGCCGCCGCAACCGCTTCGGTGCCACCGTTCCACGCGGTACGCGCGGTGATCGCGCACCGCTGCCAGCCCTGTCACTCACAGTATCAGAGCGACCGCAGTCTCGGGCCGGCGCCCGGTGGCGTCACATTCGACACGCCCGAGAGCATTGCTCGTCTCGCCGAGCGCATTCGCGTGCGGGCCGTGGAAACGAAGACCATGCCGCTCGCGAACAAGACCGGCATGACCGAGGAGGAGCGAGCGCTCCTCTCGCGCTGGATCGCGGCCGGCGCTCCGCTGCGCTGATCAGCGCGCGGAGAGATCGGCTGTCGGAAGCAGGCGAGGTGCGCGTCGCATTTTCGCCGCCTGTTCGTAGGCGTACGCCAGCTTGATCAGCGTCGTCTCGGTCCACTGCTTCCCGATGAGCGACATCCCAACCGGTAAACCAAAGGAATAGCCCACGGGCACGGTGATGGTGGGATAGCCGGCCACAGCGGCGATGCTCGAGTTGCCGCCACCCGTGGAGCAGTCGCCATTGACCAAATCGATCAACCACGCGGGCCCGCCCGTTGGCGCGACGAGCGCGTCGAGTTTGTCTTTCGCAAACGCCACGTCGACGCCTTCCGCGCGCGACAGGCGGCGGCAGTGCGCAAGCGCCTCGACGTAGGCATCGTCGGTGAGAGGGCCTTTCTCCTGCGCCTGGATGAAGGTCTCCTGGCCAAAGTACGGCATCTCCGTGTCTTTATGCGCGTCGTTGAAGGCGATCACGTCCGCCAGCGTTTTCATCTTGGTCGCCGAGCCCAGCGCCGCGAGATATGCGTTCAGATCGGCTTTGAGCTCGTACAAGAGCACCGTGAACTCCTGGTCGCCATAGTCGCGCATGTGGGGAATCTCCACCGGGTCGACCAGGACCGCGCCTTGTGCTTTGAGCACGTCGAGCGCCGCATTCACCAGGCGGTCGCCTTCCGGTGAGCCGAAGGCCGCCCGCACGACGCCGATGCGTGCGCCCTTGAGGCCATTGGGATCCAGTGCCCGCGTGTAATCGGTGGCCGTCGCGGGCGCCGCCGCTGTCGCCGGATCGCTGGGGTCCGCGCCGGCGAGCGCACCGAGCAGGATCGCGGCGTCGGTGACCGTCCGGCACATCGGCCCAGCAGTGTCCTGGCTGTGTGCGATGGGGATCACGCCGGAGCGGCTGACGAGTCCGACCGTGGGCTTCAGCCCCACGAGCGAGTTGGCGCCCGACGGACAGACAATGGAGCCGTCGGTCTCCGTGCCGACGCCCACCGCCGCAAGACTCGCCGCGATCGCGGCACCGGTCCCGGAGCTCGAACCGCACGGGTTGCGGTCGAGCGCATACGGGTTCCGGCACTGGCCGCCGCGGCCGCTCCACCCTGATATCGAGTGATTGGAACGAATATTCGCCCACTCTGACAGATTGGTCTTCCCGATGATCACGGCCCCTGCGGCTCTGAGCCGCGCGACGAGCGCGGCGTCACGCGGGGACGGGGCGCCGACGAGCGCGAGCGACCCGGCCGTCGTCATCATGCGATCGGCGGTCGCGATGTTGTCTTTGATCAGGACGGGGATCCCGTGGAGCGGACCGCGTACGCGACCGGCCTTCCGCTCAGCATCGAGCCGGTCGGCGATCGCCAGCGCGTCCGGGTTCGTCTCCAGGACGGAACGCAGCTTCGGATCGAGCTCGGCGATGCGCGCGAGATAGGCGGTGCAGATGGAGCGCGACGTGCGGGCGCCGGAGCGCATCGCCTCGTGAAGCTGGGCGACGGTGGCCTCCGCGAGGTCGAAATCGCCATGCAGAGGTAGGGGCGCAGCATGCTGCGCCCCTACAGGTCTCACCATGACGGATCCGGCTACCGCTGCAGCGCCATATTGAAGAAAGGACCGCCGACTGAAAGCCTCTGCCATTTGGTTCTCCGGTGGGGACGTCCTAGTTTGAGGCGGCCTTCCCATGTGCGCCAGATCACAGGTGCTAGGGAGGCTTGCGGGAACGCGTCCTTCATGAATCTTGTGGCAACCCGTTGAGGGGGCCCTGGGCCTGAGCTTCCTGCGCTTTCTCCGATTGGCCAGCATCCGGACCAAGATGCTGATGTTCGCGGTCGTCGCGACCTTGTTGCCGTCGCTGACGACCGTGTGGATTTCCTATATCGAAAACAAGAGCGCGCTCCAGGCCAAGGCGTCGGAAGAGCTGCTGGGTGTCAGCGCGCAGGCGCGGCGCGAAGTCGATCTCTGGACCAAAGAGCTGCGCTACGACCTCCGCGTGTTCTCGAGCTCCTACGAGGTGACCGAGAACCTCGAGCGCGTCCCGTTGGCAAACGGCGAGCCGGTGCGTTCCGGGATCTACTTCAAGCGGCTCACCGATTACCTGAATTCGGTCCGCGACCGCTTCCCCGATTACGCCGAGCTGCTCGTCCTGGACCAGCATGGCCACGTGGTGGCGACGAGCGCCGCGCATCCACGCGCGGTACCGCTGCCACCCGACTGGGTAGCCGACCTGAAGAAGAACGATTGGGCGCTCGGCCCACCGTACTGGGACTCGACGGGCACGCACGCCGAAATGCTGGTGTCGGTCCCGATCGAATCAGCCCGGCGCGCCGGGCGCGGCGCGGGCGGCATGCAGCTGATGGGCGCCCTGGCCTCGCGCGTCAACATTCACGCGATCGCCGATACCTTGAAGCGATTTGCGCCTGGGGAATCGGGACAGATCTATCTGATGACCCGCACCGGCCGGCTCATCGTGAGCTCGCGTGGCAGCTCGCGCGAGCTGATGCGACAGGGTTACTCGCGCGACGCGACGAACTGGCTCCTGGCGCGCGAGGGACGCGCGATCCAGTTCGGCAGCTTCACCGGGGACCGCGTCGTAGGCAGCGTGCGCGTCGTGCCGGCACTCGACTGGGTGGTGGTGTCGGAGATTCCCGCGGCCGAGGCGTTCAGCCAGGTGGCGCGGCTGCGCAACGTCACCCTCGGCATCGTCACCCTGCTGCTCGCCGTACTCGGCGCGCTGGCGTACCTGCTGAGCCTGCTGATCATACGACCCCTCGACCACCTGACACAGGCCGCCGCCAAAGTGGCCAAGGGCGATCTCGATGTCGGTCTACCGGTCACGACGGGCGGCGAAGTCGGCTCCCTGACCGAGGTGTTCAACAACATGGTGGCGCGGCTGCGCGAAGGCCGCACCGAGCTCGAGCGCCTCTCCGTGACCGATGCCTTGACGGGGCTGTACAACAGGCTGCGGATGATGGAAGTACTCGAGAACGAGGTGCGCCGCTCCCGGCGCCTGCATCACCGCTTCTCCGTCGTCATGGCGGACGTAGACCTGTTCAAGCGCTACAACGACGAGCACGGCCACCCCGCGGGCGATGTCGTGCTCAAACGCGTCGCGGCGATCATGCGTGAGGCGAGCCGCGATGTGGATTTTGTGGCGCGTTACGGTGGCGAGGAGTTTCTGATCATGATGCCCGAGACGGAGCTCGAAGGCGCCACCCAGTTCGCGGAGCGAATCCGCAAGAAGCTGGCGACGGAACGGTTGCCCGCCGGCCACATCACTCTCAGTCTTGGTGTCTCCGCCTTCCCCATGCACGGCGACACACCCGACCAGCTGATCGCTGAAGCGGATGCCGCGTTGTACCTGGCAAAACGCGCCGGCGGCGATCGTGTCGTCGCGGCGGCGCGTCCCAAGGTTCCGGCGAGGTAGCGAGGCTTCCTATCGCCGGTCGACCAATGTCTGATGGATCCAGCCGGGCCGATCGCTGTCATCCCTGATGCGCACCCACTGATCCACGTACGAGTACGCGACAATCGGCACGCCGGTCTCCAGCGTGAACAGCACCTTGAAGTTTGCTCCGGGTCCCTCGCGCACGTTCGCGCGGCCGGTGGTCTGCAATCGCAGCGGCAACGCGAACGGCACTTCACCCTTGCGGGTCGCCGAGCGGTCGTCGCTGGCCACGCGCCCCCGCCCCGCCGCCGCCGCGTTTTTCGCTTCCGTCGCGAGATAGAGGGCGCCCGCGTAGTTCTGCTGGTCGAACTCCGTGGTGGCCAGCTGCAGCAGCTGACTGCCTTGTCCGTACTCTGGCGACGGCGGCGCGTTGTTCCCATTCCCGGCACGTAGCGCTTGCAGCGCGATCTCGGCTTCGGCCATGCCCGAGGCCGCCTCGGCCCGTGTCGCAAGGGATTGCAATTTCGCCATGGCGCGCACGACTTCGCGCCGCGCATCATCCAGCCGGCTCTGCAGCTCGTCCACCTGGGCTTCCTGCTCGAGCACTTTGAGCTCGAGGCGCGCCGCGCGCTGCTCCAGCGCCGTGTCGCGCACGACTACCGGTTGCCGCGTCACGCGCGCGGAATCGCGCGGCGACCGCACCGGCGACGTGTTTGCGGCATTCGGTGGCCGACACGCCACGCCGAGCAGCGCGGCGAGCAACAAGAGGGGGCGCATGGGCGATTAAGTTGCATCCGGATGCGCGTTCGTTCAACCGCGCGACCATTGACTTGAGTTTGGGCTGTGGTGATCCTTCGGGCGAGCGAAGGGGACCTGGGGCTGTCGCCTGCGGTCCTCGTTTCGCTTGTGGTTCGAGCTTCTCACCTTGGACGGGCCATGGAAGTCACGCTGAACGAGACCGACCGGTTGGAAGTGGTGCTGAAGAAGTTCAACCGTCAGATCACCAAAGCGGGCCTGTTTCAGGACATGAAGAAGAAACGCTTCTATGAGAGTCCCGCCGTTCAACGGCGGCGTAAGAGCAAGGCGGCTCGCCGCCGGAACCGTACACGCTAGGGAGTGACGCACAGATGGCACGCATTACCGGTACCGTGAAGTGGTTCAACGACGCGAAGGGATTCGGTTTCATTACGCCCGAAGACGGCGGCAAGGACTGCTTCGTGCATCACACCGCGATTCAGGGAGACGGGTTCAAGTCGCTCGCCGAGGGCCAGCGCGTCGAATTCGAGATCGTGCAGGGGCAGAAGGGCCCTGCGGCGCAGAACGTCGTGAAGCTGTAATCACCCAACGAGACCTGAAGCGGCACGGCGCCACCCCAAATTCCGGGGAGGCGCCGTGTTGTGTTTCAGGCCGCCTCGCCGTCCGGCGTCTGGTCATCCTCCGGGCCCCCGAGCATGGGCGGGTGCTCGTAGACCACCGGGGGCGAACAGGTACAGGGCGTGGGTTGGGGCATCGCGAACTGGGCGCTGAAACGCGGCGGCCGGTACTCGATGGTCGCGACATCCTGGATGATGCCGCCACAGAAGTGGCAGTGAATCTGGGACACAGGCCACCCTCCCTTCGGGCGCGGGAGCGCCCCCTACCATTCACCCGGGAGGCCCGAATGCGCAACTTTCCGTCTCCCGGCGAAGCGCCCGGGGAGGGTTAGACGCCGATTTTTCTTACTCATCCCAAAGGATGAGGCACGAACCTTCCCCCCCCGACTTGACTAATACCTCGGGAACTTGGCAACCTAATCCTCAACCTCGTACTCTCTCCCCCGGAACGAGGGCCGTCAGCAAACATGACCAAAAAAATTCAGATCCTCGTCATCGAAGACAATCGCCTGCTGCGAGACGGTCTCGCGGCACTCCTCGATGCTCAAGCCGAATTCAAAGTGGTGGCATGCGCCGAGGGCGGAACGGCGGCGCTCTCGCGACTGCAGGAGTCCAAGCCCCACGTGGTCCTGGTGGACGCCGCCTTGGGCCGCAATCGCAGCCAGCGCCTCGTCGAAAGCATCAAGGAGGCCGCCCCGCATTCGCGCATCATCATGATGGACATGCTGCCCGAGGAGGAGGACGTCATCGACTTCATCAAGCGTGGCGCGAACGGCTTCATCGCGAAGGACGCCGCGCTCGACGAGCTCGTCAATACGATCCGCCAGGTCGCCAACGGCGGCGACGTCGTCCCCCCGGCGCTCACCGGCACGCTGCTGTCCCACATCGCGAAACAGGCCTCGGTGCTGCGCAATACGCCGATGATGGCCTCGGTGCGGATGACCAAGCGCGAGCAACAGATCACCGATCTCATCGCCGAGGGGCTCAGCAACAAGGAGATCGCCCAGCGGCTCAACATCGCGACCTACACGGTAAAGAGCCACGTGCACAACATCCTGGAAAAGCTGGCGTTGCACAGCCGCCTCCAGATCGCGGCGCACGCACATAAGAAGACCCCGCCCAAAGGCGACCGCCGCAAGTTCGTTCGCTAAGACGCCGTCAGTGCGAGAAATCGACTTTCGGTGTTTCGGCGGCACCCGGCGTCTGTAGCTCGAAATAGGGTCGCGGTTTTTTTCCCAACACCTTCGCGGTCAACACCTGCGGGAAGCGGCGAATGTACGCGTTGTACACATTCACACTCTCGTTGTAGTCCTGCCGAGCGACCGCGATGCGGTTCTCCGTGCCCTCCAGCTGATCCTGCAACTGGCGGAAATTCTCGTTGGATTTGAGCTGGGGGTAATTCTCCGCGATCGCGATCAGCCGTCCCAGCGGCGCGGTCAGTGCGGCGTTCGCCGCGGCCATCTGCTGCAGATCGCCGCTCTGGACCGCACCCGCCAGCTTGGCACGCGCGTCCGCGACCTGAATGAAAATCGTCTGCTCCTGCTTTGCGTATCCCTTGACCGTTTCTACCAGGTTGGGGATCAGATCCGCGCGCCGTTGGAGCTGTACTTTGATTTGGGATTCGGCGGCATTCACCTTCTCATCCATCGTTTGGATCGTGTTGTAGCCGCAGCCGGCGACGAGGGCGAGCGCGAGCGGAAGGGCGAGAGACCGGCGTCGATGCGCGTTCACGAAGGGTTCCTTTCCATACGGTTCAGGTACTCCGCCGTGCGCGTCACCGCTTCGAGATACGCGGCGGGCTCGGTCAGTCCATCCGGTGCGAATCCTATCAGGGCAGCGGCGTCGCGCACCAGAGCCGCCGAGTCGGCGGGCGGCGTGCGGCCGGCGAGTCGCAATACGGCGCGGAGCATGGTCAGGAAGCCGGGGCGCGTCCCGCGAACGACGTCGGCCAGGCGCTTGGGGCGATTCCAGTCGGCCACATAGGCCTGCCGCAGATGCACCAGCTTCCCCATCAGCTCGTGCTCGAGCTGCCGCCGGACATGCTCACGCCGGACCGTGATTCCCGTCCAGGGATCGCGGCCGGCCAGGATGCGGTGCGCTTCCCGGATATCCTCATACTCGATCGGGAACGCGTCGGCGGACTGGCGCCACTCTCGTTCCGTCATGATGATGGGCGGCGGATGGCCGGCGGCCGACCAGTCCTTGATGACGGTCGCCAAAGGGCCGAGAAAATCGCTGTCGTCCGTGACGATGAGCAGCGTATTCATCGCCGCGGGATCAGCGCTTGGCTCCCGCGCCGCGGAGCCGTAGAGCACCAGCGTCACGAGTCGCGCGCCCAGCGCTGCAGCGACCCGGCCGGCAAAGCTCTCCTGCGTCATTCGCGCCATATCAGAATCTTCCTCCCGCCCCGCCGCCCGAGAAGCCGCCCCCGCCACCGAACCCGCCAAATCCGCCCCCCCCCCCACCGCCGCCGCCTCGCCACCCACCGCCGCCGCGGCTCTGGCTCAAGCCCCACAGGACCCACCAGAGAATGCGGCCGCGCGTGACGACCAGGAGAAAAATGATGAATACAAGAATCCAGCCGAGGGGAATCCTGACCCCGGGTCGCTCACGCAGCGCTCTGCCGACTGGGTCCGCCGCGGGACCAGTCAGCGTAACGCCGAACTCGGCTGCGAACGCCTGGGCGATGAGGTCGACACCGAGCGCCAGCGCCTGCCCGTAATCTTCGGTAGCAAGCGCCGGCAGCATCGCGTCGCGGATTCTTCCCACGCGCGCATCCGGGAGGAATCCCTCCGCCCCGCGGCCGGTAGCGATGAAGATGTCCCCAGTCCCCGGCCGGTGATTCTTCCGGGGCACGAGCAGCACGACGACGCCCAGGTTCTTGCTGGGGTCACCGGCTTCGCCCTTGGCGCCCACACCCCACTGCCGCCCGATCTGCACTGCCACATCGCTCGCCGGCCGGTCATCGATGTCGGCAAGCGTTACCACGGCGATCTCCCCTCGAGTCTTCTCGCGCACCTCGCCGATGACGGCTTCCATATGACGGACCGAGGTGGAATCGAGCACGCCCGCGAAGTCGTTGACGAAACCACGCGGCGGTGGAACGGAGACTTGCAGGAGAAAGGCGAGAAGGATCAGCGCTTCACCGCATCGAGGGATAAGATTGGGCAATATATGCGCTTCGCACCTCGCCTGCGCGCAATCATCAGACAGCGTTGCCCCGTCTGTCTGGAGGGCCAGATGTTTTCGGGACGGTTCACGATGAACCCCACGTGCCCCGTCTGCGGGCATCGCTTCGAGCGCGAGCAGGGATTCTTTCAAGGAGCGATGTACGTGAGCTGGGTCCTGGGCGTCGTCTACCTGGCAGCCCTCGCGATTCTGGCGCAGCTGCTCCTCGTGCCCCGCATCGGAATCGTCTGGGCCGTCGTATGCGTAGTGACGATCTACATGATCTGCGTTCCCATCATCTTCCGGTACTCGCGCGTCATCTGGGCGCATGTGAACGTCGCCACCAAGCCATGACGATTCTCGGGGTCGTCCTGCTCGTCGGCCTGGGACTCGTCGGGCTCGCGATGATCCCGCTCGGTCTTCCGGGACTCTGGGTGATGGTGGGAGGGATTCTCGCCTACGGCTGGGTGACCGACTTCCGAACGGTCGGCGTTGCCACCATCGCCATCGTGCTCGGTCTCGCGTTCCTCGGCGAAATCATCGAGAACTGGATTGGCTTTCGGTATGCCAAGCGCTACGGCGGTTCCACGCGCTCCGGCTGGGGCGCGCTGATCGGAGGACTCGTAGGAGCCGTGGTCGGCGTGCCTGTCGCCGTCATCGGCAGCGTCATTGGTGCCTTCATCGGCTCCTTCGTCGGCGCGGCCCTGTTCGAGTACAGCTATTCGCGGCATAGCGGCGTTGCAACTCGAGCCGGCTGGGGCGCGGTGGTAGGCCGCGCGGCTGGAGCCGCTATCAAGATCGCGCTGGGGTTGATCATTGCCGTCGTTGGGCTGTTTGCCGCGTTATCTTAGACCCATGACTCGATCCATTCTCGCTCTCGCCCTGCTCCTACCGGCTGGGCTTTCGCTGGCCGGGCAAGCCGCCCCACAGGCCGCCACTCCACCGACGACGAATCGCTGGTCTCCAGATCCCGCCCACAGTGCGGTCGCGTTTCGCGTGCGCCACCTCGGCATCACGTGGGTGAACGGCACCTTCGGCCAGTGGACTGCCGACCTGAATTACGATCCGAGCAAGCCGGAAGCCGCGAGCGTCACCGCCCACATTCAGACGGCCAGCGTCACGACCGGGAACGACCGCCGCGACAACGATCTGCGCCAGAACTACCTCGCCGTCGACAGCTTTCCCGAGATCACGTTCGTCAGTAAACGCGTGGAGAAGGTCGCACCCGATAAGCTGCGCATCAGCGGCGACCTCACGATGCGAGGCGTCACCCGCCCCGTCGTGCTCGACGCCGACATTGGCGGCGTGCTGGCGACGGCCCGGGGCCGCCGGACTGCCTTCTCGGCGACCACCACGATCAAGCGCCAGGACTACGGCATCACCCGGAACGGCTTCATGGAAGGCGCGCAGATCGTCGGCGACGACGTGCGCATCACGATCGACATCGAAGCCATCGAACGCCCGACGAGCCCCTGAAGCACCTCTGTATCGTGTTCGGTTGCCTGACCGCGCTCCAAAGCAGCGCGCAGGCGCAGCTTCCTCGCCCCTCCGTTCCCACTATCCGCTGGTGGCACGTAGCGATCGCCGCGGGAGCGGTCGGCGCGATCAGCCTCGCGGACCGCAGCGTAGATACTTGGGTTCAGGACCGCCGCTCCTCGCGCAGTGACGCGCTCGCGCGCGCGTTCCGACACGGAGGGGAGCCCGCGATCACTTTCGGTGTCCCGGTGGCCCTGTTCACCGCCGGGCTCATCAGCGGGCACAAAGACCTGGGGCGCAGCGGCGTCCGAGTGCTGGCGTCCGTCGTGCTCGCAGGAGTGATCACGGGCGGCGGTAAGGTCGTTACCGGACGGCTGCGTCCTAACGAGTCCACCAGCCAGTACTCGTTCAAGCCGTTCACACATCACGACTCGTTCCCGTCCGGTCACGCCACGATGGCATTTGCCCTCGCCACATCGCTCTCGGGCGAGATCCGCCGGCCCTGGGCGAGCGCGCTGCTCTATGCGGGGGCGACAGGCACCGCCTGGTCGCGTCTCAACGACCATAAGCATTGGCTGTCGGATGTGCTGGCGGGCGGTGTCGTGGGCGTGACAGCGGCCAATTTCATCGGGGGCCGGTGGCGCTTTTTTGGGCTCGGCCCTCCACGAGTTCTCGTTGACCCGCGCGGGGCCCGCGTGGAGTGGCGTGTCGTCTTTTAGGGACTGAGGCGATGCGGCGCTTCGACCAACTGTTCGATCAATAGCGCCAGGCGATTCGCGAGCTCCTCGGCCTCCCGCAGCCGCTTCATGCTGCTGCGACGATAGACCGTGCGCGCGGTGAGGTATGTAATGCCCAGCCATACCGGGATGACGGTGATCACGGCCGCCCCGACCAGATGCAGCGCACCGACGCCGACGCCGATGATCGGCCCCATGCCGCCGCCCCCCATCCCGCCACCGATGCCGCCGAACACCGCGCCGATGAGCTGATTCAGGTTTTCCTGAATCGTCACACGCGTCTGCCCACGGCGCACGGAGACGGCGACTTCCAGGTCACGGCGAATCGCCGACCCGCGAGCGGCAACCCAGGAAAATGATCGGCCGAACTGACTCACCTGCCCCGCATTGCGCAGGACGCGCCGGATTTCCTCGACAACAGTCGCGTATTCGGACTCGGGCAGCTCCCCCTCGATCACGCGCTCGAAGAATATCTCGGTCGGCCCGGCGATCCAGTTATTCGTGCGGTTGGGCGCCAGGCTCCCGGGCATGACGTAGGGCGCTTGCAGCGATTCCGCCGCGGCGCGAACGAGTTCCGGGGCGACACCCACCTCGCCGGCCAGCGCCTGGACGCCGCCGATCGTCATGGCGCCGGAGGCGGTCTTGTTGGCCTCGATCTCGGTCGCCCGTTTCACGATCTCCTGCACTTCGTCTTTGTCATACCGCCGGCGCGGACCCGATCCACCGCGCGTCAGCTCGTCGATCAGCACCGCCGTCGTCGCGGTGCGCTGGTCGTGACGGATCGCCAGGCCGCGGACGAGCGCGCCCTCGATTTTCGCCCCGATGCTCGTCAGCCTGGTGCGGTGGCTCGCCGACGCCTCGAGGAAGCGCCCGGCCCGAACGGCGTCTTCGGTCGGCCAGCGACCGGGGACATCGCCGACGAGCATTTCATAGACGACGACGGCCAGGCTGTACACGTCGGTGCGCTCGTCCAGATCGGCCAGACCTGCGGCCTGCTCCGGGCTCATGTAGCCAGGCGTGCCGATGGGGAAACCGGTCCGCGTCAGGTTCGCGCCGCCGGCCGTACTGACCGCCTTGGCGATCCCGAAGTCCGCTACGATCGGATGTCCCTGCGAGAACAGAATGTTCTCCGGCTTGATGTCGCGGTGCAGCACGCCCATGCGATGGGCGTAGGACAACGCATCCGCGACCGGCTCGGAAATGGCGAGGGCCTGGTCGCCCGAGAGGGCACGACGCGGTGGTCCTTCGAGCTGCTGGCGTAGCGAGCCGCCGTCGATGTAGGGCATGACGTAATAGAGGAAACCGCCCGCCTCGCCCGAATCGTGCAACGTGAGGATGTGCGGGTGCTGTAGCCGCGCCGCGATCTGAATCTCTTTCAGGAAGCGCTCGGCGCCGAGGAAAGCCGCCAGGCCCGGCAGCAGGACTTTGAGAGCGACGGCGCGGTAATGCTTCTTGTCGTCGGCGAGATACACTGTCGCCATCCCGCCGCGGCCGAGCACGCGTCGCAGCGTGTAGCGATCGGCGACCGCGGTTTGGAGGTCGGCGGGGATCTCCAGGGTCTGGTCCACGGGGAAAAGTTACGCGGCTTCGGCCGCTTTGGTTACGACGGCGCGGGAGTCGTCGTACTCTCCTTCCCACCGGGCCATGACGACCGTCGCCAGGCAGTTGCCGATCAGATTCACCGTGGTGCGCGCCATGTCCATGAGGACGTCGACGCCGACCAGCGCGACCGCTGCTTCGGTCGGCAAATTGAACGACGCCACCGTCCCCATGAGAATCACGAGCGAGGCGCGCGGCACGCCGGCGACTCCTTTACTGGTGAGCATCAGGGTGAACATCATGAGTAGCTGTTGCCCGATGGTGAGCGGAATTCCGCTCGCTTGCGCCACGAAGATCAATGCAACGGACAAATAGAGCGTGCTGCCGTCGAGGTTGAACGAATATCCGGTCGGCATGACGAATGCGACGATCGGCCTCGGCACGCCCATCGCCTCCATTCGTTCCATGGCTTTGGGCAGCGCCGCTTCGGACGACGCGGTCGAGAACGCGATGAGCGCCGGCTCTTTGACGGCGGAGATAAACGCCCGGACCGGCACACGGGCGATCCGCGCGACCGGGTACAGCACCACGAGCCCAAAGACGACCAGCGCGACGTAGAGCGTCACCACCACCAGCGCGAGCGTCTGGAGGTTCTTGAGTCCGCCGCGACCTACCGTGACCGCCAGCGCGGCCGCCACCGCGAAGGGCGCGAACTTCATCACGATTCCCGTGAACTTGAACATCACCTCGGAGACCGCCTCACAGAACGCGAGCATCGTTTCCTTGGACCGCCCGCGCACCTGCGTGAGCCCGATCGCGAACAGCACGGACCAGAAGACCACCTGCAGCATCTGATTGGTCGACGCGGCCTCGAAGAAGCTCTGCGGCACGATGTGCTCGAGCACGCTCGAGAACGTCACTGCCTCACTCGACGGTGCGGATGCGCCCGCTGTGGTGATTGCGGCGCCGACGCCCGGCTTGATGAGGTTGACCGCGAGCAATCCGATGAACAGGGCCAGCGTCGTCACAATCTCGAAATACACGATCGACTTGAGGGCGAGCCGGCCGACCCGCCGCATGTCGTCCCCATGTCCCGCGATGCCGACGACCAACGTGCCGAAGATCAGCGGCACGATGATCGACTTGATGAGACGGATGAATGCATTCGAAATGGGAAGGAGCGCGACCGCGAACGATGGGAAGAGCACGCCGGTCGCGATGCCGACGACCATCGCGACCACGATCCACTGCGTGAGGGTACGGCGACGGAGGAAGGTCCACATAGGGCGGCGTGAAGGATAACCGCCCTAAAACAACGGCCGCTAGCGCTTGATGAACGTGCCGCGGCGCAGCTCGTCGTACGCGGTCTGCAGCTCCTCCTGGGTGTTCATCACGATCGGCCCCTGCCAGGCAACGGGCTCCTGCAGCGGCTGTCCAGACACCAGCAGGAACCGCATGCCGTGCTCGCCCGCCTGCACCGTGATCTCGTCTCCCGAGTCGAACAGGACCAGGGAGCGGTTCCCCGTGTCCTGGGGACTCTCGCTGCCGCCATCGCGGCCGCCGGCCGACACGCGGTCGGTGCGGACGCCCTGCGGCGCGGACGCATCGCGGAAGGTGCCGTTGCCTTCGAACACATAAGCGAACGCATGCCGTGACGACTCCACCGGAATCGTCTTGCGCACGCGCGGCGGAATCCAGACGTCCAGATAGCGAGGGTCGGCCGCGACACCTTCCACCGGGCCGCGCTTGCCCCAGAAATCGCCCGCCACGACCCGCACGCGGGTCCCGTCGTCGTCCACGACCTCCGGGATTTCTTTGGCATGAATGTCCTGATAGCGCGGATCGGTCATCTTGAGGCTGCGCGGCAGATTCGCCCACAGCTGGAAGCCGTGCATCCGGCCGTGCTCGTCGCCCTTCGGCATCTCCTGGTGCAGAATGCCGCTGCCGGCGGTCATCCACTGCACGTCGCCCGCACCCATGCTGCCGCGATTGCCAAGACTGTCGCCGTGCTGCACGCTACCGCTCAGCACGTAGGTGATCGTCTCGATGCCGCGATGCGGATGCCACGGAAAGCCGGGGAGATAGTCCTCGGGGTGCTCGTTGCGGAAATCATCCAACAGCAGGAATGGATCGAAGTCGCCGGTTTTTCCGAACCCGAACGCGCGGCGCAACTTGACGCCGGCGCCTTCGAGCGTGGGCAGCGACTGGGAAATCGATTTGACGGCACGGATCGACATATATCCTCTTGGAAACCAGTTGCTACAAGAACACTAACCGGTTCCCACGCGGTTGCTCCCTGCTCCCCGCTCCCTCCTCCCGGTCTAAAACCCCAGCCAGTACGTCATTTTGACCAGGAAGATGTTCTCGGACGGGCCCTGGAACAGCGCGCTCGCATCGTCGCCGAACTGGATGTTGCCGCGGGGCAGCGTCGGAATCTGACTGCTTCGCGTCCAGACGAGGAACAGCGTCGACCCCGGGTGATACTCCCACCGCAGCACCGCATTGCCCCGCAGCGACCGGAACGTGAACGTCGGATCGGAGAACGCATAGCTCGGCGCGCCCCCGCCCAGCGTGTCCGCGTCCACCGTGATCGTCGCGGGATCGCGTGACGGCGGGGCGGCCGGCGTGACGGTCACGGTGCCAAAGTCCCTGCCGTACTCGAGCCGGCGCGCGCCGCGGGGCGCCGCGAACACGTTGTAGTGACTGAACGCCCCCGAGGCGATCAGCGGCTGCATGAACAGCTCGAGTGTCAGCGTGGGTGAGAAGGTCACGTTGAAGCGCGTGTTCATCGAGAGCGTGTTCTGCTCGAGGTGCG
>JBGQKD010000046.1:0-14611 GCA_041499375.1 Gemmatimonadota bacterium
ACGAACGGCTCGGAACACACCATTTCGATTTTGACTTTCTCGTGGAACTCCATGACGAGCGCCGTCCCTCGATATTGCTCGAACCGCTCGTGCTCACCGCCGTGTCCGCTGACGCGGCTCAGCGTGATGCCGGTGATCCCGGCGCGAAACAGCGCCGTTTTGACCTCGGGGACGCGCTCGGGGCGTACGATCGTCGTGATGAGCTTCATGCTGGGCTCCCAGTCGATTGAGGTTGGGCCACCGGTTCGATGGCGACCGGCGCCGGCGGTGCGACCTTCCGAATCAATGGACGGTATGCGTCCCACTGCGCGAGGATCATCCGGGCGCGGGGACTGCCGGTCTTGTGAAAGTGTTGCTGGATCAGCTTGCGCAGCACGCGCTCGTCCATCGTGTTGAGCCCGCTGACGGCAACCATTTCCCGGTTACAACGCGATTCGAGCATCCCACGCTCGTCGAGGACGTAGGCGATGCCGTTCGACATCCCGGCCGCAAAGTTCCTGCCGACCGGTCCCAGCACGACCACCACGCCGCCGGTCATGTACTCGCAGCAGTGATCGCCCGCGCCTTCGATCACTGCCACGGCACCGGAGTTCCGCACCGCGAAGCGGTCGCCCGCGCCGCCGGCCGCAAACAGGCGACCGGACGTCGCGCCATACAGCGCGGTGTTCCCGATCAGCACCCCGGTCGCATATCCGGCGCCGCGGAATGGCCGGATCACGATTTCGCCGCCGCTCAGTCCTTTGCCGACGTGGTCGTTCGCTTCGCCCTCCAGCTGCAAATGCATGCGAGGCAACGTGAATGCGCCGAAGCTCTGCCCGGCGCTCCCCCGGAACCGCAACCGCAGCGGCTGTCCCGGTCCCGCGCCGCCGTGCGCCCGCGCGAGATCCCCCGCGATGCGCGCGCCGACGGTCAGGTGATGATTCCCGATCGCGAACACGCGGGGTGGGCCACCGTTGTGTGTTAGAATCTCGGCGTCGAGCGACACGAGACCGGGACGGAGGTTTCGGGCGATCATGCGGCGGCGCGGCTCCGATTTGCTCGCGGGTGCCGCGAGCAGCAGCGAGAGATCCAGCAGGCTCGCGCGCGGCGTTTCGGGCCGATCGATCCGCCGCAGCAGCTCGACCCGGCCGATCAGGTCGTCCATCCGACGTACGCCGAGGCTCGCCATGATGCGCCGCGCCTCCTCGGCGATGAATGTGAAGTAGGCGACCACCTGCTCGGGTGTGCCGCGGAACTTGGCGCGGAGGTCGGGCCGCTGCGTGGCGATTCCGGTCGGGCACGTATTCAAATGACACTGGCGCGCCATCGCGCAGCCCAGGGCGACGACCGCCGCCGTCCCGAACCCAAACGATTCCGCGCCGAGCAGCGCGGCGATGACGACGTCCCGCCCGGTGCGGAGCCCGCCGTCCGTACGCACTTCGATGCGGTCCCGCAGCTTATTGCGCATGAGAATCGCCTGCGTCTCAGCAAGCCCCAATTCCCACGGGGACCCGGCGTGCTTGATCGACGACAAGGGTGACGCGCCGGTCCCGCCGTTGTGCCCCGAGATGAGCACGTAATCGGCATATGCTTTCGCGACGCCGGCCGCGACGGTCCCCACGCCCGCTTCCGCGACGAGCTTGACGCCCACGCGAGCGGCGGGGTTCACCTGCTTGAGATCGTGGATGAGCTGCGCGAGATCCTCGATCGAATAGATGTCGTGATGCGGCGGCGGCGAGATCAGCGGGATGCCCACGACCGCATGCCGGAGTCGCGCGATGAGGTCGGTGACTTTGTGTCCCGGCAGCTGGCCGCCTTCGCCGGGCTTCGAGCCCTGCGCGATCTTGATCTCGAGCTCGTCCGCCCGAACGAGGTACGCCGTCGTTACGCCGAAGCGGCCGGACGCGACCTGTTTGATCCGGTTGTCGGATCGGTCGCCCGTTCCCTCGGCTGGCGTTACCCAGGTCGCCGGGTCTTCTCCACCTTCCCCCGAATTCGACCGCGCGTGCATCCGGTTCATCGCGATGGCAAGCGTGGCGTGCGCTTCCGGCGACAACGCCCCGAGCGACATCGCACTGGAGATGAATCTCCTGCGGATATCCTCCGCCGGCTCGACCTCGTCGAGCGGCACGGGCGTCTGTTCACAGAAATCGAGCAGGTCGCGCGGACCCGCTGCGGCGCGGGCCCGCACGCCGTCCGCGAAGCCGGCGTACTCGCCGTGTTGCAGCGCGCGCACCAGCGGGGGCGACCAGCCGTGGTCTTCGCCGTCGCGGCGATAGCGGACGCGGCCGTGGTCGGGGAGCGCGCCAACGCTCTGATGGCGCGTCAGCACATCCTCGGCGATTTCCTTGAAGCCGATGCCGCCGATTACCGACGCGGTGCCGGTAAAGCACCGGTCGATGACTTCGGGACCGAGCCCGATCGCCTCGAAGATCTGCGCGCCGGCGTACGACTGGAGCGTCGAGATCCCCATCTTGGAGAGGATCTTGAGCAGCCCCTTCTCGGCGGCACTGCGGTACTTGTCGGCCGATGACTCCTCGTCCCGCAGGCACTGCAAGGCGAGCCAGGGGTGCACCGCTTCGGCGCCGTACCCGAAGAGCGCGGCGATGTGGTGGACGTCCCAGGCGTCGCCGGCTTCGGCGACGAGGCCGACGCGGACGCGCTGCTTGGTTTGCACGAGACGCTGGTGCACCGCTCCGATCGCGAGCAGCATCGGGATCGGCGCGCGGGTCTTGTCCGCGTCGCGGTCGCTGATTACGAGGATCGTGGCGCCTCCACCACGACGTACTGCGGCCACCGCGTCCCGAGCCAGCTTTTCCAGCGCGCGCTCCAGCTCCGCGGGCCCGGCCGCGGCCTCCCACACCGCGCTGAGCGTCGTGATCTCCGAGCCGCCGGCGCGCCGCAGCGCGGCCATCTCCTCCGCCAGCAGCACCGGGTGCTCGATGCGCAGCAGCGTACGGCGCCCGGGTCGCTGTGCGAGCAGGGAGCCGCGGCGGCCGAGGTACATCACCAGCGACATCACCAGCTCTTCGCGGAGCGGATCGATGGCCGGGTTCGTGACCTGGGCGAAGCGTTGGCGCAAGTAAGCGTAGAGGCTCTGCGGCAGCCGCGACAGCGGCGCGATGGGCGTGTCGTCGCCCATGCTCCAGATCGCATCGCGGCCCTCGGCGGCCATGGGCGCGACGACGTAGCGCAGGTCCTCATGGCTGTAGCCAAAGGCGCGCTGGCGAGCGGCGAGCTCCTCGGCGGGAAGGGCCGGTCCGAGCGCCGAGACTTCCGCGGGGAGCTGGCGCAACACCCGCGTGCTCCAACGCCGGTACGGACCGCGTTGCGCGACTTCCAGCTTGGCGTCGGCGCTGCGCAGGACGATGTTGCGGAGGGTGTCGACCACGAGCAGATCGCCGGGTCCGAGCCGGCCGGACTCCACGACGTCCGCGGGATCGAGGTCGACCACGCCGACTTCCGAGGCCGCGACGACCACGTTGTCGCGTGTCACCTTGTAGCGGCAGGGCCGGAGCCCGTTGCGGTCGAGCGCCGAGCCGGCGATGACGCCGTCACTGAACGCGAGTGCCGCGGGTCCGTCCCACGGCTCCATCAGCCCGGCGTGATACTCGTAGAAGCTCCGCAGCGCCGGAGGCATGTCGGGAATGCGCTCCCACGCTTCCGGCAGCAGCATCATGAGGGCGTGCACCGGATCCCGGCCGGAGCGGACCAGGAGCTCGAACGCGTTGTCGAGACTCGCGGAGTCGCTCCCCTCCGCCCAGATGACGGGCTTCAACTGCTCGACGTCCCGTTCCCAGACCGGCGCGGCGAGCGCCGGCTCGCGCGCCAGCATGGCGTT
Source organism: Gemmatimonadota bacterium (assembly GCA_041499375.1). GTDB lineage: Bacteria > Gemmatimonadota > Gemmatimonadetes > Gemmatimonadales > GWC2-71-9 > 20CM-2-65-7. The sequence goes on from JBGQKD010000046.1 coordinate 3,821, forward strand.
GCGATTTCCCCACAGTGTATTGATCTCGCCGTTGTGGGCAAGCAGCCGGAACGGCTGGGCGAGCGGCCAGCTCGGCAGGGTGTTGGTCGAGTAACGCTGATGGAATACCGCGATGCCGGTTTCGAAGAGCGGCGAACGCAGGTCCGCGTAGAAACCCGGCAGCTCAGTGCCGACCAGCAGCGCTTTGTAGACGACGGTCCGGCACGAGAGCGAGCACACGAAGACGGGCAGCCCGGCGCTCGCGGCCCGCCGCTCGATCACGCGGCGCGCGAGGTAGAGACGCCGTTCCCACACTTGAGCATTCCCAGGACCCGACGGCGGACCCACGAAGACCTGCCGGATTGCGGGCTGGCTCGCCGCGGCGAGCGGGCCGAGGACGGTGCCATCGACGGGCACGACCCGCCAACCGAGCACCGACATGCCGAGCCCGACGAGAACGGTTTCAATCAGGTCGATGGCGGCGTCACGGGCCCCATCGGACTGCGGCAGGAAAAACATGCCGAGCGCCACGCGTTCCACCGGCCCGACGCCGAGCAGGCGGTGCGGGATTTGGGTCAGTACGCCGGCGCCGTCGCCGGACTTGTCGTTCGAGGCAGCGCCGCGGTGGGCGAGCCGGGCGACGGCGGTGAGAGCCATCGACAGGATGTCGTTGGTGCGACTGCCGTCGGCGCGCGCGACGAAGCCGACGCCGCAGGCGTCGCGCTCGCGCCAGGGATCGAGCAGACGAAAAGCCCGCTCAGCTGAGGGAGCGGGCTTGTAGGGGTCTGTTCGTTTGGTCACGCTATCGCGCCCCGCCGCTCCCTGGTGAGGGTCCGTCGGTAATATTCGCCAGCGGGGCCATCGTATGTTTATGCATTGGTGAACATAAATATACGAACGACGGGTGCGACGTCAACCCCGCATTACGGGAGGCGGAAGAAGACCATCGGGTTCTTTACGGAGTTGTGAATCGGCTCGGCCAGCCCGAGGTCCTGCTTGACCGCGACGATCCGCTCGTGTGCGCCGCCGGGTCCGCCGGGCGCGGCCGTGAAGTAGGGGACCCCACGGCGGTCCAACCACTCGAGCAGCACGAGGCTTTCCGCCATAGGCGGCAGATCCCCGCGGAAGATGTCGTGCACGCCGACCAGCGTCCCCGGGGCGAGCCGGGGGAACAGCGACTCCAGGTACCAGCGGCCGAACTCCGCGGTGTGGGCCGCGTCCAGGAAGAGGTAACCGACGTCGCGCGGCAGCCGGTCCAGACAGTTGCGGACATCGGCCTGAGTAAAGCGCCACCGGTCGCCGGCCAGGTCGGCAGGCATGGTCCAGCGGCTGGAGTCCACCAGGTCGTAGGAGTGCAGCCGGCCGGCGCCGTTGTCGCGCAGCGCCTGCAGCAACCAGGTCGTGGACCAGCCGTAATAGGGCGCGATCTCCAGCACGACGGCGGGGCACAGGCTCCGGACGAACAGATACGTGAGCTCCGCTTCGATATCGTCGAACTTTGGCCTGAAGCGGCGCTTGTAGTGGGCCGGCAGGCCGGCGCGGCGGAGTAACGCCGCGGTCCAGCGGTACGGGGCGAAGCGCTCGAAGCGGGCGTCACTGCGTTGCGCGTACAGCTGTTTCTGAGCCGCGCGCACGATCCGCAAGGCGGCCGCGTGCTGGCGATACAGCAGGACTATGAAATCGAGGGTGAGCTCCGTCACCCCACCAAGATCGGCTCGAGCCCCGGTTCCTTCGCGCCCTGCTTGTACCGGTACAATTTGCCGGTGTAGTTCCGCAGGATGACTTCCTTGTCGGTGACCTTCACGACGTACTCCGGTAGCAGGGGGATTTTCCCGCCGCCTCCCGGCGCGTCGATCACGAAGTGCGGCACCGCCAGGCCTGAGGTCCAGCCGCGCAGCGCCTGGATGATCTCCAGCCCCTTCTGGACGGTGGTCCGGAAGTGCTCGGCGCCCGCAACCTGGTCGCACATATAGATGTAGTAGGGCCGCACCCGGGCGGCGAGCAGGCGCTGCATCAGCAGCTTCATCACCTCGGGATCGTCGTTCACCCCTTTCAGCAGCACCGTCTGGCAGCCGAGTGGGATACCGGCGTCGGCCAGCATGCCGAGGGCACGCACCGCAGCCGGGGTGAGCTCATCGGGGTGATTGAAGTGCGTGTTGATGTAGAGCGGGTGGTACTGCTTGAGGATCCCGCACAGCTCCGGTGTGATGCGCTCGGGGAGGTGGCAGGGGATCCGGCTCCCGATCCGCAGCACCTCCAGATGAGGAATCGTCCGCAGCCGCTTGCAGATCTCGTCGATCCGGCGGTCCGACAGGAGCAGCGGATCGCCGCCCGACATGATCACATCGCGGATCTCCGGGTGCTCCGCGAGATAACGGAATGCCGACTCGAGCTGCGCCATCGGGATCTTCTCGGGGTCGCCGACTTTGCGGCGCCGCGTGCAGAAGCGGCAGTAGGCGGCGCACACGGGCGACACGAGAAACAGCGCGCGGTCCGGGTAGCGATGTGTGATGTTGGGGACGGGCGAGTGCTCGTCCTCCGCGAGCGAGTCCACGAGCCCGTCCTGGACTTCCAGCTCCTGCACCGTGGGGACGTACTGCCGCCAGATCGGATCCCCGGGCGACTTGATGAGGTCGACCATGGCCGGGGAAATGCGGAACTCGAAGTTTTCGGCGGCTTGCCGGAGACGGGCGATATCCCCGACGTGTTCCGCGCCGAACCGCGCGGCCAGGGCGTCGAGCGAGGCGATGCTCTTCTTGCGGAGCAGCTCTTGCCAGGTCTCCGTCAGGTCAGATCCTTGGTAAAGACCACCAGATCGTCACCGGGCGCGTAGTACCCCGGGATCGTCGCGGTCCTGGTGTAGCCGCGTGCTTCGTAAAACCGGCGCGTCGGTGTGTAATCGGGGCGCGAGCTGGTCTCCACGACAACGAGGCGTGCGCCGTGCGCGGTGAGCCGTGATTCGACTTCGCGCAGCAACTGCGACCCGAGGCCCGATCCCTGGCGCCCCCGATCGACGACGATCCAGTAGAGATCGTGCGTCGCCTCCGTCCCCGGCGTCGGTCCCCAGCACGCGTACCCAACCAACTGATCGCTCTCGAACGCGCCGACAAACTGATATTCGTCGTCTCCGGCCAGGCTTTCGTCGAGCAGCTCGACCGCTGTGGCGACCTCCTCCTCGCGGAAGAGGCCCGTGCCACGCGTCAGCTGCTCAAGCCGTGCGCGGTGCGCGCGCCCGACGGGGCGCAGCGAGCAGCTCACGCGCGGCCTTCGTTCCCTGGGCCTCTCGCAGCGCGATCTCGGCGATGCGGCGGATCAGCTCCGAATAGTCCCATCCCGCGGCCTTCGCCATGCGCGATAGACCCGCCTCGTCGGTGAGATCGGGATTCGGATTCACTTCCAGGATCCATGGGCGACCGGCGTCGTCGACGCGGAGGTCGACACGGCCGTAGCCCTTCCCCTGCATCGCGCGCCACCCGGTCTCCGCGAGCCGGCACAGCCGATCAGCGAGACGCTGCGGGATCTGGGCGGGGCATACCGGGCGGCTGCCGAGATCCTCGGGGGATCCGACGTGCCACTTGGCGGCATACGTGAGGATCGGCCAGGTGCCTTCGGGCATCGTACTGAAATCGATCTCGGCGACGGGAAGCGTGCGATCGCCGACGATCCCGACATTGAACTCGCGGCCGGCGATGTACTGCTGCACCAGCACCTCGTCGAACTGCTCGGTCATCGCGGCGATCCGCGCCTTGAGATTCTTGCGATCGGTGACGACCGATTGCCGGTCGAGGCCCGCGCTCGCGTCCTCGGCGGCGGGCTTCACGATGGCCGGCAATGGGAAGTCGTCCTCGATTTTTCCCTGGGCGATGGTCCAGTGGGGCACCGGCAGGCCGGCACGCTCGAGCAGCGTGTTGGCTACGGCCTTACGCCGGCACGCCGACGTCGTCCACGGACCGCAGCCGGTGTAGGCGATGCCGGCCAACTCCAGGGTGCCGACGACGTGATCCTCCCACTGCGCGACGCCGCGCACGCCCTCGCACAGGTTGAAGACGAGGTCGGCTCGGCGGCAGACATTGAACCAGCGCATGTCGTGCCGGACGGGAACGCGCTGCACCTGATGATTGAAGGAGACGAAGATGCGGGCGATGTCGTCGACCGCCTCCATCACGCCAGCGATGTCCTCGGCGGTCCAGTCATCAGCGCCGGGGTCATAGAGGATGACGACCCTCACGCGGAGATCGCCGTGGGTGTCTGTACGGGCGCGGCATGCTGCGCCCCTGCCAACGCCCCCACCTCACCACCCGTGATCCGCCGCCAGGCGATGCGGACGACCTCCTGGATGAGCCCATCGTAGGTAAACCCTGCGACCCGGGCCGCCTTCGGAAAACAGGAATTCATCGCCGGATCGGGAATGATGCCGGGAAGGGGATTCAGCTCGACGACGTTGGGCACACCGAAGCGGTCGACGCGTACGTCGATCCGGCACCAGTCGCGGCAGCCCAGGGCGCGATACGCGTCGAGCGCCACGCGCTCGGTTTCGCGACACAGCGATGCCGCGACGCCGGTCGGCGGGCATCGGAAGATCGCGAGCGGATGTTCCCGCGTGTCCCAGATCCACTTCGCCTCGTAGCCGTACACGGGTGGGGCGCCGGGAGGCAGCGTGGCGAAATCGAATCCGACGATCGGAAGGCAACGCACGTCGCCGTTGTTGCCGAGTATCGCGACGGTGAACTCCGGTCCCGGGAGATAGGTCTCGACGAGCACCGCCTGCTGGTAGCGCTCTAAGAGGAAGGGCACGCGCTCCGCGAGCTGCGCGGGCGTCTCACATAAGTTGTTGACGAATATGCCCTTACCAGATCCTTCCGCGACCGGTTTGACGAACAACGGAAACGGCAGCGGCATGCGCTCGAGGTCGGTGACGCGTTCGATGACGCGAAACGGCGCGGTCGGTACTCCGCGATATGCGAGGATCTCCTTGGTGCGTCCCTTGTGCAGCGTCATCGCGAGCGTGAGCGGGTCGGAGCCGGTGTACGGAATGTTCAGGTACTCGCACAACGCGGGGACGTGCGACTCGCGGCAGGGACCGTGCAGTCCCTCCGCCATGTTGAAGACGATATCGGGACGCGCGAGCGAAAGTTTTTGCGGAAAGAATTCGTCGGCTTTGAGACGAACGACGTTGCCGAAAAGACTCAGAGCCTGATCGACCGCGTCGATGGTGGACGGGTCATCCCATTCTGCGTACGCATCCGACGCTGGCGTAGTGTCGGGCTTCTCGTTGTATGCGAGACCGATTCGCATTCTTGAATCAGAATACGAAACGATCACTAACTACGCAAGAGACAACGACGTCGAAAAGAAAGTCGTCAAAAAGAAAAACGTCGAACTAAACCTTGTGGTAGGCGACCCGCGCAGCTTCACCCTTGTCGTCCGCGGTGTAGATCTCGAAATCGGAGAACAGCGCGCCCGCTTCTTTCTGCAGGAGACGCAACACCGCCACAGCCATGCGACGGATTTCGAGCTCGGCGCCCTCGCCGCAGCGCAGCTCGAGCATCGTGCGCCACGCGCGCGCATTCCCCGAGACGACGATCTTCACTTCGGTTGCGTTCGGCAGCACGCTGCGCGCCGCTTCGCGTGCCATTTTGCGGCGGTGCACCTTGTCGGTGACCCACTCGTAGCGCTGCATCAGACCTTCGACCGCGCGCACGTACGCCGCCTGCGCCTCGGCGACCTGTTGCTGCCACTCCTCCTCGAGCCGCGCGTCGCCGGCGACGGCGGGCGGCATGACGAAGGCGGCGTGTGACTCGTCGACGTAGCGCTGCGAGAGCTGCGAATACCCGAACCCCGCCCGGTGCCGTACCAGCTCGTGGGAGCAGGAACGCGAGATCCCCTCGATCAGCAGCACGTAGACGGCGTGCTCCAGCACCGACCCGTGGCCCTGCTTCTTGATGTTTTCGAGGTATTCGGCTGTGGTGCGGTTCACGGGGTTGTGCTGGCTCATGTAGCACAGCCGGCCCGCGTATTCGGCGAGACGCTCGCCATCGCTCGCCTCACCGCGCCACTGCACCGCGAGGTGTTCCGGTTCGAGAAACTGCGGGCGGGCGATCAGCGTGACGCGGGGATCACGGAAGACTTCCATCGGTGCTAGCGTGCCAGCTCGAGTTTCGGTGTGGCCCATGCGGCGCTGCGCTCCACTTCTCGTAGTCGCGTTGCGATGTCTTCGGGAATGTCCGCGGCACCGGCACCGACTTTCAGCGCGGCCACGGGCGACCAATCGGTCGCGGGAATGATAACACCCGGGTTGAAGATGGACAGCGGGTCGTAGGCGCGCTTCACGTCGCGAAACAGCTGCATCACCTCCGGGCCGTAGAAGCGCTCCAGAATTCCCGCGCGCAGCCGGCCGACGCCGTGCTCGCCCGACGGAACGCCGCGCAGACGAATCAGAAGATCGGTGACGTCGTCGAACAGCCCGCGCAACGTCTCGCGCCAACCGTCGCGCGTCGTATCGGGAAGCGCGTTGACATGGACGTGGCCGTCGCCCGCGTGCCCGAAGATCGCGACCGGAATGTCGCGACGATTCGCCGCCGCCCTCAGCCCGGCGACATATGCGCCCAGCGCGTCGAGCGGGACGCAGCCGTCTTCGATGAGCTGCAGCGACCGCTGCGTGGGAGGCAGCCGGGCCAGGGCGGGGGACGCCTCGCGGCGCACACTCCAGAGCTGCTCGAGCCCCGCACGATTGACCGCGGTCTCGACGTGCGTCACCGCCTGCTTGAGGCCGCGCACCGCGTCGCCCACGACGCCGCGCGCGGCGGCCGCCGTTTCGCGCTCGAATTCGACGAGCAGGAGGCAGGCGACCTTCGGCGCCTCCGGGACGAACTGCAGCAGCGACTCGTCCAGCAGCTCGAGTGCGGAGGGCTTCAGTGACACCAGGTAGGGCACCGCCTCGGCCATCGATTCGAGATCGGCGAAGCCGAGCGCGGCACCCGCGACGTGGGGAGGGATCGGATCGAGACGCCAGTGGACCTCGGTCACGATCGCGAGCGTGCCCTCGGAGCCGACGAGGAGATCGACCTCGTCCTGCGACTCCGCGTAGTGATTGAGCGCGTAACCGCTCGACGCCTTCCGGGTTTTCGGGAATCGCTCGGCGATCAGGTGTCTGGTGTCAGGTGTCAGGGCGTACTGCTCCGTGCTCCGCCCTCCCCGTTTGACGGTCCGGATCTCGCCGTCCGCGCCGACGATCTGGAGCGCTTCAACCCACGGCCTCACGCTGCCGTACCTCACCGTCCGCGGGCCGGCCGCGTTAGTGGCGACCATCCCGCCGCTCGTCGCGAAGGCGCCGGACGATGGATCCGGGGGAAGTCGCAGCCCGTAGGGCTTGGCGGCGTCGTTCACTGCGGCCCAGGTGACGGAGGCGCCGGCTCGGGCGCGGCGGCTGTGGGGATCGACGACGAGATCGGTGAAACCGGTGCTGAGGTCCACGATGACGCCATTTCCGACGTTGCCGCCCGGCATCCCGCTTCCCGCGCCGCGGGGGATCAGCGCCAGCTTCGACTCTCTCGCCTGGCGCACGAGAGCAACGACATCGTCCTGGTTCTTCGGAATCGCGACCGCAGCAGGCAGAATGCGGTAAATGCCCGCACCCTCGGCGTACGCCGCGCGGACACGAGCGTTGGTGACTAACACTCTCCAAACTTGACATGGGGGAAGCACAACGTGAAGCTTCGTTTCCCGATGGCTGCCCCACAGACTGCGACACCCCCAGCGTCGAGCGCGTCCCCCGCCCGTGCTCAGCTGATCCATATCGAAGTGGATCGGCGGCTCGGTCACGAATGGGACGAGTGGAACGGCCGCCCTCTGCCGGGTGGCGGCGACTTTTCGGCGGCCCCCGGAGTGTTCTTCCGCTTTGCTGCGCTCACGATCGCCACCGCAACCGGCGCCGTCGCCCTTCTTCTTTATCTGGTCGGGCCGCGGCTGGGTACGCTCTCGCCGCTGGTACCCAGGATCCTGTGGTTGGTCCTCGCCCTTTTCGCGGCGCTGCAATGGCTGTATCTGGGCGTGCTCGCGGCGTCTTTCTACAGCGGCCGGAACCTGCTGCCCGAGCGCGTACTCGAGCGCGGTCCCTACCTGCAGCTGATGAATTACACCTCACTGGTCGCGCGCGGTTTCGGGAAGCGCGACTGGGTGGAACATGCGGCCATCGACATCTACAACACGCTCGCGGAGCGGCGCGGCCGCAGGGTCGGGACGGGCGAGCTGCTGGTGCTGATTCCCCGCTGTCTCTCGAAACAGGCGCTCGACGGGGTGCTCGAGATCGCGGGCCGCTACGAAGTGCCGGTCTTCGTCGCGACGCGCGGCCAGCTTGCCCGCCGCGTCATCCGCGAGCGTCGTCCCCGGGCCGTGGTCGCCGTGGCGTGCGAGCGCGACATGATGACCGGGCTGCGCGACGTCGCCGGCAAGCTCCCCGTGCTCGGTCTGACGATGCAGCTCCCCAACGGGCCATGCCGCGATGCCGCGATCGATCTGGATCAGATGGAAAAGTGGGTCCAGGGTCTAGTGGCGGAGCAGAAGCCCCAGGGCGCACCAGCCTCCTAAGGCGACCCACTCGGGCCACCGGAAGCTTCCCGGTACGGCCGGTATCACCTTCATCAAGACAATTGCCACACTCACGATTGCGCCGCTTACGGCGACCGCGGTGCCACGCCGATCGCCGCCGCGTCGCGCGAGGGCGATAAAGGCCAGACAGGCTGCGCACCATCCTAGCCCCGAGACCGCGGATCCGACTTCCGTGATCGGGACCAGCAGGGCGTCACCCAGGAATGCCGCGGCGGCGGTGAGCACGGTGACGAGCAGGATCGCCACCGACGGCGTTCCAAACCGCGGATTGACTGTGCCGAGCGACGGGTGCACGAGCCCGCGACGTCCCAGCGCGTACACCAGGCGCGTAGCCGCGACGAGGTTGCCGTTGAAGATCTTGAACAGCGAAAGCAACGCGCCGGCGAGAATGAGCCGCGCGATCCACGGCGTGCCGAACGCCCGCGCGAAGGCCGCCTCCGTGCCGAGGTGCTGGCTCACCAGGTCGGTCCACGGATAGACCCAGGCGACTACGGCGATCACGAGCACGTAGAACAACCCACCCGCGCTGATCGCCATCATGATCATGCGGCTGAGCGTACCGGCGGGAAGATCCGGGCGCGCTTCTTCCGAAGCCTTCGGGATCGATTCGAATCCGGTCATGAAGTACGGGACGATCTGGGCAACCAGCAGTACCGAGACGAACGGTCCGGCCGAAGCGAATAGCGGTTGCACATTGGTGATGCTCCCGCGCCCAAACCCGAGCACAACAAACACGGCGAAGCAGGCCAGGAGCCCCAGCGTGGTGTAATCCTGAAAGCGGCCGCTCGTGCGGATGCCGCGATAATTGACGAGGCCGATGAGTGTCGTCAGTGAGAGACCCGCGACGAGTCGCGGCAGCGTAATGACTTTGCCAGCGACCGTGTACACAGGAATGTCGTTCATAGCGGGGACGATCCTGGCCAGCAGGTTGCCGATCGCGACCGCTTCCCAAGGACAGACGATCGCGTAGGCGAGCACCATCATCCAGCCGGCCGCGAAGCTCACGGGGCGCGGAAACACGCGCTCGGTATAGGCGATTTCGGCGCCGGCGTCGGGGATTGCACGCACCAGCCGGCCGTACGTCAGGGCGATCGGGACGAGCAGGAGCGCGCCGCCCAGGAATCCGAGCATGGCGCCACCGGGTCCGCCGCGGCCTAGCCAGTCGTCCATGATGACCAGCCAACCCACGCCCACCATGCTGCCGAAACCGAATGTGAAGTACTCGAGGGCGCCGAGGCTCTGCCGGAGGCTAGTAGGTCGTGACTCCAAGCTTGTCCTTTAGCGCGGCGAGGAGCTGCTGCGCACGGAGCTGGCCGGGCGTGCCGGGCGGCGCGGCGCGCTCGAGATCTCGTCGCGTGCGCGACGGGTCTTCAAAAGGGCGATAGACCGCTTCAATCGTCACGCGAGCCTTGCCAGGCACATCGGGGTCCGCCCAGAGACGGATCCGATATGTCCCGGCGAATTCACCCGTTTCGAGGAACGCATCGAGCACGCTCACGAAATGCACGGGAACCGTATCGGCGCGGAGTAAGGAATCCGCCACGGCAGTGAGGCGTGCCGGCGGTGCATTGATCACCGCGTGCAGGGCTTCAGGAAGTGGAGCGAACGGCGGGCGTGTCGTGGCCGGCGTGCATGCTCCGAGCACCAGGACGAATGCCCACGCACCATGCACCACGCACGACGCACGCATCAATGCGAGTGTGGCGGCGTGCCCGGCGCGTGAGTGTGCGGTGCGGTGGTCTTGGTGGTATCCACCTTGGTGGTATCCGCCGCGCCGTGTTCGTGTTCTTCGTCCTCGTCATGTTCGTGACCCGCAGCTCGGTCCGGGATCTCAGTTTGTAGTGTGTGTGTGGGAATTCCCGCTGCGTGCTCGAACATCAGCTTGCCGCCGAGTACTCCAGTCCACACGAGTCCCACGAGTCCGGCGATGCTCAGCGCCCGCGTGAGCGCCAGCTCTTGCGACGGCATCTGGAAACGGCGCACCATCCTCCACACGAGCACGACGGTGAAAACGCCCATCGTGAGCAACGCCATCGTCTCGTGCTTCTCCATGATCTCGTGAGCCGCTTGGCCATGCTCGATCACGTCGGAGGCAAGCTCGCCGGCGACGACAGCCGCCCAGCCGCCGATCACGCCGGCCCACAGCGTCCAGATGGCGGCCCACATGAGCGATTCGCGCTTCGTGGCGGCGGCCGCGAAATCGAA
>JBGQKD010000047.1:0-13754 GCA_041499375.1 Gemmatimonadota bacterium
CGCCCCGGCGGCGCTTGGCCAGATCGTGAGCATCGGGGAGAAGAGCTATCGGGTCGTCGGCGTCCTCGAGCGCGAGGAGTTCTACTTCGCCGCCTGGGAGAACAACGCGCTCGAGTATCGCAACGAGCGGGCGTACATCCCGATCTCCACCGCGATCACCCAGTACAGCGCCTCCGACCATCTCGACTTCCTGACGCTGAAGGCGCGCCCCGCCGTCGGCGCCGCGGGCGCGCAGGAGCAAGTGCGCAGCCTGTTGTTCGCGCGGCACGGCGTCGAGGACTTCGACATCCGGTCGTCCGGCCAGGGCGCCGGGCAGCAGGCGGGCCAGTTTCTGCTGCTCTTCAACTTCATCTTCCTGGTCGTCGGGGTCGTCTCCCTCGTGACCGGCGGCATCGTGATCGCGAATATCCTGCTCGCCTCGGTCGTCGAGCGCGTGCGCGAATTCGGCACCCGCATGGCCCTCGGCGCGACGGCGGGCGGCATCTTCGCCCACGTGCTCGCCGAGGTCCTGGTCGTCACGCTGATCGGCGGTCTGCTGGGACTCGGCCTGGGTACCGCGCTCACGGGCCTCGTCGCCCACGTCATGCAGATGCCGGCGGTGGTGAGCCCTTTCATCGCGACCGTCTCGTTGACGACCGCGGTGAGCGTGGGACTGATCGCCGGCGTGTTCCCCGCGGTGCGCGCGTCGCGGCTCGCGCCCGTCGAGGCGCTGCGCTATGCGTGACTGGCTCGAGCTGATCGGCGACGCATTGCGCGAGATCCGCGGGCACAAGTTGCGCTCGCTCCTGACGCTGTCGGGCATCGTGTTCGGAGCGGCATCCGTCGTGTCGATGACGTCCCTGGCTGCCGCTATGAAGACCATTGTGTACGACGACCTCATCGCGATGGGTATGTCGCGCAGTTTCTTCATCAACGATCAGGGGCCGCGGTCGGACGCCAAGGGGGCCGCCGCCCTGCGCCACACAGGGATGCGGATCACCGACCTCGAGGCGCTGCGCGCCCTTCCCGGCGTGGCGAGTGTGCAGGGCCGCAACTGGGGTGACGAGCAGGTCGTGAACGCGCCGGCTGATCGCCGGCGCGTGCGCATCGACGGCGTCGATGCCGGCTATCTCGAGCTCCGCAACTGGCGCATCGTCGCGGGGCGCAGCATCCGGCCCCTCGACGCTGAGAATCGCGCACGCGTGGCGGTGATCGGTGAAGAGATGTCGCATAATCTGTTCGGGAATGTGGACCCGCTCGGTAAGACCATCACGATCGACGGCGTGCGGTTCGCCGTGATCGGTCTCGTGGCACCGATCGAGTTCGACATCATTCCCGCCGACTTCAGCTTCGTCGGGCGACGGATCTACATCCCCTATACCTACATGACGCGCTACGCGAAGGGCGAAGGCCGTCTGGATCAGGCGCTCGTCACCGCCAGCCCGTCAGCCGAATTTGGCGACGTGCTACGGCGTAGCGCCGGGCTCGTCCGGCAGCGCCACGGGGGGACCGAGGATTTCACGATCGACAACCAGGCTGCCGAAGTCCTTTCCAATCTCGCGATGGCCGACAACATCCTCGGCGGCTGGAACGCGGTGATGTTCACGATCGCCGGCGTCACACTGATCGTCGGCGGGATCGGGTTGTTCAGCGTCCTGCTCATTTCGGTGCGCGAGCGGGTCCACGAGATCGGCATCCGTAAGGCGCTGGGCGCCGATGACGGCGCCATCGTGCGATTGTTTCTGGCGGAATCGCTGACCCTGGCGTTCCTCGGCGCGGTGCTCGGTATCGGGGGTGGTGCCGGCTTGACCGTAATCACGGAGCTGATTGGAAAGCAGTTCGGCAAGCCGTTCGTGATTCCCGTGAGCGTGCCCGGCGTGATCCTCGCCGTGATTTTTGCACTGATTGTGGGGTTGTTGTTCGGCTGGTACCCCGCGCGCCGTGCCGCCCGGCTGGATCCGATCGAGGCTATCACGGGTGCGTAGCGTGAAATAGTTTTAGGCCCATGCTCCCATTCCTGTTCTCCTTCATGGTCATGCAGGCTGACACGGTGACCGGCCGAGTCGTCGAGACGGCCGGTCAACCCGTCCCCCAGGCGATCGTGGAGGTCACGGACCTCGGTAGAAGCGTCACGACCGGCGCCGACGGCACATTCCGGATCACGCTGGCGCCCGGCCGTTACACGCTGGCGGTGCGGCGCAGCGGATTTGCGCCGGCGGTGCGCGAGGTCGCGGTGGGCGGCGGGCAGCCCGGGCGTGCCCTGGAGATCGTGCTCACGCCCAGCGCGTTCCGGCTCGAGCCCGTGACCGTCACGGCCACCCGGCAGCCGCTCGCCTCCGAGTTCTCGCCGCTCCCCGCGGATGCGCTCGCGGGCGATGAGCTGCGTCGGGCGCAAAGCGTCTCGCTCGCACATGTCGTCGAGGCGCTGCCGGGCGTCAGCGCGATCACCACCGGCTCCCAAATCGGCAAACCGGTGATTCGGGGATTCTCCGGCCCGCGCGTCCTGGTGCTCGAGAACGGCAGCCGGCTCGAGGACTACTCGTGGAGCGATGAGGATGGTCCCTCGGTCGAGACGGCGTTCGTGCGTCGCGTCGAGCTGATTCGCGGACCGGCGAGTGTGCTGTACGGCTCCGATGCCCTCGGCGGGGTGATCAACGTCATCCCCGAGGCGCTGCCCGATGCCGCCAGCGGGCCCGGGTTCATCCGCAGCGGATTCACCCTCTCGGCGGCGAGCAACAACATCGAGATCGCCCCGGGTGTACAGGTCGAAGGCGCGCGCAACAACCTGGGCTGGCGCGTCGCCGCGATCGGCCGGCATGCCAGCAACCTGCACACGCCCGCGGGCGAGCTGGACAATACCGGCTTCGGGGCGTTCAACGGAGAAGCGACGGCCGGATGGCGCTGGCCGTCGGGCAGCGCGCTGGCGGTCCGGGTGGTTCACTACGGCGGCGAGTTCAAGCTGCTCGAGGCGAACGCACCGCCCGGCGAGACCGGTGGTCCTGAGCGCAAGGCCGGAGACGAGCGCCTCCAGATCACGGGCCAGCGGCCATGGGGAACCTGGCGGCTGGAGGCTAAGGCGCAGCTGCAACGACACTCGTTGATCGAAATCGCGGACGACTCGACCGGCACGGAGTCTGAGCAGTTCAATCTGCTGCTGCAGACCGGCTCGCTCGATCTGCTCCTGCATCATCGCGGCACGACATTCGGGATCACGACGGTGGGGCAGAGCAACGACGCGAGCGGACGCGAGCCGATCGTGCCCAACGCGAGCGTCCTGTCCGGCGCCGCGTTCGCGTTCGAACAGTGGAGTCCTGGATCGGGACGGTGGACGTTGCTGGCGGGACTGCGGGCGGATGCGCGCCGCCTCAGCGCCGAGCGCAATGACACGCTCGGCGTCGTTGCCCAGGATCGGAACGCGCAGGCGTGGTCTGGAAACGCCGGCGTCGTGTTTACGCCGGTACCGGGAGGGGGACTCTCGCTGAGCCTGAACCTGGGCCGCGCGTGGCGCGCCCCCACGCTGTTCGAGCTGTTCGCGAACGGCCCGCATATCGGCGAGGCGCGCTACGAGCTCGGCGATTCGACGTTGCAGCCCGAAGCGAGCCGCGGCGTGGACCTCGGCGTGCGGTGGAGCGGACGGCACGCGCGGCTGCAGTTGGCCGCCTATCACAATCACATGGCCCACTACATCTACATCACGCCGACCGCCGCCTTCATCGACTCGCTGCGCGTCTATCAGTACGGCCAGGCGGAAGCGGAACTGTTCGGTGGCGAAGCGGTGCTCGAAGCGGACATCGGGCAGGGCCTCGTCGCCCGCAGCCGCGTCGAAGCGGTGCGAGGCACGAACCTCGCGTCCCACGAGCCGCTGCCGCTGCTGCCGCCGCTGCGCGCGACGGTGGGACTGGGTTGGCGCGATCGGTTCAGCGTGGATGTCGATGCGTATGACCGTCCCAAGCGGCTGAACCCGCTCGACATCCCGACCCCGGGGTACGCGCTGCTCCACCTCGGCGGCGGGGCGGACGTCCGGCTGTTCGGCCGGGCGATGCGGCTCGACATCTCGCTGCGCAACGCGCTCAACCAGCGCTACCGCAGCTTCCTGAGCCGCTACAAGGAGTTCGCGTTCGACCCGGGACGGAACCTGATCGTCCGGTTGTCGAGCGGATTCGTGGACTAGCGCTTCACACCCGCGGCGGTAGTGGCGGCGTCGAGAATCGACCAGATTCGATCCACCCACTCGCGGTGCTCCGGTTTCATCAAGACGGAGCGCAGGCAGATGATCGTGTCAGCGTCCCGCTGCATGTCCTGCCCGTCGATCAAATCGGTGGGCAGCGTGACGATGGCGAGGTGCAATTGACGCTGCGCGGCCTCGGAAAAGATCCGTTGTGAAAGCGCAGACGCTTCGCTGATCCGCTTCGCGCGCGGCGCCCAGACGACGATGTCCAGCTCAGGGGGCGAGCCGGTGACGAAGCGTCCATCCTGCCGCAGCCGACGGTAGAGCTCCAGCGCCGCCGCGCGCCCGGCGGCTAAGCCCTTCGCGAATTCCCCCCCTGCAACGAGTGGAAACAGCTGCTGCGTGGCCCACAGGGCGACGGCCGCGGCGCCGGGCCGTGAGCACTCGAGGCTGATCTCTCCGAGATGCAGCTCGGTAGATGTGAAGTACGTGTACGGCGATTCATGCCGGTACAGCCGGCCAACCGACGGATCCCCGAACAGCACGCAGCCGCAGCCATACGGTTGCAGTCCATGCTTGTGGGGATCGATGACGACGGACGCTGCCTCGACGATCCGGTCGAATGCTCGGCGCGTTTCCGCAGCGAGATCGTCGATCAGCAGGAAGTAGCCGCCGTATGCCGCGTCGGCGTGGATTCGGACGTCGTAACGCCGGGACAGGTCGACAATCGTGTCGAGCGGGTCCACGGCGCCGGTCGCCGTCGTGCCCAGCGTCGCCACAACCGTTCCCACGCCACCCGCGGCGAGCCGGCCCTCGAGCGCCTGCACATCCATGCGTCCCCCGCGGTCGCAGGGAATGGTCTCGAACGCGAGCCTCAGGACCCCGGCGATTCGCTGATGGGTGTAGTGCGCCTGCGTCGACGCGAGCACAGTCTTCCCCGGATGGAGTTGCCCTGCGACCCAGAGCGCCTCGAGATTCGCCATCGTACCGCCGCCGCACAGGTGGCCGAGGTGTGTGTCCCAGCCGATCATGCGCGCGAGCGCCGCGACCGCTTCTTTTTCCATCGCCGAGCTCGCCCGGCCGCCGTCGAGCGCGTGGTTGTTCGGATTGATCTTGAGGGCCATCTCGTACGCGCGGCGGGCTACCTCGTGGGGCGGTTTCAACATCTGTCCCGCGTACAGCGGATCGCCATACGGGTAATTGTCCTTGAGGCGTTCCGCGACTTCCGTCAGCACATCCTCAAGAGCCTTCAACTGCCCTCAGGTAGGTGCGATCCCATGCGGCCGGGATGCTCTCGCGCGGCGAGTAAGGTCCCGGCGCGTATACGCGGGAGCTGATGCCGAGCTGGCTCTGCTCGCAGATGTGCCAATCCTGCCGGTTCGTGCGATCCCAGAATTCCTCTGCGTCCTGGATGTTGTAGCCGGCGGCGGCGGGCGCATCCGGGTGTACCATCCACTCACAGACCACGCGCGATTGCATGGCCGCGATCGGCCAGACCGTGTAGAAGACCGCGTAGTCCGGATGCAGGCTCAACATCATCGTGGGAAACAGGGCGTAGTAGAACGCGCGGCGCTGATCGTCGGGCGGCAGCGTGCCGAGCGGCAACGCGCACGCGCGCCCGGTCATCGTGGCGCTCTCGTTCGGCGCTTTGATTTCCATATAGCCGCCGAGGAACGGCCCCTCGATCAGGTCGTTCGCGCCGCTCGTGTAGGGCAGCTTGGTCGACAGCTCGGGGTGGATCGTGGGACAGTGCAGGCACTCGTTGTAGTTCTGCAGGATGAGCTTCCAGTTCGCCTTCACGTCGTAATCGATGCGCCGGACGGTCCGGAGGAGCGGCAGGTTGTAGCGTGAGAACCGTCCCGCGAGCGGCGCGAACCAATTCGGTGCCGGAGTCGCCTGGGGATCGAGATTGATGAAAAGGAATCCTTCCCACTCGGCGAGCGCGACGGTGTGAAGCGGATACGCCTTCTTGTCGAACCCTTCGACTTCATGCATGTGCGGCGCGCCAATCAGGCGGCCGTCGAGCGCGTACGTCCACGCGTGGTAGGGGCACTGGATCGTTTCGGAGAGGCGGCCCTTGGGCGCTTCGCACAGCCTGGTGCCGCGATGGCGGCAGACATTGTAGTAGGCGCGCCGCTCACCGGACTGATCGCGTAGCACAATGATGCTCTCGCCGGCGACTTGGGCGACGAAATAATCGCCGGGCGCCGCGAGCGTCGCATCGCGGCCGACGCAAATCCAGTTGCGCCCGAAGATCTTATCCTGCTCGCCGGCGAACACCTCCGGCGCCGTGTAGTAGCGGCGCGGCAGCGTGCGGGCGCCCTGGCGATAGCTCTCGACGGTCTTGAGGAAGCTCAAAGGATCTCGCGCGCCGCGTTGCGCCCGGCGGCTCCCGGAATCCCGCCGCCTGGATGCGTGCCCGAGCCACACAGATAGAGGCCCTCGATGGGCGTGCGGTAGCGACTCCAACCCGGTACGGGACGCATGAACAGAATCTGATCGAGAGTGAGCTCTCCGTGGTAGAGGCTCTCCGCCGCGGGCTGCAGCTGGACCTGATTCGGCTGGATTTTCAGGATGGCAGCCACCCGTTGTGCCAGGTCGCCATGCGCTCCTGGTGGCACATACTGCACGTGCACTTCCAGCCGACCATCGGTCCGCTGCACCTCGACATAGGGCGACGCCGAATCGCGCCCGTACTTGGCGTCATCATAGGCGCGCTCCAGATAATCGAGCGAGGGCGCGATGCAGAGCGTCGCTTGGGGAGCGCTGTTCAGGGCGAGGGTCCCGCGTGCCACGATGCCGCGCGCCCTGATGTTTCGGGTGGCGCGCGCATACTCGGGGTCCAGTTCGATCGCAACAGGCTGGAGCGTTGAGCGGGGATCGGCGCTCGACACGACGAGCGGTGCCAGAATCGCATCGCCGCTCTTTTCGAGCACCACCCCCGTGGCCCGCCCATTCTTCGCGAGGACAGACGCACGGTCCCCGCGACGGATCTCGACACCCTTCATCCCGACCAACGCCTGCGTCACGTTCGAGCGCGGGGGCCGGAACACACCCGCGGGACTGCCGGCGTGATGGTGAAGGAAATTGAACGCCGTGCCGCCCGAGCGCGGGCCCTGCTTCAGGTGCCAGATGCCCAGCGCGCCCAGCAGTCCCTTCAGCATATCGCTCTCGAACCAGTCGTCGAGCAGCTCGGCGATCGACATCGGCAGGATGCGCGCGAGGTCGATGACGGTCTGCTTCCCGCGGCGGCGTACGTACAGGCCGAGGCGGGCGATACGAGCGAGCTCGCGCACGTCGTTCGACTCGATATCGGGCGGCGGCACGAGATACAGGCGCTCCAGCACACTCGCGAGCGTTCGCATCCGCTCGCAGAACTCCGGCCACTTCGCCGCGTCGGCCGGACTGATACGCCGGATTGCCTCGACCGATCGTCCGATGTCACGCGACAGCTCGAGCGTGCCGCCGGCGGGGAGCGGCGCGGTGATCCAGGGGTCAGGCGTTTCGATCCGCAGCCCGGCGCCGGTCAGGCCGAGGTCCCGGATCACGACATCCGGGACCCACCCGATGTCGGCCGATGGATCGGCGGCCTGGTGCTGCTCGACCACGAGGACGCGTTTTCCCGCCCGCGCGAGATAGTGGGCGGTCGCGAGACCGTTGGCCCCGGCGCCGATCACGATCGCATCGTAATTCACGCGCCGTCCTTGAGAATGCGCA
Organism: Gemmatimonadota bacterium; assembly: GCA_041499375.1. Taxonomy (GTDB): domain Bacteria; phylum Gemmatimonadota; class Gemmatimonadetes; order Gemmatimonadales; family GWC2-71-9; genus 20CM-2-65-7. Next base: position 7,865 of record JBGQKD010000047.1, read on the forward strand.
TCGCGGCCAGCCGTCCGGACGCGCCCATGATCCCGCCGCCCGGATGTGTCCCCGAGCCGGCCTGATAGTATCCGCGGACGGGCGTCGCGAACTTCGCCCACCCCGGGGCCGGACGCAGGAAGAACAGCTGATGCAGCGCGAGCTCTCCGGCGAAGATGTTGCCCTCGGAGAGTCCCGTGATCCGCTCGATGTCGAGCGGCGTGATGACCTGGCGATGCAGGATGTGCGATTTGAATCCGGGCGCGAAGCTCTCGACCGTGTTCACGACCGCGTCGCCGAACGCCTCACGCTTCGCGTCGGTCCAGCCGCCGTTCAGGTGGTACGGCGCGTACTGCACGAAGATCGACATGACGTGCTTCCCGGGCGGCGCCATTCCGGGATCGATCATGGACGGGAAGACGATGTCCATGTAGGGACGGCGCGAGAATTCGCCGTACTTCGCGTCGTCGTAGGCGCGCTCGACGTACTCGAGACTGGGGCTGATCGAAAACGCGCCGCGGTGTTGCCGGCCGATCCCCGGCATGCAGGTGAAGCTTGGCAGCGCGTCGAGCGCGATGTTCACCTTGCCCGAGGAGCCGCGGAATTTGAAGCGCTTGATGTCCGACACGAAATCGTCAGGCAGCTCGTTCGACTCTAGCAGCTGCAGGAACGTGCGGCGTGGATCGAGACTCGATACGACGGTGCGCGCGTGCAGCTCATCGCCGTTTTCCACCACCACGCCGGTGGCCTTGCCGCCCTTGACCAGAACCTTGGACACGCCGGCGTCGCAGCGGATTTCTGCGCCGAAGGAGCGGGCAGCCGACGCAATGGCTTCGCTGACAGCGCCTGTGCCCCCTTTCGCGAATCCCCAGGCCCTGAAAACGCCGTCCAACTCGCCCATGTAATGATGAAGGAGCACGTACGCGGTCCCTGGAGAGCGCGGACCCAGGAATGTGCCGATGATGCCGCTCGCCGACTTCGTCGCCTTGAGCACGTCCGTCTCGAACCACTCATCCAGGAAGTCCGCCGAGCTCATCGTCATCAGCTTGACGAGCGCGTGCAGCCGCTCGCCGCCGAGGCCGCGGAAATGTTTGCCCAGCTTGAGCAGACCGGCCAGATCGCTCGGTGCGAACGACGTCGGATCGGGCGGCACCATCCCGAGGATCGGCTTCACGGCCTGCGCCATGAAGTGCATCAGGCGGCCGTACTCGTCATACGCTTCCGCGTCGCGGGGCGAGTGGCGGTACAGCTCGCGGCGCGTTTCGTCGTGATCGCCCCAGGCGGCGAGGTAATCGCCGTTCTCCATCGGTGTGACGGTGCTCTCGAGCGGCAGGATGTGCAGCCCATGCCGCGGCAGGTCGAGATCGCGAATGATCTCGGGCCTGAGCAAGCTGACGACGTAGGAGAACATCGTGAACTTGAAGCCGGGGAAGATCTCCTCGGTGACGGCGGCGCCGCCGACCCGCGGCCGGCGCTCGAGCACCAGCACCGACTTCTCGGCGCGCGCGAGGTAGGCCGCCGTGACGAGGCCGTTGTGGCCGCCGCCGATGACGATCGCGTCGTACTGCTTCACGCGCGTTTCCGTTCCGGATTGAAGAAGGGAAGGGGCGTCACGAACGCCTTCGCCTGCTTGCGACGATGCTCCACGGTGACCTCCATGCGGACTTCCGTCCCGGAAGCGTGCTCGGATCCGAGATGTGCCAATGCCATGTAGCGTTTGAGCAGCGGTGACCAGCCGCCGCTCGTCGCGTAGCCGAGCTGTTTACGGCCGCCCGGGTCGTAGATCGGGACGCTCATCCGCCATGCCTGGCTCGGCAGCCGCGGCGGCAAGCCGACGTCGGCGTAGAGTTGCTCCAACGAGTCCCAGTCGACGGTGAGGCCCGTGAACTGCCACGCGGGACCGCGGTTCCGCTCGGCGTCGAGTGCGGCCTGCCCATTGTAGCGGTCTTTGTCGGTCGCGACGGTCCAACCGAGCCCCAGCTCGAGCGGCGACGATTTCTGCGCCTCGATCAGCGCATGCCGCGACGAGAAGTAATCGACCTCGATCAGCAGGAGACCCGCTTCGATCCGCGCGACGTCGAGCGCGAGCATTCCCGCCGGCGTGATCCCGTACGGCGTGCCGGTCTCAATCAGTGCATCCCAGAGAGGTACGGCTTGTGCCGCATCGACCCAAACCTCGAATCCCAAATCCCCCGTATAGCCGGTGCGCGAGATCGTGACGGGAATGCCGCGGATCTTGGCGCTCGTCAGCCGGAAGTACTTGAGCGCGGACAGATCGCGCTCGGCGGCGATCTGGAGAATCGCGCGCGAGCTCGGACCCTGGAGCGATAGCGCCGCGGTGGTCTCGGAAACATCCTCGATTTTGACGTCCAGACCCGACGCGTTGAGATGCAGCCAGCGCAGCGTCGGATCGGCGGACGTCATGCGAAACGTCTGCTCACCAAGCACGGAGATCGTGCCGTCGTCGATCTGCTTTCCCTCGTTGTCGCACCACGGCGTGTACAGCACCTGGCCGACTTTCGCCTTGGCGACGTTTCGGGTCACGACGTGATCGAGCAGCCGCGCGGCGTCCTTGCCGGTGATGAGGTACTTGTAGAGTGGCGAGACGTCGAACAGGGCCGCCGAGCTACGGATCGCGTGATACTCGCGGTCGTGCGACAGCTCGTAGGAGCTGGCGACGACGTAGCCGGCCCAGCGCCGCCAGGCCTGACCTTCCGACAACGGGCCGGTGCGGGGATGAAACGGCGTCGTGCGCAGGCTCACGGCGCTGTCGCGGTTTCGGCCGGTGCGAAGACGACGAAGACTTGCAGCTCCGCGAACAGCCGGGGAAGCTCGAAATTGTCCATTATCGGCGCGAAATCTAACTTTGCCTTCATGCGACTGCACCTCGTCGAAATCCACGATCTCCCCTCCTGCCCGCCGTCGTTGCGCGACGCGCTGACCGACTTCCTGGCGTTCAGCGAGAACCTGGCCCGTGCCTACGATCCGGTGGGTCCGCTGCTGCGGCGCGCGCTCGCCCGCACGAAAGCACGCCAAATCGTCGACCTCTGCTCCGGCGCCGGGGGCCCGTGGCGCCGGCTGGCAACGCAGGTCGGCGTGCCGGTGCTTCTCACGGACCTGTATCCACGCGGTGACAACGTCATTCGGGTGGACGCGCGGGCCGTGCCCGAGGACCTCGACGGATTCCGGACGATCTTCACCGCCTTTCACCACTTCCGACCGGCCGAGGCCCGGGCGATCCTGGCGGACGTGGTGCAGCGAGGGCAGGGGATCGGCGTGTTCGAGATTGCGCGCCGCGCCCCGCGCGAGATCGCGGTAGTCACATTGACCTGGCTGGGCACGCTCGTGTCGGCGCCGTTCATCCGTCCCTGGCGCTGGTCCCGGTTGGCGTGGACCTACCTGCCGCCCGTCTTGCCGATCGTGGGGACATTTGACGGAATCGTCTCGTGTCTACGGACCTATTCCAAAGCCGAGCTGAAGGACCTGGTGCGGGGACTCGACACCTACGACTGGGAGATCGGGGATTTTCGGGGTCGGTGGTCGCCACTGCGGGGGAGTTACCTGATCGGTGTTCCGAGGCTTTCTTAGAGACATCCTTCATTCCGCTGTCCGCGGAGGCACTATGCGATCCGTGATTCTGGCCGCGCTCCTCGTCGTACCGTCCGTTGCCTCGAGTCAAGAAACCGCATCCGATACGCTTCTCACGGTCAACCACTATCTCGACTGGGAACAGGTCGCCGATCCGCAGGTCTCGCCCGATGGCTCCCAGATCCTGTACACGCGCCGCTGGGTGAACAAGATCGAAGACCGCTGGGATGCGGGTCTGTGGATCATGAACGCCGACGGTTCGCGCAACCGCTTCCTCGTGAAGGGCTCGAACGCGCGCTGGTCGCCGGACGGCACGCGCATCGCCTACTTCGCCGACGGTGAGCCGAAGGGGACGCAGGTGTTCGTGCGCTGGATGGATGCGGAAGGTGCTACGTCGCAGATCACGCACGTCAGCGAATCGCCATCGAACCTGAGCTGGTCGCCCGACGGCCGCTCCCTCGCCTTCGCGATGCTGGTGAAGAGCGAGACGCCGTGGAAGATCAGCATGCCCGCGGCGCCCGAAGGCGCGAAATGGACGCCCGCACCACGCGTCGTGGACAAGCTGCACTACCGCCGTGATCGGACCGGCTTCGTCGAGCAAGGGACGACGCAGATCTTCCTCGTGCCGGCCGAGGGTGGGACGCCCCGGCAACTCACCAAAGGCGACTTCGGGACCAGCGAGCTGGGTGGTTTCGGCGCGCCGAGCTACGACTGGACGCCCGACGGCCGCACCATCGTCTTCGACGGGCTGCGCGAAGCGGACGCTGACTACCGCTACCGCGAGTCGTATCTCTACACGGTCGACGTACAGAGCGGGACGGTGCGCCAACTCGTCTCGAAGAAGGGCGGCTGGACGGGTCCCGTCGTGTCGCCCGATGGGCGCACCGTGGCGTTCACGGGTCACGAGTATGGCACGTTCTCCTATCGTGCGGACGAAGTATGGACGGTGGGGATCGACGGCAGTGGCCTGCGCGCGCTGACGACGTATGACCGTGATCCCGGCGCGGTCCGCTGGAGTCCCGACGGCAGCGGCGTGTTCTTCGCGCTCGCCGAGCAAGGGACCAGCAACGTCTACTTCGCCGGACTCCGCGGCGCGAACCGTCGGGTCACCGACGGCGAGCAGATGCTGTCGCTCACGTCCGTCTCGCGCGACTTCAACGCGGTGGGCGTCCGGACCGACCCCGATGAGCCCGCCGACGTCGTGCGATTCAATCTGCGCCGTCCGCAGCCGATCAGCCGCCTTACGAACGTGAATGGCGACGTGCTGCAGGGCATCAAGCTCGGCGCCGAAGAAGCCATCTGGTACACATCGACCGGCGGGGCGCGCGTGCAGGGATGGATCATCAAGCCGCCCGGATTTGATCGCACCAAGAAGTATCCGCTCATCATGGAGATCCACGGCGGGCCGCACGGGATGTACAACGGCGCGTTCAGCTACCAGCTGCAGAACTTCGCCGCCAATGGTTACGTGGTCCTCATTACGAATCCGCGGGGCAGCACGGGCTACGGCAGCGCGTTTGGTAATGCGATCGAGCGCGCCTATCCGAGCGTCGACTATGACGACTTGATGGCCGGCGTCGATACCGTCGTCGGACGCGGCTACATAGATACGCAGCGCATGTACGTCGGCGGCTGCTCGGGTGGCGGTGTGCTGTCGAGCTGGGTCATCGGCCACACGACGCGGTTCGCGGCTGCCGCGGTGCGGTGTCCGGTCATCGACTGGATGAGCATGGCGGGGCAGACCGACGTCCCGCTATTCACCTATGGGTTCTTCGACGCGCCGTTCTGGGAAAAGCCGGAGCAATGGATCAAGCAGTCGTCACTCGCGTATGTCGGCAACGTGAAGACGCCGACGCTGCTGATGACCGGCGAGCTCGATCTGCGGACGCCCATCCCGCAGACCGAAGAGTACTACTCGGCGCTGAAGATGCTGAAGGTGCCCGTCGTGATGTTGCGCTTCAACGGCGAGTATCACGGCACCAGCTCCAAGCCGTCGAACTTCCTCCGGACGCAGCTCTACATGCTGAGCTGGTATCAGCAGCACCGGCTGGGCAGCGAGAACGCCGCCAGCACTTCGAGCGAGGCCCGTCAGCCCTAGGGGCGTCGCAGGGTCTGGTCGAACACCTTCTGAGCACGCGGGTCGTCGCTCTCCGCGAGACGGCGGAGGGCGTCGGCCCGGACCTCGCGGTTCGGATGGGAGCGCGCGGTCTCGATGAGCAGCGGAATTCCCGCGCCCTCGTCCATCTCCTCGAGCGTTTCGAGCACTTTGCTGTTGATGTCCTCGGGCGCATTGCTCGCCAGAATCGACTTGAGCAACGCGAGC
>JBGQKD010000048.1:0-13292 GCA_041499375.1 Gemmatimonadota bacterium
GACCGAGATCGAGCGGGCGACGGGGCTGCTGCTGCAAGGCCCGCGCGTCTGTACAGTGCGGCTCGCGCGCAAGCTGCTCCCCGACCTGCCACGCCGAAACCTCGACACGGTGAGCTATCACTTCGGTATCGAGATCGAAGGCCGGCATCGGGCGACGGGCGACGCCGTCGCGGCCGCGAGGTGCCTGGCGAAACTGCTGAAATTGGCCGAGGGCAAGGGTGCTAGGTCGTTACACGACCTTTAGCGTGGGGCGGTTGACCTGCCACGCCCTGGAGGCCGGCAGGCAACACCTCGACGGCGGCGCCATGTTCGGGATCGTCCCCAAGGCGCTCTGGGCCCGCCGCGCTCCCCCCGACGATCGCAATCGCATCCCGCTGGCGTTGCGCTGCCTGCTCGTCGAGCACGACGACGGCCTGGTCCTCATCGACACCGGCATCGGCAACAAAGAGAACGACAAGTTCATCGACATCTACGGCGTCGAGAACAAAGGCGCGCACGGCAGGACGCGGCTCGAAGATGCGCTGGCGGAGCTCGGCCACCGCCCCGACGATATCCGCTGGGTCATCAACACCCACCTGCACTTCGACCACGCGGGCGGCGACAATTGGCTCGACCCCTCCGGGAAGATCGGCCTCGCCTTTCCCAAGGCCCGCTACGTCGTGCAAAAAGGCGAGCTCGACTTCGCGCGCCATACCAACGAACGCACCGCCGGGAGTTACCTCGCCCCCAATTTCCAGGGCGTCCCGTTCCAGCTGATCGACGGCGAGGTGGAAATCCTGCCAGGCATTCGGGCCCTCCCGACGCCGGGGCATGTGCCGTATCACCAATCCATTCTTATCGACAGCGGCGGCGAGAAAGCCTGCTTCGTCGCCGATGTCGTGCCGACCGTCGCCCACCTCCCGCTCCCCTGGATCATGGGCTACGACCTCCAGCCGCTCGTGACGCTCGAGACTCGCCGCCGGCTGTACCAGCGCGCGGAGGCCGAGCAGTGGCTGCTCGTGTTCGAGCACGACCCGACGATCGTCAGCGGCCGACTGGGAAAAGAAGGGAAGGGCGTCGGGCTTGTGAACGAGAAACGACTGGACTAACTTGCCGTCCACAATATGGTAAGTGGGCGTGATGACGCCCCACCCATTGCCTCTCTCGTGGAGAGAGTGCTCCAGGGTTCCGAAACCCCACGGCTAGCGGCGTGGGGCGCAGCGGATCTGGGGCAACCTGGGTCCGTTTTTACTTGGTAAAGGAGACCGCCCACCTGCCACCTCTCGAGAACAACAGCAAAGCACCGCGCACCCGCGTCAATCGGCAGATCCGGATCAGTCCGGTGCGGGTGATCGCGGACAACGGCGACCAGTTGGGCGTGCTGACGATCGATGAAGCGATCGCCGCCGCGAATGAACGGGGTCTGGATCTTGTGGAAGTCGCGCCGCTCGCCCGGCCCCCCGTCGTCAAGATCATGGACTATGGGAAGTTCAAGTTCGAGCAGGCGAAAGCGGCGCGGGCCGCCAAGAAAAAGCAGCACGTGATTCATCTGAAAGAAGTGAAATACCGCCCCGGGATCGACGATCACGATTTCGACTTCAAGACCCGGCATGCGCGTGAGTTCTTGGCGGACGGCAACAAGGTGAAGGTGACGATGATGTACCGCGGCCGGCAGATGGCGCACATCGAGCTCGGCCGGGAAGTCTTGGATCGTGTCGCGCAGGAACTGAAGGACATCGGCAAGATCGAGCAGGAACCGAAGCTCGAGGGCCGGAACATGTCGATGGTCCTCGCACCGAAATAGGAGTTGCAATGCCAAAGATGAAAAGCAAGCGCGCCCTGAGAAAGCGGATCAGGCTCACGGGCACCGGCAAGCTGCGCCGTTACCGTGCCTACAAGCGGCACATCCTGACCTCGAAGCATCCGAAACGGAAGCGTCACCTGCGCAAACCGACGCTCGTCTCGCATGCCGATCGACGCCTCAAGCGCCTGCTGCTGGCGTAGGGAGAGCTCATGCCTCGCGTCAAAAGCAACGTCGCGCGCCTGAAGCGCAAGAACAAAGTGATGAAGCTCGCCAAGGGTTACTGGGGTGGGCGCAGCAAGCTCTGGAAGGCGGCGAAAGAAGCGACCGAACGGGCGGCCAAGTACGCCTATCGCGATCGCCGCGCGAAAAAGGTGGAGTTCCGCCGCCTCTGGATCACGCGCATCAACGCCGCGGCCCGGCTGCACGCCCTCTCCTACAACCGGCTCATGAACGGGCTGCGCAAAGCGGGCGTCGAAATCAACCGGAAGATCCTCGCCGATCTCGCCGTTCGGGACCCGGCCGCGTTTGAACAGCTGGCGGAGGTCGCGAAGAAATCCTTGCAGCCCTAGAATCGCTGCGGGAGCGTCTCAAAGAGATCCCGCACGCAGACGAACGACGGCTCCAGGAGCTCAAAGTCGAGCTCCTGGGCCGCAAGGCTGGTGCCCTCACTGAACTCCTGAAGGCCCTTCCCGCGCTCGACCCCGAGACTCGACGGAAAATGGGGGGAGCAGCGAATGCCCTAAAACGAGAGCTCGAGCATGCGATCGAGGAGCGTGAGCACGAACTCAAGCGCGGCGCCACCGCGCTCGCCGACGTCGATCTCACGCTGCCCGGCCGGCCCCAGTGGCGCGGCGGCGTCCACATCGTCACGCAAGTCGTCGACGAGATCTGCGACATCTTCAAGGAGCTCGGCTTCACCCGCGTCGTCGGCCCCGAAGCCGAGACCGAGCACTACAACTTCTACGCGCTGAACTTCCCCAAAGACCATCCGGCGCTCGACGCGCAGGACAGCTTCTATCTGGGCGGGGACGTCCTGCTGCGCACGCACACCTCGCCGGTGCAGATCCGCACGCTCGAGAGCTATCCACCGCCGATTCGCATCGTTGTCCCGGGGCGCTGCTACCGCCGCGACCCGTTCGATGCGTCGCACTCGCCGGTGTTCGAGCAGATCGAAGGCTTTGCCGTGGACGAAGGCATCACCTTCGTCGATTTCAAGGCCACCCTGGCCACCTTCGCGCGGCGGATCTTCTCCCCTACGACGAAGGTGCGCTTCCGGCCGTCCTATTTCCCGTTCACCGAGCCGTCGGCCGAGATGGACGTGCAGTGCCAGATCTGCGGCGGCTCGGGCTGCGCGGCCTGCAAACAGACGGGCTGGATGGAAATCCTCGGCTCCGGCATGGTGCATCCCGCCGTGCTCGAGAACAGCAAGGTCGACAGCGAGAAGTACACCGGCTTCGCGTGGGGCATGGGACCCGAGCGCATCGCGATGCTGCGCTACGGCATCCCCGACATCCGACTCTTCTTCGACAGCGACGTGCGGTTTTTGGAACAATTCTCAAAATGATCGTCTCGCGCCGCTGGCTCGAAGCCCTGCTCGGCCGCTCGCTCGAGGGCAAGGATGTCGCTGATCGCCTCGCGCGTCAGGTCGCGCCCGTCGATGGCGTCGTGCCGATCCATCAGGACCTGCGCGACGTGCTCGTCGCGCGCGTGCTCGAGGTAAAGCAGCATCCCAACGCCGACCGGCTATCGCTCTGCGTGGTGGACGCCGGCGGCGCCCCGCTCGAAGTCGTCTGCGGCGCCTCCAACGTCCAGGCAGGGAAGTCCTACCCGTTTGCGCCCGTCGGCGCGACGCTCCCCGGTGGGCTGAAGCTTGAGCGCCGCAAGATCCGCGGCGTCGAGTCCAACGGCATGCTCTGCTCCGCCAAAGAGCTCGGCCTCGGCGTCGACCACGCGGGGATCCTGGAGCTGCAGACCGATGCCCCTCCGGGCACACCGTTTCTCGAAGCGGTGCCGATCGCCGATGAACAAATCGTCATAGATGTTTCGGCCAATCGACCAGACCTGCTTTGTCATAAAGGAGTTGCACGCGAGTTGGCGGTGAGTTTGGGTGCCACTGTGAAGCTTCCGAACATCGAGAGTTCACAGCACTTCGCCCCCAAACATGGAACCAGAAAGGGCACTGTCGATGGAGTGGAGGTGATCCTCGAGGATCCGGAGGGCGCACCGCGATACATGATTGCGGTGATTCGCGGTGTAAAGGTGGGTGCCAGTCCGCCCTGGCTCGCCACGCGTCTCCAGAGCATCGGCCAACGCTCCATCAACAACATCGTCGACGCGACGAACTACATCCTGTTCGAGGTCAATCAGCCACTGCACGCCTTCGATCTCGCGAAGCTGCGTGGGCCGGCGGTCGTCGTGCGCCGCGCCAAGCCCGGCGAGCAGATCGTCACGCTCGACGGGGGAACACGCAAGCTCACGCCCGAGATGACGGTCATCTGCGACGCCGAGAGGCCGACGATCGTGGCCGGAGTCATGGGCAGCGCCGAGTCTGAAGTTACGGGCAGCACCACGGACATCGTGCTCGAAGCCGCCTACTTCCAGCCGACTCGCATTCGGCGCACTCGGCGCGCACTCGGCCTGTCGAGCGAGTCGAGCTATCGTTTCGAGCGAGGGCTAGACCTGCTCGGCATGCCCGACGCGCTGGGACGCGCCGTCGACCTGATCCGCGCGGTCGCCGGGGGCGAAATGCGTGAGCCGCCCATCGATCTCTGGCCCGAGCCGCAGAAGCCGCGCTCCGTCTTTCTGCGCGAAGCGCGCGTCAGTCACCTCCTCGGCGTGCCGGTGCCCCGGAAGGAAATCGAGCGCCTGCTGTCCGCCGTAGGCTTCGTCGCCGCGCCCAAGGACGACCGCCTGGCGGTCCAGATTCCGGGCTGGCGTCCCGACGTCACACGCGAGGTCGACCTGATCGAAGAGGTTGCCCGGCTGCGCGGCTACGACTCCTTCCCGGACGAGCTGCGGCCCTATCGTCCCGGCACCGTCCCCGACGCTCCGGCTGAGCTGACGCTGCGGCGCATCCGCGAGCAGCTCGTGGCGAGCGGGGGCGGCCTCCTCGAGGCTCGGACCATCCCGCTTGGTCCACCCGACGGCCCCGACGCCGTGTCGGTCCTGAACCCGCTCTCCGCCGAAGAAGCCCATCTGCGCAGCCGGCTGCTGCCCGGTCTGATCCGTCGCGTGGAGCACAACTGGAGCGTCGGGAATCGGGATGTCCGACTCTTCGAAGTCGGAACGGTTTTCAAACGGGGAAAGGGGACTGGGGAAGGGGCGAACGTCCCGGTCGAGGAGCTGCATCTCGCGATGGTGCTGACCGGGGCGCGGCATCCGGCGCATTGGACCGACAGTATCAACGCTGCGAAACTACCTGATATGGACATATGGGACCTAAAGCAGCACTTTGAGTTAGCTGTAGGGCTGGCAGCGCCGTCGCACGACGTGCAACCGGCCGCCAATGGCTCTGGCTGGGTCGCGTCCGTGGGCATGGCCGCCCCACTCGAAGCGGACGCGCCCAAGTGGGCCGCGCGGCTGTTCGGACTCGAGGTTCGGATCATCGTCGCGCCGGCGGGTCTGGTGCGCTATCAGTCGTTGCCGACCCAACCGCCCGCCGTGCGGGACATCTCGCTGGTGCTGCCGGGAGCCGTCACGGCGGCGGCGGTGGAAGCGGTGTTGCGCCGTGAGGGCGGGACGTTGCTCGAGCGGCTGGATGTGCTGGACGAGTACCGTGGAGTTGGTTTGCCGGCAGGGACGCGCGGCGTCACGTGGCGCTGCACGTTCCGCTCGCCTGATAAGACGTTGACCGAACGCGAAGCAGTTGAAGCGCTTGAAAGGATGTTGCGAGCAGCGGAGGCCGAACTTGACGTACGCCGGCGACAGGCCTGATGTCCGGGACGCGATCGATCAGCTCGAAGCTATCGTCCGCGACGTGGCGGAGGAGCTGGCGGGATGGCGTTCGCGCGCTCAAAAAGCCGAGTCGGAGCTGAAGAGCCGCGGCAGCCCGGTCAAAAACACCGAGCTGGAGTCGGAGAACAAGACGCTGCGGCAGCGGGTCGAAGGGGCGCACACGCGCGTTCACGATCTCATGCAACGACTCACGTTTCTGGAAGAACAGGCGCGAGACAATGGAGGACATAAGTGACGGCGAAGAAGCACGCCGTCCGGGTGATGATCGGCGGGGAGGAATACACTGTCCGCTCCGATCTGGCGCCCGAGTACACGCGCGAAGTCGCCGCCTATCTGGATCAGGCGTTGAAGAAGGTGCTGAGTCAGGGACCGTTGGTGGAAACGCATAAAGCCGCCATTCTGGCGGCGCTCGATATCACGAACGAGTTGTTCCAGGCCAAGCAGACAGAACGTGAGGTTGCGGCGCGGCTGGCAGCCGTCGCCGACGACCTCGCCAAGATGCTGCCGCCGGCCAAGCGGAAGGCTATCGCGGGCTGACTATAGCGTGCCTCGAATACGGGGTGCGAGTCGGAGATAGATCCATGGAAGCGTGGTCGAGTCTGGTCGCCGCCGTTCTGAGCGGCGTGCTCTTAGCAGCGGTGATCTTCTACGTCTGGGGCCGGCGCGTCGAGCGTCGAGCGGCCGACACCAGCCAACGCCTTGTCCTCGCGGCCAAAGAAGAGCTGATGTCGGTCCGCGAGAACCTCCACAAGAGCCTCGACCAGAAGCTCGCCGGCGTCGACCGCCGCGAGGCGGAGCTGCGCAAGACCGAGCAGCAGCTCCAGGACCGCACGCGCGCGCTCGAAAAACGCCAGCAGGAGATCGGCGCGCGGCTCGAGCAGGTAGCGGGGCTGACGGCGCAGGAAGCCAAGCTCGAGCTCGTCACCCGCATCGAGACCGAGGCGCGCGACGAAGCGGCGGCGCTCGTGCGCAACATCACCGAGCAGGCCAGGAAGAACGCCGATCGCGAGGCGAAGAAGATCATCGCGCTCGCGATCCAGCGGATCGCCGCCGAGCAGACGGCCGAGTCGAGCGTGTCGGCGGTACTGCTGCCGTCGGACGAAATGAAGGGCCGCATCATCGGCCGCGAAGGCCGCAACATTCGCGCGTTCGAGGCCGCCACCGGCGTCGACGTCATCATCGACGACACGCCCGATACGGTCGTCGTGTCCTGCTTCGAGCCGGTGCGCCGCGAGATCGGGCGCCTGGCGCTCGAGCGCCTGATCGCCGACGGCCGGATCCACCCCGGCCGCATCGAAGAGATTGTGAAGAAGGCGAAGGCGGACGTCGATGCCAGCATCGTCGAGGCGGGGGAGCAGGCCGTCTACGACACCGGCATCCGCGGCATGCACGCCGAGCTGGTGAGGCTCGTGGGGCGGATGAAGTACCGCACGTCGTACGGCCAGAACATCCTCGAGCATTCCAAGGAAGTCGCCTACCTCGCCGGCATGATGGCGGCCGAGCTGAAGCTCGACGTCCATCTCACCAAGCGGGGTGCGCTGCTCCATGACATCGGCAAAGTCCTGACCCACGAGCACGACGGCACGCACGTCCAGCTCGGCGTCGAGATGGCGACCAAGTACGGCGAGCATCCGACCGTCATCAACTGCATCGCCGCGCATCACGACGACGTGCCGCACGAATCCCCGGTGAGCGTGATCGTGCAGGCGGCGGACGCGATCTCGGGATCGCGCCCGGGCGCGCGGCGCGAGGCGTTCGAGACGTACGTGAAACGGCTCGGCGATCTCGAGAAACTCGCGTCGGAGTTCAAGGGCGTCGAAAAGGTGTTCGCGATCCAAGCGGGCCGCGAAGTCCGCGTCGTCGTGACGCCGGAGGCTGTCGATGACGCCGCAGCGGCGCGCCTGACGGATGAGATTGCGCGCAAGATCGAACGCGAGCTCCAGTACCCGGGGCAGATCAAGGTGGTCGTGATTCGGGAGACACGGGCGGTGGGCGTTGCCCGCTAATCTCATCGACGGCAATGCCATCGGAGCTGCGATGCGGACAGAGCTGGGAGCAGACATCACGAAGCTCAAGAAAGCCGGCATCACGGCAGGCCTCGCCGTCGTACTCGTGGGCGACAACCCCGCCTCGCAGGTCTACGTGCGGATGAAGGGTAAGGCGTGCGACGAAGCCGGCCTGTACCACGAGACGATCAAGCTCCCCAAGGAGACGAGCGAGGCGGACCTGATGGCGTTGCTCGAGAGGCTCAATGCCAACCCCAAGATCCACGGCATTCTCGTCCAGCTGCCGCTCCCCAAGCAGATCGATACCAATCGCGCCTTGCACCGCATCGACCCTCGCAAGGACGTCGACGGCTTCCATCCTGAGAACGTGGGGAAAGTCGTCGTCGGCGATCCCACAGGCTTTCGCCCGGCCACGCCCTACGGCGTACAGCAGCTCCTGATCCGCGCGGGTGTGGAGACGAAAGGCGCGCACGCCGTCGTGGTCGGGCGATCCAACATCGTCGGCCGGCCGATGGCGGCGCTGCTGCTCCAGGATGGTCCCGGCGGAAATGCCACCGTCACCGTGTGCCACTCGCGCACGCGCCACATCGAGCAGCATACGCTCCAGGGCGACATCCTCATCGTGGCGATCGGCAAGCCGGAATTCATGACCGGCGACATGGTGAAGCCGGGCGCCGTCGTCATCGACGTCGGCGTCAATCGCGTCGACGATCCGTCGCGCAAGCAGGGCTACCGCCTCGTCGGCGACGTGAAATTTGCGGAAGCGAAGCAGGTCGCCTCGGCGATCACCCCCGTTCCCGGCGGCGTCGGCCCGATGACGATCACCATGCTGCTCTACAACACCGTTCAGGCGGCGCGGCAGTGGGCGCAAGGCTAGACCTGTTCTCGGCCGCCTCGGCGGAGGGTGCCTGGACCGTCGGTGAAGTCACCAAGCGTGCCCGCGCGGTAATCGAGGCCGGTCTGCCGCCGCTGTGGGTGCGCGGCGAGATCGCGGGCTTCAAGGCGTGGCGCAGCGGTCACTGGTACTTCTCCCTCCGCGATAAGTCGGCGCAGCTGCGCTGCGTGATGTTCGCCAAGCAGAACTTCATGCTGCCGGCACCGACCGACGGGATGCAGGTGTTCGTGTTCGCCCGGCCGTCGATGTACGAAGAAAAAGGCGAGTTCCAGCTCACCGTGATGGAGCTGCTCTCCACTGAGCAGGGCGGGCTGTGGAAGCTGGCGTTCGAGAAGGCGAAGGCCGCGCTGACCAAGGACGGCCTGCTCGATCCCGCGAGAAAGCGGCGCCTCCCGCCGTTCCCGCGCCGCATCGCCGTCGTCACGAGCCCCGACGGTGCCGCGCTGCGCGACATCGAGGTCGTCATCGGCCGCCGCTGGCCCATCGCCGAGTTGATCATCGTGCCGGCGCAGGTGCAGGGAGCCAAGGCGGAGGGATCGGTGTGCTCGGCGCTGAATCGCATCGCGCGCTTGCCGGTGGATGTTCTGATTGTTGCACGAGGGGGCGGGTCCGTCGAGGATCTGTGGGCGTTCAACAGCGAGCGCGTCGCCCGCGCCGTCGCCGCCATGCCGATGCCGGTGATCTCCGCGATCGGCCACGAGACCGACGTGACGCTGTGCGATCTCGTCGCCGACCTGCGCGCTCCGACGCCATCCGCCGCGGCCGAAGCCGCGACCCCGGATCGCGTCGAGGTATTGGCGCAGTGCGGGATCGTCGGGCAGCGCCTCGCGCGCGCGCTCCGCATTGCATCTCGGCATGTGGTGGAGCGTCTCGACCGGACGGGAGATCGCTTGGTGCGCAGCATGGAGAATCGGCTCGAGAAGTCCGGCGCACTGCTCACGGCGCACAGCGCACGCCTTGATGCTCTGAGCCCGTTAAGAGTCTTGGGCCGTGGTTATGCGGTCGCCAGGGATACCGACGGCCAGGTGCTCAAGCGCGTCGCGCAGCTGCCCGCGGGGAAGGAATTCCGACTGCGCGTGACGGACGGAGAGGTGCATGGCCGAGTTCAGTAAGCAGCTCGAGCGCCTCGAAGCGATCGTGCGCCGCCTCGAATCCGAAGACCTCGATCTGGACGAGGCGCTGAAGCTGTTCGAGGAAGGCGTCGAGCGGCTGCGGGTCGCGCGCGAGCAGCTGATACAGGCGGAGCTCAAGGTCAAAAAAGTCCTCGAGATTGAAAGCCCTAGCTAATTACCTCGCGGACGCCCGCGCCCGGGTCGACAAGGTGTTGGCGGCGGCCGGTGCCACGGGAGACGAGGTCGTCCGCTACAGTCTGCTCGGCGAAGGGAAGCGCTTGCGCCCCACGCTGGTCTTCGCGACGCACGAAGCCCTCAACGGGTCTTCGTCCGCCGGCGTCGCCGAGCTGGCCGCCGCCGTGGAAGTGGTGCACGCCTATTCGCTGGTTCACGACGATCTCCCGTGCATGGACGACGACGATCTGCGGCGCGGTCGGCCCACGGCACACCGCGCCTTCGACGTGCCGCGCGCGACACGCGCCGGCTACGACATGGTGGCGCTCGCGGCGCGCGTGATGGCGCGGGGGCTGGGCATGCTCGACCTGCCCGACGTCCGCCGCCGCGAGATCGCGCTCGAGCTGTTTCGCGCGGCAGGGGCCGGCGGCATGATCGGCGGCCAGGCGCTCGACCTGGAGGCCGAAGCGAAATCGCTGCCGATGGACGCGCTGGAAGAGGTGCATCGCCGCAAGACGGGCGCCTTGATCGCCGCTTCGTGCGTGATCGGCGGCCTGTCCGCGGGCGACGACGTCAGTCGCGACCACATCGAAGCGCTGCGTGCTTATGGCGACACCATAGGACTCGCTTTTCAAATCGCCGACGATGTGCTCGACGCCACCGCCACCTCCGATCAGCTCGGAAAGACGGCCGGAAAGGACGCGGCGCACGCCAAAGCGACGTTTGTGACGGTGCTGGGCGTCGGCGCGGCCCGCGCCGAGGCGGAACGGCTGTCGGCGCAGGCCGTAGACCATCTGCGGGACGCCGGGTTAGTTTCCCCCATATTGGTTGAGCTGGCCCACTACATGGTGACGAGGCCTAATTGATCCTCGAAACGATTCACAGTCCTGCGGACGTTGGCGCGCTGGCACCGGAGCAGCTGCAACCGCTCGCGGACGAAGTCCGCCAGCGCCTGATCGATGTCGTCTCGCAGACGGGCGGGCACATCGGCGCGGGGCTGGGGGTCGTCGAGTTGACCGTCGCGCTCTGCGCCGCGTTCGAATCGCCGCGCGACAAGATCGTCTGGGACGTGGGTCATCAGGGCTATCCATGGAAGATCCTCACCGGGCGGAACGATCGGCTCCCCACGCTGCGCCAGGCGGGCGGGCTGTCGGGGTTCCTGCGGCGCAGCGAGAGCGAGCACGACCAATTCGGCGCCGGTCACGCCGGCACCGGTCTGTCCGCGGCGTTCGGGATGGCGGCGGCGCGCGACCTCAGGGGCGAGGACTTCAAGGTCGTGGCGGTCGTGGGCGACGGGGCGATGACGTGTGGGCTGCCCTACGAGGCCATGAACAACGCGGGGCACTCGGGCCGCGACATCATCCTGGTGCTGAACGACAACGGGATGTCGATCGCGCCCAACGTTGGCGCCATCAACAAGTACCTCGGCTCGATCATCGCGAATCCGTTCACGGTCCGGCTGCGCGAGTGGGTGAAGGGGATGATCGAGAAGGCCTCGCACCTGTTCGGCGGACCAAAGCTCGTGGACTTCGCCAAGAACGTCGAAGAGAGCATCAAGAACCTCTGGTCGCCCGGGATGCTGTTCGAGGAGCTGGGGTTCCGCTATTTCGGGCCGATCAATGGGCACAACATCGATCAGATGCGCCAGGCGTTCGAGATCGTGAAGAAGCTGAAGGGCCCGCGCGTCGTCCACGTGATCACCGAGAAAGGCAAAGGTTTCCCGCTCCCCGAGCCCGATCTCGAGAAGTATCACGCCCGCGCGCCCTACGATCCCGTCACCGGCAGGCTGAAGCCGGTCAATCCGGGCCCGCCGCAGTGGACCAAGGTCTTCGGCGAAGCGCTCACGCAGCTCGCCGCCGAGGACGCGAACTTCGTGACGATCACGGCGGCGATGCCCTCGGGGACGGGCACCAACATCTTCCAGAAGAAGTGGCCCGAGCGGTTCTTCGACGTCGGGATCGCCGAAGCGCACGCCACGACCTTCGCGGCGGGCCTCGCCACGCAGGGCGTCCGCCCTGTGGTCGCGATTTACTCGACGTTCCTGCAGCGCGCCTACGACAGCATCATCCACGACGTCGCGATTCAGAAACTGCCCGTGATTTTCGCGCTCGACCGCGCCGGCATGGTGGGCGAAGACGGGCAGACGCACATGGGGCTGTACGACATCGCCTATATGCTCGCCGTGCCCCACATGACCGTGACGGCGCCGAAGGATGCCGCCGAGCTGATCGGGCTGCTGCGCTGCGCCCTGCAGCACACCGACGGACCGTTTTCACTCCGCTATCCGCGCGACAAGGCGCCGAGCGAGGCGCCGCCCGCGGCTGAAGTGCCCGCCATCCCCTACGGGACGTGGGAGCTGCTCAAGAAAGGGAAGGACTGCGCGATCCTGGCGGTCGGCGTGATGTGCCAGCCGGCGCTCGAGGCTGCTGAGCTGCTCGGTGCCGACGGCGTCGATGTCTCGGTCGTGAACGCGCGCTTCCTCAAGCCGATGGACCGCGAGATGCTCGACGCGCTGGCCCAGAGTCACAAGCTGCTGGTCACCGTGGAGGATGGCACCGTCGTCAACGGCTTCGGTGCGGCGCTGGCCGCACTGGTGCAGACTACGGCGCCCGATCTTCGCGTCGTGGCGCTGGGCGTGCCCGACCGGACCTACGAGCACGCGCCGCGCGCGCAGCAGCTCGCGGACGTTGGTCTGACGGGCGCCGGGATCGCCGCCCGCATCCGCGCCCTCGCCGCGGAAGAGTCGCTCACTACGCGATGAACGTCGGGGTCGTCGGAAACCCCAACTATCCGGATCTTGGCGCTTTCCTCGCGACGCTCCAGCACAAGGCGTCCAGCGTAGGCATCAAGCTCTACACTGAGGAGCGCATCTCGGCGCTCTGGCCCCCCCCCGCCGGAGACGGTGGCGCGCCTCCGCTACTGACCCAGGCTCCGTCCTCGGACCTGGATCTCCTCATCACCCTCGGTGGCGACGGCACGCTCCTGCGCGGCGCTCGGCTCCTGAACGGCGCCCGCACGCCCATTCTCGGACTCAATCTGGGCCGCGTCGGTTTTCTCACGACGGCGGCGCCTGACTCACTCGACTGGGCGCTCGACTCGATCGTACGCCACGCCTACACCACCGAGCCGCGGCTGGCGCTGCAATCAACGATTACCGGCAGAGGATCCAAGACACCGGGCCGGGTCGAGCCGCTGGTGCTGAATGACGTCGTGGTGCACAAGGGCGGCGTAGCGCGCGTCGTTCGTCTCAAAGTTTCAGTCGATGGAGATGAAGTCGCCCAGTATTCGGCGGACGGCATCATCGTGAGCACGCCGACGGGCTCGACGGCTTACTCGATGTCGGCCGGTGGGCCGATCGTCGTGCCGAC
>JBGQKD010000049.1:0-13286 GCA_041499375.1 Gemmatimonadota bacterium
CCGTTCACGCGCCCACGCTGCTCGTCGGTGAGCAAGGCCTTTGCCTGAGCCGCAGCGGTGAGCATCGTCAAGTGTGCCTTGCCCATCGCCGCGTGGGCACCCTGAAAATGGAGCCTGACCGCGCTTGTGTCGGGGGCGCTGGCTTGCATCGCCTGCGCGAGCGCATCCATGTGCGCCTTCCCGTCAGCCTCAGCCGCGTCGTGCGCCGTCTTCGCGGCGTCGCGCAGCGCCGTCAACCGCGTCACCTGTTGGGCGGTGAGGCCGAGGGCATCCTTGCGCATGAGCAGATGATCCGGCGCGAACGCCATGCCGCGCATCATCGGCGCCATCATCTGCTCCATCTGCATCATGTGGGGCATCATGTCCTGCCCCATCATGCCGGGCTGCTGGGCCGCGAGGGGCGCGGCTACCAGCGCGAGAACCGTGAAGCTGGGAATAGTCTTCATGTCCGTGTCCCTCCGTTTAGCGGAAGCCTACGCTGCATACCCCACCGGCCTCTTGAAGCTACTCTGAAGGAACCCTCACGGCAGCGCGCTCAGGGCGCGTTCGAGCCGCTTCCGTGCCTCGGTGGCCAACGGCTTGATGTCCTTCCGCCCCGTGAGGCCGAGCTGCACGAGCGGATCGAGCACCGCGACCCGGCTGCGGGTCGCACTCTCTTCGTAGACGATGACGTTGCACGGCAACAGCAGCCCGATGTCGGCCTCGGCCTGGAAACCCTGCCACGCGAGCGGCGGATTGCAGGCACCTAAGATGACGTACTTCTTGAAATCCACGTCCAGCTTCTTCTTGAGGGTCGCCTTCACGTCGATCTCGGTGAGGACGCCGAAGCCCTCCTCTTGAAGCGCGGCGCGCGTCCGCTCGACGGCCTGCTCATAGGGCAGCGGGACCGACTTCCCAATCCCGTATCGCGTCTTCATCGTATCACTCGAGCCTCAGGCGGTCGTGAACGTGAACACCATGCCGTACGTGCCGTTGGGATGGCGCCACCCGGACCCCATCATGTCGCCTCCCATCATGCCACCACCCATCATGCCCTGGGTGGCCCATTGCCCGCCGTACTGAGCCGCGCACGGCCCGTAGTCCACGAACCCGCCGTCCGCCGCGCGCATGCCGCCTCCCAAGTGCAGAGTGTACTGCGTCTGCAGCTTGAGGGGCTGCGCCGACGTGAACGTCAGTGTGGTGCGGTCGTCGGACCATGCCCAGGTGCCGACCACGACGGCACCGGTCACGTCACCCTCGTGCAACGCGGCGTACTGCTCCATGCCCGGTTGCATCGGGTGGCTGAAGATGACGACGATCGGCGCGTTGGGGTCGACGCCAGTCGCGCCCCCGGAGGGCACGATGGAGACCACGCGCGCGTGAGCGCGGGAGCGGTCGGATCGACGCCGCATGCGCCCAGCGCGAGTGGAGCGACAGACAAACTCCACAACCAGAAACGGGGCAACATATGCGAAGCCTCGAGAGGTGGATGTCTCACACCTTACTCGACACGCAGCAGCGCCACGGTGAGATTATTGTGAACGGCCCTTACTCCCCCGCGGCGCCGAGTTTGCGGTGGACGCCTGCGTCTCCTAGGCCTTCTGCACGCGGAAGTTCACCGTGCCGCTGTAATTGCTGAATACAATCCTGATGGTCCAGTTGCCCGCGAGCCCTTTGGTCATCCCTTCAGTCCCGCTCGCCTTGAGCGGCTGCGAGTAGAGCTGCGCGCCGTTCTTGTTGAGAATCGTGATAGTCGCCGAGCCACCGGTGGTGGTTGTCGAGTGGTTCACGGTCGCGCTATCGCCCGTGTTCGACCATGTGTACGTGTAGGTCCAGGTCGCGTTCGTTACGCCCGTGGCCTGAAACTGGAAGTTGTCGGGCGCATTGTTGATTTGCGGCTGGAACGGCGCGAGCGGGCCCGTGCTGTTGCCGCAGGCGGCCGCTGCCACGACGGCTACGACGACCGCGATACGCGCGACGTGCTGCGAGCGAAGAATCGACATGGCGTGAAGCTCCACGGGTGAATTGTTGCCGCACCACAAAGCAACCGGCGTACCGCGCAGGCGCGATTCACAACCCCGTCTCCTGATTGGCGCTACGACGGTGGGCGTGAGAGACGTCACAACCTTCCCCTGCGTCAAACCAGTCCGTCCGCGGCGTTTTGAGCCAGCCGGTCGGACCTACCTTGCGCCACGCCCGTCCCATGCGAACCTTCCGCGGAGATGACCCGTCTTGAGCGCTGGATCAATCCGCGATGCGAGGAGAATGGAGGCCGGTCTGGCTTTCGGCTCCTGCCCACCGGCCTCGACGCCTTCGTGGCACGAGCCGTCCTGATCGACCTGGCCGACCGGACGCTCGATCTGCAATACTACATCTTCCACCCCGACGAGACCGGCTCGCTGATCATCGATCGCCTCATCGCCGCCGCCGATCGCGGCGTCCGCGTCCGCATCCTGCTCGATGACTGGGGCACGCTGGAGAAAAAGGACGAGGTCGTGGCCGGGCTCGATGCGCACGCGAACATCGAAATCCGTGTCTTCAATCCCTACATCCACCGCTCCGGGATTCACCGGCTGGGCGAGCTGCTGACCAGCTTCACGCGGGTCAACCGGCGCATGCACAACAAACAGTTCATCGCCGACAGCGCGGCCGTGGTGCTCGGCGGGCGCAACATCGGCGATGAGTATTTCAGCCGCGGCGAGCTCGATTTTCAGGATGTGGACGTCCTCGTCGGCGGTCCCGTCGCACAGCAATCGGCCCAAAGCTTCGAGGCGTACTGGACCAGCAAGTATGCCATTCCGATTTCACATTTGGGCAAGTTCACGCCCGATCCCGCGCGTTTCGAGGCCGCCCGCACAGAGCTGCGTGCGCGCTGCGACGGACTCCGTGACTCGGACTACGCGCGGGCCCTCGCGGGCTCCGACCTCGCCAGAGACCTGCGCGCCAATGCGCTGCATCTGCACTGGGCCGAAGGCCGTGTGATCGCCGACCCGCCGGACAAAATCAGTCAACCGGCGGGCACGCGCAGCGAAGGGTTTCTGAGCGGCCAGCTCTCCCCGTACGCCCGGGGCGTGCGCAAAGACATGCTGATCGTGTCGCCGTACTTTGTCCCCGGAAAGGACGGCGTCGCGTTCTTCGGCGAGCGGCGCCGGGACGGCGTGAATGTCGAGGTGCTGACGAACTCGCTCGCCGCCACGGACGTCTGGCTCGTACACGCCGGCTACATGAAGTACCGGCGACCACTGCTCGACGAAGGCGTCCGGCTGTTCGAGCTACGGCCGGAAGCGGCGGGAGCGACGAAAGCTCGTGCTTCGAGAGCGTTCGGCGGCTCTTCGCGCGCGAGCCTGCACGGCAAGACGTTCGTGTTCGATCGAACGTCGGTGTTCATCGGCTCGGTGAACCTCGATCCGCGCTCCCTGGAGCAGAACACGGAGGTCGGCGTCCTCGTGAGCAGCCCCGAGCTGGCGGAGGAAGTCGCCCGGTTATTCGACTATTGGGCCAGCCCCGAGCTATCGTATGAAGTCACGCGCAGAAATGGGGGCCTGGAGTGGACCGGAGGCTTCACCAATGAACCCAAGGCCGGTTTCTGGCGCCCGCTCGGCGCCAAATTCTTCTCGCACCTGCCCATTGACTCGTTGATCTAAACGGAGCCCCATGCTGCCCCTACTGCTTCTCCTGCAAGCCGCGGCGCCGCCCCGGCTGACGCAGTTCCTGCAGCAAAGCATCGGCCTCGACGCCGCACAGATGGCGACCGTCGAGCGCGGTGAGCCGGTGGTGAAGGTGCTGGACACCCGCGACCGCCGCGACGTCGCCCTGTTCGGGATCGTCACGGCGCCCGCGCCGCGGGAGCAGTACGTGCGGGCGCTGCGCAACTTTGCCACGTCGCTGCGCACGCCCACGCGCACGCAGGTGGGAATCTTCAGCGAGCCCGCAACCGAGTCGGACGTCGCCGCGGTCACGATCAACAGCCGCGACGTGGCCGACATGAAGAATTGCAAGCCGGGCGACTGTGTCGTGAAGCTGCCGGCCACCGACATGCGCAGCATTCATGATCAGATGAATTGGTCGGCGCCCCCATCCGATCTGCAGGGGCAGCTGAGCGCGTACGCGCGCCGCCGGCTCGTGGAATACGTCACCGATTACCGTCGCCGCGGCGACTCGGCGATGGCGATCTACGACGATCGCGGCAACCTCAACGTGCACTCGAGTGAGGCTTTCGCGGCACAGCTCGCCGAATCGCCGTATGTCTACGAGATAGTGCCTTCGCTCCGGAATTATCTCGCCACCTACCCGCGCGGTTCGCTCCCTGCCGGCGCCGTCGAGATCCTGTTCTGGTCCGAGGACGGGCTGCCTCGCTTGCGCCCGATTCTGAGCGTGTCGCACCTCGTCGTATACACGCCGCCGGAGCTGCCCAGTGTCACGCTGGCGGCCACGAAGCAGATCTACGCGAATCACTATTTCGAGACGGCGGTCGACCTGACGTGCGTCATCGATCGGAGTCCCGGGATCTATCTCCTCGTGTTGCGCCGCTATCGCTTCGATAACCTGCCGGGCGGGATCTTGAACATCCGCGGCCGGGCGATCGGCGCGTTGCGCGATCAGCTCGTGCTCGACTTGCGCCGCCAGCAGACCACGGGGAAATGAAGAGCCAGCTCGCTAGCGCGGGCAGAGCACCCGCGGCGCGGCCTGCCGCCGTCCCGCGCGACCCGCCGGCGATCGTGTCGCCGTTCGTGGACGCGCTCTTCACGGGCGGCTTGTCGCTGCTCGTGCTGGTGCCGCTGCTCGTGATGGGCCGAACCGACGTCCTGGTGCTGAGTGCCGGCGTGCAGGCGTGGGTGGGGGCGCTCGTAAACATGCCCCACTTCCTCGCGTCCTACCGCATGGTCTATCGGACGAAAGAGAGTATTCGCGCCCACCCGTGGGCGGCGATCTACGTCCCAATCCTGCTGCTGATCGGCTGCATCGGTGCCGTCGTCGCGAGCCGCTGGACCGACATTCCCATCTCCGCGCTGCTCACGATCTCGAGCACGTACCTGGCGTGGCACTACACCAGCCAGGCGTGGGGCATGGTCGCGACGTTCACGTACCTCGACGGGAATCCGTTCAACCCACTCGAGCGAAAGCTGGTGCGGGGGTCGCTGTACATCCTCGCCGCGTGGCACGTCGTCTGGTTCTTCTACCTCGGCTACGACCGCTACATCAACCTGACGCCGCTGTACGTGGGGCTCAGCGTTCTCACGGCGGTCGCGTTGGTGATGGGACTCGCGGGATTCACGGCGCACAAGCGGCGCACCGGCCGCATTGCACCGCTCCGCGCCTGGATTCCCTGGATCGCGATCTTCGTCTGGTACGCGGCGATGGCGCGTGTCGGCCTGCCCGCACTGTTCATCGTGCAGATCGCCCACGCGCTCCAGTATCTGATCTTTCCGTTCCGCGTTGAGCTGAATCGGACGCGCCGCACCCTCGGGCCGGGGCCGGGGCCCGGACCCTCACAACTCGTCGCGTTTCAGATCATGATCTATCTGACCGTGCTCCTCGTCGGATCGATCGTGGCGTCCATTCTGCTGCCGCTCGGGGCCATGGCGGTCGTGACGAACTGGCTGGGCTCGCGGCCCGGGCAGGTGGTGGGATTTGCGATCAGCGCCTTCTTCAATATCCACCACTACTTCACCGATGGCGTGGTGTGGAAGCTGCGCGATCCCGGCGTGCGCGCTGACTTGTTCGGACACCTCAAGGCTTGAGAGTTCACCTCCTCGACGGCACGTACGAGCTGTTCCGGCATTTCTATGCGATGCCACGACAGACGGACAAGAACGGCCAGGAAGCGGCCGCGCTCATCGGCGTGCTGGGATCGGTGCTCGGCATGCTGGAGGGCGGCGCCACGCACCTCGGCGTCGCCACCGATCACGTGATCGAATCGTTTCGCAACGATCTCTGGGCCGGATACAAGACGAGCGAGGGAATCGAGCCCGAGCTGCTGGCGCAGTTTCATCCGCTCGAAGCGGCGCTGCGCGCCATGGGGGTCGTCGTCTGGGCGATGGACGAATTCGAGGCCGATGACGCGCTCGCCGCGGCCGCGCAACTCGCCGCCCAGGCGAAGGACGTCGAGCAGGTGATCATCTGCACGCCCGACAAGGATCTGAGCCAGTGCGTGCGTGGGCAGCGCGTCGTGCAGCTGGACCGGCGCAAACGCGAGCTGCGCGATGAGGCCGGTGTCGTGGCGCGCTTTGGCGTCGGCCCGCCGTCGATTCCTGATTACCTCGCGCTGGTGGGCGACTCCGCCGACGGCTTTCCGGGCGTTCCCGGGTGGGGTGAGAAGGCGTCGGGAGCAGTCCTGGGCCGCTATGCGCACCTCGAGCGGATCCCCGTGAGCCACACGCAGTGGGAAGTGCCCGTCCGCGGCGCTGCGCGTCTCGCCGCCGCGCTCCAGGAAAATCGTGAGCTGGCGATGCTGTTTCGTACGTTGGCAACGCTCAGGACCGACGTGCCCGTTTTCAACACGGTGGACGACCTCAGGTGGCGCGGGCCAACGCCAGCGTTCCAGGAGTTGGCGGGGCGCCTCGGAGTGACGGGACTTTGGGAGCGTGCGCAGAGAGTGACAAACAGTCTCCCTCCCGCGGGTTAACCCGATCGTGTCATAGTTTACGAAGTATTCCCTTGGGTAAGCTCGTTATGTCCGCTTACCCGGGAGGGTATCGCTATGCCGTCGAGATTCGGGTTTTTGCGCGGTGTCGGACTTGTCGCAGTCGCCCTCACAGCGATCCTGGCCTGGGGACCGAGAAAAGATGACGGCCGGAAGATCTTTCGCTACGACACGTTTGGCGACGAGAAGTTTTGGACGGACACGGCGCGAATGCAGGAGGTCGTTCAGAGCTCGGTCAGTCCGAGCCTGGCGCTGAAGGTTGGCTTGAAAGTCGACGCGGATGCCATTCCCCCAGCAGTCGCCCAGGCGATCAAAGCCGGTCAGGTGGACCTCAACAATCCCGCCACCACCGTCACGCTGCTGAAGCTCAACGCGGTCGTCGGACTACAGGGAACGGTCCGCACGATCAACGGGAAGGACACGCTCGTGCGGCTGGGGATCACGTGCGCGCTGTGCCATTCGACGGTGAACAACTCTTTCGCACCCGGCATCGGCCAGCGTCAGGACGGCTGGCCGAATCGCGATCTCAATGTCGGCGCGATCATCGCGCTGTCGCCCGCCATCACGGCCGAACAGAAGGCAGTCTACAACTCGTGGGGTCCGGGGAAATACGACCCGCGCTTCAATCTGGATGGGAAGAGCACGCCCCTCGCGCTTCCGCCCGCGTATGGATTGGCGCGCGTCCGCTCCGAGACGTATACGGCCGAAGGACCGATCTCCTATTGGAACGCCTACGTCGCCGTCACCCAGATGCACGGCCAGGGCAACTTCTCGGATAAGCGCCTTGGTATCAACATCACGCAATCGCCGGATCTCGTGACGCCCAAGCTTGGGGCGCTCCGCCGGTACCAGCACAGCCTTCGGACTCCGCGGCCCGCGCGTGGTAGCTTCGATGCCGCCGCCGCCGGCCGGGGCCGCACGCTGTTCAATCGGAGCTGTGCCAGCTGTCACATCGGTGCCACCGGCACGGACAACAACACGGGCAAGCTTCATGCGCCGGACGAGACCGGTGTGGATGGCGCGTACGCCGCGCGTACCGCGAACAAGGGATACCGGACGACGCCGCTGCGCGGCCTGGCGCAACATGCGCCCTACTTTCACGATGGGAGCGCAGCCACGCTGGCGGACGTCGTGGCCCACTACAATCGCGTGCGGAATCTCGGGCTGACCGCCGAGCAACAGCGGGACCTGGTCGAGTTCTTAAAGACGTTGTGAGGCCTTACCGAATGTCGATGATTTTCGCGGTATTCTGAGGCGTGATCAATTGGCTGGAGCGACTCACCGGAGATACCCAGGCTCGCCTGCTCGGCTTGCTGCGACGCACGCCCCAGACGATCACGAGTCTCGCCCATGCGCTGGGTCTGACCGATAACGCCGTACGCCTGCACGTCGCGGCGCTGCGCCAAGACGGCATCGTCGCGGATGTGGGTACCCAACGCGACACCGGCGGCAAGCCGGCGCGGCTTTACGGGCTCACACGCGAGGGGGAAGAGCTCTTCCCCAAGGCATACGCGCTCGTGCTCGCCAAACTCGTGGAAGAGATCGTGCGCACTCTGGGACGAGAGCGCGCGATCGAGCTGCTGCGCGCGGTCGGCGCTCAAGCCTCGGCTGGGACTCGGACCGGAGGCAATCCCAAACAGCGGCTGGAGGCGGCAGCCGCCGTATTTCGCAATCTCGGTGCCGACGCGCAGATCGAGAGAGTCGGCGAGGGGTGGCGTCTGCAGGCCTATGGATGCCCGCTATCCGCGGTGACCGCGGGGCACCCGGAGATGTGCGAGCTCGGCAAGGCGCTCGTGGAAGAAGTTGTCGGAGCGCAGGTGACGGAATCCTGTCAGCGCGGTGACCACCCACGGTGTGGGTTCGAGCTTGCCGAGAATGCGACATGACGACCTATCGCTACTTGATCATCGGCGGCGGCATGACCGCCGACGCCGCCGCGCGTGCCATCCGAGAGTCCGATTCAGGTGGCAACATCGCGATCATGTCCGATGACCCCCATCCACCGTACAACCGCCCGCCACTTTCGAAAGGACTCTGGAAAGGCGAAGATCCGGAAAAAACGGTGTGGCGCGGCACCGAGAAGATCGGCGTCGAGCTGCGTCTGGGCCGGCGCGCGACCGCTGTCAACACGAAGCAGAAAACCGTCACGGATGATCGCGGCAACGTCGTCTCATACGACAAGCTGTTGCTCGCCTCGGGTGGAACGCCGCGCCGGCTCCCACTGCAGACAGGCGAGATCATCTACTACCGCACATTTGACGACTACGTCAGGCTGCGGGCGCTCGCCAATGAGAAACTGCGCTTTCTGGTCCTGGGCGGAGGATTCATCGGCTCGGAGGTCGCGGCCGCGCTCCGCATCGTGGGTCGCGATGTCACGATGCTGGTTCCAGAAGACGGCATCGGTGTGCGGGTCTTTCCCCCCGATCTGTCACGATTCCTCGTCCAGTACTATCGGGAGCAGGGCGTGGACGTTCGCACCGGAGAAGGTCTCGCCGGTCTGCAGCAAAGCGCTGGCACGTTCGTGGTGCGCACCACGCACGGCAAAGAAATTCCCGCCGACGTCGTGGTGGCCGGCCTCGGCATTCAGCCCAACGTCGAGCTCGCCGAGCAGGCCGGATTGCGCGTCGAGAACGGGATCGTCGTGGACGAGCTGCTCAGGACGAGCGCGCCCGACATCTTCGCCGCCGGCGACGTCGCCAATTTCTTCAATCCGGCGCTGGGTGTGCGGATGCGGGTCGAGCACGAAGACAACGCCAATACGATGGGCGCGGCGGCGGGCCGCTCGATGGCCGGCAAGGGTACGCCGTACACACACCTGCCCTTCTTCTATTCAGATCTGTTCGCGCTTGGGTATGAAGCGGTCGGGGAGCTCGATCCGCGGCTCGAGACCGACAGCGTCTGGAAGGAACGATTCCGCGAAGGCGTTATCTACTACCTGAAGGACGGCAATGTGCGGGGCGTCCTGCTGTGGAATACCTGGGGGCAGGTCGACAACGCGCGTGCAATCATCGGGACGACCAAACGTTTGGAATGATCAATATCATTGGACATTGACCACGATCTGCCGCCACTGTCCCTGCCGGAACCGCAGCACACTCAGCGCACACCGCGTCACATGCCCCGCGAGGATCGCCAACCAGATCTCGATCGGACCTAGCTTGCCCGTCTGCTGAATCACGAAGCAGATGCCGAGCGGCACGACGATCTGGGAGATGATAGAGATGTAGAGCGGGCTCTTGGTATCTCCCGTCCCCTGCAACCCGCCAGTGTACGTCAGCGCGATGGAGACGAATAGGCCCGACACGCTCAGCACTCGCAGCAACTGGATACCGATACTCACGACCACAGGATCGTGCATGCCGAAGATCCCCAGCAACTGCCGCGGAAGGAACAGGAAGAACAGCCCGACCACCGCTGCCACCGTCACGCCGTACCGCGCCGCGATGTGGACCGCCTGGTCGGCTCGGTCCGGGTGACTCGCGCCGAGGTTCTGTCCCGCCACCGCCGCCGCCGCACCCATCAATCCGATCGACGTCCAGGTGATTAGCGAGAACAGCTCTCCGTACGAGACCGCGAACACGGCCTGCGCCGCGGCGCTCTGCGCCAGCGAGCCGATGAACGACTGCATGAGGACGCCGCCGATGTTCATCGCGATTCCCTGGATCCCCGTCGGCAGGCCGAAGCGGAACAACTCGCGGATGATCTTCCAATCGGGCCCGAGAACGCGCACTCGCGGGAATGCGACCACCCAGCCGCCGGTCCGGAGCTTCCACAGCGCGTAGAGCGCAAGGAGCCCACCGGTGATGCACGTGCCCATCGCCGAGCCGCGGGTCCCGAAGGCGGGAATGGGTCCGAGTCCCCGGATCAGCACGACATTGAGTACGAGGTTCAGGACCGTCATCACGACCCCGAGGATCATCGGCGTCCGCGCGTCCCCGGCGGAGCGCAGCGCGCCGCTCATCATATAGAAGACCATCAGGCCACTCGAGAAGCCGAACAAGATCCGCAGGTAGGGTAATGCCTCGGCCCTCACCTCCGGCGCCGCATGCACCAGGTTGAGCAGCCAGGGCGACACGACGTAGCCCACCGGCGCCATGAGTACCAGCGATAGGCCGATCGCCGTGAGGAAGGCCTGATAGACCACGCGGTCGACTGTCTCGGAATCCCCCGCGCCCGCGAACCGCGCCACCAGTACGCTCATCCCGGTGAACAGCGACGAGATGAAAGCGATGACGACGAGAAAAATCTGCCAGCTCACGCCGATCGCGGCGTTTGCCTGGTAGCCGACCAGGTTCCCGACCAGCACGTGGTCGACGATTCCCTGCAGACCGCCGAACGCGTTGGTGAGCATCGTCGGCCACGCGATCTTCCAGACCGCGGCCCGGAGCGGCCCTTCAACGATCGAGCGATCGTAGCGCGAGACGGTCTCCCCTGCCGCCACTCAGAGAACTGGAGCGGTACCGCGCCGCTGGGCGAGCACCGCGTCGAGACTCCACGGCCCAGCTCCTGCTGCCGAGTAATAGAGGAAGGTGAAGCAGTAGAAGACGGCCGGCGCTCCTTGATTCAAGACCGGCCAGAAGCCGTGTCCCGCGTGACCGATGAAATACGCAAACGCCATTTCGCCGGAGAGAATGAACGCCACCGGACGCGTGAACAGGCCAAGCAAGAAGAGTGTGCCCCCGACGACCTCGATGACCCCCGCGAACCACACCAGTGAACCCACCGGCGCGACCCCGCCGCCCGGCATGATGGCAGCCGGGAACGCGAACCACTTGGCCGAACCGACCTGAAAGTAGAGGAACGCAACGACGATCCTGAGGACACTGAGCAGCTGCGGTGCCCACTCCTTTTTCACAGAGCCTCCCGTTTTCTTAGAAGCAACTCGCGCTCGCGAACATTCTGCGTCAGTGCAGCCGCGCGCGCGAGCTCGGCGCGGGCCTCGTCGAAACGGCCCAGCTTTGCCAGCAGGTCTCCGCGCACACTCGGCAAAAGATGATAACCCGCCAGCGCCGGGTCCGCGGTCAGAGAATCGACCACCTCCAGTCCCGCCGCGGGCCCGAATGCCATGCCCAATGCGACCGCGCGGTTCAGCTCCACGACCGGCGACGGCGTGAGCTGGGCGAGCGCGTCGTACAACGCCACGATTCGCGTCCAGTCGGTTTCGTCGGCGGCGCGGGCGCGCGCGTGACAAGCCGCGATCGCGGCCTGGAGCGTGTATGGTCCATAGGCGCCGCCGAGCGCTTCGGCCCGCGCGAGCGCCGCGAGGCCGCGCCCGATGAGCAGATGATCCCAGCGCCCGCGATCCTGATCGAGCAGCAGAATCGGCTCGCCACCCGGCCCCACGCGCGCGCGAATGCGCGACGCCTGGATCTCCATCAGCGCGACGAGTCCGTGGACCTCGGCCTCGGCGGGAGCGAGCTCGGCGAGAATGCGGCCCAGGCGGAGCGCGTCCTCGCACAGCGCCGGCCGCACCCACGCGTCCCCCGCCGTCGCCGAGTATCCCTCGTTGAAGATGAGATAGACGACCTCGAGCACCGACTCGAGCCGCTGCGCCAGCTCAGCGCCGCGCGGGACCTCGAACGGCACGCGCGCCGCAGCGAGCGTGCGCTTCGCACGGACGATCCGCTGTTGAATCGTTGCCTTGGGGGCGAGAAACGCCCGTGCGATCTCGTCGGTCGTCAGTCCGCCGAGCAGCCGCAGGGTGAGCGCGACGCGCGCCTCGGTGGTGAGTACCGGGTGACACGCGGTGAAGATCAGGCTCAGCAGATCGTCGCCCACTTGGTCATCGATCGCCGCCGCGAGATCGGGCTCGGGACTCGTTTGCCGCTCCTCGAGCTCACGACCGAGATGCTCGTGTTTGCGATCCTGCATCTTGCCCCGTCGCAGGTGATCGATGGCGCGATGTTTGGCCGTCGCCATGAGCCAGGCGCCCGGATTGTCCGGCACACCGGACTTGGGCCACTGCTCCAGCGCCGCGACGAGCGCGTCCTGCGCCAGGTCTTCCGCAACGCCGATATCGCCGACGACGCGCGCCAAACCAGCGATGAGTCTGGCGGATTCGATCCGCCAGACCGCATCGATGGCGTCAGCAGCCGTTGGACGGGTCATCCATCATCTGACGAACTTCCACTTCCAGATCCTGCGGCCAGAGTCCGATGTGCGCTTCCAGGAATCGACGCGTCCACGCGATGGCCTCCGTCTTCGAGGCCACATCGTAGATCGCGTAGCCGCCGATGATTTCCTTCGCCTCGGTGAAAGGTCCGTCCGTCACCGTGATCTTCCCGTTGGTCAGCCGGGCACGCGCGCCCTGCGCCGTCGGCGCGAGACCGCCCATCCCTACCATGACGCCTTTCTTGGCCGCTTCCTCACCCAGCTTCACGATCTTCTCGATGAGCGCCGGCGACGGGTGAGCACCCGTCTCGCGCGTCTTCACAATCGTCATGAATCGCATGGTTATTTCCCCGCGCGTTGCTTGTTCTTTTCGATGGCCGCGCGCTGCCGCTCTTCCTGCTTGCGCAGCTCGGGCGTGAACTCGGCGCCGAAATCGTCCAGCTCGAAGACCTGGCGGATCTCGACCTCATCGCCGTCCTGGAACGGCGCACGCTTCAGCCATTCGATCGCCTCCTCCTTCGACCGCACCTGCCACAGCCAGAATCCCGCGATC
>JBGQKD010000050.1:0-13109 GCA_041499375.1 Gemmatimonadota bacterium
CCGCTACTACCGCAACGTCGGCACCCGCACAGCCCCGCGCTTCGTCGTCGCCGCCGATACGCTGAAGGATGTGCAGGGCGTCGCGATCTACGCCGACCGCCAAAACATCGCGCAGTTCGCCGACATCGATTGCAACGGCAAACTCGACATGATGCTCGGTCGCGTGGACGGCACCATCACGCGGTACGAGATGGAGGGCTTCGACAGCCTGGGCGCACCGCGCTTTCGGCTCGTCACGGAGCGATTCGAGGACATCCAGATCATCGGTCAGCGCCAGCCGTCGCTGCACGGCGCGAATACGATGGCGGTGTTCGACGTCGATGCCGACGGCGATCCCGACATTCTCTGGGGCGATTTCTTCGAGCCAGGCTTGCTGTGGATTCGCAACCAGGGGACGTGCAGCCATCCCGATTTCCATGGCGACCGGATTCCATTTCCCCCGGGCGTGCCGCTCGAGACGAGCGGCTACAACGCGCCCGCGGCCGGCGACCTGAACGGCGACGGCAGGCTCGACCTCGTCGTCGGCGTGTTGGGCGGCGCGTTCAATCCGGTGAAGACGAGCACGGCGAATCTCTATGAGCTCGATCAGACGGCCCCCCCGGCGGGCGTCTGGGCGATTGCGACGACGCATCTGCTCGATGGGATCGACCTCGGCGCCGAGACGATCCCGACGTTCGGGGACGTCGACGGGGACGGGGATCTCGATCTGGTCGTCGGCACGAAGATCGAGCCCGATAATCCCAGGACCGGCGGCCTGTACTGGTTCGAGAATGTCGGCACGCGCACCGCGCCCGCCTTCCGTCTCCGCGGCCACCTCAACGTGCTCCCCGTATTTCACGACGCGCCGGCCCTCGGCGATCTCGATGGCGACGGTTTGCCCGATCTCGTGGTCGGCCAGTTTCAGGATGCCGTCGCGTGGTATCACAACAGCGGCAAGAGCGGTGCGGACCGGTTCGTGCTCGTCGATTCAGCCGTCGTGCGGCTGCCGCGCGGCAGCAACGGTGTGCCCGAGCTGTACGACATCGATCACGACGGCGACTTGGATCTCTTTGTCGGCGACGCCGGCGGTCGCATTGCGTTCTTCCGGAACGACGGATCGCGGCAAGCGCCGCGTTTCGTGTTGGCGAGCGACGACTATCTCGGCAGGCGCGTCGGCAGGCGGGCGGTCCCACGCTTTCTCGACAACGTCTTGATCGTCGGTACGGAGCAGGGGGGGGTGGGACGGGATTCGGTCCTCGGTGTGCGGCTGCCGCCCTACGCGGCGCCGGCTTTTGCGGATCTGCGCGGGGTCGGGACGTCCGATCTGTTCATGGGTCAAGCGGGCGGCGGAATCGTCTACTTCAGCGCCAAGCCTCGACACTTCTGACCGCCAATTGCGTATTGTTCAACATCCCTTGTCCCGGACTCCGAGATGCTAAAGCCTGTTGTGCAGCTCGCCGCGGTCGGTCTCGTCGGCGTTGTGCTGTGGAAGCTTGCTGCGGCTTTCTTGCTGCCATTGTTCTTTCTCGTCTTCAAGATCGGCTTGATCGTCGCTCTGATCATGGTGGCCTTCTGGTTCTTCAATAAGAAGTCACGTGGTAAGGAGGACACGCCCCCCGCGTCGTCGTAGTGTCCTCCGCAACACAATCGAGGCGCGCCTAGGCTGAAAATCGCCTGGCGCGCCTCGTGCGTTCTCCCCCTGCTGAAAGGGGGGGGACCATGACCAATTGGAAAGCTGTCACTATTTCGCTGGGGCTCGCTGTGGGCTGGATCATGGGTAATCCGGCGGTCGCGCTCGGACCCGCTCCAGAACCGCAGGCGGAGGTCCAGATGAATGTCGCGCGCGTCGAATCTCTCACGCAGCATCTGCGCAGCAATCCTGGGGATGTCAGCGCAATGGAGGACCTCGCCGCACTGTACATGACGAACGGGTCCTACGACGCGGCCATTGGACCGCTGGCTCGAGGGCTGCAGATCGATCCGCATCGCCGCAGTCTGTGGGTGGCGCTGGATGTCAGTGTTATCCGGTCGGGACGGAAGATGATTACGGATGCGGAACTGGTCCGGCGAGCGGCGGAATTTTCGAAGAAGCTGAACAGCGTTTAACGGCGTGAAAAGGCGTGGGGCTGCGTAACTGCAATCCCACGCCTTCCACGCCTCTACACGCCGTTATCAGTTGACTATTGATCGACCCAAGTAGAACGCACGTCGTACGTCACATTGTAGACGAGCTGGTTCACGAGGCGTCCATACGCGTCGTTCGGATCGCGCGCCGAGAATGATGGCGTGCCCCCGATGAACGAGAGGCCGCCAACCTCCTCCGTCGACGCCGAGCTCCTCCGCCACATCACGCCGCCCGTGCGGGTGTTCACGAGCCATACTGACAGCTCGACCGTGACGGTCGCCCGCATCACCGGCGCGAGGCCGACCGTCAGGCCACCATGCGGCTTCACGTTAGAGATCTTGAGATGGCCGAAGAACGCGACGGGACAACCGTTCGTGTCCGCCGCCGCCGACGCGAAGACGCGGCTCGAATCCGCCGGCTTGAACTCGCGCATCTCGATGCCGCTCTGCGCGGCGAGCACGTATTCCTCGAAGCGATGGGTTGCGAACTCGTGGAGGTTGCCCTTCGCGTTCTCCACCGAGAACTCGAACAGCCCGATATTGTGATGCGGAACCAGATTGAGCGTCGGCGGCAGCAACACACGCTGCCGGACTGGCCGGTGCGATCCACCGCAGCTGAAGAGGGCCAGAGCGATGAGCAAGCAAATGGCGACACGGACGACGCGCATTAGACACCTCGGGGCTTGGGTCGGTCGGTGGACCAACATAATGCGTGCCGTCAGAATCGTGTTGGTTTTTCGTCACACTGGCGTGGAAAGACGTTGCGGGAGTTCGGGTTAAGGCCGTCGCGGCGCTGTCTCAATGCCGGGCCACCCTTGAGTCGGAACGACACTCGGTACGGGCTGCGCCCGGATATAGGCGATCGCTTTCCAGATCGCCCCGGGTGACATGACGCCGCCGTAGGCGGGCATGCCGCGGGGACGGCCGTAAAAGATCGACTGATACAGTGCGCCATCCGTCCCGCCGTACCGCCACCGGCCGTCGACCAGACTCGGTCCCACCCAACCGAGCGCGCCGCCGCCGTGGCACCCGTCGCAGTTCATCGCGCTGAACACCTTCGAGCCGTCGGCCGAGTTCGCGGAGTCGATCGGCAGCGGGTTCTTGATCTCACCTGCGGGAGGCTGGTTGCCGCCGGCCGCTACATGGTTGGGATAACGGACGGATGCCGGCATAGCAGAGTTCGAGCGCTCGCATGCGGCGAGTAGCGCAGCCAACCCCACGCACCACGCACCACGTACCACGCACGGCATCATAAGCCGAAGATCCAGACAATGCCTCCCTGGCTCGTGTGCCGCGCGAGATCGGGCGCGAAATCGGCGGGCGGCCGGACGTCCGCGGGATCATCGGACCGCACGTCGCCTGACAGCAGGAACCAATCGCCGCCGATGCCGGCATACACGGCGATGTACTGCTTCCCGTCCGGTCCACGGAATGAAATCGGCGCGCCCACGACACCCGAGCCCACTTTGAACTTCCACAACTCCCGGCCGGTCCTCGCGTTCGCGGCCTTGAACCAGCCATCGAGTGTCCCAAAGAAGACGACGTCGCCGGCGGTCACGACGCTCCCGCTCCACACCGGGAACTTCTCCTTGATCCCCCAGACCTTGCGGCCGCGCGCCGCATCCCAGGCGATGAACTCTCCCATGTTGCCGCCGGGTCCCGGCATGTATGGCGTCGTCGCGCCGATGTACGGCGTGCCCGGAATGCGCGTCACGGGGGCCGCCTCGAAATTCATGCACAGGTTGTTCGTCGCCGTATAGAAGAGTCCGGTGCGCGGGGAATACGCGGAGGGCGACGCGGGACTCTTCCCGCCCTCGAGACTCGGACAGATGCCCTTCACGTTGCCGCGCGACGCGCCCGTAGTCTTGGTCGTGTCGACGATCGGCAGGCCCGTGCGCTTGTTGATTCCTTTCGCCCACGTCACGTTCGCAAATGGCTCGGCGACCAGGAGCTCGCCCGTCACGCGGTCGAGCGTGTACGCGAAACCGTTCTTGTCGAAATGCACGAGCACTTTCCGCATGCGCCCGCCGACCACCATATCGACGAGAATCATCTCGGCGTTGGAGTCGTAGTCCCAGCTATCGTGCGGCGTGAATTGATAGGCCCACACCAGCGTACCGTCGCCGGGCCTGCGCGCGAGGACGCTGTTGGTCCACTTGTTCTCGCCCGGACGCTGCTCCGTGTTGTAGGGGCCAGGGTTTCCAGTCCCGAAGTAGATCAAGTCGAGCCGCGGGTCGTAGGAGATCCAGCCCCACACCGGCGCCCCGCCGCGCCGCCACGAATCGCCCTCCCACGACGAGACGCCGATGTTGGCATCGCCGGTGTAGCGGCCGCGGCCCGGCCGCGCGAGCATCGATGAGTCGGGGCCCATGTTGTGGGCTGTCCACAGAATCTTGCCGGTCGCGAGGTCGAGTCCCTTGACCCAACCCCAAATCCCGAATTCGCCGCCCGAGGGTCCCACGATCACGCGATTGCCGGCGACGAACGGCGCCATTGGCGTCGTCTCGCCCTGCTGCATGTCCGCGATCTGGGTCTTCCACACCTCGCGCCCCGAGACGGCATCGACCGCGACAGTGTGCCCGTCGAGCAGGTTGTAGATGATCTTGCCGTCCGCGTACACCGCCCCGCGGTTGATCGCGTCACAGCACGCGATGCCGAGCGCGGTGGGATTCACCTCGGGCCGATACTTCCATTTGAGCGGGTAGCCCTCGCTCGTCAGATCGAAGGCGTACAGGACGTCGGGAAACGGAGTGACGACGTACATCGTGCTGCCGACGACGAGCGGTTGGCCTTCATGCCCGCCGAGCACCCCGGTCGAGAAGCTCCAGACCGGGCGGAGTCGTGGTGCGTTCGCGGGAGTGATTTGCGCCAAGCCGCTGTAGCGCGTCGTCGCGTAGTTTTTCCCCGGCATCGTCCACTGTCCGTCGTCGCGGGGCGACGTCCCCTGCAACACGATCAGAGCGATCGCGGCAAATGGCGCAACGCGCATGCGGCTAATCATAGCTGGTATTGTAGGGGCGCAGCATGCTGCGCCCCTACATCATTTCCACCGCAGGCAACCACAGCGTAAACGTGCTTCCCCGGCCAGGCGCACTCTCCACCTCGATCCGCCCGCCCTGCAGCTCGGCAAACAAGCGCGCAATCGCCAGGCCGAGCCCCGTTCCGCCGAGCTCGCGGCTGCGCGACTGATCGATTCGAAAGAACCGATCGAAGATCCGTTCCACATGCTCGGGAGCGATGCCGGGACCGGTGTCGCGGACACCGACCCCCACCTCCTTGCCATTGCGCGCGATCGAAAACGTGACGCTGCCGCTCGACATGTAGCGCACCGCGTTCGACGCCAGGTTCAGCAGGATGTGGCGTGTACGATCGGCGTCTCCGAGCGCCTCGACGTGGTCGGCCGGCGACACCTCCACAGAGAGCTTCTTGTCTATCGCCATGGCCTCGGTGATCTCCCGGACTTCCTCGACGACGGCGTTGAGATCGAAGGGCGCGTGCGCCAGGGCCAGCTGGCGATTCTCGCCGCGGGCAATCAGCAGCAGCTCTTCGACGAGCTTGGTAGTGCGGTCGAGCCCGCGTTCCATCGCGCCGAGCGCCTCGCGAATCTCGCCCTCGGTGCGCCCCTCGTCGGACGCCCATTGCACCTGGGCGCGCAAATGGGTGAGTGGGGTGCGCAGCTCGTGGCTCGCGTCCGCTGTGAACGACTGCAGCGCGCGGTGCGCCCGGTCGACGCGCTCGAGCATGCGGTTGATGCTCTCCGCGAGCTCCGTCACCTCGGCCTGGCCGGTAGGACTCGTGAGCCGGGTGCCGAGCTCCGAGGGGCCAATCGCGCGCGTTTCGCTAGTGATCCGCTCCAGCGGTTCGAGTCCCGCCGCGACGGCCTGCTTCGCGCCGCGGGCGGCCGCGAATGCCGCCAGCGGGAGCAGCAGTGCGGCGGCCGCGATGAGCACGCCGAGGGGAACGAAATAGGATTGCCGGCTCGCGACGATGTAGATATCGAACTCACCCATCGCGCGATGCAGGACGCGATACTGCCAGCGTGCCTTCTGCGTGATCGCTGCCACCAGCGCACTGCGGATCTGCTCTGGTGACGCGTCGGGCGGCAAACCCTGCAGCCGCTTGGCGGGCATTCCTGGGGACAGGTAGTAGACCTGCGGCATGCCTCCCGCGTTCGTGGTTGTGCGGGTGATCACCACCCGGCCACCCATGCCCACGAGCTGATCGGCGAGCGCGGACGGCATCACCCCGCCGGGCGCGCTCGTCGAGTCGCGATAGGCGCCGAGCAGCGACTGAATGACGTCGGCCGAGTGTTCGAGCGAGCGGCGCAGCGCCATCTCGGCGGCCATGGCGAACAGCAGGACGACGACGAGCGCGTAGCCGGCGAGCGCCGTCCACGCGACGCGGGAGAAGCGTCGGGTGAGCACCTGACTGAGTGTTCGCTCACTCACCGCCGCCTGCCTCCAGCCGATATCCAACGCCGCGGACGGTTCTGATCGGGGCGGTCCGCCCGCCAAAGCTCAGCTTCTTGCGCAAGTAATTGACGTAGACGTCCACGACGTTCGTTTCCGGATCAAACTTGTAATTCCAGACTGCCTCCGCGATCCGCGAGCGCGACACCGTGCGACCTGTGTTGCGCATAAGGAACTCGAGCAGCGCAAATTCGCGGGGCGAGAGATCGACAATCCGATCACCCTGGGTCACGCGTCGTGACAGCGGATCGAGCGTGACGTCGCCGACCGTGAGGGTCGCATCCTTGTGCCGCAGCTCGGCCCGCCGGATCAGGGCGTGTACCCGCGCGAGCAGCTCCGGGAGATCGAACGGCTTCGTGACGTAATCGTCCGCGCCGCCCTCGAGCCCGCGCACGCGCGACTCGAGCTCGTCCTTGGCGGTGAGCAGCAGGACCGGCGTCGCAACGCCGCGCTTGCGGAGCTCCGCGACAACGGAGAAGCCGTCGCGGCCCGGCAGCATGACGTCGAGGACGACGCAGCTGAATTTGCCCTCGAGCGCGCGT
Organism: Gemmatimonadota bacterium; assembly: GCA_041499375.1. Lineage (GTDB taxonomy): Bacteria > Gemmatimonadota > Gemmatimonadetes > Gemmatimonadales > GWC2-71-9 > 20CM-2-65-7. The sequence continues at coordinate 7,115 of JBGQKD010000050.1, forward strand.
TCCAAGGCGCGATCGCCCGAGTCGGTCTCGGTGACGCCGTAGCCTTCTTCGCGGAACGCCTTGCTCAGAAAGCGGCGCAGATCGCGATCGTCTTCGACGAGAAGGATTTGCACGAGGCTAACGTATCCCCGGCCGCGCGCCGCGGGCAATGTGAAAAGGATGAGAATGCTCTAAGAATCGGCGGCGCCACTTCCCTGGAAATGGCTGTTCGGTCATAATCAGCCCATGAACATTGCACTCTTACTCGCGCTGAGCCTGACGACGCCAGTCGCGCCGGCCGTCGATACGGCCACCTTCGCCGGTGGCTGCTTCTGGACGATGGAGCATGCCTACGACGATCTGCCGGGCGTGATCTCGGCTACGTCGGGATTCATGGGCGGCACCACGAAGAACCCCTCGTACATGGATGTCGTGCAGGGGAACACCGGCCACCTCGAGTCTGTGCAGGTGGTCTACGATCCAGCCAAGGTCAGCTATGAGACGTTGCTGTGGACCTTCTGGCACAACATCGACCCGTTCCAGACGGACGGGCAAGCCTGCGACACGGGGCCCAACTATCACACCGCAGTCTTCGTACGCGGCGCCGTGCAGCGGCGCGCGGCGAGCGCGTCGCGGCAGCAGATCATCGACCGCTTCCACCGCGACGTCGCGACGCAGGTTCTGACGGCCGGTGCATTCTATCCGGCTGAGGAGTACCACCAGGCTTACGCCAAGAAGAATCCGGTTCGGTATGGGATGTATCGCACGGGCTGCGGCCGCGACCGGCGCCTGAGTGCGATCTGGGGGGATGAAGCGGGGAAGGCCAGTGTATCAGCACGAACCGCAACAACTGAGGTGAGACACGCCATGTATACCGTAAAGCCAAAGCCAAGCGACGCCGACCTGCGGCGGACGCTGACACCCTTGCAGTACGAAGTGACGCAGCACGAGGCGACCGAGCGACCCTTCCAGAACGAGTTCTGGGACAATCATAAGGAAGGGATCTACGTCGACGTCGTGTCCGGGGAACCGTTGTTCAGCTCGCTCGACAAATTCGATTCCCGTACCGGCTGGCCGAGCTTCACGCGGCCGCTCGAGCCGAGCAACGTCGAGGAGAAGACCGACCGCTCAGTATTCATGGAGCGCACCGAAGTGCGGTCCGCTCACGCCAACTCGCACCTCGGCCACGTGTTCGACGACGGGCCGAAGCCCGCGGGGCTACGCTACTGCATCAATTCGGCGTCGCTGCGATTTATTCCGGTGGACAGTCTGGAAGCTGAGGGGTACGCGCAGTATCTCGCATTGTTCAAAAAGCCGTAATCACCGTCGTTGACGTTCGAGCAGACCGACGGCGCGGTGCAGGCGTTCGATGGCCGCGCCGAGGTCCTCGCTCGGGCCCGCCGACAACTCTCCGACTAACGCCACTTCCCGCAGCAGCTGCAGGGCATTGCGCACGTGCTCGACCGGCCGTTCGGCGTTCGGGGCGCGCGACGCGCGGCCGCGGCGATCGAGCGTGCTGCGCCGCTCCGACCCGCGGCGCCGGTCGACGACGCGGCGCCGCTCTTCCACCACGCCCGTTACGGAATGCCGGCGCGGCTCGGCCCGGCGATCGGTACCGGTGCGGCGGTCAGCCCACAACCTGCTGAATGTCATTACGGACGCCGTGCCGGCGCGCGAGTCGCTGTTGGCATCGGTCCCCAGAAGGCGGGGTCGGTCGCGCGCGTTTCCTTCGACACGTAGCTCTGTTTGGGGTCGAGACGGAAACGGTTGTTTTCCCAGCTCGTCGTCGCATCGGCGCTGAACTTCATGATCGCAGCCTGCTCAACGGGGCTGGCCGACTGAAACGTCTTCATGCCATCCGCGAACATCTGATCGAACGTCGCATAATCCGCAACCGAGGCAAATAGGATGTACGTCGGCACGGGCATCCCGGCGATCACCTGGTAGGTCCGCCATTGGTTGCCCGAACCGGCGCGGTCGGCGGCCGCCATGTACGCCTTCACCGCGGCGTCGAAATCGGCCTCGTGCCCCGGCCGGACTCGCACGAGCGAGATTTCCCAGAAGCGCTGTTTGCTCAGGTCCGGGTAGGCGCCTCTGCTGAGATCGGGCCGGGCTGTCGCCTGAATGGTGCGTGTGCCTTCCAACACTTCCGCGTCCGCGCGGGAGAGCCGCTCCAGCTCCGCGGTCGTGACCGGGTCGCTATCGTAGCGCTTCATCTGCTCGCCGTACGCCGCATTCGACGCCGTGGGAATGACGTACCACGCTTCCGGCTGACCCGTAAGCGACACCATCGCCAGGTAGTAGTCCGGCGAGTTCGCGCGGCCGAAGGCGGCCGGCCAGCCGGCCTCGATCCGCGCATGTTCGGCGGTCCGCCCGACCTTGACCTGCTCCCGCACGATCGTGATCAGGGCCGGCTGGGACGTGGGTAAACCTTGACCCTGTCCTGACAGCACAGCGGGGACCCCGCACGCGAACGTGAGGATTAGCAACCGATGGAGTCTGTTCACGGAAATACCTGTGGTTGGCGGCCCGGCAAAGTATCACGAAACCAACCTTTTGGCGAATCGTACCATCAAAGGATCATGATGCCACTCATCCCCGTCGTCGCCGTCGTTCTGGCTTTTCAGACAGCCGCCTCGCCGCCGCCCCCGACGGCGCCGAACGCCACGACGGCCGTGGCGCACCGCGCCGCCAGTCCACCGGTTATCGATGGCAAGGCCAACGACGAGGTCTGGCGCACGGCGCCGGTGATCAAGGATTTCCGGCAGTTTCAACCCACCGAAGACGCGAATCCCAGCTTGCCCACCGAGGCCAAGGTCGCCTACGACGACCACAACCTTTACGTCTTCGTGCGAGCCTTCGACTCGCATCCCGACAGTATCAAGAAGCTCCTGGCCCGCCGCGACGTCCGCATCTGCTGTGACCAAATCAAGATCGTCATCGACTCCTACCATGATCGGCGCACCGGCTTCGAGTTTGCGGTGAACCCAGGGGGTGTAAAGCGCGACTACGCGATGTATGGCGATGATCAGCAGGAAGACGATGCCTGGGACGGTGTCTGGGAAGTCGCGACACAGGTAGACTCGCTCGGCTGGACGGCGGAATTCCGCTTGCCGCTGTCGCAGCTGCGGTACGCCCATGCGCCGAGCAACACGTTCGGGTTTGCCATCTGGCGCGACATCGACCGGCATGGGGGCGAGCGTGTAGGCTGGCCGCTCTACCGCACGTCGCGCCGCGGTTTCGTCTCGCAGCTCGGCGACCTGGTGGGGCTTGAAGGTCTCGCGGCCCCGCGCCGCCTGGAGCTGGCGCCCTACGCCGTGGTCAAGAACGTGCCGGCGCCGGGATTTGAGCGGGACCAGCAGTACACCGCCGGCGCCGATATCAAGTACGGCATCACGTCCAACATCACGGTGGACGCGACGGTGAACCCCGACTTCGGCCAGGTCGAAGCCGACCCCTCCGTCGTCAACCTGACGTCCTTCGAGACGTTCTTCCAGGAACGCCGTCCATTCTTCGTCGAAGGCACCGGCATTTTCAACTTCGGCGTAAACTGCAACATCGTGAACTGCAGCGGGGAAGGGCTGTTCTATTCCCGGCGCGTAGGTCGCGATCCGCAGCTCCGCGGAGTGTACGGCGACGCCACGTCACCGAATGCGAGCCGGATTCTTGGCGCCGCGAAGATCACGGGGCGGCTGCCGGGCGGTCTCACGATCGGCGCCGTCGAAGGTGTCACGCAGCGCGCGCAAGGAACGGGTGACCGCACGATCGAGCCGTTCACGAACTACGGCGTCCTGCGCCTGCAGCAGGACTACCGCAACGGCAAGAGCGGCATCGGTTTCATGGCGACCGCGGTGAACCGCAGCCTGGACCAATGGAGCACGGACTTCTTGCGGAACCGCGCCTACGTGGGCGCGGTCGATTTCCGGCATCGGTTCCACAATGACAACTACGAAGTCTCCGGTTCATTCGACCTCAGCAGCGTAGGCGGGAGTCCGGCCGCGATCGCCCGCACGCAGCGCAACTCGACCCACAATTATCAGCGACCCGACGACAACGTCACGTTCGACAGCACGCGCACGTCACTCCGCGGGCACGCCGAGGAGCTGCTCCTCACCAAGCAAAGCGGCTTCATTCGCTTTCAAACCAGCTACATGCGCCGCTCGCCCGGCTTTGAGATCAATGACCTGGGAATCCTGTTCCGGTCCGATCAGCAGGGGTGGAACACCTGGGGTTCGTTCAATTGGCAGAAACCGAACACGGTGTTCCAGCGGGCGTTCTGGAATTTCAACTGGTGGCAATTCTGGACGACCGGCGACGGGCTTCCGACGGACCGGGCCGCCAACACGAACTTTCACGGTCAGTTCAAGAACCAGTGGTGGATCCATGTCGGCGGGACCGTCGGCAACCTCGGCAACATATTCTGCGATCGCTGCGCGCGCGGTGGGCCGGCTGTGAGGAGCGATCAGTACATCGCCCCCTGGCTGGGTCTCCAGTACGACCAGCGCGCGGCGATCGTCCCATCGGTCTTCATGAATTTCTTCAAGGGCGACCGCGGCCACTCAACGTCTACCAACGTGAGTCCGCAGGTCGACCTGCGCGTGTCCTCGCAGTTCCGCGGCTCGGTGAGCTTTAGCGCCAGCCACAACATCAGCGACGCGCAGGACTTGAGCCCGGCCACAGATGCCACCGGGACGCATTACTTGTTCGCGCACCTCGATCAACTGACCACGTCGATGACGTTCCGGGTCGATTACACCGCGACGCCCACGCTTACGATGCAGGTATACGCATCCCCGTTCGTGACGAAGGGGCGCTGGTCCAACGTGCGTGAGTTGTCGGGCACGCCGCGGGCAACCAGCTACGACGCTCGCTTCCAGCCGTTCACGGGGCCGGGGCCGGGCGATTTCAACATCAAGTTCTTCAACTCGAATTTCGTCGTGCGGTGGGAGTACAAACCGGGCTCGACGTTGTTCCTGGTCTGGAATCAGGGACGGGACGACTTCGAACCGACGACCGGGAACCGCGGCGTTGGAGGAGACTTCAACAAGCTCTTCAACGCGTATCCGAGAAACACGTTCCTGATCAAGGCGTCGTACTGGCTGAATCGCTAGTCCGCGCGGATTCCCAACTCATCGATATGAAGCAGCAGGTCTGCCGGGTCTTCATAGACCCGGTAGGCTCCCGCGCGCTCCAGCTCATCCTGCCCATAGCCGCCTGACAATACTCCGACGCCCAGCGCGCGGGCGCGGCGGGCGGCGAGCAGATCCCAGACGCTGTCACCGACGGCAATGGCCGATTCGATCGGCACGCCGAGCCGGAGCGCCGCCGCGATCCAGAGATCGGGATTGGGTTTGGCGTGCGCGACGTCGTCCCGCGTGATCACCGGAACGCCCGGCGGCAAGTTCACCAGCTTCAGCAGCGGCTGCGCACTCGCCAGCGCGCCGCTCGTCGCGACGGCCCACGACACGCCCATCTTGGTGAGATGCCGCACGAGGTCCTGCGCGCCCGGCAGGGGACGCACGTCGCCCAGCTGCGCGGCGAACAGTCGCGCGTGCGCTTGCTTGAGCTTGGCCGCGTCCTTCTCGCTCAGCTCCTGTCCGGTCTCACGCGCCAGACTATCGGCCAGGAGTCCACCGCTCATCCCGATGCGCCGGTGGATGCGCCAGACGGACAGTTTGATGCCGGCCAACTCGAGCGCCTTGTGCCAGGCGATGGCGTGCTGGTATACGCTGTCAACGAGCGTGCCGTCGAGGTCGAGCAGGAGGGCAGGGCGGTCGGTCATACGGGAAAGCTACGCGACGTTCACAGTAACCACGGACATGCAAAAGCTAGTGGCACCGACGCACAGCGGTTCACCGGCGACCGGTCGCAGCCGGTGTTGTCCCACGGACGGTGACCTGCTTACCGCGGTGCGTCTGTGGCCTAGTAGTGCATGTCCGCGCCTTTTACTTCCGGTTGCGTGGCGTTGGCGCGACGGCTACTCCGGCTCCATCTGCTCCAGGGCGTAGCGCAGCCG
>JBGQKD010000051.1:0-12743 GCA_041499375.1 Gemmatimonadota bacterium
CGGCGGCGCGCGGCGCTCGCGTCCTCTCGCATGAACTTCCGCGATCCCGACGCGGCGCCTAGCGAACGGCTCAATCGGATCCTGTGGCACGACGCGCGAGGTTGGGGCGTGCCCTATCCGGAAGTGAAGCGGTCGCTGTTCTTCCCGATGGCGGTCGACCTTACGGACGAGGAGCGGGAGGAACGGGAGCCGGAGGGGAAGCCCTAACCGCCGGGGCTTTCCGCGCGATCGCCACGCCGACCAGGCAGAGTGCACCGCCGAGCACCGCGATCGCACTCGGTGCCTCGCCCAGGATCAACCAGCTCATCACGATCGTGATCGGCGGCACGAGGTAGGCAGTGGCGGCGAGCCCGCCCGCCGATCCGCGCGCCAGCGCGTAGGCCCACGTCGTGAAGGCGATCGAAGTGGGAAAGACCCCGAGGAAGACCAGCCAGGCGATGCCGCTGGTAGGCGCCACCCGCCACTCCCGCACCAGCTGGGGCGCGTAGGGGAGACAGATGAGCGCGCCGACCACGCAGCACGTCCAGGTCGCCTGCAGTGCCGCGATCCGATTCAGCACCGGCTTCTCCGCCACCATCCCGATCGCCGATGCGAGCGCCGCCAGCAGGCAGAGCATCACCCCCACGAGCGAGGCGCTGCGCGACGATGTCGCGAGCCCGATCACCACGACACCCGCGAACGCGAGCGCGCCCCCGAGCAGAAGATTCGGAGTGGTGCGCTCCTTCAGGAATACGGCTGCGAGCGCCACGATGAAGATCGGAGCGATCAGGACTAACATCGACGCCGTCCCGGCATCGACACGCTGTTCGGCCTCGTTGAGGAGGACCTGGTAGATGCCGAACCAGAGCAGACCGGCGAGCACGAGGAGCGCGAGTTCGCGTCGCGTCGGCCGGACCGTGGGACGAGAAAGCACGACCGCACCCAACAGCACGCTCCCGATCGCGAGACGCCCCAACGCGAGTGGACCCGGCGAGAAGGAACGGCCCGCGGCGCGGATACCGACGAAGGCGGCGGCCCACAGGACGACGGAGACGAGGGCCGCGAGAAGCGGAAGACGTTTCGAATTCATGCGCAGTATGATAACTGCGCAACGCGCGTCAGCGAATCAGCGTGGCGACGTTCCCGTCGCGCCAATCGAGATCAGCGCACCATCGCGACCCACCGACTGTACTCCCAGCACTGTGGCGACGGGAGCGTTCGCACTGAAGTACGCCGCACCCGCGTTGCGGATCGTCTCGAGATCCGCGGGTCGATAGTTGACGACGTAAATGGTGAGTGCGCTCACATCGCGCAGCGTCGCACCCGCCGCCTGCAGCACCGCGCTGAGATTGGCGAAGGCGCGCTCCGTCTGCGAGCGGAGATCAGATCCGACCAGCGCGCCGGTGCTGTCCAGGCCGAGCTGGCCCGTGACGTAGAGGGCGCGTCCCACGCGCACCGCTTGCGAGCCGAGCGCGGGAGCTGGAACGGCAGTAGGGGTTGGGAGGGCGGTCTTGATCTCGGTGGGGTTGGACCGCAGGCCGCCGAAGTCCCCGCGGAAGCCCGCTTCGTCCCACCGCAGCTGGTCCTCGCGCCGTTTCCTGTCGGTGGCCTGGTCTTCGCCCTCGCGCCACTTTTTGTACGCCTTCACCTGATCGCCGTTGAGGAACCGGCGCAGATCGTCTTCGAACCGGTCTTGGCGATCCCGGAGCGATTTGCCCAGGTCCTGGACTCGTTCGGCGTAGAACAGCGCCGCGGCGCGATCACCGCCGTCGAGCTTCTCGTTCATTTTCGCGATGGCCGCGTTCGCGCTGTCACGCTCCGGACGCGTCGCGACCATGAACGAGTCGTACACCTGTGTGTAGCGGGTCGACTGGTCAGCGGTCAGCTTGAGCATCACGCGGGCGAGGGCCGTATCGAGGGGTCCCACCAACTCCACGCCGGGCATCTTCGGGGCCGGTGGTCCGTACCGGGTGGGCTGACCCAAACCACCGCTGCGACCATAGCCGCCCTGTCCCATCACGGCGGACGGGAGCAGAAGCAACGTTGCGACAAGGAACACATGTGAGCACGAGCGTTTCATGGGACTTCTCCAGAAGGACAGCTTTTGTCGCACCGTCAGCACTTCTTGGCCAGGATGCGTTGGCGTTCTCCCTCAGTGACCATATCGCGCGCGACGACGTCACGCACGATGCGCGCGCGGAATACATACCCCCGCGCCTCGGCGACGAGCCAGCGGCGCCATTCCAGCTCGTCGAGCGACGCGTGCAACGACTCTCCCTTGAGCTCCGTAGCGCAAGCGATCCGCTTGGCGGCGACCCGCTCGCCGAGAATCGCGGAGGCGACGAGGGCCTGCTGCGCCGGCCGCGTCAGGCAGCGAAACCCCACGCGAATCGCCGCGACGATCGTGTCCGGAAGATCGCCGGGGAACGTGGAGTCGAGTGTCCGCAACGGGTGCGGCCACGCTCCATCGGTGGATTCGAGATCGAGGCCCTGCGCCATCGCATGACAGATCTCGACCGCAAGGAGCGGCAATCCACCGGAATCGGCCGCGATGCGCCGCGCCAGGCGATCGGCGTCGCCCTTGTAGGCCGGCAGCGCCCATGCGATCAACTGCAGGATCGCCGCGTGGTCCAACTTGCCCAGCGAAATCGTGGCACCGGGGACGTCTCGTCCGATGCGAGCCCGGAGCTCGGCGAGCTTTGGCGGGGCGGGTTCCGGCGTCGTTGCAAGCACGATGAGCACCGGCGCGCGCGCGAGGTCGCGCGCCAACTGCTCGATCATTTGATAGGACGTTGGATCGATCCACTGGGCGTCGTCGAAGACCAGGAGATGGGGCTCCTCGGCGGTCGTCACCCGCAGCACCTCGGCGATTGCCGCGTCGAGAGTCCCTGTGGTCGCTGCCGTACTTTTCTGTGGAAAGTGTTCCGCCCATTCGCTCGCCTGGGCGGCGAGCGTGGCGAGCGCGCCGGGATTGGCACCCGCGACTCCGGGCGCATTTACCAATCCGCCGCGCGCGAGACTCAGGATCGCCCCCGCAGGGTGATCGAGATCGGCTTGGACTGCGCGCATGCCGATCACGACGTCGCCTTCGGCGGCGGCGCGGGTCGTGAGCTCTTCTGCGAAGCGCGTCTTGCCGCCACCGGATTCGGCTTCGATCACGAGGAGCGTCAAACGACCGCCACGCGCGTGCCGCCACTGCGCGAGTGCGGTGGCGAGCTCGCGATCTCTGCCGAGCAGCGGCGCGCGCCGCCACGACACGCTCTGCTCCGGCGCGTGCGCCTCTCTTGGCAGATGCCAGGCGCGCCCGCTGCGCAGCCGTTCGACCATCGCCTGGCTCTCGGGCTCGACCGTCACCGCCCCGTCGCGGCGCGCGTCCTTCAGGAACTCCTCGAACAGTTGCACCGCGCCGGAACGGTCACCTGTTGCCGCCAGGCGCCGCATCTGCAGGCGCAGCGCGCGCTGTGAAAAGGGGTCGATTTTCCTGGCCTTAACCAGCGGAGCGCCGGCGCCGAGCTCGTCGCCGGCATCGAGACGCTCTTCGGTGTGGCGCAGCAGCGCATCCATGGACAGTGCATGCCAATGCGATCGTTCCACGGTGAGCCAGTCTTCGAACCCCGACGCCCCCGTGATCTTGAAGCCGTCGAGGAAATCGCCGTTGATGAGCGGCGTCGTGTGCGCCCAGTCGCGCTGCTTCACGAGCCGCTCCAGCTGGTCGGTATCGAGCTCAACTGCGTTGTCCGCCAGCGCGATCACATCGCCCGTTGCTGTCAGACCTTCGCCGACGTATTGCCGTAGCGTCCGAATGGCCTCACGCACCGATTGTCGTGCCGCTTCGTCGGCTTTATCGGGCCAGAGTAGACCGATCAGCTGTTCGCGGGTGCAGCGGCGCCTGGGCGCGCGCGCGAGGTAGAGCAGGAGCGCGACGTTTTTCTTCCAGTTCAGCTCGGATGGCGCCGCCGCGCCGTCCATCGTGACCTCGAGTGTCCCCAGCGTCTGGAAGCGAATCACCGACTCGCCCCGCAATGGAGTTCGCTCGCGCGACCCCGCGCGGTATCGGCGCGTGCCCCATATGGGGGCGGCGCGTCGGACCAATACCGCACGACGGCGGCGTAGGCGTCACACGCTTCACCACGTTCGGCGCGACCGGCGCCATCGAGCAGACGCGCGAGGCGCCAGCTCGCCAATGTGCCGAACGCCCAGTCGACGTCTGCCGCCTGGGGCGGACCGGTTGGCACGCCCACGACGTCCAGATGCTCGTGCCAGGCCAGTTCGCCTCTTGCGCCTTCGATGTCACCGATCCGGGCACGCCAGGCGGAGCGTTGGAAATGCACGATGGCTCGGAAAAACGGATCGCCCTGCCTTGCAACGGAGTCAACGTTGATCGGATCGAGCTGCCTAAGCGCGGCGCGTGGCTGGCCGACAGCCGCCAGCGAATCGGCGACGAGCAGAGCCCTTAGCTCGCGGGGTGCGCCCGCGCGCATCGACATGCGCTGGCCGAGCAGCGCGCTCATCCATACGGCGCGATCGCGGAATAGCGAATCCGCGCTCATGGTCCACGGATGAAGGGCATTCAGAGCGTCCGACGTCGGGGTGCTTCCAACGTCGAGGAATGCGAGCGCGCCTTGCAACTCCGCCGTAAACAGATCGAGCGCTGCCTCGGGCGCCCCGCTGGCGGCCCTGGCCGCTAGGCTACGCGCGTCCTCCAGCCGGCCGAGTGCGAGCGAGCCCATCGCCTCGGCGATGAGCGCGGAGCGACGCACGTCCCGCTGCTGATTCTGCTCCAGGATCTGGCCTAACGCGATGGCCCCGCGCGGCACGTCGAACGTTGGGAGCATCCGCGGCCCCGCGCCCAGGATGGGGCTGCTCTGAGCTTCTGGTGAGTTCACGATCTGCACGGTGACACCTCGTGCCTCGCTGGGCGAGAAGAAGCGCCATTCGAACCCGAGGCGGAGCAGCGCCCGGAGCACGGCTGAGAAGGGGTCGGGCACGCCGCTATGAGCTCGCAGCGAATCAAGTGAACTCGCCGCGCTCGCAGAGTCTCCTTCGGCCGTGGCGACCCACGCGAGGTGCTCCCATGCCGGTCCGAAGTCCGGCCGCAACCGGGCCGCTCGTTCGAAAGCGGGAATCGCTTCCGAGCGGCGGTGGCCCACGAGCGGGCCACGATGAAACAGCTCGTCGCCCAGCTGAAACCATCCCAGGAAAAACTGCTGGTCGCGCTGAGTCACAGCCCGCAGCGTGTCGAGTCGAGCGTTCAGGGGCAACTGTGCGGCCCGAATCAGGCTGGCGTACGAACGCGGCAGAGAATCAGCCTGGGCCAGATAACGACGCACGCGTTCGGGATCCGGCTCGATGCCGAGCCAGCGCTCGACTTCGGTCATCCGCCACAAACAGATCCAGCAGCTCGAGTCCGTAGCGACGGCCTTCACGTACGCGGCGTGCGCCTTCTGCCACTCAGTCTCGGCGACGAGCTGCTCCGCTTCCATGAATTCCGCCAGTCCCTCGGATGTGCGGGGCAGGGCGCGCGGCGGCAGCGATGCTGCCAGTGGGCTGCGATCGCGCCAGACGCCGAGCACGATCTGATAGCTCAGCGAATCGCGCAGCGCTGGCCACCGCTCGAGTGGGACATGGAATTCGGAGGCCGGAATCCCACCGGTAAGACGCACTCCTACGTCGCCGTCCGTGACTGTCATTCGCGCCTGCACGCCGAGTGACGCCGAGTCTACGAAGTGGATGTGCTCGCGCAGGTCGGAGCGGACCATCCGTGCCAGTGAGTCGGCAAGGGCGCGTTGGGCGGTCGGACCGACGTAGTCGATTTGGCGAAACGCCACTTGCGGTGCGCCTGGATTGTTCGGCGTCACCCCAGGGGGCCAGAGCCACATGATCAGGGCGCCCAGAATCACTGCGCCAACGGTTACCACGGCGGTTCGCCCAGCGAAGTACGGTGCGCCTGCCCGTTCCAGGGCTTTGCCGAATGTCGCGGCGTCAGGCCAGCGCGCGGGCGGCTCGGGCGCAACGGCGCGCCGCAAGGCGCGCGCAAGGCGGTGCGGAATGCCGCGCCAATTGACCTTCTCCCCTTGCTCGTGGAACGGGCGCCCTGACACCGCTTCGTAGAGCACCACACCCAGCGAGTAGATATCGGTCCGAGGCGTGATTGGTCCCCCGTTAACCTGCTCGGGGGCCATGTAGTCCGGTGTTCCCTTCCTGTCGTCGGAGTTGTCCTCCTCGCCGCTCGGCGGGCGCGCGATCCCAAAGTCACCGAGTTTCGCACCGTCCGACAACACAAAAGCGTTGCTCGGCTTGATGTCGCGATGCACGAAACCCACGCGATGCATGGCCTGGAGGCCACGGAGCAATTCTGTGCCGATCCGTACGACTTCTTCAGGCGGAATCGCACCGGCTTCGAGCCGGCGCTCGAGCGTCGGGCCGTTCACCAACTCCATGATGTAATACTGAAGGCCCTGACCCTCGCGGGCGTCGTGAATGACGATGACGTGCGGGTGTCTGACGTCCGCAAGCGTCTGCGCCTCGCGCAGAAATGCTTCGGCGCCCTCGGCCGTGTACAGCTCGGGCCGCAGGACTTTGATCGCGACCCCCCGGTTCAACAGCACCTGGTGCGCGCGGAAGACGACGCCCATCCCGCCCTCACCGATCCTGTGCTCCACCTGATAATCGGGTGCCACTGCCCGTTGCAGGCGTTCCTTGAGCGGATCGAAAGCGGGATCGATCGTCATTGCTGCCTCCGGGCTTGAACTTACGGCTCGAAACCCGGCCCCGCCCGCCTTCTACCGGAGTCGCGGAAGCTTGGGAGGTTTCGGTCCGTGTCGGACGGCGCCCCGCACGGGGACACACTCGAGAGGCGTTCCGGTCCGCGCACAACGCAGGAGCAGCCCGCCGCGGCTCATGTCGCCACGGCCCGCGAACGTGACGGGGAAGAGCAGGCGGTCGCCAAAGACGTCCAGCAGGGGGCCGACGTACTTATCGGTGGCCACGCTGCCCAGCAACACGATGCGATCGTCGGCCTCGAGTCCGCGGTGCAGCGCGGTCGCATCCCGAACGAGCGGGTCGCGAAACGCCGGCTCGGCTTCATCGACCGGCACCGTCGCCATCCTCCGGAGATCGTCGACACGGATCAGCACGTCAGCCGGGAGGAGGCCGCGCCCCGGCGCGATGACGAACGGCCGGCCGAATCGCGTGGCATAGGCGAGCTTCCCGCGGAAGTAGAGGCTGCTCATGAATGTGAAGACTTCGCCCAGCGGCGCGCCGCCATTGGCGAGGCGCGCGGTCAGCGGGCTCGTCTGACTCTGGAGCAGCAGCTGCGCACGAGTGCCGGCACAGCTGGCGGGGGACAGCAGGAACACGGTCAGCAGGCTACCGCTCCATGTAACGACGCAAGAAAAATATCGCCGCGCCAAAGATCACAATGATCAGGATGATCCAGATAATGCGGGGCATTCTGCCATCCTCCCGAATAAGTATCGACGGGAAAAAATATTGCATCCCCAAACCCGGTTTCACATATTAACGCATGCTCGGGCTCGGTGGTGGTCTCTTCACGTTCGCGGGGCTGTTCTACTTCGCCGCGGAATACGAGCACCTGACCGGGTGGAAATGGGCCCTGGCGAGCGTCGCGGTCACGATAACCGTCAATCAGTTGTTCCCGGCGTCCTTCATCTTCATCCTGCCCGCTCAGTTTGGCCTATTCCTCGTGATGTGGTGGGCGCACCTCAAGAACCAGGCCCAGCGCGACGTCGAGCGCGACCAGCGGCAAAAGGATGCCATGCGCGAGCGTCAGCAGCGGGTCAGCCGCGCCAGGGAAGAGACCGCCGCGAACACCGATTGGAATGCGCAGGAGCGCGAGCGGGAAGCCGCCGCGGAAGCTGCGGCGCAGGAGCGGCGGGAGCGCGTCCGGCTGGCGCGCGAACAGCGCGAGCGCGAGGAGCGCGAAATGGGGAAGGGAACGGGAACCTAGTTCAGATCCGTCCCTGGCCTAACGTCCAGGCCGTCGAGATCCCGAGTCCCAACCACAGCAGATCCAGCAGTCGGAACGTCCCCCAGAACAGCGCCCAGAATCCCAGCGTCGACAGGAATCGGTCGAAATGGACGTGTACGAGGCGCTCGCGCTCGGCAAATGACGAAGCCTTCGCCGCAGTCATCGCCTCATCGATCATCTGCTCCCGCACTTCGTGTCCGGGGCCGAAGAAGGTCGAATCGGCGACGAGGTCGGGACGGGCATCGATCGTCTTCTGCAATTCCGGCGAGAAGGACTTCTGCCGGGTCTTTTCGACGAGGAATATCATGGTCAGCGATCCAGGGGTGTTCGCGAGCTCCTGGCGCAGGATCGGTTGCAAGGCGACGACGATGAGCACCACCTTCGCGAAGAACACGGTGAGCAGGGTCAGCACCGCTGCGAGCACGCCGGTCGCCTTAGTCGGCGGTTTGGCCGTTTTCGCGATCACGATCCCCAGCAGTCCGCCGACACCCCAGGCGGCGACGCCGACGGGGTGGTGCGTCACGTACACGAGGGCCACCCATGCGACGATGATTCCGATGGCCGCGAGCAGGCCGGCCAGCAGCGGGGACCCTTCCGCACGCTGCGGCGCCGCCTTGCCGTAGACCCGGACCGTGCTCATGGGCCATACGATAGTGACCGACGTTCCCATTTGCACTACGGATTATGACTTTTGGCTCGCCGCGGCTTACTGAGTCGTCATCCTCACAGGCGCGTGATCGCTGGTTCCGACATCGGCCTGCACCACGCAGCTCGTGGCGCGTTCGCCGATCGCCGGTGACGCCAGGACATAATCGAGGCGCCAACCGATGTTCCGGGCGCGCAGATTCCGCCACGGCGCCCACCAGGTAAACAGATTCGGATTGTCAGGATCGAACTGCCGTCCCAGATCCACGAGATGCGTGCCGAGGAATGTTTCGAAGAGCGCGCGCTCCTCGGGGCGCTGCCCCACCGCGTTCGGCTTCTGCTCCTTGGGATGCACGTCCATCTCGCTGCGCGCGATGTTCATGTCGCCGCAGAGGATCAGCCGCCGGCCATCTGCCGTCAGCCTCAGCGACCACTCAATCAAGCTGTTGATGAAGGCGAGCTTCGCGGGGTAGTCCTTGCCGCCGTTGGGAACGTAGACGGATGCGATTACCAAATCGCCGTGCTCCACCTGCACGATGCGCGATTCCATGTCGAACGGCGGATGGCTGAAGACGGGATCGACGGCGAAGAGGTCTCTGCGGACGTGGAGCGACACGCCTGAATAGCCCTTCAGGGTGTGCCAGTACGCGTGATAGTCCTCCAGCTTGCATTCGGCGGGGATCTGGGCGGCGGTGGCCTTCAGCTCCTGCAGGCAGACGACGTCCGGACGGTCGCGCTGTAGCCATTCACACAGCTGCGCGGCGCGGGCCCGAATCCCGTTGACGTTCCAGGTCGCGATTTTCACCCCCGAACGATAAGGCCTTGACGGCCCGCGGGGATGGTCCATATATTACCTGTCAGTTATGAAACCAACTAGTTATACTCTGGACGCCACGTTCGCCGCCCTCGCCGATCCGACGCGCCGGGCCATCCTGGCGCGCCTCGCGACCGGCGAGGCGTCGGTCGCGGAGCTGGCGGAGCCGTTCGACATGAGCCAGCCCGCCATCTCGAAGCATCTGAAGGTGCTGGAGCGCGCCGGGCTGATTTCGCGCAGCCGCGAGGCGCAGCGCCGGCCGCGGCGGCTGGAGCCGCGGCCGCTCGCCGAAGCGACCGACTGGATCGAGCGTTACCGCAAGCTTTGGGAAGGGAACTTCAAGCGGCTCGATGCCGTGCTGCAGGAATTGAAAGCCAAGCAAAAAAAGACCGTGGACGCGCTGCTCGAGGACGTGAAACCCAAGCCGAGGAAGAGGAAGCCCAGATGACCAAGACCGCAGCCTTGAAGGTTACGACCCCGACAGACCGCGAAGTAGTGATGACGCGGGTGTTCGACGCGGCACGGGGTATGGTGTTCGACGCGCTCACCAAGCCTGAATTGGTCAAGCGCTGGCTGCTCGGGCCCCCTGGCTGGACGATGCCGGTGTGCGAGATCGACCTCCGCGTCGGCGGCAAATACCGCTACGTTTGGGAAAATGCCGACGGGCGCAAGATGGGGATGGGCGGGACGTTCCAGGAAATCGTGCGGCCCTCACGCATGGTCGCCACAGAGTCGTACGACGATCACTGGACCGGGGGCGAGACGCTCGTGACCACGGAGCTTGTCGAGACGCGCAGCAAGACCACGCTCAGTATGACGGTGCGCTACGCGTCGCGCGAGGCACGAGACGCGGCGGTCAAGATGGGTGCGACGAAGGGTGTAGAGGCAAGTTATGACCGGCTGGATGACTTGTTGAAAGAGGAGACACACTGATGGCTACGCAAAAGATCACGCCGTTCCTCTGGTTCGATAACCAGGCCGAAGAGGCGGCGCAGTTCTATACTTCGATCTTCAAGAACTCGAAGATTCTCGACGTCAGCCGCTACGGCGAAGCCGGCCCCGGCCCGAAAGGCTCCGTCATGGTGGTCAAGTTCCAGATCGCAGGGCAGGAGGTCACCGCCCTGAACGGCGGCCCGCGCTTCAAGTTCAGCGAAGCCTTCTCCTTCGTCGTGAGCTGCGAGAATCAGCAAGAGATCGACGAGTACTGGAGCAAACTCACCTCTGGCGGCGGTCAGGAAAGCATGTGCGGCTGGCTCAAGGACAAGTTCGGATTTTCCTGGCAGATCGTCCCGGCCAATCTCGGGACACTGATGGGCCAGAAGGATCCGAAACGAGCCAATCGCGTGATGGAGGCT
Source organism: Gemmatimonadota bacterium (assembly GCA_041499375.1). GTDB lineage: Bacteria > Gemmatimonadota > Gemmatimonadetes > Gemmatimonadales > GWC2-71-9 > 20CM-2-65-7. The sequence goes on from JBGQKD010000051.1 coordinate 10,784, forward strand.
CTGCTCCAGATGAAGAAGCTCGATGTCGGCAAACTCACGGCGGCGGCGGGTTAACCGTTGACGGTGCGCATCGCTCCCTCGGCGTAGCGCGCGCCGGCGGCGGCACCCAGATCCTCGAGCTGCGCAATATCGGCGCCCGCCAACGTCACGTTGAGGGCGCCGACATTCTCTTCGACAAACTGGCGTCGCTTGGTCCCCGGGATCGGCACGATGTCGTCCCCCTTGGCGAGCAGCCACGCGAGCGCGAGCTGGCCGGGCGTGCACCGTTTCTGACGCGCGACCGTTTCGACGCGCCGGACGAGATCGAGATTCTTTTGGAAGTTCTCGCCTTGAAAGCGCGGATGGTTCTTGCGCCAGTCACCCTCGGCAATGTCCTCCGGGCGCTTGATCTGGCCGGTGAGGAATCCGCGACCGAGGGGACTATAGGCAACGAAGCCGATCCCGAGCTCACGGACCGTGGGCAGGATCTCGTCCTCCACGTCGCGGCTCCACAACGAGTACTCGGTCTGCAGCGCGGTGATGGGATGAACCGCGTGCGCGCGCCGCACCGTCGGGGCGGAGGCTTCGGAGAGTCCGAGGAACCGCACCTTCCCGGCCCGCACGAGGTCCGCCATCGCGCCCACGGTCTCCTCGATCGGCACGGCGCGGTCGACACGATGCTGATAGTACAGGTCGATGTGGTCGACGCCGAGGCGTCCCAGCGAGGCGTCGCACGCCGCCTTCACGTACTCGGGCCGGCCGTTCTGGCCGATGAATTTGCCGTCCAGCGCCCGCACGTTGCCGAATTTCGTGGCCAGGATGACACGCTGGCGCTTCCCCTTGATCGCCTTCCCGACGAGGACCTCGTTGGTGAAGGGGCCGTAGACGTCGGCGGTATCGAGGAAAGTGATGCCCAGATCCAGCGCCCGGTGAATGGTCGCGATGGACTCGGCATCATCCCGGTTGCCGTAGAAGTCCGACATGCCCATGCATCCCAAGCCCAGGGCCGATACCCGCAGGCCCTTGGTCCCTAGTTCGCGCGTTTTCATGACTCCCAAAATATGACGTTTCGCGCGCCTCTGGTGACGCGATGGGGGCATGGCTTGGTATCCTCTCCAAAGGGACCCTTCTCCGTCGAGGTATTTATGGCGCCCCCCGCCCCCCCCTCCGGCCTCAGGGCCGTTTGTCTCGTGGTTGCACTCATCTGTCTCGTCAGTCCCGCAGGTGCGCAGTTGATCCCGATCAAGACGATTCCCATCGCCCAGGGCGATCAGTTCCAGATCTTCCCCGCCAACAATCTCGGCATGGGCAGCGCGTCGATCGCACTCGCGGATTCGCTGGCGGATCCGTTTGCGAACCCGGCGATGGGCACGCGACTCACCGGTTCGCGGTTCTTCGGCTCGCCGACCTTGTACAGCGTGTCGCGGAACGCCGGCGGCGGCCGATCGTTGCCGTTCGCCGTCTTGGCACGCAGGGCCGCGTGGTACGGTGGCCTGGCGCTCGCCTTGCAGCAGGTGGACCCGAGTCGCCCACCGCAGCCCGATGGTCTTTTTGGGATAGGTGTGGCAGTACCGAACGCTGTCCGCCCTGTCGCGGTCGACCCCTCACCAATCCCCGGGCCCGACCTTCGAGCCCACGGCAACGAGTACGCATTCGCCATGGTGGGTCGCGACCTGCCCGGCACCAGGACTTCGATCGCGGCGAGTGCGCTCTGGACCGGACTTCATGCGCTCGACGGGGTCGACCTCCTCTACGCCGGCAGTCAGCGCGTCGCGCAAAACGGCCATGCCCTCGATCTCCGGCTCGGCGCGGTGACAGCGTGGCCGGGTGAGCGGGGCGACCGCACCCTCGAAGCGCTGGTCCTCCACAACGACTTTGCGGCGACGCATACGGTTACGTACGCGGACACCTACTGGGATCCCGGCGTCGAGGCGTTTCGCCAGCGCGCCCGTATCGAGCACAACGTCGACCAAACCCAGAC
>JBGQKD010000052.1:0-11823 GCA_041499375.1 Gemmatimonadota bacterium
AGCCGCGACAGTGAACGGCCGCATCGCGGTCAATACCTCGACCGGTCCGGTGCAGGCGACGACGGTCAACGGCAGCATCGAAGCCAACATGCAGTCGCTCACGAGCGGCGATGTCCGGCTCACCACCGTGAACGGTTCGGTAAGCGCCGGGCTCCCGGTGCAGATCAACGCCAACATCGATGCCGAAACCGTGAACGGCCGCGTCGAGACCGACTTCCCCGTGAAGATCATCGGCAAGATCAGCCCGCGGCACCTGCGCGGCACGATCGGGAGCGGCGGCGCGACGCTGAAGCTCATCACGGTGAACGGGTCCATCACCCTGCACGAAGCCGACGCGAACCCCAACCCGAATCCGCATCCGCATCCCGAACTCGACGGTCCGCGCCGGCCTCACGCGCGCACGCCGCGGCCCAGCCGGCCCTAGATCCTAGATCGCGGGGGGCGCCGCGCTCCTGCCAATGCTGTAAGGCCAGCGGCCCGGATAGAGCGTTGCCAATCCAAAGAACATGAGGCACGCGCCGGTCAACGCGATGTTCTTCCAGAAGTGCGCCGCCTGATTCGCCGCCATCATCGGATCGGCGATTCCCCAAAACTTGTGGACGATGAATGCCGCGGGGATCAAGAATGCGGCTATGAGCAGTGATCCCCACTGCGGCTTTACCCCGAGGAGGATGCTCAGGCCGCCCGCGAGCAGCATGAGACCCGACACGGCGGTCAATACCGTCGGGGCCGGAACGCCCGACGCGCCCGCGTACTGCGCATACATGCTGAGCTTGGTGAGGTGATTAAAGCCCGAGTAGATAAAGAAGAAAGAAAAGACCAGCCGCCCGATTAGCAGCACCATACCGCCCATGAGTCATCCTCCCAGGTAGCGCGCGACTTCCGCGGGGAACGTACGTACATCGATCGGCTTCGTGATGTAACCGTCGAATCCGGCAACGCTGGCGCGCGTGCGGTCTTCCGGCAGTGCATGCGCCGTCAGCGCGACGACCTTCCATGAGCGTTCGGGCAGTCCCTTGAGTTCCTCGAGCAGCTCGTAGCCGTCGCGGCCCGGAAGCTGGATGTCGAGCAACACGAGGTCCGGGACGGGCTGGTGCGAACGGATGACTTCGGTCAGCCGATCCCCGTTGGGCAAGCCGACGACCCGATGCCCCTTGATCGTGAGCAGTGTGGTCAAGAGCTTCAGATTGTCTGGTTGATCTTCGACGATGATGATCGTGGCCACGCTCACCGCGCCTGCGGCAGGGTGAACCAAAACGTGCTGCCTTTTCCCATCTCGCTCTCGACGCCGATCGCGCCGCCGTGCAGCTCGATCAGCCGCCGCGAAAGCGCCAGCCCCAGTCCCGTCCCTTCATATTTCCGGCTCGCGGACGCGTCGAGCTGGGAGAATTCCTGAAACAGCTTGGGCTGATCCTCGGCCGCGATGCCGATCCCGGTGTCCGTCACCGCGATCCGGACTTCGGACCCTCCCGCCCCCGCGCCGTTGACCGGCCCCGCGGCGACCGTGATGCGGCCCCCGTCGGGTGTGAACTTGATGGCGTTCGAGAGCAGGTTGAGGAGCACCTGGCGCACGCGGCCGCGGTCCGCCTGCACCCGCAGGCCCGGTGAAGGTGGTGTCACGACCAGCGCGTGCCGATGCTTCTGCACCTGTGCCTTCACGCTCCCCGTCGTCTCGGTGAGCAACGCGGCCAGGTCCACGGCCTCCGGTTTGAGCTCCATTCGTCCCGCGGCGATGCGCTGCAGGTCGAGCAGCTCGTTGATAAGCTGGAGCAGGTGGCGCCCGTTGCGCGCGACCGTCTCGAGGAAATCGCGCTGCTGATCCGACAGGGAGGGACCCGTGTCCTCCGTGAGCAGGAGGTCGGTGAATCCGATGATGCTGTTGAGCGGCGTGCGCAGCTCGTGCGAGATGTTCGACAGAAACAGATCTTTGGACTTCATCACCGCATCGAGATCGGCGTTCAGCTGTTCCAGCCGCTTTGCGGTCTGACGCACCTCGACCGCGAGGCGCCGAGTGTTGTGATGCGCCGCGCCGCGCTCGCACGCAATCGCGAGGTTGGGCGCCGCCTGATCGAGCGCGGCCCGCTCGTCGACGTCGAACCTCGCGCCGGGGATGACCCCCAAGACTCCTACGAGCTTCGTACCGGCCCGCAGCGGGACGAGCACGAGTCCCTGTGGCATGGGCGCGTTCAAGCGGAGCTGATGCCGCACCGGCTGCACCGCCTCGCCGTGGTAGTGGATGGCTTGCGCCGCGTCGCCGACGAGGTCGCGCATCGTCGCGCGGGAGACGGGACGCGCTTCGACGTCGCGCGAAACGGTCGGCGCCCACTCGTTGGCGTCGTAGGCGGGCTGGTAGAGGACGATCCCCGTCGCCCTGGTCGCGCCCGCGATCACGCCCAGCGCCTGTCCCAGCCCGGTGGCTGAGTCGTCCGACGAGGTATTGAGCGCCGCGAGGAGCTGGGAGAGGTACGCCTGCAGCTCTTCCCGCCACGCCAGCGCTTTGGCCATGTGGTTCACACCCCGCGAGATCGCGCCGAACTCGCCGGGCTGATCCTCGGGTAGCGGCTCCACGAACTGTCCTTCGGCGACGCGCTGCAGCGCCTGAGCGATGCGGGAAAACGGGAGGGCCAGCCGGCGGCGGTTGTACCAGAAGCCCAGTCCCAGCACGACCAGCATGGCGGCGAACAGGACGCTGGCGGCAAGCGCGGCCTGTACGGCATCGTCGCCGGCGTCGGCGGCCAGCTCGCCAGCCGCGGTGGCGTCGGCGGCGATGACGGGGGATGGACCGAGGCGTTGGATGCGGTCGAGTCGCTGCGCCAGCTCGACCATGGCCGTCTGCGTGGCGCGAGCGCTGCGCCAGGTCGCGACCTGCGTGACGAGGCCCACAAGCGCCACGGCAATGAATGTCGCGGCGAAGAGTCGCGTGATGCTTGGTGTCGCCCCGGCCCGCCCCGCCCGCATGGGGCTCCATAATATGCGGGCGACGTGTACCTTCCAAGCCGTGCGGCCCCAAACCCTTGGCCTGATTGGGCTCGGCGCGATTGGCGGCTCGATTGCACGCCAGGTGAAACAGCCGGGCAGCGGGGACGGCATCGTCGTGGTGGGATGGTCCCCCGAGCCGGCCGAGCGCGCGCTGGCGGCGCAACAGGGCGCGCTCGATGATGCCCCGCCCCGCGCCACCGATGTGGCGCGCGTCGCCGATCTTGTGATCCTCGCCGCCCCGCCTGCCGCCAACATCGCCCAGCTCGACGCCATCGCTCCGCATCTGAAGCCCGGGGCCGTCGTCACGGACGTCGGCTCGGTCAAGCGGGCGATCGTCGCGCGCGCCGAGAAGATCGGTTTGCGCGATCGGTTTGCCGGCAGTCATCCCCTTGCCGGGACCCATCGCCATGGGTTCGAAGCATCGCGCCCCGATCTGTTTCGCGGGGCGGTCGTGTATGTGACGCCGTGCCAGGACGGGGAGCAGGCGGTGCGCGAGGTCGTGGACTTCTGGCAAACGGTGCTCGAGGCGGAACCGGTGGTGGTCGATGCCGATCGCCACGACGCGCAGCTCGCCGCCACAAGTCATCTGCCGCAGGTCGTCGCGTCGCTGCTGGGCGATTACCTCGCCCGGCACACGCCGCCCGGCGCGTCGTTCGGCCCGGGCGCCGCCGATACGACGCGACTCGCTGCCAGCGAGCCCAAGCTGTGGACGGAAATCCTGCTCATGAACCGCGATGAAATCCTGCCGGCGCTGCGCGGGCTGGAAGAGTCGCTGGGAACTGTGGAGCGCGCGCTCGAAGTCGGTGATGCCGCGGCGCTCACGGCCTGGCTCACCCGCGCGGCGACCTGGCGGCGACGCATCGGTGGCTTCTAGGGTGCGACGCGTCGGCGGCGTCGTCCGGCCGCCGGGCGACAAGAGCATCTCGCATCGTGCAGTCATGCTCGCGGCGCTGGCGCGCGGGAAGAGCGCGCTCACGGGTCTGCTCCCGGGCGACGACGTCAAGAGCACCGCGCGTGTGCTTCGTCAGCTCGGTGCGGAGATATCGACGATCCGCGACACGAGGGTGACGGTTTCCGGCTCCCGGCTCACTGCTCCCAGCTCCCGATTGAATTGCGGGAACTCCGGAACTACGGCGCGCCTGATGCTCGGGATTCTGGCCGGCCAGAAGTTCGCGGCGACGCTGACCGGAGATGCCTCGCTGCGCCGCCGCCCGATGCGGCGTGTGACGGAGCCTCTCAAACAGATGGGCGCGGATATTAAGGAAGGAGGGGATGGGCTTCCCCTCACGATCCGCGGGGGCAAGCTCCGCGGGCTGACGTATTCCAGTCCCGTCGCGAGCGCGCAAGTGAAGAGCGCGATCCTGTTTGCAGGACTGACCGGCCAGGTCCCCGTTACGATCACCGAACCGTATCGGTCGCGCGACCATACGGAGCGACTCTTCGCGTACCTCGGCCTCGGTATTCACGAGCGACATGGAGCGGTCGTGTTCGAACCGGCCATCCGCCCAGCCGCCCGTCCGCCCATCAGTCTTTCCGTGCCCGGTGACATTTCGAGCGCCGCGTTTCTGGTTGCAGCAGCAGTACTGGCGGACGCGGGCGAGCTCCTCATTGAGAACGTGGGTGTGAACCCGACTCGCATCGGCTTTCTCGTTGTGCTCGAGCGCATGGGTGGACATGTCGACCGCGTGAATCTGCGGGACGCAGGCGGTGAACCTGTGGCGGATTTGATCGTGCGACCGGCGTCTTTGAGCGGCACGGAAGTATCTGCGGCTGAGATCCCGACGCTGGTGGATGAAGTGCCGGTGCTCGCGGTGCTCGCCAGTCGGGCGCGCGGCTCGATGGTGTTTCGCGAGGTCGGCGAGCTGCGCGTAAAGGAGAGCAATCGGCTCGAGCTGATCGCCGCGAATTTGAGGGGACTGGGGGTTCGGGCTGAGGCCCTGGGGAACGACTTGCACGTCGAAGGGACGCAGAAGCCTCCCCGCGGTCGAGTCGATACTGCCTCGGATCACCGGCTCGCAATGGCGTTCGCGGTACTCGGAACGGTCGACGGGGCCAATGTGAAGCTCTCAGAGAAAAAATCCGTGGCAATCAGCTATCCGAGTTTCTTCAAGGATCTCAAAAGCATTCGACGGGAAACGTGATCAGAGTCATCGCGATCGACGGACCCGCGGCATCCGGCAAGAGCTCGACCGCCGGCCTGGTCGCCGAGCGACTCGGCTGGGCACATCTCGACTCGGGGGCGCTGTATCGGGCCCTCACGCTCGCCGCCCTCGACAATCTTGGGGAAGGGGCATGGGGGATGGGGGAAGGGTGGTCGGGGCAGAAAATTGTCTCCCTCGCGGAAGACCTTCCTGTTCGCCTGGTGCTGGTTGGTGACGAGTTCCGACCGGAGGTGGCCGGTGTGGACGTCGAGGAGCCGATCAGGAGCGACCGGGTGACTCGCTCCGTGTCCGTGGTGGCCGCCATCCCCGAAGTGCGGACCTGGGTAAACACCCAGCAGAGAAGGGCGGTGGAGGGTGTGGAGGTTGGTCGAGGTTCGGGAGGTGTCGTGGTGGATGGTCGCGACATAGGTACCGTCGTCTTTCCCGAGGCGCCGCTGAAGATCTTTTTGACGGCGACCCCGGACGAACGGGCCCGGCGGCGGCTGTCGCAGCGGGGCCAGGCGGTGGACGGCGACCTGGTACGGCGCGAGAGCCAGGCGCTGGCGGCCCGGGATGCGGCCGATTCCACGCGGGCGATCGCCCCGCTCAAACCGGCCAGTGACGCGGTCTTGCTCGATACGACGGCCCTGAGTCTAGAGCAACAAGTCGCGCGGGTGATTGAACTGGCGCGGGGCTTGTTCCCTGGGTAGGTTTCCGCCCGTGTTTCACAGGCTAAAGCCTGTGCTCGGCAAGCACTGTCCTGAAGGACATTGAATGACGAGGTAACCTCAAACTCACAACACAACCGGTGCACTGAATGCTCGTAGAAGCACGAGACGTAGAAGATTTCGAAGAAGACGTACCCGTCCGCAAAGCCCCCCGCTCGCAACTCCGCGTCCGCCCCGGTCTCGACGAGGAATATTCCCCCGACGAGATCGCGAAAATGACTTTGCTGTACGAGGGGACGCTCTCGAATATCGAAGAAGGCGAGATCGTCAAATCCAAAGTGCTGCGCGTGACCGACACGGCCGTCATCCTCGACGTCGGGTTCAAGTCGGAAGGCGCGGTGGCGATCGATGAGTTCAAGGATCCCAAGAGCCTCAAGGAAGGCGACGAGATCGAAGTCTTCCTCGAGCACCTCGAGGACCAGGAAGGCGCCGTCGTCCTGTCGAAAAAGAAGGCCGACTTCATGCGCGTCTGGGAGCGAATCCGCGAAGCGCATGAGAAGGACGAAGGCGTCACCGGCACGCTCGTGAAAAAGATCAAGGGCGGCGTCGTGGTCGACCTGATGGGCGTCGACGCATTTCTCCCCGGCAGCCAGATCGCGCTGCGGCGCGTTCCGAATATCGACGAGCTGCTCGGGCAGAGCTTCGAGTTCAAGATCATCAAGCTCAACAAGCGGCGCCGCAACATCGTCGTCTCGCGCCGCGTGCTGCTCGAGGCCGAGCGCAAGACGAAGCGCGATGTCCTGATGAAAGAGCTGTCGGTCAATCAGGTGCGGAAGGGTGTGGTGAAAAACATCACCGACTTCGGCGCCTTCATCGACCTGGGCGGCGTGGACGGCCTGCTGCACATCACCGACATGAGCTACGGCCGCGTGTCGCATCCGTCCGAGATGGTGCAGATCGGCCAGGAGCTCGAGGTGAAGGTCCTCGACATCGACTGGGAGCGCGAGCGCATCTCGCTCGGCCTGAAACAGCTGCAGCCCTATCCCTGGCAGAACGTCGCCGCGAAGTATCCGGTTGGAACGCGCGTGCAGGGCAAGGTCGTCTCGATCACGAACTACGGCGCGTTCGTCGAGCTCGAGCCGGGCATCGAAGGGCTGGTCCATATCTCCGAGATGAGCTGGACGCGGAACGTCCGGCACCCCTCGAAGCTCGTGTCGATCGGCGAGTCGATCGAAGCGGTCGTCCTGAAAGTCGACGAGACCGAAGAGAAGGTCTCGCTCGGCATGAAACAGACCGAGCAGGATCCGTGGATGGCGCTGCCGCAGAAGTATCCGGTCGGCACACGGCTCCGCGGCAAGGTCCGTAACCTCACGTCGTTCGGCGCGTTCGTCGAGATCGAACCCGGCATCGATGGGCTGATTCACATCTCCGACATGTCGTGGACCAAGCGGGTCCAGCATCCGTCGGAAGTCGTGAAGAAGGGTGACGAGGTCGACGTGCTGATTCTGAACGTCGACGCCGAGAACAAACGCATCTCGCTGGGTCTGAAGCAGGCGCAGGAAGATCCGTGGCTGCGGATCGGCGAGACCTACCCGGTCGGCACCGAGCTGCGCGGTCGTGTCACGCGGCTCATGGACAAGGGCGTCGTCGTCGACCTCGGCAGCGACATCGAAGGCTTCGTGCCGATGTCCCAGCTTGGAATTCCAGACATCCAGCAGCCGGGCGACGCGGTCAAGGAAGGGCAGGCGGTGGAGCTGAAGGTGCTGGAGGTGGATCCTATCCATCACCGCATCGTGCTCGCGGCGACGGGATTCCCCAAGGACGATATCATCCCGCCCCCACCCCCACCGGCGCCGGTGACGGAGGAGTCGCCCAACGTAGACGCCTAGACGCCTAGCGGGTCCGAGGTTTGAGGGGTCAGGAAGTCTTCCTGACCCTTCTTTCTTCCATATCTTCTCCCTCCATGTCCATGCGAGAAAAGCTCGAGCTTCTCCAGCAGAAGCGATCGGAGTCAGAGCTGGGCGGCGGTGCGGACCGCATCGAAACTCAACACAAGAAAGGCAAGATGACGGCGCGCGAGCGGCTCGACGTGCTGCTCGATCCGGGCTCGTTCGTCGAGCTCGACCGCTTCGTCACCCACCGCGCCACCGACTTCGGCCTCGCCGAGCAGAAAGTGCTGGGCGATGGCGTCGTGACCGGATGGGGTCGAGTGGAAGGGCGCCTCGTCTACGTCTTCTCGCAGGACTTCACCGTCTTCGGCGGCTCGCTCTCGGAAGCGCACGCGGAAAAGATCTGCAAGGTGATGGACCTCGCCGTGCAGAACGGCGCGCCGGTCGTCGGTCTGAACGACTCGGGCGGCGCGCGGATTCAGGAGGGCGTCGCGTCACTCGGCGGCTACGCCGACATCTTTTTGCGCAACACGCTCGCCTCGGGCGTCGTGCCGCAGATCAGCGCGATCCTTGGGCCCTGCGCCGGCGGTGCGGTCTACAGTCCGGCGATCACCGATTTCATCTTCATGGTGCGCGGGATCTCGTACATGTTCGTGACGGGCCCGAACGTCGTGAAGACCGTGACGCACGAGGAAGTCGACTTCGAAAAGCTGGGCGGCGCCGACGTGCATGGCGGCACCTCCGGCATCGCGCATTTCGTGCACGATTCCGAGCTCGAGTCGATCACCGCGATTCGCACGCTGCTGTCGTTCCTCCCCGGCAACAATCTGGACGGCCCCCCGACGCGCACGCCCGATGATCCTCCCGACCGCCGCGAAGAGGCGCTGCTCGAGGTCGTCCCGGATGAGCCGGCGAAGCCGTACGACATGCACGACGTCCTCCGCCACGTCGTCGATAACGCGGCGTTTCTCGAGGTCCAGCGGGACTACGGCAACAACCTGATCGTCGGGTTCGCGCGGCTCGCCGGCAGGCCGGTCGGCGTGGTCGCCAATCAGCCGGCCGCCCTCGCCGGCGTTCTCGACATCGCCGCCTCGCTCAAGGGCGCGCGGTTCATCCGCTTCTGCGACGCTTTCAACATCCCGCTCGTGACCTTCGAGGATGTGCCCGGGTTTCTTCCCGGGGTGGCTCAGGAGCATGGCGGCATCATCAAGCATGGCGCGAAGCTGCTGTTCGCCTATTGCGAGGCCACGGTCCCGAAGCTCACCGTCATCACGCGCAAGGCGTATGGCGGCGCGTACGACGTCATGAGCTCCAAGCACATCCGCGGCGACTACAACGTGGCCTGGCCGACGGCGGAGATCGCCGTCATGGGTCCCAAGGGAGCGGTCGAGATTCTCTATAAAGGAGAGGCGAGCGAAGAGCGCACCAACGAGTATCGCGAGAAGTTCGCCCATCCCTATCAGGCGGCGGCGCGCGGCTACCTCGACGACATCATCGATCCGCGCGACACGCGGCCGCGCCTGATCGAGGCACTCCTCACGCTGGAGACGAAGCGCGCCAAAAACCCGCCCAAGAAGCATGGGAATATTCCTCTGTAAGGCGGTGCTGGCGCTGCAGCTCGTGCAGAGTTCGCACCCGGACTCGGTGCGAGCCGGGCTGTGGGCGCGCATCGCCGCGGACTCGACCGACGGGCCGGCCTGGCTCGAGCTCGGGCGGGCCTATCTGCAGCGCGGCGCCGAGTACCACATGCATCGCAAGCCGATGACCGTCGATACGGTGTGGGCGCACGCGACGCTCGACACGGCGCAGGTGGCGTTCGAGCGCGCGGCGCGCTGGAGTGCCGGGACGCGGACCGCCGATTCGGCGCGCGTGTTCCGCGTCTACGCGTTCGGCGAGCTGGCGTATGTCGACTGGGAGGCGGGCGGGAGCGCCGCGGCAACACTCACCTGGCACACCCTCCCCGATGGGTTGCGGTTGCCGCCCGTGCTCGAAGAGCTGGGCGAAAACCTGCTGCGGGCCTGTCCGCACCAGGGCATCCTGTTCACCGCGAGTGAGACGGATACGCAGGCGGCCTGGTACCTGCGATTTTCGCGCGGGCTGCGGCCGGACCTCATGATCGTGCCCTACAACCGCTGGTACGCCGACACCGTGCTGCGCAATCGCTTGCTGCGGGAAATGAAGACCCGGAATCCTTCGCTGCGCGCGCTCAGCCAGTCACGCGCGGTCTGCGCCACCATGGGCTTCGAGCGCCCGCCCGACGACCGCGAGGTCAAATGGAACAAGCGGCCGCTGGTGTGGGTGACCGGCAAGGAAACCAGGGCCGACCGCGTCCCGCCTCAGGATTTCGTCTTCGCGGCGCTGAAGCTTGCCGTCGATGAGCATGAAACCTGGACGGCACCGGTGACTGCGCTGTACCGCCGCGCCGCCGCCAACGCCGGCGGGTTGTGCAAGGCATTCGAGACCTTCCAGCTCGGGCCTGAGGTCGGGTGTCGTTGAAGCGCGTGCTGGTCGCGAACCGCGGCGAGATTGCGGTTCGCGTCATTCGCGCGTGTCACGAAGAAGGTCTTGCGGCCGTCGCGGTCTACTCCGAGCCCGATCGTCTCGCCCCGCACGTCCGCGATGCCGACGCGGCTGTCCTCCTCGGTCCCGCGCCGTCGTCGGAATCCTATCTCGATATCGCCAAGCTGATCGCGGCGGCGAAAGCGACCGCCTGTCAGGCGGTCCATCCCGGCTACGGCTTCCTGTCCGAGCGCGCCGCGTTCGCCGACGCGTGCAAGGAGGCGGGACTCATCTTCGTCGGCCCGCCGGCCTCGGCGATCCGCGCCATGGGGGACAAGACCGAAGCACGTCGCAGGATGCAAGCCGCAGGAGTGCCTGTCGTTCCGGGCACCGCGGGCCAGTTGCGCGATCCCGTCGACGCCCGGCGTGAAGCCAAACGGCTCGGCTATCCCGTGCTCCTGAAAGCCGTCGCGGGCGGAGGCGGCAAGGGGATGCGCCTCGTCGGCAACGACGCGGAGGTCGAGGGCGGATTCGCCGCCGCCCGGCGCGAGGCCCAGAAAGCCTTCGGCGATGGCGGCCTGTATGTCGAGAAGTACCTCGAGCGGCCGCGCCACATCGAGATCCAGATTCTCGCGGACAACCGCGGCCGCGTCGCGGCGCTCGGCGAGCGGGAATGCAGCATCCAGCGGCGCCATCAGAAGCTCATCGAGGAGTCGCCGTCGCTGGCGGTGTCACCGGCGCTGCGGCGCCGCCTCTCGGAAGCCGCCACCGCGGCGGCCGGTGCCGTCGGCTATGTCAGCGCCGGCACGATCGAGTTTCTGCTGACGCCTGCCGGTGAGTTCTTCTTCCTCGAGATGAACACGCGCATTCAGGTCGAGCATCCAGTCACGGAGCTCGTGTACGGCGTGGACCTCGTCCGCGAGCAGCTCCGCATCGCCGACGGCCAGCCGATGCGGGTCCACGGCGCGTCGGGCCCTGGTGGCCAGCTCCACCCGCGCGGTCACGCGATCGAATGCCGTATCACGGCGGAGGATCCGTTCAACGACTTTCTTCCGCAGACCGGCGTGCTGCAGTATCTGCGCGTCCCCAGCGGTCCGGGCATTCGCTGGGATGCGGGAATCGAGGCGGGGAACGAGGTGACGCTGTTCTACGATCCGCTGCTCGCCAAGCTGATCGCGTGGGGCGAGACGCGCGAGATCGCCATTCAGCGCATGCGCCGGGCGCTGAGCGAGCTCGTGATCGTGGGCTTGCCGACGAGCCAGCCGTTTCATCTCCGCGTCATGGATGATGCCGAGTTCTTGAAAGGCGAGATCGACATCAAGTACCTCGAGCGCGCCGGGGCGCGGGTGCTGGCTGCGCCGCTGCGCGCGGGCGTGGAGCGGGCGCTGGCGGTCGCTGGCGCGCTGGTGGCGGATGAGCGGCGGTCCATGACGACGGCCGGACGGACGACGGCCGGACGGCCGGACCGCCGGACGGCCAACGCGCCTACGCCATGGGTGATCGAAAGCCGGCGCCTCGGCCTGCGGGACGATCTGGAGTGACGGATCTCGTGACCATCACCAGCATAGCAGTCGGAGGGGAGGGCGTCGGCAGATTGAGCGACGGCCGCGTCGTGTTCGTGCCGCGCACGGCGCCGGGCGATCGCAT
>JBGQKD010000053.1:0-11354 GCA_041499375.1 Gemmatimonadota bacterium
CGTCGCGAGCGCCTGCGTCTGCCCGCGCGTGAACAGCGCCGAGCCGTGCGCGCGCGGCAACCAACCCACTTCGCACGTGATCGGCCGCACGGTGTCGAGATCGCGACCGTCGACCCGCTCGCCCGCCGTCAGCACGCGTTCGCGCATCGTCTTGTATTCGATCCCCTCGATCACGTCCGCAATCTCACGCGGCTTGTCCGGGAACTCTTCCGCGAGCTGCTCGACGATCGTGGACTTGATGGCGCTCAGCGCCTGCGTGCGCTCGGCCTTGACGGCGAGGGTCAGCGCTTCTTCAACACGCGATTCTGCCAACTCTTTCACCCGGGCCACCAGCTGAGCGGGTGGCTCAGCCTTGGTCCATTCCATCTTGGGCTGCTGGACCGCTTCGACGACCTGATCCGCGACGTCGAGCAGCTCCTTGATGCCCTTGTGGGCGACTTCGAGGCCTTTGATGATCTCCGCCTCGGTCAGCTCGAGCGCGCCACCTTCGACCATGACAATGCTCTCTTTAGAACCCGAAACCGTCAGATCAACGTCGGAAAACTCCAGCTGTTGAAAAGTCGGATTCAGAATCCAAGCTCCTTCGACCCGGCCGACGCGCACCGCGGCGATCGGACCATTCCATGGCACCTTCGACAGGGACAAAGCTGTTGACGCAGCCACGACCCCGAGGACATCCGCATCGTTCTCTTGATCAGCGGAGAGCACGTACACGAAGACCTGCACTTCGTTCTTGAAGCCTTCCGGGAAGAGCGGCCGCACCGAGCGGTCGATGACGCGCGCCGACGTGACTTCGTCGTCGGAGGGCCGGCCTTCGCGCTTCAAAAAGCCGCCGGGAATCTTGCCGGCGGCGTAGGCCTTCTCGCGGTATTCGACGGTCAGGGGAAAATACGGGAGGTTCGAGAGATTCTCGGATACAGTCACGGCGGCCAGGACGACCGTTTCTCCGAACTGGACGAGACATGAGCCTGCGGCTTGTCTGGCCAGTCGCCCCGACTCGATTCTCAGGGTGCGGCCGGCAAAATCCGTATCTACACGCTTCACTGCGTTACCTGTCTAGAGCACTTGAAATGTGCTGAGCGCCGAGCCCCGAGTGCTCTTCCCGGGGCGGCCCAGCACGACGCCTTACGCACTTAGTGTCGGAGACCGAGCTCGTCGATGAGCTGCCGGTACTTCGCGAGATCGGTGCGCTTCAAGTACTCCAACAGGCGGCGGCGGCGGTTGACCATACGCAACAGGCCGCGTTGCCCGTGGAAGTCCTTGGCGTGGACCCGGAAGTGCTCGGTGAGGCTGTTGATGCGCTCGGTGAGCAGCGCTACCTGAACCCGGCTGGAGCCGGTGTCCCGGTCGTGCAGCCCGTGTTTCCTGACCGGCGTCGTCTTGTCGTACATCGTCCCTGTTCCCTAATCGTTGGAAGCGCCGTAGGTTAACCGGCTCGCACCCCTTTGTAAAGTGACTGCGATAAACGCCCCGACCGACCTCGTCGGCCAGACCCTTGGCCCCTACACCCTCGAGCGGCTCCTCGGCCAGGGGGGGTTCGCCTGGGCGTTCGTGGGCCGGGAGTCGGACGGCACGCCGGTCGCGATCAAGGTACTTAAACCCCGCTATGCCGGCGATTCCCAGTTCGAGACCCGCTTTCGCAACGAGAGCGAGACGGCCGCGAAGCTCGAGCACCCCAACATCATCCGCATCCGCTCGGTCGCAAAGACGGGCGAGCACGTCTACTTCGCCATGGACCTCTGCGCCGACAGCCTCGGCGCCCGCATCGCCCGCGAGGGGCCGCTCGCCGAGGACGACATTCTGCGCCTGGCGCGCGACATCGCCGGGGCGCTGGAGTTCGCGCACCAGCAGGGCGTCATCCACCGCGACCTGAAGCCGGACAACGTGCTGATTCGTTCGGACGGAGCCGCGGTCCTCACCGATTTCGGGATCGCGCGCGCCGTGTCGGGTTATGTGGCGTCCACCGGCGTCAATATGACGATCGGAACGCCGCACTACTTGTCGCCCGAACAGGCCCAGGGGCGCCCGCTCGATCAGCGCGTGGACTTTTATGCGCTGGGCATCACGCTCTACAAGGCCGCGACCGGCGAGGTGCCGTTCAGCTCGAACGACTGGTTCGAGCTGGCGCGCATGCACGTGGAGGACCCGCCGCCGTCGCTCCGCCGCAAGCGGCCGGAGCTGTCAAAACGGTTCGAGCGCGTCGTCATGAAGTGCCTCGCCAAGCACCCCGACGACCGCTACGCCAACGCCGCCGAGCTGCGCGCCGACCTCGACGAAGTCGAGCAGAAGCGTCGGCCGACCATGAACCTCGGCGCGGCGCCGATGGGCACCGCCCAGCGCGAGGCGCTGGCGGACCCGCCCGCGGACCGCAGGACGTGGCTCCTCGTGGCCGGGGCGGGGATCGGACTGCTGTTGTTGATTGGGTTGGTCGTGAAGCTTATGCGCTGAAAACGCGCCGGATCACTCTTATGAACCTGGTGAACAAACCAGGAGCAGGGAGCACGGAGCGTGGAACAGAAACCCCGTCATTGCCAAGCACGAGCTGTACCGCCTGCCGTAGCTCACTCTCGTAACGTTTCGGAAATGGTCGCTCCGCAGGCTTGATTACGAAGCCCGGTCGTCCATCGCTGCCGGTAAGCTCAACGACGCCAGGATGCGCGCGTTCAACAACCTCCACCAGCGGTCGCAGCTGCTCCGTGCTCAATGCTCCGTGCTCGGCGTAGTACGCGGCCGTCACCGCGGCCACGAGCTGCGCCGCAGTCACACGACCCGCTACGTAGCCCGTGAGAGCGTCGTTAACGGAAGAAGCGGAGGACATCGTTCGACAACGCGAGGACCATGATCGCGAGCACGATGAGCATGCCGAGCTGCGTGAGCCGCAGGCGCAGCTGGGGCGACAGCGGCTTCCGACGGATGCCCTCGGCGATCAGGAACATCGCGTGTCCGCCGTCGAGCACCGGAATCGGCAGGAGATTCAGCACGGCAAGGCTGATCGAGAAGAACGCCATGAACATCAGGAAGCGGTCGATCCCCAGCCGTACTGCCTGCCCGGAGACCTGGGCGATCATGATGGGTCCGCCGACTTCCTTCATTGACGCCTGCCCCAGCACGAGGCGCTTGAGGCTCCCCAGGACCAATGCGATCTGACGTGCGGTTTGCGCCGCTCCGACGCGCACTGCCGTTGTCACGGGAAGGCGCTGCTTGATCTCGGGGAAATCGCCTTCGGCGCCGATGAACCCGTACGTGCGCGGTCGCACCGACGTGCTGTCGTCTTCGGTCTGGGCACGTGGCGTTACCGTCAGATCCACCACCGAGCCATCGCGGAGCACCGCAAGGTGAACCGGCTTGCCGGCGCTGGACCACAGCTTGAGGAGCAGGTCGTTCCAGGATCGCACCGTGTCGCCGTCGGCGCGAATGACGAGATCACCCGGCCGCAGACCTGCTTTTGCACCAGGCTCTCCGGGAAACACCAGGCCAATGCGCGCCGGCGCGAAGGGGAGGATTCCCCAGCTGACCAGCCGCACGCGGGCGACGGTGTCGCTCGGCAAATGCACCGTGATCGGTTCGGGACGTCCCGCGACCTCGATCCGGGCCTCGGCACCGCTCTTCAGCAAGTCGCCCTGCAGGTCGTTCCACGACTTCACGGTGTCGCCGTTCACGCGGATGATGCGGTCGCCGCGCTGCAGGCTGGCGAGGGCTTCCGTGCCCGGCGGGAGCGCGCTGGTGAGAACCGTGTCTACCTGCGTAGTCGCGCGCGCCGGAACGCCGGAGATGGCCGCGAGGCCGGTGTAGATGACGAACGCCAGCACGACATTCATCGTGACGCCCGCGAGAATCACCGCCATGCGGGCCCAGAGCGGCTTCTGATCGAACGCGCGCGCGGGATCGATCGGGACCTCGGCCTTGCCGCCTTCCAGCTCGCCCACCATTCCTTCTTCCTCGAGCCCCGCCATTTTCACGTAGCCGCCCAGCGGAATCCAGGAGATCCAGTACTCCGTCTCGCCGCGGCGCCACGAGATCAACGGCCGTCCGAACCCCAGCGAGAATCGCAGCACCTGAATGCCGACCGCTTTGGCGACGATGAAATGGCCGAACTCGTGCACCGAGATCAGCACGCCAAGCACGATGACGAGCGACAAGATCGTTAAAGGCATGCGGCTTCCTGTGCCAGGCGGCGGGCCTCGGCGTCCGCGGCAAGGACATCCTCGAGCGAGCGCGCGTCGCCCGGGCGAGCCTGCGCGACGACGCGCTCGATGATCTCGGCGATCCGACCGAACGCGATGCGCTCTTCGAGGAACAGCTGCACCGCGACCTCGTTAGCCGCGTTGAACCGCGCCGGCGCCGTGCCGCCCTGCCGCGCCGCCTCGCGCCCGACGACGTAGGCCGGGAACCGCTCGGGCTGCAGCGCCTCGAAGGTGAGCGTGCCGGCCGCGACGGGATCGAAGCGGCGCACGCCTTGATCGGGCACCCGGTCCGGATACGTCAGCGCATAGAGGATCGGCAGCTCCATAGTCGGGAACCCTACCTGCGCGAGCACCGAGCCGTCCACAAACTCCGCGAAGCCGTGGATTACGGACTGGGGATGAATCACGACCTCGATCCGCCCATACTCCACGTCGAACAAGAAGTGCGCTTCGATGACTTCGAGCGCCTTGTTGACGAGCGTGGCGGAATCGACCGTGATCTTCTTGCCCATCGTCCAGGTCGGATGCCTGAGCGCTTCGGCCACCGTTGCGCGCGCGACCCGCTCGGCAGCCCAGGTGCGGAAGGGGCCGCCCGACGCGGTGAGAATGAGGCGCGCGAGCTCGGTCGGCCGGCGCCCCGCCACACACTGCAAGACGGCGCTGTGCTCGGAATCGACCGGGACGATTTCGCCACCGCCCTCACGCGCCGCCTGCGCGACCAGCTCGCCCGCCATGACGAGCGTTTCTTTGTTCGCGAGCGCGACGCGTTTGCCGGCGCGCAGCGCCGCGAGCGTCGCTTCGAGGCCCGCGGCACCGACGATGCCGTTCACGACAATCTGAACATCGGGATGTGTGGCAGCCTCTACGAGACACGCTGCACCACCCCCGTTGACCAAGCCAACGAACGCCGGCTTCCATTCGCGCTGCTGCTCGGCCAACAGATCTTTGTTGGAATGACCCGTAAGAGCCACGACGCGGAACCGCTCCCGCTGGCGTGCCAGCACCAGAAGCGTCGACCTGCCGATCGACCCGGTGGATCCGAGGACTGCGACGCCGACACTCATATCACTCCAAACAGGCGATACAAACCCGCCGCCGTAGGTACAACGAAATACAGGGAATCAAGCCGGTCGAGCACGCCGCCGTGGCCCGGAATCAGCGTCGAGGAGTCCTTGAGGCCCGCTTCCCGCTTGAGCAGCGATTCCGCGACATCACCGATCTGTCCGACAATGGAGACGGCGAGACCAAACAGCAACAGCTGACCGGGGCTGAAGCTCCAACCCTGACGATTCAGTACGAATTTGCCGAGCGCGAGTGCCGTAATCACTCCCGCGAGCGTCCCGCCGACGGCTCCCGCGTGCGTCTTCTTGGGCGACAGGATGGGGGCGAGCCTGGGACCGCCGACGGTCGTCCCCACCGCCATCGCGGCGGTGTCGCAAATCCAGGTGATCACGAGCGGGAACAGGGTGAGGAGGACGTAGGCCAGCGGGCGCGTGGCCGCGGCGCTCCCGTGCCGAATCGCGATCAGAAACGCCAGCATCCCGGACGCGTAGACGCAGCCGAACAGCGTGATCGAGACACTCGTGAGCGGGCGGCCGCCCGGTCCGCGCCGCGCCATCGCGATCGCCATGGTCACCATCAACCAGATGGCGCCCAGGTAAAGCGCCGGCTCGGCCCAATGCGTTTCCGAGCCTTTGGCCCAATACGACAGCAGCGGAATCGCGGCGGCCGCGAGCCAGCCCGTCCGCTCCAGCGGCTCGATGCCCTGCCGGCGGCCGAAATCGTAGATCTCGCGCGCACCCAGGACGCCCAGCACGGCCAGCGTCGCCGCGAGCGTCCAGCCGCCGAGCCAGATGATGCCGACGACGACCGGAATGGCCACGACGGCCACCGCGATGCGCTGCACCAGATTGTTGGAAGGGGGGGGCATCAGGACGCGGTGACTTTTCCAAAGCGCCGGTCGCGGCGCTGATAGTCGAGGATGGCGTCGACCAGCGTGCGCCGGTTGAAGTCCGGCCACAGCACCGGCGTGATGTACAGCTCGGTATACGCGAGCTGCCACAGCAGGAAGTTCGAGAGGCGCTGCTCGCCGGAGGTGCGGATCAACAGATCGGGGTCGCCCCACGGCGCGGTGTAGAGCTTGGCGCGGATCGCCTCTTCGTCGATGTCTTCGAGCTTCTTCGTGCCCTTGAGCACTTCTTCGGCGAGCAGCCGCGCCGCACGCGCGATCTCGCCGCGCGACGAATACGAGATGCAGAGATTGAGCGAGAGCTTCTGACCGCCCGCCGTCTCGCGCTCCACGCGCTCGACCGCCGCGCGGCCGCCCGGCGTCAGGCGGCTGCGGTCGCCGAGTACGTGCACGCGCACGCCCTGGCCCTTCAGCTCGGCGACTTCCTGGGCGATGTATTCCTCGAGCAGATCCATGAGCGCGGAGATCTCGGTGGCGGGGCGGTTCCAGTTTTCGTCGGAAAAAGCGAACAGGGTCAGGACTTCGACGCCCGCGTCGATCGCCCCTTCGACCGCCTCCCGCACGGCCTTCATCCCGGCCCGATGGCCGAACGGCCGCGGCAGCCGGCGCTCGTTCGCCCAGCGCCCGTTGCCGTCCATGATGATCGCCACGTGGCGAGGAATCGGACCGGAGAGCATCAGACTTCCATGATCTCCGCTTCCTTTGCCTTCACCGCCGCGTCCACCGCCTTGAGGTGATCGTCGTGCGTCTTCTGCACTTCTTTCTCGGCGTGCTTCTGGTCGTCGGAGGAGACGTGCTCGGTCTTCTTGATCCGGTTCATCGTCTCGGTGCGCGCGTGCCGGATGGCGACGCGCCCTTCCTCGGCGAACTTGTGCACGACTTTGACCAGCTCTTTGCGGCGCTCTTCGGTCAGCGGCGGGATCGGAATACGGATGAGGTTGCCGTCGTTCGACGGCGTGAGGCCGAGATCGGAGGCCAGAATGCCCTTCTCCACCGCCTTGAGCAGCCCTTTGTCCCACGGCTGCACCGTGAGCAGCTTGGGCTCCGGCGCGGCGACGCTCGCGACCTGCGTCAGCGGCATTTCATTGCCGTACGCCTCGACGCGCACGAGATCGAGCAGCGCCGTCGTGGCTTTGCCGGTGCGCACGGTCGAGAATTCTCGCTTGACGGCTTCCACCGCCTTGTCCATGAGCTGCTTGGCGTGTTTGACGTGGTCGGTGAGAGATCCGGCTGGTGCAGGAGTCATTGGACGATCGTGCCGACGCGTTCTCCGGCCAGGACCCTGGCCGTCGCGCCGGGCTGGTTGATGTTGAACACCACGATGGGGAGCTTGTTCTCCTTGCACAACCCGAAGGCGTTGGCATCCATCACGGCGTAGCCTTTCACCAGCGCCTCCTGAAACGTCAGCATCGGCAAGAACTTCGCGCCGGGGTCTTTCTTCGGATCGGCCGTGTAGACACCGTCGACGTTCGTCGCTTTCAGAATGACCTGCGCCTCCATCTCGAGCGCCCGCAGCACCGCCGCGGTGTCGGTGGAGAAATAGGGATTGCCCGTACCGCCGGCGAAGATCACCATGCGCCCCTTGTCGAGGTGGCGCACGGCGCGCCGCCGGATGTAGGGCTCGGCCAACTCCTCCATGCGGATCGCCGTCATGACCCGCGTATCCACGCCCTTCTTCTCGAGAATGTCCTGCAGCGCGAGCGCATTGATGACGGTGGCGAGCATCCCCATGTAATCGGCGGACACGCGGTCCATCCCCTGCTCGCTCGCGGTCGTCCCGCGCAGGATGTTGCCGCCGCCGATCACGAGGCCGAGCTGCACGCCGGTCGCGGCCACGGATTTCAGCTCGTCCGACAGCCGCTCGATGACGCCGAAGTCGATGCCGGAAGCTCGCCCACCCGCGAACGCCTCGCCCGAAAGCTTGAGGAGCGCGCGTTTGTAGGCGAGCGTCGGCAACTTAATTACCTCCCAATTCAAACCTGGCGAACCGACGGATCTCAATCTTCTCCCCCGTCTTGCCAGAGAGAGCCTTCACCAGGTCGCCGATCGTGACCTTGTCGTCTTTCACGAACGGCTGCTCGAGCAGCACGTTCTCCTGGTAGAACTTCTTGAGCTTGCCCTCGACGATCTTGTCCTTCACCGCGTCGGGCTTCTTCTCCTCGGCCACCTGCGCCTTGGCGACGCGCCGCTCGCGCTCCACCAGGTCCGCCGGAACGTCCTCGATGCGGACGGCGATCGGCCGGGCCGACGCGATGTGCAGCGCCAGGTCCTTAGCGAGCTGCTTGAACTCCGGCGTGTTGGCGACGAAGTCCGTCTCGGAGTTCAGCTCCACCATCGACGCGACCCTGCCGTTGAAGTGCAGGTAGATCTCGATGACACCCTGCCCCGCGGTGCGGTCGGCGCGCTTCTCGGCCTTCGCCGCGTATTTCACGCGCAGCAACTCCTCTGCCTTGGCGGCGTCGCCGGCGCACTCCTCGAGCGCCTTCTTGCAGTCCATCATGCCCGCACCCGTCTTGGCGCGAAGCTCGGCCACCAGTTTTGCGGGAATCTCTTTCACAGTCGTCATGCTTCCTTTCACTCCCTCATAAAAACGCCGCCCTCGCGCCGTGAAGCTCGGGGGCGGCGGTCGGTGTGTTCATCCTGCGTCAGTTGTTACGCCTTCTCTCCGGTGCTGACAGGTTCCGCCGGGGGTGGCTCGTCTGTCTTCATGCGGGCCGCGATCGCCTCCGGCTTCGGACGCCGCTTGCGCCGCGCCGGCCGCTTCTTGCGGTCGCCATCCACGTCCGCCTCGCCCGTCTCGGTCGAGTAGGTCGTGCCCTCGCCCTCTTCACCGCTGGCGGCGTCGCGCAGCGGCATCTGGCGCCGCGCCTCGGCGATCACATCCGAGATCGCGTTGGTGATCAGCGAGACGGCACGAATCGCGTCGTCGTTCCCGGGAATCGGCACCGTGATCAGATCGGGGTCGGCGTTCGTGTCGACGATCGCCACCACCGGAATCCCGAGCTTGTTCGCCTCGGCGACGGCGATGCGCTCCTTCTTCGCGTCCACCACGAACAGCGCGCCGGGCAGCCGGCCGAGGTTCTTGATACCCGCGAGGTTCTTGTCGAGCTTCGCCCGCTCGCGGTCGAACAGCAGCTGCTCCTTCTTGGTGTAATTCGTGAAGTCGCCATCCGCCGCGCCCTGCTCCAGGTCCTTGAGCCGCTTGATCTGCTTCTTGATCGTCTGGAAGTTCGTCAGCGTCCCGCCGAGCCAGCGCTCCGTGACGTAGAACGCGCTGCAGCGCTTCGCCTCCGCTTCCAGAATGCCCTTGAGCTGCTTCTTCGTGCAGACGAACAGCACGCCTTCACCCTTCAGCACGACGCCGCGCAGCAGCTCCTGTGCCACCTCGAGCTGACGCAGTGTCTTCTGAAGATCGATGATGTAGATGCCGGAGCGTTCGGCGAAGATGAACCGCCGCATCTTCGGATTCCAGCGGCGAGTCTGATGGCCGAAATGGACACCTGCTTCCAACAATTCCTGCAACTGAGGCTGAGCCACGCTATCCCTTTCCTTGGGTTGTTTCCGCCGCCGCCGTCATCTCTCGTCCAACCCCGAAGGGACCCAGGACGAGATCGAGCGACGTGAGTATTTGAACGTTTACCGCTTGCTAAACTGGAATCTCTTCCGCGCGCCCGCGCGTCCCGGCTTCTTGCGTTCCACCGCCCGTGGATCGCGCGTGAGCAGGCCCTGCTCCCGCAACTTCTTCCGATGCCGATCGTCCGCCAACACCAGCGCCCGGGCGATCCCCAGCCGCATCGCGCCGGCCTGGCCCGTGAGTCCACCGCCCACCACGCGCGCTTTCACGTCGAACGCGCCCAGCGTGTCGGTCGCGGTGAACGGCTGCTGAATGTGCGACACGAGTGAAGGCCGGGGGAAATAGTCACCCAGCGTCCGCCCGTTGATGCTCCACTTGCCCGACCCTGGGGTCAGATAGACCCGCGCGATGCCGAGCTTCCGGCGTCCGATCGCGTGCCAGCGCAGCTCCGGTGTGATGCCTGTGCTCACTTGGCCTCCACCGCCGGTACCAACGGCGTCGGCTGCTGCGCGGCGTGCGGATGCTCTGCCCCCGCGTACACCTTCAGCATCTGCTTCACGTGCTGACGCGACAACGTCGTCTTCGGCAACATCCCCCACACCGCCTTCTCGATGACGCGCTCGGGATGTTTGCCGAGCACTTTTGAGACCGGCGTGAACCGCTCGTGCCCCATGTAGCCGGTGTGCCGGAAGTAGCGCTTCTGCTCGATCTTACGTCCCGTCAGCTGCACCTTCTCGGCGTTGATCACGATGACGAAATCGCCGCCGTTGACGTGCGGCGTGAACGTCGGCTTGTGTTTGCCACGCAGGATTTGCGCGATGCGACTGGCGAGCCGGCCGAGCGGCTGCTCCGCCGCGTCAACCAGCCACCACCGACGCTCGATGTCCTGCGGCTTCAACGTGTACGTCTTCATGCCCTTCGGTATCCTGAAATTTGCGAGACGCGATATATAACCGGGGCTGTAAGGGTGTGTCAACTCGAAGGTTCCGGCACTTTGATAGTGACGAGCGGTGCACCTTTTTCGACGCGTTGACCGGCGCTCACGTGAATTTGTTCGACCACCCCTCGGCTCGACGCACGCAGCTCGTTCTCCATCTTCATTGCCTCCACAACCACCAGACCCTCCCCAACCTCGACCGTCTGGCCTTCGCTCACTTCCACCCGCACGACGAGCCCCGGCATCGGGGCCTTCACCACACCGCCCACCACAACCTTGCGCCCCTGCCCCGTGAGCGCCTCGATCTGCTTCGACCGGTCGTCTTGCACCTCGACCTCGACCCGCTCGCCGGCTGCGCCGAGGGCCCAACGTCTTTGGTCGAGCTGCTGGCAGGCCACCGTCCAGGACTCTTTGCCGAGCAAGAGGTGAAGCAGGGGGGTGCCGGGGATCGCGGCAGCGTGCGCCTCGAGACGCTCGCCGTCGATAGTGACAGACCCGCCATCGACGTCGATGACGTAAGTGCTGGAACGGATGCTGACGTGGTACTTCATGCGGCTTCCAGCACAGCCACCGTCTCCACATGCGCTGTCTGCGGAAACAGATCAAACGCGCGTACTTCCTTGACCACGTAGTTGACGTTCAGCCGCTGCAGATCGCGCGCGAGGGTCGCCGGATCGCACGAGATATAGA
>JBGQKD010000054.1:0-11349 GCA_041499375.1 Gemmatimonadota bacterium
GGCAGGTCGTAGTTCACGAGCACGTTGCAGATCTGCAGATTGCGGCCCTCGCTGCCCGCGCGTGTGGCGATCAGCACGCTGCGCTCGTCGTCGTGGAATGCGCGAATCCGCTTGTCACGCTCCGCGCTGGTAAGCGCGCCCCAGTAGACGATCGGCGTCCGGCCCAGCGCCTTCACCCGCTGCTCGATCAGCTCGATCGTCGGGCGGTGATCGCTGAAGACCACGACCCGGTCAGGCGTCTCCTTCAGGATCTTGGTGAGCACGGTGAGCTTGGCGTGCGTCCTGACCTTGCGCGCGCGCTCGGCGAGCTGGCGCGCGATGGCGCGATGTTCGGGCTTGATGCGCTCCCCTTCGGCCAGATGCGCGAGCGATTCCGCCAGCGCCTTCGCCGAGGAGCACAGGCGCTGGCGCAGATGGATCATCGCGAGCTGGACCATTCCCTTGCCCGTCCGCCGTCGTCCGCTTCCGGCTTCCGCCTCGTCCTCGTCTTCCTCGTGCTGTACGAAGCCCTCGCGATAGAGGCGACGCAGGAACTGGGTGGTGCGCTCGTAGAGGTCGGCTTCCGCCTTGGTCAGCTTGACCACGGGGTGGCGGGGACGGCGGGGCGGCAGGTCTAGATCGTCGACCACGCTCGCGCGGCGCGTGCGGATCATTACCGCTTGGGTGAGCGCGCGCAGCGCCTCGGGGTCCTTGGGCTGGCGGGGGTCGCCCGCCACGAGGTGGGCGGCGCGGAATTCTTCCCAGGTGCCGAGCTGCCCGGGGCGGAGCAGGGTGATGAGGTTGTACAGCTCGCGCAGGTCGTTCTGCAGCGGCGTCGCCGTGAGCAGCAGGATAAAATCGCGCTCGATTTTCTCGATGAACTGGTACGTCGCGCCGCGGTGGCTCTTGATCTTGTGCGCCTCGTCCACGATCACGAGGTCCCAATGATGCCGCAGAATCTCCTCGGCGTGCCGGCGCGAGCGCGCGCGGTCGTGCGACACGATCGCGCGGGTGACGCGCTGCCAGTCGTCGGGATCGGTCGGGGTGTCGAAGTGCTGAAAAAACTTCTCCTCCAGCTCACCCTGCCACTGCCCTACCAGCGATGCCGGTGTGAGGATCAGCGTGCGGCGGGCCAGCCCGCGAATCGCCAGCTCCCGGTAGATGATGCTCGCCTCGATCGTCTTGCCGAGCCCGACTTCGTCGGCGAGGATCGCGCGGCCGCCCATCTGCCGCAGCACGCGCTGGGCGACGTCGATCTGGTGTGGCAGTTCCTTGATGGCGTGCCCGCCCAGCGTGATGAGCCGGTCGAAGCCCGGGACGAGCGCGACGTGCTCGGCCTCGCGTCGCAGTTCATACCAGGCGCGCGGCGAAGGCGGCGCGTCGAGCTGCTTGGCAAAGAGGTCCAACGAGCGTTCGTCGACCGACCAGAGATCGTCGGCAGGTGCAGGCGAGAGCGTAATCCGGACAGCGGGATCGGCCATTTTGCAGCAGTCGGCGAAAGGGGCCGCAATATTCAATTCTAGGGCTGTACCCGCCAGTCCATCCGCACGGATTGCAATGTCCCACCCCGACTCCACATTCTCATCCATGCGGCACCGTCTCTCCAAGTCCCGCTACACCGCCGGCACGCAATGTCACAAGCTCCTCTGGTGGAAAGTCCACGAGCCGCTCGCCGTGGAGCTTCAACCTGACAAGGTCTTACAGGACCGGTTTGATCAGGGCGCACAAGTCGGCACGTTGGCACGTCGCACGTTCCCCGGGGGCACGCTCGTGGACCTGGCGCACCACGCGTACACCGAGCGGGTCGCGGTTACGCGCAAGCTGATCGATGACGGCGCGCCGGCGATCTTCGAAGCCAGCTTCCTCGCCGACAACACATTCGTCGCGGTCGACATCCTCACGCCCCAGGATGACGGCTTTCATCTCACCGAGGTGAAGTCGTCGTCCTCCCAGAAAGAGGAGCACCTCGCCGACGCCGCGGTGCAGGTCCACGTCCTCGAGCGGAGCGGGATTCGCATCACGGGCGTGGACGTCATGCACCTCAACAAGCAATGCCACTTCCCCGATCTGTCGAACCTCTTCGAGCGCACCGATGTGACCGCGGCGGTGCAGCCGCTCCTCGGCAAGATCGGCTGGGAAATCGATGCGCAGCTCGCGATGCTCGACGGCCCGCTGCCCGATGTGCCGATCGGATTGCAGTGCCACGAGCCGTACAAGTGTCCGTTCATGGAGCGCTGCTGGCCCAAAGATCCCGATCACATCATGCGGCTCTACAACATTGGGCCGAAGAAGGGCTGCGACTTCCTGCTGACCGACGTGAATCGCATCTCCGACCTTCCCGCCACGCAGAAGCTCAACGCCAAGCAGAAGCGCCAGATCCGCGCGATGAAGGAGGGCCGCATCATTGTCGAACCGACCCTGAAGAAGGCATTGGAAGCATCTGACGGGAAACTAGGCTTTCTCGATTTCGAGACGATCCAGCGTGCGGTGCCTGTCTGGCCCGGCATGGCGCCGTGGGAGCAGGCGCCGGCGCAGTTCAGCTATCACGAATCGAATGGCGACGGGACATACCAGCACGCCGAGTACCTGGCGGAGGGCCCGAAGGACTGCCGGCCGGAGCTGGCGCGGGCGATGGTCGAGGCCACGCGGAACGCCGAGAAGGTCGCGACGTACTCGGGCTTTGAGAAGACGAAGATTCGCGGGCTTCAAAAAGCGGTGCCCGAGCTGCGTCCCGAGCTCGAGGCACTCGAGCTCAAGCTGGTCGATCTCCTGCCGATCGTGCGCGAGAACGTATACCATCCCGACTTCCTCGGCAGCTTCAGTCTCAAGGATGTTCTACACCCCCTCGTGCCGGACCTGAGCTACAGCGATCTGGTGATCGTCGATGGGTTGGTCGCGAGCGTGGAAATCGCCCGGCTCCTCTTTGTGGCGGGGAAGATTCCGAAGCAAGAGCACGAGAGGGTGAGGCAGGATCTGCTCAATTACTGCGAAAGAGATACTTGGGCAATGGTGAGAGTGCTCGAAAGGCTGCGGGAGCTGGCAGGCGGGAGCAGCTAGAAGTGAAGAGACGCACAGACGCAGCAGACGCAGCAGTGGTTATCAGTGATGAGGTAGCAGGTACTGCGAAATACAAAAGCCGGAGAGCATTGCTCCCCGGCTTTCGTGGCGTAGCCGAACTGGCTACGCAGAGACCTTTGACGTATGCGCAACATCGGCGACACGGGCCGCCGAGTCAAGAGGCGAGCGAGGGGCCGTTCATGATTTTCTCGATCGCCTCACTTCGTAGTTCAGCATCAACAGCGCACGGAAATCCCCTAGGGCACCGGCTGAAACTTCGGCACCCCAAACTGCCACAGCAAGAAAGACCACTCATCCGCCAGTTCAGCCTCGCGCTGCGACATGCTCGAGCCAAACCCGTGGCCGGCGTCGAACTCGACGCGTAGCAATACCGGCTTGCCACTTGTGGTCGCGGCCTGGAAACGCGCCGCCGTCTTCGCCGGAATCCACGTGTCCACGCGCGGATCGTTGAACCCGCTCGTGAACAACATGGCCGGATACGCCGTCCCGGCCTTCACGTGCTGATACGTATCCATCGCCAGCAAATCGCGCGCGCCGTCGGCGGTTGTGGGATCCCCGAACTCAGGACGATTCGCGGGCCCACTGACGCCGACGAGCATTTCCCGCAGGGGATTGAGCGTGCCGACGCGCGGCACCGCGGCTCCGAACAGCTCGGGGCGCTCGGTGACCGCCATGCCGATCTCGATTCCGCCGGCGCTCGTGCCGCTGGCGGCTAGGCGCTTCGGTGACGTCCACTTCTGGGCCACGAGGTAGTCGCCACAGGCAATCAGATCGCGCCACGTATTGGACTTCGTCGGGCCGCGGCCAGCCTGGTGCCACGCCTCGCCGAACTCACCGCCGCCACGCACGTGACACACTGCGAACACTCCCCCCTGCTCGAACCACGCGAGCCAGTTGGGACCGAAATACGGATCGTATGTAAAGCCATACGCACCGTAGCCGTCGAGAAACAGCGGATGGCTCCCGTCCTGCTTGGCATCGCGGCGGTGTACGATCGACAGCGGGATCAGGGTGCCATCGGCCGCGCGCACGCGCACTTCCTCGGATGTAATCGCGGAGAAATCCACCGGTGAAGCCGGCAGGAGGTCGGTGTCCATCAAGTGACCAGTCTTCTGATCGGAGGCAAACCACAACGGCGAATGAGTCCACGATTCGAGTGAGAAGAGCGCGCCATCGCGGGAGAGGATGGTGCTGAAGCTATTGATCGCCCCCTCGTACGGCAGCGTCACCGGCCGGGCGGCGGGGGCGCCCCACGCGAGGCGGAACAGACGCCCGAACCCCGCGTCCAAGGTCCTGATGTACAGTCCGTCGCGCGACGTGCCGAAGACCACCACCACGCCCTGCGACTCGGGGAAGACGACCGCCGCGTACGCCACGTCGGGGCTCTTCAGGTTGGTGCGCAACACCTTGTAGCGCGGCGCATGGAGGTGCGAGAGGAGATAGATGTCGTCACCGTGCACGTCGAACAACACGATGCTGTCGGTCACCGCGATGAGCGGCCGCCATGGCGTCGTGGAGTCACGCACATCGGCCGCCAGCGCGACGTAGGCGGTCACCTCGTTCTGTACCCCATGCGCCACGACCACAAACGCCCACGTGGTTCCCGGAATCGTTTGCATGAACGGGATGTCATCCGGCTCGAGCGGGATGCGGCGCGTCACGCCGATACCGACGAGCGGGACGTCGGTCGTGTCGGACTGTCCTACCGTGTGCAGGTACACGCGACCGTTGCGGTACTTTTCGGACGCAGGCGCCCCGGGCGCCAGCTTCTGGAGCCGCGCATAGAAAAACGCTCGGCCATCCGTCCGCCACGCGGGGCCGCCGAACTGCGCACGGTCAATCGAATCGGGCAGCAGTTTGCCGGTCGTCACATCGAGAATCCGCATGATGCTGTTCTCCGAGCCGGACGGCGAGGCGCCATAGGCGACGTAGCGACCATCCCAGGACGCGGAGTAGTAGTCGAGCGCCCAGTGCGGGCCGCCTTGCTGTTGCAGCCGCTCGGGATCGACGAGCAGGCGCTCGAGTGCGCCGATGCTATCGCGCACATAGAGCTTGTTGACCTCTTCGCCCGGGAGCCGCTTGAAGTAGAAGAGCCGCTTCCCGCCAAAATTCGGAGTGGTGATCGACGGATTGGCATTCGAGAGCGCATGAATGCGCGCCGCCAGTTCGGCGTGGCCGGGAATAGCGGCGAGTAGATGACGGGTGTAGGTATCCTGCGCGTGCAACCATTGGAGGACGGCGCTGTCCTGCACGCTCTCGAGCCAACGATAGGGGTCGGGGACGACGGTGCCAAAGATGGTGTCGGTAACGACACGGACCGGCGTCGCCGGCGGCCCTGCCGAATTGGCCTGTGCGAGTACGGCGACCGGGATCAGCACGGCGAGACCTGCGAGCAAGGATGGACGCATGGACCACCCACCAGTTTTCAGGGGGAGTTAGAGATAGCCCAAACGCTGCATGTCGTCCAGAAAGCTGAGCTTGACGAGGACTTGACGATAGCGGCTGATCTTCACGCATGGTCGCCAAACGGTTCGCCAGCGCGCTCGCTGCGCTCACGCTCGCGCAGTGCAAGATGTTCGATATCACCGGCGGCACCGGGGGCCCACCGCGTGGCCCGTGGATCTATGCCGTGTACCTGAGCCCCGCGGGCTACGCGCTCGTGGTTGGGGAAACCGTGCACCTGACCGCCGTCGCGACGACGCAGCGGTGCGACATCGAGTTTTGTAACGAACCGGAAGTGCCTGCCTCGTTCACGTGGCTCTCGTCCGATAACAGCATTGTAACCGTTTCCGGCGGGCTGGTCCGCGCCGTCGGTCGAGGAACCGCCTACGTGACCGCGAAGACCGGTGGCGTCACGGGTTCCGCGGCGATTCGTGTGGGAGACGCTTATGTCCCGTTCGCCCGCGTGGGAGCCGGCGGCCAATGCGCTCTCACGGCCGCGGGCGCGGCGTACTGTTGGGGCGGCCTGTCCTTCACCTCGCCGGACACGGTCCTCGTGCCATACATGCCCCGCCGGCTCGCCGGAGGCTTGACGTTTACCTCGATAGCCCCGGGCGGCGCGATGGCGTGCGGCATCACAGCGGACGGCCAAGGCTACTGCTGGGGACACGGCGGGGACGCCCAGCGCATCGCCGGCGGACTCACCTTTCTCTCCCTGAGCGCCGGGAGACGCGACGCTTTCAACCCCGGCTACGAGCACACGTGCGGGGTCGCGGCGGATGGCAGCGCGTGGTGCTGGGGCGCGGACGACGCCGGGCAATTGGGCACCGACTCGACGCTCCCCACCTGCTTCGGCTATCCCTGCAGCGACACCCCGGTGCGCGTTGTCGGGGGACGCACGTTCACGGCGATCAGCGCGGGCGGCAAGCATACCTGCGCGCTCGCGCCGGACGGCACCGCGTACTGCTGGGGCGACAACAGCTGGGGCCAGCTGGGGGACAGCGCGACGGTCTCACGGGCCGAGCCGATGCCCGTGCGCGGCGCACCCCGCTTCGTCGCGCTCGCCGCTGGAACGGATCACACTTGCGGCCTCACCGGTGGAGGCACGGCATTCTGCTGGGGGCGCAACGACGCCGCCCAGTTGGGGCTGGGATCGCAGGACTCCGTTCCCCATTCGGTTCCCGCGTCCGTGGCCGGAGACGTGACATTTACCTCGCTCGACGCCGCCCAGAGGACTTGCGCCCTCACGCCGGCGGGCGACGTCTATTGCTGGGGTGGGAGTCTTACCGTCCCGACACTTGTCGGTGGGGGCCTCGTGTTCCGCTCGGTAGGAGTCGGTCCGGGGCGGGAGCCAGGCATCTTGGGCTTCGGCCCGAACGGGGTGGCCTGCGGGGTCGCAGCGGACGCGCGCGCTTACTGCTGGACGGGCTCAGGTCCGCCGAGCCGGCTCGTGGGCCCCGTTCAGCCCTAATGTCATGATTTCCTCGATCGCCTCACGTCGTAGTTCAGCATCAATGTCCCCGTCTTCTTGAACAGCTTCTGTCCCGTCAGCTTGAGCTTCGCGCGGGTGCCCGATCTCGGCAGCAGCGGCAGCCCGTCCCCCAGCAACACCGGAATGATTGCGACCTCCAGCTGATCGACCAGGCCCAGCTCGAGCACGCTCCGGAACAGCTCGCCGCCACCCCACAGCCAGATGTCTTTCCCCTTCTGCTTCTTGAGAGCTGTGATCGTCCTCAGGAGATCATTCGAGACGGTGACATCCGGAGCGTCCGCCTGCTGGAGCGTCTTCGAGAAGACATAGGTCTGCGGCTTCGGCATGCCGTATCCACTCTGCTTCGCCGCGTCATACGACTTGCGGCCCATCAGCAGGGTGTCATACCGCTTGAACATCGCATCGAAGTCGATCTCGGGGTCCATGACGATCCAGTCGTAGCCACCCTGGGGATCGGCGATGTAGCCATCCAGACTCATCGCCACCGAATAGACGACGCGCCGCATAGGGAGTCCTTGGGATGATGCCGGGTGATATTAACAAGGACCTGCTTTGGCCGTATCATTATGACGCCGCCACATCCTTCACCTCGAGAGTTGGATCCATGATCGCTCGGACGTCTGCTTCACGCCGGCTCGCCGGTGCCGCCCTGTTGTTCGCCCTCGTCGCCTTCACCACCCCAACCGACTCCGGTCCCGTCCCCCCCGCGTTGCTCGCCGGGATGTCCTGGCGCAACCTCGGCCCGTTCCGCGCGGGACGCGTGTCCGCCGTGTCGGGCGCCGTCGGAGGGGGCCAGCCGGGCGTGTTCTACGCCGGCTTCCCCATGGGCGGCGTCTGGAAAACGACGAGCGCGGGCGAGACCTGGTACCCCGTCTTCGACTCGGTCAAGGAAGCCTCGACGGTCGGCGCCATCGCCGTGGCACCGTCCAACCCCGACATCGTCTACGTCGGCATGGGCGACCTCGTCACGGGCGGCGGCATCAGCGAGGGCAACGGCGTCTACAAGTCCACCGACGCGGGCCGCACGTGGCAACATCTCGGCCTCGACCCGACAAAACAGATCCCGTCCATCCTGGTGGACCCCAAGAACCCCGACCTCGTGCTGCTCGCCGCGCAGGGCGACGTGCACAAGAAGAGCGAGACCCGCGGCATCTACCGCTCGACCGACGGCGGCCGCACGTGGACCAAGACGCTCTACGTGGATGATTCGACCGGCGCACAAAAGATCACCTGGGCCGACGATCACCCCGACGTCATGCTCGCCACGACGGTGCGCCACTACGTCACGCCGCCGACCGGCTTCGCGCGGTTCGTCGCACCCGGTGGTGGCGGCGGCGGCGGTGGCGGGGGTCCGAGCCAGACGCACCTGTTCAAGTCAACCGATGAAGGAATGACCTGGAAGGAGATCACGGGCGGCGGGCTGCCACGCCTCGCCGGCCGCACGTCGGTCGCGGTCGCGATGAACACGAACGCGCAGCGGATGTTTCTGATCCAGAACTCCGGACTGTGGCGCTCCGACGACGCCGGCGCCTCGTGGCGGCAGATGGACTCGACCGACACGCGCATCCGCAACGGCCAGGGCGGCTACAACTGCGGCGTGTACGTCGATCCCAAAAACCCCGACATCGTCTACACCGTCAACACCGCGAGCTACAAGTCCACGGACGGCGGCAACACGTTCACCGGCTTCAAGGGCGCACCCGGCGGCGACGATCCGCAGCAGTTGTGGATCGATCCCACTAACGGCCAGCGCATGCTGTTTGGCTACGATCAGGGCGCCATCGTCACGTTGGACGGCGGCGCGACCTGGAGCTCGTGGTACAACCAATCGACCGAGCAGGTCTATCACCTCGCGGTCGACAACTCGTGGCCTGGCTGGGTCTACGCGTCGCAACAGGACGCGGGCGCGGTGCGCACCCGCCTGCGCGGCAACCAGGGCGCCATCACGCCGCTCGACTGGAACCCCGTGCCGGGCTGGGAATGGGGTAGCGAAGCGCCCGATCCGGTGAACCCGAACATCGTCTACGCGAGCGGCATCGGGATCTTCAAAATCAACTATCCCAGCGAGCAGTGGATCGACGTCAGCCCGCAGCTCGATCCCGCGCTGCACGCGCGGCAATCGATTTCGCAGCCGCTCGCATTCGCGCCGTGGAACCCGCGCGAGCTCGTCGCAGCGTGGCAGTTCGTGATGACGTCACTCGACGGCGGCGCGCACTGGACCCGCATCTCTCCCGACCTCGGCTACCCCAAGGACACCGTGCCCACGCCGGACAGCTTGCGCGGCAAGCCCGGGCTCCTCGCGGGCGGCACGATCCAGTCGATGGCGCTCTCGCCCGTGAAGCGCGGCGAGATTTGGGCCGGCACGAACAACGGTCTCATCAAACTGACACAGGACGAAGGCAAGACGTGGCAGGACGTGAGCATCCCGAACATGCCGGGCGTGCCGGGCCGCGCCGACATGCTGGCGATCGAGGCGTCGCACTACGACGCGGGCGAGGCGTACGTCGCGTTCGCGCTGTACAGCACCGGGGAATACACGCCGTACTTCTATCGCACGCGCGACTACGGCAAGACGTGGACGTTGATCACCAACGGTTTTGCCACGGGGCAGCCAGGCGGCTCGTTCGCGCGGGTGGTGCGCGAGGACCCGAAGACTCGCGGGCTCTTGTTCGCGGGCACCGAGAGCGGCATGTACGTCTCGTTCGATGACGGCGATGACTGGCAACCCTTGCAGCTCAATCTTCCCAACACGTCGTGCCGAGATCTCGTGGTGCACGGCAACGACCTCGTGCTGGGGACGTACGGCCGTGGCATCTGGGTGCTGGACGACATTTCGCCGCTGCGCCAGATGAAGCAATACTTGGGGAGCGAGCCCGTGCGTCTCTTCGTTCCCGGCGACGCGATCCGCGTGCGCCGCAACGTCGGCAACGACACGCCGTTCCCGCCCGAGGTGCCGCACGCCCTGAATCCGCCGGACGGCGCCATCATCTATTACTCGCTGGCGACGAAGCCGGCCGGACCGATCACGCTCGAAGTCCTCGATGCCGGGGGTGCAGTGGTGCGGCACATGACGAGCGGTCCGGTGGAGCCGGTGAAGGAAGCGGCGCGGCCGCCCGAGCCCAACTTCTGGATTGCGCCGCCGTTCCGGCTGCCGGCAGAGGCCGGCGGCAATCGTACGAACTGGGACCTCAGGGCCGACGCGTCGCCCGCGCTCACGCACAGCTTCGAGATCAACGCGAACCCCGGACTGACGCCGCCCTCGCCCCTGGGGCCGCTGGTGCCGCCGGGCACATACACGCTGCGGCTCGCGGTGGATGGCAAGACCTATACTCAGCCCGTCACGGTGGTGAACGATCCGCGCTCACCCGCCACGGCGGCGGACGTGCGCGCGCAGTACGTGCTCGCGACCGGCATCGTCGCCGCGATGCAGGAGTCGTGGGACGGCTATCAGCAAGTGGCGGCCGCACGCGCCGCAGCGGCGGCAGACACGGGAGCGGCGGCCAAGGCTCGAGACTCGATCCTCGCTGCTGTCGGTGGTGAACCTGGTGGTGGTCGCTTTGGCGGCGGCGGCGGTTTCCGGCCCGGAGGTCCTCCACCGCCCTCGTTTGCGGGAGTCAACGGCACCTTGGGTAGCCAACTGAACGCACTGGAGACCGGCGACCTCGCGCCCACGCCGGCGATGCAGGCGGCGTATGCCGCGGCGTGCAAGGATCTCACGACTGCGGTGGCCACGTGGACGCGGATCAAGGGCGCCCCTGCTCCCTTAGCGGCGCCGCGCTGCGGGGGCTAATGGGGAAGCACGCTCGGTGAGGGAATACAAAAGCCGGAGAGCTTCTCGCTCCCCGGCTTTCGGACGTAGCGCAACTGGCTACGCGGTGACCTCGCAAGTATGCGAAACATCGGCGGGAACAGTCGCCGAGTCAATAGTGATAGCGAGGGTGCTGGTGGAGGGATTCGAACCCACAAGGGCGTTAGCCCAGTGACTTGCGAGGTCACCGCGTTTACCAGTTTCGCCACACCAGCACGTGGCTAGCGATCCCGGCAATCCCGAAGGCCGAAGACGAGTGACCCCACACGTACCGCCTCCTCGCGTCGGGAATTATTTCCATCAACTTGTTGAAACGGAGTACCAAATTGTTGCGGAATGGATTGTTTTCCGTCGGCTGAAGCCGCGGCTCGGCCACTACGCCAGCCCTTAAGGGCTGAAGCCTTCGCCGAGCCGGCGCTTCAGCGCACGGAGACGCTTTCTATCCCTTCACTTCTCTAAATAAGCGAGCGAGGCTGTCATCCTGAGCGAAGCGCGCGGAACGCGCGCGTAGCGAAGGACCTGCTTTTTACAGCGTTAGATACACAATCTTCAC
>JBGQKD010000055.1:0-11243 GCA_041499375.1 Gemmatimonadota bacterium
AGGACCTGTTTCACGTCCAGACCGAGCTGTACGGCACCTATCACATGGCGGAGCCGGACATTTTCTATCATCGCGAGGACCAGTGGCAGAAGCCGGTGCTCTCGATCGCGCCGGAGCGGCCCGATCCGTTCCTGCGCCACATGGTGATGCGGCTGCCGGAGGAGAAACAGGCGGAGTTCATTCTCATGGTGCCGTTTACGCCGCGCGGCAAGGACAACTTGGCGTCGTGGATGGTGGCGCGGAACGACGGCGCGCATTACGGCGAGCTGGTCGTGTATCGCTTCCCCAAACAGAGCCTCGTGTTCGGGCCCACGCAGATCGTCAACCGGATCAATCAGGACACGGAGATCGCGCGCCAGGTCGCGTTGTGGGATCAGGGCGGCTCGCAGGTGATCCGCGGCAATCTGCTGGTGATTCCCATCGAAGAGTCGCTGATCTACGTGATGCCGCTGTATCTGCGGGCGCAGGGCGGCCGCATCCCCGAGCTCAAGCGCGTGGTGGTGGCGTATCAGAATCGGGTCGTGATGGAGGAGACGCTGGACGCGGGGTTGACGCAGCTATTCGGCGGTGCCGGCGCGGCGACGCGCGAGCCTGCGCGGGTGTCCGAGACGCCGGGTGCCGCCTCGACGCTATCGGCCCGCGCCGCCGATCTCGCGCGCCGCGCGAACGAGTCGTTCCGCCGGGCGGTGGAAGCGCAGCGCGCCGGGGATTGGGCGCGTTATGGGGAGGAGCTGCGGCGGCTCGAGGACGTGCTGCGGCAGCTGCAAGCCGCGGTGGGGGAGAGGAAACCTTAAGGCAGCGTCGCCAACCAGATGTCCGCTTCGGTCACCCGCCGCGTGAAGTACATCGACCGCCCGTCCGGGGTCAGTTGGGGTGGGCCAATGACATCGCGCGCCACCGCAAAGACCTTCCGCACCGCCTTCGTTTCCCGATCGACGACATAGAACGCCTTACCCCCTGACACGAACAGCAGGCGTCGGCTGTCGGGGAGCCAGACGGGCCATTGGCCGAAGTCGGTGAGGCGTTGATAGGTGCGTGATCCGAGGGTGTAGACGACGATGCCGCGGTCGACCGCGCCGATCATCCCGGCGATGCGCCGGCCGTCGGCCGACCACGAGTGTGGCCCGAACGGCGCCAACGAGTCGGGTGGGGGAGGCAGCAATTCGGGGTGCTGCTCGTTCCAGGGACGATTGGGATCGAAGATGAAGTTCGTCCAAGTGCCGATGATGGTTGCGCCGGTCATCCGAGAGCCATCCGGCGACCAGACGCCATAGGACGTGTTGACGGGCCCATCGGTCAGCTGCTTCAGACCGCTGCCGTCGGGCCGAATCTTCCAGATATGCAGCGGGCCGCTGCGATTCGAGAATACGGAAATCCAGTTGCCGTCGGGGGACCAGCGCGGCACGCGGTCCGACGCGCTATCGCTGGTCAGCTGCCGCGGCGATCCGACGCCGTCGGCGCGCATCACGTAGAGATCGCCTTCGGGCTCGACCAGCGAGTAGAACACGACCTGCTGTCCGTCCGGTGACGGCGCAGGGTTGGCCCAGCGGCGCGACCCGTGCGTGAGCCACGTCGGTTCTCCCACGACGGCGCCGCGCACCGGATCGAAGCTCGCGCGCTGCACGTTGGTCGTCACGAGCACGGAGCTGTAGGCGATGTGGCGGCCGTCGGCCGAGAGGCTGATGTGTGCCAGCGACGTCGCCGGCGTGGTGATCGGCTCGGGCTCAGCGAGTGCGCGCCCCGCTGCTTCGTCCACCCGCACGCGCCAGAGATTCATGGATCCGCCGCGGTCGCTCACGAAATAGAGAGAGCGGCCGTCCGGCGACCAGGTGGGATTCCAATCGCGCGCCTTTCCGCTCGTCAATTGGGCCGGCTCGCCCCCCCCTCCGGTGACGGGCACGGTCCAGATGTGACCTCCGGCGACCTCTCCCAGGCGCTGGAAGTACGCGATGCGCTGACCGTGCGGCGACCAGCTCGGCATGGTCGCATCGACCGCCTCGACGATGTGCCGAGTCTTGCCGGACTGCGCGTCGGCGATCCACAGCTCGCTCTTGCTCTCGCTGTTCTGCGGATTGAATTCGACGTTTTCGGTCGCGTACGCGATCTGGGTGCCCTCGGGGCTCCAGGTGGGTTTGTAGCCGCCGCGCGTGATGCGGCGCGCCGCTTCGCCGGTGCGTCCCATGACGAAAATGCCGCCACCGTCGCGCTCGGAGCGGAAGGCTATGCCCTCGCCGTCGGGGGAGAAGACCGGCTGGTCATCTTTGTCCGGCGAATCGGCGGTGAGGTTGATCGGGTTCTGGCCGCCGACGCTCTGCAGGTAGATGTCGCGATTGCCGGCGGCTTCGCCGGCGTAGACGAGCCATTTCCCGTCGGGCGAGAGGCTCGGGAACCATTCGATACCGTCGTCGCCGGTGAGGCGGGCGAAGGTCGCGCGCGCGCCGCTTTTCTCGCCGCCTTTCGAAATTGCTAGTGCCACGTAGGCTGCCGCTGCGATCACGACGATGACTGACGCGGTTACAAACAGGGCCGATGGGCGGACGGGCCGATGGGCCGTGGTTGGCTGGGACAGTGCCGTTGCGAATTCCCGTGCAGTCGCGAATCTGTCCGCCGGCGTTTTGGCGAGCGCGCGCACGATGGCGCTTTCGACGGCGGGCGGCACCGTGTCACGCACGATGCGCAGGCCGGGCACCGGTTCCATCGACTTGCGCGCGAGGATCGCGTGCGGCGTCGGTCCCCCGTAGGGCGGCATCCCCGCGAGCATCTCGTACAGCACGCAGCCGAGGCTGTAGATGTCGGAGCGCGCGTCTATCGAGCCCGATCCCATCGCTTGCTCCGGGCTCATATAGGCCGGTGTGCCGACGATGAGGCCCGACTCGGTGAGCCGGCCGCCGGCGGCCTCGCTCACCGCCTGGGCGATGCCGAAGTCCGCGACCACGGCGTGGCCCGCCTCGAACAGGATGTTTTCGGGTTTGATGTCGCGATGGACGACGCCTGCGTCGTGCGCGTAGGCCAGCGCGTCGGCCGTCTCGCGCGTGATGCGGAGCGCTTCGTCGACCGGCAGCTGGGTCTCGCGCGTCAGCCGGTCGCGCAGCGACTCGCCGTCGACGTAGGGCAGCACGTAGTACATGAACTCGCCGGCGCTGCCGGAATCGATGAGGGTGAGGATGTTGGGGTGATTGAGCTGGGCGGTGATGCGGATTTCGCGGAGGAAGCGATCCGCGCCGAGCGACTGGGTCAGCTCGGGGCGCAGGACTTTGAGGGCGACTTTGCGGCCGTGCTTGACGTCTGTGGCGAGGAAGACGATGCCCATGCCGCCGTGGCCCAGCTCGCCCTCAAGGCGGTAGCGGCCGGCGAGGGCTTGTTCCAGGCGAGGCCGGAGGTCCTGCATCGAAGTGAAGATTACAGTCCGGGCCTGCTTTGGCGAGTTAGACTTGAGGCCATGACCTGCTGTGGCGCCGGTGCCTGCGAGAGCCAGTTCGACTGCAAGCGCGCGGCCCGTGAGCTGAAGAATTATCGCGCACAGGGCCCGGCGCACCCGACCACGCGCGCGATGATCCACCTGCTGCGGCGCGCCGGCGTGGACGGCAGCGCTGCTCGATATCGGCGGCGGCATCGGCGCGATTCAGTACGACTTGCTCGAGGCCGGCGCCCGGGAAGTCACGGTGTACGCGCGGGATCCCTCAAAAGCAGGTCCTTCGGGCCTTCGGCCCTCAGGATGACAAGGCTTCGCTCTTGTTTGTGTAAGAAAAGCAGGTCCTTCGGGCCTTCGGCCCTCAGGATGCCCGCAGCTTATTGAAGAACGAAATCCTCTGTGGCGAGACCTGGCCGAGGGCTAGTTCCTCTCTCCTTTCCTTTCTATAAAACGCGAGCAGCTTGTCATCCTGAGCGGAGCGCGCGGAACGCGCGCGTAGCGAAGGACCTGCTTAATCACGGGCCACCGAACGCGATCCTTCGGGCCGTGACTCTGCGCCACGACGTAGCCCTTGGGTCGAGAGGTGTAATGGTGCACCCTCCTCATCCGTCAGCAGGGATGACAGTAAGAACTCACCACTCAGTCTAGGGGATAAGATGAACACTCAGGAGCAAGTCGCCACTGCCAGTTGCAACTGCGGATGTGCGTGTGATCCGGTGTGCGACTGCGCCGCGCCGCCGTGCGCGTGCGGCTGCGCGAACTGAAGGCATTAACGCGACGGCCTCACCGAGGCGCTAGCCAGCGGCGAGGCCCGTCGCATAGTTTGCACGCATGACTGCTGCCGCCGTCGCGTCCGAGGTACTCGAGGTTCTAGTCGACAATCACCGGCGCTTCCTGGCGTTTATCGAGCGACGCGTGGGATCACGCGAGGCCGCCGAGGACATCCTCCAGGACGCGTTCGTGCGCGGGTTAGATCGGGCCGACACGGTTCGGGATAGCGACGCGATCATTCCCTGGTTCTACCGGCTGTTGCGGAATGCGGTGGTGGATTATTACCGCCGCCAGGCGGCGGAGGAGCGAGCGATCACGCACGCCGCGGGAACCGCGGACGAGAGCGAGCCAGGACCGGACGAGGCGTGGCGCGACGAGGTGTGTGCGTGCGTCCTGAGGCTCGTCGACACGTTGAAACCCGAATACGCCGCGGCGATCAAGCGTGTGGACTTGGAGGGCGCGACGGTCGCTGATTTCGCACGGGAAATCGGCATCACCGCGAACAACGCCGGCGTCCGGCTCCATCGGGCCCACGAGGCGCTGCGGCGGCAACTCGCGCTCAGCTGTGGTACGTGCGCAAGTCACGGGTGTCTCGATTGCGCATGCGGACAGCCGCGAGCTGGGCGTGCTCGGGATTCACGAGTTCGTGAACATTCAGACGGTATGGATGGCGGAGACGAGCAGTAGCATGGTGGCGGGGGCGGGGGTGGAGCAGGGAGGTACAAAGCAGATCCTTCGCTGCGCTCAGGAGGTCCTTCGCTACGCGCGCGTGCCGCGCGCTCCGCTCAGGATGACAGCCGCGCTTGCTTGTGTGAGAAAGGCAGGTCCTTCGGGCCTTCGGCCCTCAGGATGCGCGCGATTATGAGCCGTTGCTGCGAAAAACAATGACGGTCTCTAGGCTCAAATCCCCGATGCTCATGGATGCGCACGTTCTGGGTGTACATCATGGCAAGTCGCTCGCGCGTGTGTGGCAAGAGCTGGCGGAGGAGTGGTCCCAGAAGCGAACTCACCACCATAACCTCTTCGTTCCCTTTCCTCCTATCAATGCGCCGACGCGCTGTCATCCTGAGCGCCGCAGGCGCGAAGGACCTGCTTTTGTAGCCGATCCTTTCGTTACAGCAGGTCCTTCGTTACGCGCGCGTTCCGCGCGCTCCGCTCAGGATGAAAGGGTTCGCACGGGGCGCCATCTCTCTCCAGGCTCGCGGACGTACTTGGTGATCACGTAGCGCCAAGGGAGTACCAGCGGAACGAGCACCACACCCATCAGGCACGCCGTCAAGGTTTCCGTTGTATCGGCGTTCAACTGATGGGTGGCCCAGAGCGGCAGCATCTTTACCGGATAGCGCACGCCGAGCAGGCACAGGAGCGTGAGCGCGCCCAGAAAGCTGCGTACCACGCCACGCATGTGCTCCACGTTCGCCGGGTGATGCAGGATGAGCGGCCAGATCTGCGTTCCCATTGCGATGGCGATCAGGAGATAGAGGCCGCGGAGCAGGTAGAGGCGGAGGGTCGAGAGGTCTTCCATCGTGGTATCCTTGTTAAAGCCCAGGAGGAAAGGTATGGCCGACGCTCGGCGCGTGAGCTATCGATCCGCAGCCCGAGAGACCTGGCGGCATTACGATCTCACGAACGCCGTGCGCGACTACACCAATCTCGTGCGGTACGCGACGCTCGCGGCGTCGAGTCACAACACGCAGCCGTGGAAGTTCGGATTGGGGCAAGATCACATCACGATCCTGCCGGATTTCTCGCGGCGCTGTCCGGCGGTCGATCCGGACGACCATCACCTGTATGCCAGTCTCGGGTGCGCGCTCGCGAACCTGCTCGAGGCCGCGGCGGCGGCTGGCCTGGACGGCCATTTCAGCCATGATCGATCCACGGGCGGCATCCGCGTGGATTTCGAGCGGTCGTCTCCGGCGCTAACGCCCTTGTTTCAGGTGATTCCCGAGCGGCAGTGCAGCCGCTCCGTGTACGACGGAGCCCAAGTCACGCCCGAGGAGCTGCGGCAGCTCGAGGACGTGAGCCGAGGGAACGGGCTGGAGCTTCGGTTCCTGACGGCGCCGAAGGAAAAGGAAGGTCTGGTCGAATACGTGGCGGCCGCGAACGCCGCGCAATTCGGAGATGGGGAATGGCGGGAAGAGCTCAGCGCGTGGATGCGCTTCAACGGGCGCCAGGCGGCGCGCACCGGCGATGGCCTGTACGCTCGCGCGGTGGGGATGCCCGACCTGCCGACCTCGATCGGCGCGTGGATCCTCAGGCGCGCGTCGGCGCGGGGCCAGACCAAGCGGGACGTGAAGCGCATTCGGAGCTCGGCGGGGGTCGCGGTATTCGTGTCCGAGGTGAACGATGCGGCGCACTGGGTGGAGGCGGGGAGATGTTGCCAGCGGTTCGCGCTGCAAGCGGCGGCCTTGGGTCTGCGTGTCGCGTTCATCAACCAGCCTGTGGAGGTTGCCGGGGTCCGCGCGCAGCTCGCTTCCTGGCTCGGCATTGGGGAGCGCCGGCCGGATCTGGTGATGCGGTTTGGTCGCGGGCCGCAGATGGCGCGGTCGTTGCGCCGGCCCGCCGAGCAGGTGGTGGTGGAGGAGAATCAGGCTGACTGAAGACGCTTTAGGCGACGACTCTTCCGCATTACCGGATTGTGCATCGCCTGCGAAAGGTCGAAGTCCTGCTGCAGGCTCAGCCACCAAGGCGTACGCGAGAGGCCCACGAGTTCAGCGAAAAGCTGGTTCTTCGCGCGCGTTTGATCGCTCATTGACATGACGGGGCGACATTGTCTTGCCATGCCCCCGCCGGATTCCTACGTTCCCCTCATGGCTCCATCAGCCGCACCGCTCTCCGCGGACGACCTGCTGCGCGCGCGTATTCCCGGCAAGCGGACGGAGCTGGTGCAGGGTCGGTTGGTCGTGCGTGAGCCGGCGGGCTCGCTGCACGGGCTCGTCGCAATGAGTCTAGGCGCGGAGCTGGTGGCGCACGTGAAACGCACGGACGCCGGGGGCGTCTTCGCAGCCGAGACCGGCTTCAAACTCGCGAGTAATCCCGACACGGTGCGCGCCCCTGATGTTGCGTTCATTGCAAAGGATCGTCTGCCGTCACGCGACACCAGAGGGTACCCCGCGCTCGCGCCGGATCTCGTTGTAGAAGTTCTCTCGCCGGATGATCGTCCTGGAGAGGTTTTGGCCAAGGTAGGCGACTGGCTCTCGGCTGGCTGTAGGCTCGTGTGGGTCGTGGATCCGGAACGGCGTGTCGCTCGCGTCTATCGCCGTGACGGCACCGAGGCGATCGTGGTCGACACCGGCGCGCTCGACGGCGAGGACGTTCTTCCCGGCTTCAGCTGCGCGCTCGCGAGCATCCTGTAGACCCGCATAAATGAGTCATGGGAGAGAAATGAAGGGCACGTTCAGGGTTACCCTCCACCTCGCGGGCGCCACTGGAGAGCGTTTCACATTGATGGAGGCCCTGGTAGACACCGGCGCGTCATACACGTGGATCCCGCGTGACGTGCTGGAGGGACTCGGAGTGCGGCCCGATGAGGAGCGGGTCTTCGTGTTGGCGGACGGCCGGGAAGTGCGCTATCCCATAGCCTGGGTCCGCGTCCGGCTCGACGAACGCACCCAGCCGACCCTCGTCGTTTGCGGTGACTCCGGCACTGAGCCGCTGCTCGGCGCGTTCACGCTCGAGGGGTTTGGACTCGGGGTCGACCCGGTGAATCGCCGACTGATCCCGGTCCCCGGACTACTCAAAGCCGTTGCCTGATCTACGCCGCCGCCCGAGTCTCTCAGTTCCACTTCAGATTCCTGATCTGATCAAGATTCACATTCCCGCCGCTGAGCACAGCCACAACCCTTGATCCTGCGGGAGCTTTGATCAATCCATGCAGCAGAGCCGCGACGGGTGCAGCAGCCGCACCCTCGACCACCAGTTTGCAATGCGACATGATCCAGATCATTGCATCGAAGATCTCGCGGTCAGGGAGCGTGACGATGTCGTCCACAAAACGCTGCACTACAGCAAACGTGTGCTCGCCCACGCGCTTCACCCGCAGGCCGTCTATGATGCAGTCGATCTTCTCGAGCGTGATGACCGGCTGCAACGCTCTGCTGCATCGCTGGACCATCGGACGATTCCACGCCAATGATCTTGATCCTTGGGTTCGACGCTTTCAGCGCCATCGACACGCCGGAGATCAGTCCGCCGCCGCCGATCGGCACCACCGCGACATCGACTCCGGGAAAATCCTGGAACACTTCCAGGCCCAGCGTTCCCTGGCCCGTGATGAGCTGC
This sequence comes from Gemmatimonadota bacterium, assembly GCA_041499375.1. Classification (GTDB taxonomy): domain Bacteria; phylum Gemmatimonadota; class Gemmatimonadetes; order Gemmatimonadales; family GWC2-71-9; genus 20CM-2-65-7. Next base: position 8,465 of record JBGQKD010000055.1, read on the forward strand.
ATGTCGTCAAACGGATGGATGTAGGTAAGCCCGCGCTCCTCACACAGCTGTTTGGCCTTCTCGTTGGCTTCATCCCAGATGGTGCCGTGTTGCACGACCTCGGCACCATAGGCACGCGTGGCGTCCACCTTGGACTGTGTGGCATTGCTGGCCATCACCACGACCGCCTTCATCTTGTACACGCCGGCGGCAATGGCCACGCCCTGCGCGTGATTCCCTGCTGAAGAGCAGATCACGCCGTGCCGTCGCTGCTCAGCGGTGAGATGACGGAACTTGTTCAGCGGTCCACGAACTTTGTACGATCCGCCCTTCTGGAACATCTCCGCTTTGAGTCGAATGTCGAAGCCAGTGCGCTCACTCAGCAGCCGGGAGGTCAGCAATGGCGTGTGATAAGCATGTCTGGAGACATGCTGTGCGGCTTCCTCGAATTCGGCGAGGGAAACGACCGGAGACGATCCAACTTGTGAAGGCATGGGCAAAGAAACGGTACTCTCAAAACAGGTCCCTTCGCTAGGCTCAGGGCAAGCTCTTCGCTACGCGCGCGTTCCGCGCGCTCCGCTCAGGATGACAAGCGCGCCCTGCTTAAGAGAGGAAAGAGACGAGAGAAAGGCGCCGCGAGTTGTCCTCGTTTCGCAATGAGTGTCCTCCGTTTGAGCGCGAGCTGACCGCGATCCGCAGTGAGTTCATCGCGCGCGACTGAGAGGCGATCGCGCGGCGTTCACGATCGACCGCGATCGCCTGCGAGCGCACCTCGCGGCGCGAGAGATCGACCTCGCGCGCCCGCGAGCGCATCAAACCTTACAAATAGCTGACTGCGTTCGACCGCAGATCGACCGCGCGGGCCGATGAGGGCACTGCGTGGGCCGTCAGATCGATCGCGCGCGGCCGAGAGATGACCGCGACCCGTCGTGAGATGACCGCGCGCGAGTGCAAACGCATTGCGTTCGGCCGTGACACACTCGCGTGTGGAAATGTGCGGACAGCGTTTGGCGCGAGATCGCTCGCGTTTCGCGATGAGCGCATCGCGCGGCGCGAGAGATGTCCTGCGCGGAGGACAGCGGCGTTTGCGCGCGAGCACGTTTCAGAGTGGCCCGATTTAAGCAATGCAGCGCGCGCGTCGGCGGATGTTCACGGTGACGGCACGGAGGCCGACGCCGTGCCACAACGACGGAGGGCGTATGAACGCCCAGTTGAGAAGGCGGCTAGAAATGGCCGAGCGGGTCCGAGACTTCCTCCGGACCCACAAGACGGACGCAGTCGGGGAAGGCCTTGGGCTGGCGAAGCTCGAGGAGTTGATCGCGCGAGCGGAGACGCTCGACGCGCAGCAGCGAGCGGGTATCGTGACGACCCGCTTGTCCACGAAGCACCGCGAGGGATTGCGGCGAGCGCTGCAGAGCAAGCTGCTCTTGTATCTGCGGGCGCTTGGTGGACTCGGAGATCCCGAGAACGGTGAGGCGGCGGTGCAGTTTCAGGTGCCGCCATCCAACGCGAGCAATAAGGCGTTGCTCACCGCGGGCCGGGACATGTTGGAGAAGGCGCTGGGCCAGAAGGATGTGCTCCTGAGCCGCGGCATGCCTCCGACGTTGCTGGACGATCTCGCCGGTGCGCTCGGCGGATTGGAGAAGACCATCGAAGTCTCACGGGCAGGTCGGCGCGATCATGTGGGTGCAAGTGCCGATCTCGAGGCCGTGGCCGCCGAGATCAAGAAGCAGGTGCGAGCGCTCGACGGGATGGTGCGGTATCGGTTCGGGGATAATGCCGAGCTGATGGGCGCGTGGGCCAGCGCGCGCAACGTGCTTGGGCCGTTCAAACCGAAAGGTGAACCGGGGGCGGGCGGTAGTCAGACGCCGAAGGCGGCGTGATGGCGGCGCCGCTTCCGAAACTACGGCTCCGCCGCGGCGGGGCCGTAGGTTTTTTCCGCTCCCTCGGCCTATGCGAGCGACGTTGGAGCAGCGGACTGCGAGTCCGCGGTGCGCATCTAACCCCCGTGGGCGGCTAGCATTACGAGGCGCTTTGTCAGAGTGTTTGCCCCTGGACGACCGACAGAATGATCGAGCCCGACCCCCTGAACCCCATGCGACTCGCTAGGGAACCGAGTTACGACACCGAGTAGCAATCACGCGAGGTCCTGGGCATCGGTGTTGTAACAGCGAACCCGAAGATCAACCGAGTGTCGTGAGAAACTCACAGCGGAACTCACAGCATGCGACCCCCTGTACGGCCATCAGGGGGTCGATCGTTTTGACACGAGAGGCCCGCCCTGTGGGCGCGTTTCTACGGCGCTCCGTTCAACCTACCCCGTATCCGTATCCACCCTCGGGCGACGTCCACGCGGGCTGCGATTGGTGGAAGAGGTCCAGCAGCTGCCGCTCAGTGAGCTCGGCGAGGGATGCGTCCGTACTCTTGGATCCCAGAGGCGAATAGCGAGTGAAGCGGCGCTTGCGCTCGGGGCCGGTCCCGAGCTCGAACAGCAACCCAAACTCATCCTTCCCATAAACGGTGATGCGGCCCGTGGGATAAACCTTCCAGATGCAGTTGTCTACCACGATGGTGGGTCGTGCCATACCTCACACGCGCGACGCTAGGTAGTCCGGGCTCTCGTCGTCACGTCAGCACAAGCCGGTTGTGTAGGCGCCTCCATCGGAGCCATGAGGGCTCCCCGCTCGAGCGCCTCCGCGAGCGCCGCTGTGGCGGCGGCCCGATCAGGGTCTAAGCCTCGCTCCCGCAGTTGTTGGATCATTCGGGCGAGCCGGCGGGCGTAGTCGTGCGATTTGAGCCT
>JBGQKD010000056.1:0-10377 GCA_041499375.1 Gemmatimonadota bacterium
TCGGTCACGAAGTAGGGCGACAGATAACCGCGGTCGAACTGCATCCCTTCCACGACTTCGAGCGCGGTCTCCATGCCCTTCGCTTCCTCGACCGAGATCGCGCCTTCCGGTCCGACCTTGTCGACGGCGTCGGCGACGAGATCGCCGATCGTCGGATCGTTGTGGGCGGAGATCGCCGCGACTTGCGCCTTCTCCCGCTTGGTTTTCACCGGTCGGGACAGCTTCTTGAGGGCCGCTACGGCGGCGCGCAGCGCGCGCTCCAATCCGCGCTTGAGATCGATGGCGCTCGCGCCCGCCGCGACATTGCGGACGCCTTCGGCGAAGATCGTGTGCGCGAGCAAGGTGGCGGTCGTCGTGCCGTCGCCCACGGCGTCTCCCGTCCGGACCGCCGCTTCGCGCAGCACCTGGGCGCCGAGATTCTCTTCGGGATCCTTCAGGTCGACTTCTTTGGCGATGGTCACGCCGTCGTTGCAGACGAGCGGCTCGCCCCATTTACGCTCGATGAGCACGCACTTCGATTTGGGCCCCAGCGTCACCCGCACCGCATCGGCGAGCGCCGTTGCGCCACGCAGCACCTTCTCGCGCGCCGCCGCCCGGAAGAGCACGTGTTTGTGTGCCATGGCATTCTCCTTTGCTCCAAACGTGGGTCCCATGCCGTGAAGACAGCTTGAGATCAGCTTCAATCCCGCTTCACGCACGGCCCCCACCTTCCTCATATAGATCGATCACGCCCAAACAGGGGGAGACTATGAAGTGGCAACCCATCATCGCTGGCGTGGATGGCTCAGCGGAGTCGCTCCGGGCGGCGTCTCTCGCCTGGCGCATTGCGCGTGCGGCGGATGCTCGCTGCGTGCTCGTGCACGCGGTGCCGGAGCTGTGGGCTCCGGGCGGCCTGGCGCCGCTCGTGAACTCGCCGGCAGCGTTCGATATGGTGGTGGCGGAAATGCGCCAACACATCGCCAAGGAGGTGGGGAGCGAAATCCCCGAGGCGATTCGACACTCACTGGTGGCCCGCCCCGGTCGTCCGGGAGTCGTTCTCGACCAGGTCGCGCGAGACCTCGAAGCGGGCCTCGTCGTCGTCGGCGGCCGCCACCATGGCGCCCTCGCGCGTGGGCTGGGCGGCAGCACGGCGCATCATCTGGTCCGTACATCGCCGGCGCCCGTGCTCGTGGTCGAGGCATCGGGACGCGCGCCGCGGCGGGTGCTCGTCGCCACCGACCTGTCCGCTGCTGCGAGCGCGACGCTCTCCACCGCTGGGCGCTACGCCGAGCTGTTCGATGCCCAGATCCGAATCGTCCATGTCGTCGAGCCTGCCAAGTTCCCGACGGTTGTGCCGCTGTCACTGGACATGTCGGCATTCGAGGAGCGCTCACGGGCCGAGTTCGAGCGCTTGGTGGAGCTGGAGCTGTCGCGCGTGCAGTCAGATGATCGCGTCGTGCGCCGCGGGCGTGCCGATGAAGAGATTGCGGAGGAAGTCGTCGCCTGGCGTGCGGACCTGGTCGTGCTGGGTTCGCACGGCAAAGGCTGGATCGATCGGCTCCTTATCGGCAGCACCACCGAGCGGCTCCTCAATCGGTTGCCGACGTCGCTGCTGGTCGTACCAATCAACCGGCCGGCGCAACGCCGATCGGAACCTGCGCGGCCACGGTCGCGGCGCGCGCGGAGAGGCAAGGTCATCATATGAAAGTCGCCGAGCTGATGCGGACGGACGTGAAAACGGTCGATGTCGATGCGACGGTCGGTGACGCGATCACGACGCTGGCGGACGTGCACGTGTCGGCGCTGCCCGTGACCGACGCGCGCGGTCAAGTCGTGGGCGTGCTGTCCACGACCGACATTCTGGGTGCGCTGTCGGAAACGACGGAACCCGAGATGCGCGAGCGGCTGTTCGACGACACGCCGGTACGCGATCTCATGACGCCGCGCTCGCGCGTCATCGGACCGGACGCCGACGTTCTGGAAGCGGCGAAGGAGATGCTCTATCTCGACGTGCATCGCCTGTTCGTCGAGGATGAGGGCCGCCTGGTTGGCGTAATCTCGCAGACGGACATTGTCGCGGCGGTCGCCACGGCCAAGATCTAGGAGCATGGGCTGAATACGCCGCCGGGGCTGACGTCGGCCTGCTGTTGATCGCCGCCGTCCTTCGCTTCGAAGCCTAGTCCGCCCACTCCTGGAGGATCTGCCCGAGATCGAGATTCGGCGCGATCAGACAGATGTGCCCGTGTCCCTCGAGTACTCGCACCGTCGCGTCGGGAATGCGCGCGGCCATGTACCGGGCTTGGTCGACCGATGGAACGAGATGATCGCGGTCGCTCGCAAGGAACAGCGTGGGCGCGCGGATCTCCGGCAACCGACTCCGCACGTCGTAGTCGCGGAGAATTCTGAGGCGCTGGAGGTAGCCCCGCCGCGTTGTGTGCGACGTGAGCACGAGGAAGCGCCGGATCTCGCGCGCGTGCGTGTGGCGCGAGTGCAGGCGGGACGCCGTGAGCCGACGGGCGATGGTCATGGCTTGCCAGGGGAAGGGGATCGCCCCAAGAGCCCAGGTCGCGAAGCGCAGGCGACGCTGCGGAAAAAAACGGGGAAATGAATTGAGTACAACCAGGCGGTCGACCAACTCGGGGTGCGCGAGCGCGAGGCTCATCGCGACCGCGCCCCCAAACGATTCGCCCACGATCGTCGCACGCTCGCCGGGCGCGGCGGCGTCACGCACCACCGCGGCAAGATCCGCCACCAGATCCTCCATCGTCGCGTCCTCGCGCAGCGCGTACGTCACGACACGAAAGCGGCGCGCCAGGGAGGGCACTTGGCGGTAGAACAGCCTCCCCGTTCCATCCAGTCCCGGGACCAGCACCAGCAGCGGTCCCGTTCCGGTGACGCGCACGCGACGATCGTACATGTTTGAGCCTTCCAACTCCGATGGACTGAGGTGCGATACGCAGAATGCGGAGAGGGGTCGCTCTCCGCATTCGCGAGCGCGGTGCCGATTACCGCAACGAGACTGCGGGCACCGCCGTCTCCTGAAGATACCAGACGACCTTCTCCTTACCGCGCATCGAGTAGAACACAGTCGCCTGCACCTTGGTAAAGCGCGTCAGCTGAGCGAACGGCACGACCCCGCTCTTCAGGTCGAGCGTTGCCCGAGGCGCAATGACAAACGCCTCGGCGACACCGGTCGCAGGCTTGAGTGTGAGCGTGTGGGCCTTCGTGTCGACGCTCACTACGGTGCCGGCGAACTGTTGAATCTCGGCCGTGCCGAGGTATTCAATCGACAGCGCCTCGGCCTTTTCTTCGGCGACCGCGTAGTGCAGTACGATCTTTTCGCCGATCTTGCTACGCAACGCCGACACCTTGGTGGACCGAGGTAGACCGCGTACGACCGTCTTCGCGCCAAACCTGAAGACTTGGTCCGCTCCACTGATCGGCGTCACCACGATGGTATTGGTCTGCGCGTCCACCTGTTTGATCGTTCCAATGATCGCATGGCTGACACGCGGTGCCTGCACGGCCCGCTGGGGTTGTTTCGCGGGCTTGTTCTGAGCCGTCATCATCGGGACCGCGACGAGCGCCAACGCGATTCCGAGCGCCCCAATCCGCTGCAACATAACAGTCCTCCTCTGGCTGAAGATCTGCCGGGTGGGTTCCCGGCCATCAGTGAGTATTCCTGGTGGTGCGTGAACTCCGCTTGAATTGTGGGATAAGGTCGCCTTAGTCGACCCGCTCAGCGCGACGCTCACGGCCAACTCACATCCATTTCACACCTGTACGATTGAGTTCTAGGTACGACCAACCAGAGGACAGCCATATGAGCACCAAGAGACTGATCGATTCGGCACTAGAGCATGTGCGGACGAGCGCCAGTGTGAAGACGGTCTTCGGTGAGCCGGTGCGAGTCGACGGCAAGACGTTCATCCCCGTGGCACGGATGCCGGCACAGAAGTCCGTGAGCGCGCCGGCTGCGACAAAGCCGATCGGCGTGGTGGAGATCAGCGGGACCGAAACGAAGTTCCTCGCCTTTGGACAGGCCACCCGCTTCGCCTGGGTCGCCTCCATCAGTGCGGCCGTGGGGCTGATTGTGGGCCGAGTGTTTGGGCGGCGGGGAAAGCGGAAACCGGGGTTCTGAGCCATGCGGCGGGCGCTGCGCGTGGGATGGGCGGCAGTTTCAGCTCTCCTCGTGGAGAGCGCGCTGCTCGCGCTTGCCGCCATGCCAGCCCTTCTTCTACTACAATGGTTGGCGCGTTCCACGGCGGGATCGGCACGCGCCGTGGTCCTGTTATGCGCCTTCGGGCCTGCCTACGTCCTGTTCGCGGTCTCATTCATGATTCTTTCGCCGCTTGCCATGCGCGCGCTCGGCTGGCGTACCCCCCGCGATACCACGCTGCCCATCGTAAAAATGGAATGGCCGCTGCTCGATTGGGCGCGCTATCTCGCCTCCGCACACCTTGTGCGTCTCGTAGCCGGCGCCGTCCTTCGCGCGACACCACTGTGGACCATGTATCTGCGGCTCAACGGCGCCCGGATCGGCCGAGGCGTTTATGTCAACAGTCTCGAGGTCATGGATCACAATCTTCTCGAGCTCGAAGATGGCGTGGTGATCGGGGCCGGCGCGCATCTGTCCGGGCACACGGTCGAGGACGGGCTGGTCAAAACGGGGTCCGTCCGCTTGGGTCGTAACGTCACGATCGGTGTTGGCAGCGTCATTGGCATCGACGTCGTGATCGGCGCACGGACGCAGGTTGGTGCGCTGAGCCTGGTGCCGAAGCACTCTCGCCTGGCCGAGCGGGCGATCTACGTAGGCATCCCGGTGCAGCGCGTGGACCTGCACCGGGAACGCAGCCTCGCTTTCGTACCGACCTAGGCGGGGACGCGCGGCTGTTGCTTCTGCAACAGTTTCCCGATCGCCGCGGTCTCGCGCACCATGTCGTCGAGGATGTCGTCGAGACTGAGGAGGCCGGCTACCCGGTCCCCTTCGGCCGTTACAACCAGCCGGCGCGTGCCGGCGGCGGCCATCTTGACCACGGCCTCTACGATGGGCGTCTCGTCGCGCACCGTGAACACCGCCTTCGTCATGATCTCCGACACCAAGGTCGAGTCCGGGTCAAATTTCTCGGCGACGCAGCGCAGAGCGATATCCCGGTCGGTGATCACGCCGACCGCGCGCGCGCCGCGATCCTCCTTCAGGACCACGAGGGTCCCCACATCGTACTCCGCCATCCGGCGGGCAGCGGCACGAACGCTCTCATCGGGCGACGCCGTCGCCAATATCCGGCTGCATAGCCGTCCCGCAGTCATAGCCACCTCCCGTGTGCCCGTGCGATGCCGTCATCTCTTCGTCGCAGGAATCTGGCAGCCGGTACATGAGAGGACCCTTCCTCTCACTCTCAAGATTTCTTCACCAAAAACCGGCCAAGTTCAATCCGTACCTTCACGAGGAGCAACGATGTCCTGGGGCCCGATCGTCGTTGGAGTCGACGCGTCACCCGCCGCCGCTGGAGCGGCAGCCGTGGGGGAGCGGATCGCGCGGCTGGCGTCGGCGCCGTGCCAGTTGATCCATGCCGTGCAGGATGCGTGGGCACCGCTGGTCGCGGTCAGCGTGGACCCCCAGGTGGTGGATATGCAACGCCTGCAGCTCGCCGTCGCCCGAGAACGGGTGAACGAAGCCCTCGGGGCGGCGGTATCGGACCAGACCCGTCAGAAACTCGATGTCTGCTTTGGTCCGGCGGCAGTGATCCTGCAGCAGGCGATGCGCGATCAGCGGCCGGGACTGGTGGTCCTCGGCGGCAAGCACCACACCACCCTCGAGCGCTGGCTGGGTGGCAGCACGAGCCTGCACGTCCTCCGCGTGGCGGAAGTGCCCGTGCTCATTACGGCCGGCACGCCGCAGGCATTCCGGCGCGTCCTGGTGGCCGCCGATCTGTCCACGGCAGCGGGTCCCACGGTCGGTCTGGCCGAGCGTTTCGCGAAACTGGTGGACGCCCAGCTCCGCGTCTTGAGCGTGTTCGAGCCGCTGCCCAATCTCTCCGGCATTCCCCCACTCGACCCGACCGAGTACTTCGCCCTCGCCCAGGAAACGCTGGAACGGGAAATCTGGCCGCTCGTGCGCACGCCGGGCGTCGAGAAGATCGTGCGCCATGGCACGGTCGTCGATACGGTGCTGCGTGAGGCAGCGGACTGGGGTGCCGACGTCGTCGTCGTGGGCTCGCATGGAAAAGGCTGGGCGCAGCGCGTGCTGCTAGGCAGCGTAACCGAGAGCCTCGTCAATCAACTGCCGACGTCACTGCTGGTGGCGCCGGTCGGCGTCGCGGCCGCCGCGCTCGGCAGACGGGAGAAGCGGCAACTCGCGACGGCAGGTCGCTGAGGAGGATTCCATGAGCGGTCAACCCATCGTCGTCGGAGTGGACGGCTCCCCCGAGAGCGGAGCGGCCGCGAGTGCGGGATGGGTGCTGGCCAAGGCTGCCGGCGTCATGTGCCGGCTCGCGCACGCGATGCGGGATGTTGGGTCCACACTGGAGATGGCGGGAACCGGAGTCTCTCTCGATACGCTGGAGCTGGCGATGCGGGCGCATGCCCGTCGTGAGATCCTGGCCGCCCTGGGCAACGCGGTCCCGCCCGCGATTGCCGATCGGCTCATCGTCCGTCCCGGTCGGACCACGGCTGTGCTGACCGAGGTGATCGTCGAGACCGACGCACAAATACTCGTGCTCGGTGGGAAGCACCATTCGACGTTGGGACGCTGGATCAGCGGGAGCACGGTCCAACAGATGGTCCGCCGTCTGAACGTGCCGTTGCTCGTCACCGCCGGAGCGCCGCGTCCGCGTCCCCGCGTCCTGGTCGCCGTCGTGAACCAGGCCGCGATCAGCGTAATCTGCAGAATTCCGCGGTCATCGAACCCCGCCGCGCGCAGCCGCGCATGATGCTGTGGCCCGATGCGCGTCGCCGCCCGCTTCAGGGAGAACCGGGCGGCCAGGGCCCCATAGCACACCGCCCCACTGCAGGCGTCAGGAAGATCCCGATCGCCATGACTTCGCCGATCACGAGCGCAGTGATGGCGCCCACGCTGAGGTGGCGGGGGTCGCGTTGACGCTCGCTCCGTAGATGTACGTCTCATCGAAGGTCGGGAGATACCGGTCGATCAACATGGCCTACCATCCGCTGAGGGTTACTGAGAGTCTTGCGCGATCGTCTTGAATCGTCCTGAAGATTGGGATGAAGACTCGTTCAGCCTCCTCTCAACGGCGCTTCAGGGACACGGACTAGACTGTAGGCATGACCAACATCCTGATCGTCTACGGCACGACCGACGGCCACACCCGCAAGGTCGCGCAAGTGCTCGCGGAAGACCTGCGAGCCAAACGCTGTTGCGTTGACATCGTCGATGCGGCCGGCATGGTGCGCCGCCTCAGTCCCGAGGGATACAACGGTGTGATCGTCGCCGCTTCTGTGCACATCGGCGACTACCAGAAGACGGTCACCCGCTGGGTGCGGCAGCATACACCTATGCTCAACATCATGCCGAGCGCCTTTCTCTCCGTGTCGCTGGCAGTAGCCGAGCGGCGGGCCCAGGTCCGCAGCGAGATCATCAGCATCATGGAGCGTTTCCTGGAGCGGTCTGGTTGGCGGCCGACGATGACCAGAATGGTCGCCGGTGCGCTGCCGTACACACACTACGGGTGGCTCAAACGGCGGATGATGAAGCGCATCGTCGAGAAGGCCGGCGGAGACACCGACACGACGCGCGACTACGAGTACACGGACTGGAACGACCTGCGGGATTTTGCGGGAGAGTTCGCGGCGATCGCAGCCGAGCGGCCGGCACTGGTAGGAGAGTTCGCATGATTCGGAAGATGCTGGGTTTCGCCGTCATCGCGATCGTCGCCCTGGTCGTGCTCAAGATCGCGTTAGGGGTGTTAGGCGTGATCATCGGTCTGACGGTCTCCGTTCTCGTCCTCGCGGCGATGGGGTACGTGTTCTACCTCGTGCTGCGAGTGTTGAGTCCCGCGGCCGCCGCCAGGATTCGCGAGGTGATCCGCGGAAATCCCACGCCGGCGCGATAGCTCGCAGCGCGAGGAGTATTCCATGCCCCGTTCTCAGCCCAAGGGGCCGTTCTCCGAATCTCATTCGCGTTTCATGGTCGCTTGTGCATGCCCGCCTCAGGTTTAGGTCATGAACTGGACACATGTGCATCTCCTGCTGAACCACATTCCGGTCCTCGGTACACTTTTTGGATTGCTGCTGCTCGCCTGGGGCATGGTACGCCGCAACGAGTCCATTCAGCGCGCCGCGTTGGCCACTTTCTTCGTCGCCGCACTCGTTGCCGTCCCCGTGTTCCTCACGGGCGAGCCATCCGAAGATGCAGTGGAGCACCTCGCCGGCACCGCCGAGGGGGCGATTGAAACCCACGAGGACGCCGCCGTGCTCGCCCTGATCGGGGTGGAGCTGCTCGGCGTGATCGCCGTGCTGAGCGTCATCCGGCGTCGCGCGGGCCTGGCGCGATTCGTAACGCGTGCGGCGCTCGTAGTGGCCGTCGTGACCGCGGGATTGATGGCGCGCACGGCCAACCTGGGCGGCAAGATCCGCCACGCCGAGCTCCGCGGCGCTGCCGCGCAACCACAGGATGTTCAAGGCCGACAAGAACGACGTGAGGAGGGCAGCTGACATGAGGAACATTGATACGGACCAGACGCTGGAAGGCGGCATGTATGTCCAGATGTGGCTCTCACATGCCGACGAGGTCCAGAGACAGGTGGAGCTGCAAGAGATGATCTGGGACGAGCTTCGGTGCGAGCCTGCAGCAGACGTTGCGCGTGTCACGGTGGACGTTGAGGACTTCGTCGCACGGTTGACGGGATCGGTCCCATCAGATCCCGCGAAGCTCCGCGTGCAGGCGGCCGCGGAGCGCGTGCCGAAGATCGTGGACGTGATCAACGAACTCGCGGTCGCAGTATGACCCCCTCGCTACTGGCGGGGAATCGGGGGCCCCGTAAGCTTGCACTATGGCCCTCCGTCGCGGCGTCTACATCGTCCCCACGCACCGCTGGTACATCGAGCGGACGGTGTGGTTGATCGCGGGCGCCGTCCTGCTGGTGAGCACGACATTGGCCGCGCTCGTCAATCCGTATTGGATCCTGCTCACCATCGCGACCGCCTGGGCATCGATCGCCGTTTCGCTCACCGGCTATTGCATCGTCGGCAACATCCTGTTGCGCCTCGGTTTCATGCCGATGCTCGGCCAGCCGAATCGCGGTAATCGCTATTACATGCAGACGGACCGCTGGTACCTCGAACGGCGCATTTATCTCGCTGTAGGAATCAACCTCACGATCGCCTCCGTGCTCTCCGTCGTTCACAGTCCGTGGTGGTTGACGTTCACCGGCTTCGTCGGTGTGGCGATGGTGTGGTTCGCCGCGACCGGATACTGCATCATGGCCAACGGCCTGTATTGGCTGGGCGCTGAACCGCGTCTCGCTCCGCTGTCGCCCGAGAAACCTTCCACGAAACAGGTGCACGCACGCGCATAAACCCGAAGCTCGCCAAGCTTCGCCGTGTTCGGGGGACTCACACTGCTGATCGTACACCTTCGCAAACCGTGATTCGTGCCTCTGCAAGAGAGGAAGCGAAGCCTCGAAGAACGTCGGGCCCCGCTAGCAGATTCGCGGCAGCTGATCTCCCGGCAGCATATCGACGACGCGCGTGCCGCCGATGCCCGTGCTGAGCACCACCATCCCCGGGTGCTCCTTTACGCAGCGGCCAATCCGCGTCGCTGCTCGGCCGAGCGAGTGGCTCCGCAGCGCGCTCACGGCGTCGTCGGCGCGCGCTTCGGGCACGAACGCGACCAGCAGTCCCTCGTTGGCGACGTAGAGCGGATCGAATCCGAGCATCTCACACGCGGCAGCGACCGGTCCGGGAATGGGCAGCCGGGCTTCGTCGAGCACGATGCCGATGCGGGCTGCGGCCGCGATCTCGTTCAGCGCACTCGCCACGCCGCCGCGGGTGGGATCGCGCAGCGTATGCACGGCATCACCGACGCGTTCGCGCAGCGCGTCTACCAGCGGGGTCAATGCCGCGCTGTCGCTTGTCACCTCAGCCTCGAACGCCAGACCTTCGCGGGCGGTCATGATGGCGATCCCATGGCGACCGATGAGCCCGCTCACGATCACGGCGTCACCCGGCTGGGCGCGCGCGGGCGCCGGAGCGAAGTTGGCATGGCACACGCCAATGCCCGTGGTATTGACGAAAATTCCATCCGCCTTGCCGCGCTCGACCACCTTCGTATCGCCCGCCACCAGCAACACGCCGGCTGCTGCCGCCGCCTCGGCCATCGCCTGCACGACACGATCGAGCACGTCGAGCGGCAGTCCCTCCTCCAGCACGAACCCCGCA
>JBGQKD010000057.1:0-10172 GCA_041499375.1 Gemmatimonadota bacterium
AAGTGGAGCGTCCCACAACGGTGGAGGCGGTCAACGCCGCGTTCAAAAAAGCCGCCGCCGCGGGGCCGCTGAAGGGTATCCTCGACGTGAGCGACGAACCGCTCGTCTCCGTCGATTACATCGGCAATCTGTTCTCGAGCGTCGTCGACAGCATGTCCACTGCCGTCATCGACGGCACCCTGGTGCATGTCTCGTCGTGGTATGACAACGAGATGGGCTACTCGTCCCGCTGCGTGGACCTGCTCGCCTACCTCGGGCAGCGGCGTTGAGCAAGCGTTCCCTGCGGGACCTTCCCCCGCAGGCGCTGGACGGCAAACGGGCGCTCGTACGGGTCGACTTCAACGTCCCGCTCAAGAACGGCAAGGTCACCGACGACACCAGGTTGCGCGCCTCGCTGCCGACGATCCAGTACCTCCGTGACAAGGGCGCGCGCGTCGTCCTGCTTTCACACCTCGGCAGGCCGAAGGGCGGCCCTGATCCGCAGTACTCGCTCAAGCAGATCGTGCGCAATCTCGAACAGCTCCTGGGCGCGCCGGTCGAGTTCATTCCCGATCCGGCCGCTGGTGTCGCCACAACCCGTCGCCTGCCGCGGGGCGGTGTCGCCCTCGTCGAGAACACGCGGTTCTGGCCGGGCGAGGAGAAAAACGACGTCGAGCTCGCAAAGACGTTTGCCGCGCTTGGCGATCTCTACGTCAACGACGCGTTCGGCTCGGCTCATCGCGCCCACTCGTCCACCGCAGCGGTCGCGCAGCTGCTGAAACCCGCCGTCGCCGGATTCCTGATGGAGAAGGAGCTGCAGTATCTCGGCGAGCTGCTCCAGAACCCCAAGCACCCGTTCGTTGCCGTGCTGGGCGGCGCGAAAATCTCCGGCAAGATCGACGTCATTCGTTCGCTGTTGCCGCGCGTCGATGAGCTGCTGATCGGTGGCGCCATGGCGTGCACCTTCTTTGCCGCCATGGGGCTCGAGGTTGGGACGTCGCTGGTCGAGCCTGACCGCATTGCGCTTGCCAAAGAGCTGCTCGCGACGAGCGGCAAGAAGCTGATCCTGCCGCGCGGCGCGCTGATCGCCCCATCGCTCGAGCGCGCGAGCGAGCATCGTTCCGTCCTGATCGACGCGATCCCCAAGGGGTGGGCGGTGTTCGACATCGATGAGACCACGCAGCATGACTTCCGGGCACGCCTGCTGCGCGCCAAGACGATCTTCTGGAACGGGCCGATGGGCGTGTTCGAGACGCCGCCCTTCGACGCCGGCACGCGCGCGATTGCCAACGCCCTCGTCGACGCCGGGAAAAAGGGTGCCGTGACCGTTGTCGGGGGCGGGGACTCGGTGGCTGCCGTCGCCGGGATGGAGCACAAGCTCACCCACGTCTCGACCGGCGGCGGCGCCTCGCTCGAGTTCCTGGAAGGCAAAGAGTTGCCGGGCGTCGCAGCCCTGGAGGATGCGTGAGGCCGCTGGTGTTCGCAGGCAACTGGAAGATGCACGTGGGTCCCGTCGAAGCCCGCGAGTACTTGCGAGCGTTCTTTGCGGCCGGAGAGATCGCCCACGAGCGATCGGTGTGGTTCTTTCCTCCGGCCGTTTCGCTCGAGGCGGTCGCGCAGAGTATCGCCGGCCATCGCAACGTCCTGGCCGGATCGCAGGACATCTACTGGGAGCCCAAGGGCGCGTTCACGGGCGCGACCTCGGCACAGCTCGCCAAGCAGGCCGGCGCTCGCCTGACGCTCATCGGCCACTCCGAACGGCGTCACGTCTTTGGTGAGACGGACGAGCAAACCGGCAAGAAGGTGGGCGCGGCGCTCGCCGCCGATCTCCAACCGGTCCTCTGCGTCGGTGAGACGTTGGAGCAACGCGAGGCGGGCGACACGTTGACGGTCGTCACTCGCCAGCTCGAGGCCGCGCTGGGTAAACGCGACGGCAAGGCACGAGTGACGATCGCCTACGAACCTGTTTGGGCGATCGGCACCGGCCGCAACGCCACGCCCAAAGATGCCGCCGAAGTGCACCAGGCCATTCGGGGATGGCTCAAGACCCGAGCGGTCACGGCCGCACCGTTCGTGATTCTCTACGGCGGCAGCGTCAACCTGAAAAACGCTGCTGAACTTCTGGCAGAGCACGAGTTGGACGGTGTGCTGGTAGGCGGCGCGTCGCTCGATCCCCGCGCCTGGGCGCAACTTGTGCGCACCGCCGTAGCCTAGGTATCTTGCCCCCGCGCATGTACGGAATCCTCGTCGGCATCCTGATTCTCGACTCGGTGATCCTCGCCACCGCCGTGCTGTTGCAGGCGGGGCAGGGCGGCGGGCTCGCCACCATGGGTGGCGGCGCCGGCACCGAAACGATTATGGGTGGGCGTCAGGCGACCACGTTGCTCACCAGGGTGACGTGGTGGACGGCCGGAATCTTTCTGTTCCTCTCCCTGGTGCTGACGTTCATGACGCAGTCGGGCACGCAGGTTCGCTCGGTCCTCGAGGGTCAGGGGCAGGGACAAGCGCCCACGCCGGTGGCGCCGACGCCGCTGCCGATCGAAACTCAACCGACGGCGACTCCTCCGGCGGCCCCCCCGCCCGCCCCGCGGCCGCAGCCCAATCGCCGGCCCTAGCCCAGCACCCGCTTACGTCCTGCTAGAGGACGGCGCCTGGTTCCCCGGAACTGCTCCTCTCCCGTTTGAACCGGCCTACGCCGAAGTCGTTTTCACCACGAATCTGAGCGGATACCAGGAGGTGTTCACCGACCCCTCCTATTTGGGCCAGATCGTCGTGATGACGGCACCGATGATCGGCAATTACGGCATCAATCCCGAAGACGTCGAATCCGACCGCCCGCGCGTCGCGGGCGTCGTGGTGCGCGAGCTGACGGCGACGCCGTCGAACTGGCGCTCGACCGGCACGTTGATCGACTGGCTCGCGGAAGCGAAGGTCCCGTTGGTCTCCGACGTCGATACGCGGCAGCTCACGCGCCACATTCGCTCCAAGGGCGCGATGCGCGGCGTGCTGGCGCTCGGTGAAAAACCCACCGACGCCATCAATGCCGCGCTCGCGGCATCACCGTCGATGGACGGACTCGATCTCGCAACCGCCGCGACGATTCCCAAGGCGTACACCGAGGGACCCGAGCGCGCCAAGTATCACGTCGTCGCGTTCGACTTCGGAATGAAACGCAACATCATGCGGCTGTTCGTCCAGCACGGCTGCCGCGTCACCGTCGTCCCGGCGGCGACGACGGCGGCGGAGACACGCGCGCTGAAACCGAACGGCGTCTTCCTGTCGAACGGTCCTGGTGATCCCGCGGCCGTCGGTTACGCGATCGATACAATTCGCACGCTGGCGGACGGGAAGCTGCCAATCTTTGGCATCTGTCTCGGCCACCAATTGCTCGGCCTCGCATTGGGAGGCGAGACGGTGAAGCTCCCGTACGGACACCGGGGCGGCAATCATCCAGTGAGGGATCTAGCGACAGGACAAGTACTTATCACGTCGCAGAATCATGGATTCGCAGTCCGGGGGGAGACGGATGGCGTTCCCGGCGCGAAGTCGCTTGAGGTCACCCACCTTAACCTCAACGACGGGACCGTCGAAGGGATCAAGCACCGAGAGTACCCGATTTTTGCCGTTCAGTACCATCCGGAGGCGTCACCGGGCCCACATGACGCCCAGGGACACTTTCAACAATTCCTACAAGCTCTTGACACTAAATAAGTAAGCCCGTATGATAGCCCCCGACTTTGACCCGGCAGATGTTCGGGGGGGGACCAATGACGAAGGCCGATCTGGTCGAAAAGGTCACCGCGCAAATCGCTCGCACCGCCGGTCCCCTCATTTCAAAAAAGGACTGTGCCCGGGTCGTAGACTCCTTCCTCGACGCCGTGAAAGCCGCGCTGGCTGAGCAGCATAACATTGAGATACGCGGGTTTGGGACGTTCAAGATCCGCCAGCGGAAGACGCGCATGGCGCGTAACCCACGGACTGGTGATCCAGTCGAAGTGGCGGCGCGCCCGGTGCCTGTCTTCAAGCCCAGCAAGGAGTTGCGCGCGATGGTCGCCGACGCGAGCGCAAAGGTTACGTCGTAAGCCGCTACGCGGCACCACTTAAGACTTTGGCCCCGGCGCTGCTGCCGGGGCCGCTAGTTTTTAGGTATCTCTCAACTTCTTGCCCGGAGTGATGATGCGTCGCTTCTCCCTGCTGCTGATCTCGTTGGTTGTCGCGACGCCGATTTCGGCGCAGACCGTTCGCTATGAAGTCTCCGTCGATCGTGGGGCGTTCCACGTCACCGCCGAGTTTCCCGCCGCCGGCAAGGACACGCTCTTCGTCTCTCTGCCGGCATGGAGTCCAGGCAATTACGAAATCCAGAACTACGCGCGCTACGTCCACGGCTTCCGCGCGAAGAATGCGAGCGGTCAGGCGCTGTATTGGGACCGCGCCGACAAAGACACGTGGCGCGTCGCGACCGGCCGCGCCGATCGCGTCACCGTCGAGTTCGACTATTCGTCCGACACGATCGATCTCTCCATCGCGCGAGCCGCGCAGGACTTCGCGCAGTTCCTCGGCACCAACCTGTTCATGTTCGAAGAAGGGCAGTGGGCCCGCCCGGCGGAGGTGCACTTCCGTTTGCCGGCGGGTTGGCAGGTGACGACCGCGCTCAAAGGTCCCACCAACGGAGTCTATCGGGCCGCCGATTACCACGAGCTCGCGGATGCGATGACGTTCGTCGGCCGCTATAGCGTTGATTCGCTCCAGGCCGATGGGAAGTGGATTCGCATCGCGGTGTGGCCCACAGCCGACTACACGCCGGCGGTGGCGCGCAATCTCCGCAACGGGGTCGCCAAGATGGCGCCGGTCCAGAACCGGATCATGGGCGAAGCACCGTACGACGTGTACACGGTCTTCTTCAACGTCATCCACGGGCCGATCGACTTCGGCGGTGGTCTGGAGCACAGCTCCTCGCAGTACGACATCATGCCCGCGCTGGCATTCGCCGATCCGTCAGGCAACCTCGGCGACTTCATGTACCCGCTGCTGTCGCACGAATTCTTTCATCTTTGGAACGTGAAGCGCATCCGACCCGCCGAGATGTGGCCGTATGACTACCACGCGGAGCAGTACACGCCGCTCTTATGGTGGTCGGAGGGCGTCACCGACTACTACGCCGACCTCACCAACCTGCGCTCCGGGCTGTGGACTCCGGATCAGTTTCTGGCCAACGCGGTCACCAACATCAAGCAGGTGGACGAGGCGCCCGAGCCGTGGAGCGCCGAGGACGGCAGCGAGGCAACGTGGATCCATGAAGTCTACGTCAACAGCTCGCAGCTCTACTATCCCAAAGGTTCGTTGCTCGGATTCCTGCTCGACATTTCGATTCGAGATGCGACGGACAACGCGCACAATCTCGATCAGGTGATGCGCGCGCTGTATACGCGCTACTACCGCCAGAACAAGGGATTTCTGACCGCGGATCTGTTGAGCGAGATCCGGGCCGCCGGCATGCCGGACGTCGACACGTTCTATCGCCGTTACGTCGACGGCCGCGATTCGCTCCCGTACGAAGGGGTGCTTGCCAAGGCCGGGCTCGTCTTTCATCGCGACGTGGTCACCAGTCCGTTTGTCGGCGTCTCGACGACCCCGACGCCGAGCGGCGGGATGGCGGTGCAGATGGTCTCGCCGGGAAGCTCTGCCGAGACAGCGGGTGTGCAGCCGGGCGACGTTGTCACGAACATCGGTGGCGTCCCGGTAGCCTCGGACCAGGATTGGGGCGCTGCGTTTCGGACCCGCTATCGCGGCAAGGCAGGGCAGCCGCTGACCATCACGGTTCGACGCGAGGAAAAGACGCTCACGCTCAACACGACGGTGCAGGAGCACACGACATCGACCGTCACCCTCACCCGCGCGCCGAGTCCGACAGCCAAGCAGGCCAAGATCTGGCAGGGCCTGGCGTCGGGACTATAATCGGATCATGGCCAAGGTGTCGGTGCGGTTCTTCGCGCGTTATGCCGAGCTGGCCGGGTGTGACTGGTCGGCGGTAAACGTGTCCACTCCGGCGACGGTCGGCGATGTGATCGCCCGCGTCCGCGAAGTCTTTCCCGGCACACAGGCGATGCCGCCTCGGCCGCTGGCCGCGTTGAACCGGCGTCAGGTCAAACACGACGCCCTCGTCAACGACGGAGACGAAGTGGCGCTGCTCCCGCCACTTTCTGGCGGCTGATGACGCATCTCACGCGTCACCCGATCGACGTCGGCGACCTCCTCGCAACGGTCCAAAGCGCGGAGCGGGGCGGCACGTGCGTCTTCCTGGGCACGGTACGGAACGACGCGGACGTCACGAGCATCGACTACGCCGCCTACGAGGCGATGACGTTCGAGGAGATCGAGCGAATCCTGGCGGAGGCGCACGAGCGGTGGCCGGAGTCGCGCGTGATGCTGCAACACCGCCTCGGGCTGATTCCCGTAGGTGAGGCGAGCATCGCGATCGCGGCTGCCGCGCCCCACCGCGACGCAGCCTTTGCCGCGTGCCGCTATGTGATTGAAGAGGTGAAGAAGCGCGTGCCGATCTGGAAGAAAGAGCTGCACGTGGACGGCAGCGCTACGTGGGTGGATCCGTCAGGAAAGCCGGTTGCTGGAGGATTGCGTGATCGCTGATCGGTTCGAGCGACCGCTTGGCAGCCTGCGGGTTTCCGTGACCGATCGGTGCAATCTGCGGTGCCGCTACTGCATGCCCGAGCTGGACTACGCCTGGCTGCCCAAGCAATTGATCCTGACGTTCGAAGAAATCGCCCGCCTGGTAGGCGTTTTCACGTCACTGGGCGTCGCGAAGGTTCGGCTGACGGGGGGGGAGCCCTTACTGCGGCACGACCTCCCGACGCTCACCGCCATGCTCGCGCAGAATCCAGGCGTCCGCGATCTCGCCCTGACGACCAATGGAGTGCTCCTCGCAAAGCACGCGGCGTCTCTCAAACAGGCCGGTTTGGGCCGAGTCACGGTCAGCCTGGACACGTTGCGGCCGGACCGGATGCGGGAGCTGGCGCGCACCGACCGGCACGCCGACGTGGTCGAGGGGATCACGGCGGCCCGAGCCGCCGGTTTCTCTCTGAAGCTCAACACCGTGGTTATCCGGCGCATGAACGAAGACGAGCTGGTGGATTTGATCGAATTCGCGCGGGCGCACGAGGCCGAGGTTCGGTTCATCGAGTACATGGACGTCGGCGGCGCCACGGGATGGTCCGCGGAGCAAGTCGTGTCACAGCGCGAGATTCTCGAGGTCCTGTCGGCTCGCTACGGCGCCATCACTCCCGTCACCACCCAGGATCCCAGCGCGCCGGCCGAGCGCTTCCGCCTGCCCGACGGCACCACGTTTGGGATCGTCGCATCCACCACCGCGCCGTTCTGCCGCGCCTGCGACCGCAGCCGGCTCACCGCCGATGGGACCTGGTTCCTCTGTCTCTATGCGGAGCGGGGCACCGATCTGCGCGAGCCATTACGGAGCGGAGCGAGCAATGCCGAGCTGGCGGATCTGATCGCGTCGACGTGGCGGGGACGGAGCGATCGCGGCGCCGAGGAGCGGCTCGGCCTCGCCAATCGAGCGCCCTTGTATGAAATCAACGGTTTGCGGGCTGATCCACATCGAGAAATGCATACTAGAGGAGGATGAGGACCGTCATTAACTTCCCCGCACCATGCTCACCAAAATCACCGTCGTCGGCGCCGGGAATGTCGGCGCCACCACCGCGCAACGTCTCGCAGAAAAACAGCTCGCCCGCACCATCGTAGTCGTCGATGTCATCGAAGGCGTTCCACAAGGCAAAGGGCTCGATCAGTGGGAGTCGGCGCCCATCGAGGGCTTCGACACCCGCATGATCGGCGCCAATGACTACGGTGCCGCCGCCGGATCGGAGCTGGTCGTCGTCACCGCGGGCATCGCGCGCAAGCCGGGGATGAGCCGCGACGACCTCGTGCGGACCAACGCGGAGATCGTCAAGCAGGTCTCGCAGCAGATCAAACAGCATTGTCCCAAAGCCATCGTCGTGGTCGTCTCGAATCCGCTCGACGTCATGTGCTGGGTCACGAAGCAGGTCACCGGATTCCCGCGCGAGCGCGTGATCGGCATGGCGGGCGTGCTCGACACGGCGCGGTACCGTGCGTTCCTGGCCGAAGCGCTCGATGTGTCCGTGCGGGACATCCAGGCGATGGTGCTGGGGGGTCACGGCGACACGATGGTGCCGCTTATCTCTTATACCACGGTCTCCGGCATCCCTGTCACACAGCTGCTCGACAAAGCGAAGCTCGATAAGATCGTCGATCGCACGCGAAACGGCGGCGCCGAGATTGTTGCTTTCCTAAAGACGGGCTCGGCCTACTACGCACCTTCCGCGGCAACCGCGCAGATGGTGGAATCGATCGTCCTCGATCAGAAGCGGCTGCTGCCCTGCGCCGCCTGGCTCGACGGTGAGTACGGACTCTCCGGGATGTACTGTGGCGTGCCGTGCAAGCTCGGCAAGAACGGACTCGAGAAGATCATCGAAGTCGAGCTGACAGCCGACGAGAAGGCCGCGCTGAAGAAATCGGCCGACGCGGTGAAACAGACGATGGCCGCGGTGACGCTATGACGACATCCGTTCGTGATCTACAAGAACGCACCTTGGGCGCGACGCTGCGCCGCGACGCCTGGTGGATCGCCCCCGCGCTCACCGCGCTGGTCCTCGGCGGCTTCGGCGTCTACGCGACCTGGGCGGCGTGGGTCAACCGCTTCTACGAATGGGGACCATATCTCTCGCCGTTCTACTCGCCGCTGATCCAGACGACGTGGTGGCCGCTCTCGCCCGCATTTCTGATCCTGATTTTTCCCGGCGCCTTTCGCGCCACCTGCTACTACTATCGCAAAGCCTACTACCGAGCCTTCTTCCTCGATCCCGTGGCCTGCGCGGTCGGCGAGCCGCGCCATGGCTACAAGGGTGAGACCAAGTTTCCGTTCATTCTTCAGAACCTGCACCGCTATGCCATGTACGCGGCGGTGGTGTTCATCTTCATTCTTTCGTATGACGTCTTCCTCGCAACGCGCTGGCCCGTGAACGGCGTGCTCGCCGATGGTACCATCGCCCCGGGACCACGCGAGTTTGGTGTCGGCATCGGCACCCTCGTCATGGCCCTTAACGTGATTCTCCTGTCCTGCTACACGTTCGGCTGCCACTCGCTGCGGCACCTGATCGGCGGCCAGGTCGACTGCTTCTCCTGCGTGCGGGGCGGCCGCGCACGGTTCGAGGCGTGGCGTGGCGTCAGCGCGCTCAACCGCCATCACATGCTGTTCGCCTGGTGCTCGCTCTTCTCGGTCGCCTTGACCGACGTCTACATCCGCCTCTGCGCGATGGGCGTCATCCACGACGTGCGGCTGTTCTAGTGGCCGCTTCCGACCTGCGGGCGCATAGCTACGACGTCGTTGTGATCGGCGCCGGCGGCGCGGGGCTGCGGGCCGCCATCGAAGCGAGTGCGCAGAAGGCGAAGGTCGCGCTCGTCTGCAAATCGCTGCTCGGCAAGGCCCACACCGTAATGGCCGAGGGCGGCGCGGCCGCGGCGCTCGGCAACGTCATGTCTGAAGACAACTGGCGCGTGCATTTCCGCGACACGATGCGCGGCGGCAAGATGCACAACAACTGGCGCATGGCGCAGATCCACGCCCAGGAAGCGCCGGACCGCATCAACGAGCTCGAGGCGTGGGGCGCGCTGTTCGATCGCACGCCCGACGGCCGCATTAACCAGCGGCCCTTCGGCGGTCACACCTACAGCCGCCTGGCGCACGTCGGCGACCGCACCGGCCTCGAGATGATCCGTGTGCTCCAGGACAAGGGCGTGCACTCCGGTATCGACGTGCATATGGAGTGTACGATCGTCAAGCTGTTCGTGGTCGGCGGGACGATCGCCGGTGCGCTCGGCTACTTCCGCGAGACCGGCCGCTTCGTCGTGTTCAAGACCGGCGCCATCGTGCTGGCCACGGGGGGCATCGGCAAAGCGTGGCAGATCACCAGTAATTCGTGGGAGTACACCGGCGACGGCCACGCGCTCGCGTACGAAGCCGGGGCCGAGCTGATCGACATGGAGTTCATGCAGTTCCATCCCACCGGCATGGTCTGGCCGCCGAGCGTGCGCGGGATTCTAGTCACCGAAGGCGTGCGCGGCGAAGGCGGCGTCCTGAAGAA
>JBGQKD010000058.1:0-10152 GCA_041499375.1 Gemmatimonadota bacterium
CCGAAGTGGGCTCTCATCCTGGGGGCCTCGAGCGGGTTCGGGGAGGGGGCAGCCAGGGCGCTCGCGCAGGCTGGCTATGATATCGTGGGCGTTCACCTGGACCGCAAGGCGGGCCTCGAGCATGTGGCCGAGATCCGCCGGGACATCGAGAAGCTCGGCCGGAAGACGCAGTACTTCAACATCAACGCCGCCGACGAAGAGAAGCGCAACGAAGTCCTCACCGAGCTCGCCAAGCAAAAGCTCAACGTGGCCGTGTTGCTCCATTCGCTCGCGTTCGGCACGCTGAAACCCTACATCGGCGACGACGTGCTCACGAAGATGAACATCGACATGACGCTCGACGTGATGGCCCATTCGCTCGTCTACTGGGCCCAGGGCGTCGTGAAGCACGGGCTGATGGGGAAGGGCGGGCGGATCTTCTCGATGACGTCGTCCGGCTCGACGCGTGTCTTTGCGACCTACGGCGCGGTTTCGGCAGCGAAAGCGGCACTCGAGTCGCACACCCGGCAGCTCGCGCTCGAGCTCGCGCCGCGCGGCATCGCCGTGAACGCGTTGCGCGGCGGCGTCACCGATACGCCCGCATTGCGCAAGATTCCCGGCAACGAGAAGCTCGTCGAGATCGCGACGCAGCGGAATCCGCACCACCGGCTCACGACCCCCGCCGACCTCGGCGGCGCGATCGTGGCGCTGTCCCATCCCGGCGCCGACTGGATCACGGGCAATGTGATCAACGTCGACGGCGGCGAGGAGGTCTCTGCTTAGGGGCTCGGGGCTTGGGAATAGGGCGTAGGGCATAATGGCCACACTCCCGGACGCACGTCGGAAGCTGCGAGACTACCGGCCGACTGAAGTCCCGTTCGAACCGGGGATGATCGCGGCGGCGGTTGCGGTGATCTTGCACGACGGCGCTGAAGGCCTCGAGGCGCTGTTCATCCATCGTGCCGTGCGCGCCGGCGACACCTGGTCAGGCCAGATCGCCTTTCCCGGCGGCCGCCGCGATCCCGGCGATGCCGATCTCCTGGCGACCGCAATCCGCGAAACGGGGGAAGAAGTCGGCCTGGATTTGTCGTCCGCGGAGCGGCTCGGTGTCCTCGACGACCTCTACCCGCGGACTCCGGTCCTCCCGCCGGTCGTCGTGCGACCATTTGTATTCGCGTTGACAGCTCGGCCCAAAATCGTCGTCAGCGCAGAGGTCCAAGACGCCTTCTGGGTCTCCTTCCGGGCTCTCCAAGCCCCGGGGGTGGCCAGTACGGTCACTGTCGATCATCCTGGCATCCCCCGACGGGTCCTTCCTGCATATGCACTGGGAAATCACACTATCTGGGGGATGAGCGAGCGCATTCTCACGCCGTTAATTAGCCTAGTTTCTTAGTCCTACGAAATCCACATCTTCGCTTGACAGTATTTGAGAATTAGGCTAGCCTAATGCCCTGTCTCGTTGACAGGGCATTGCCCGGAGATTCCATGAACGCCGCGATCCGCTCGCCACAGCCACCGCTGACACGGTCCGTCGAGGATTACCTGAAGTCCGTCTTCCATCTCACCAGCCAGGGCGGATTCGCCACGACGAGCGACATCGCGGAAATGCTTGAAGTCGCGCCGCCGTCGGTCAGCGGCATGATGAAACGGCTCTCCGAGACCGGCCTCATCGAGCACGTTCCGTATCGCGGTGTGCAGCTGACTCCACAGGGTCGCCGTGCCGCGCTGCAGATGATCCGTCGCCACCGCATCCTCGAATCGTACCTCACGAGCAAGCTCGGTTTTGATTGGGGTGACGTGCACGTCGAAGCCGAGCGATTGGAGCACGCGGTGTCGGAGAAGTTGATCGAGCGCATGGCGGACGCGTTGGGAGAGCCGCGGTACGATCCGCACGGGGCGCCGATTCCGACGGCGGCGGGTGAAATCGAAGAAGCGGAGCTGGTGACGCTCGCCGAGACCGCAGTGGGTAGCAGCGTGGTGTTGCAGGAAGTCGGCGATGAAAACACGGAGCGGCTGCACTACCTCGCCGAGCAGGGGCTGATCCCGGGCGTGCATCTGACCGTGATCGACCGGCAGCCGTTCA
Source organism: Gemmatimonadota bacterium (assembly GCA_041499375.1). Taxonomy (GTDB): domain Bacteria; phylum Gemmatimonadota; class Gemmatimonadetes; order Gemmatimonadales; family GWC2-71-9; genus 20CM-2-65-7. The sequence continues at coordinate 2,063 of JBGQKD010000058.1, forward strand.
ACGGCCCGACGATCGTGCGCCTGGGCGACGGCACCACCCGCGTCGTGGGTCAGGAGCTCGCGTTGCTGCTCTTCTGCCGGTCGATCGATGGCGAATAGCGCAATCGACGCCGGCTGGCGTCATCCGCGGCTGACGCCCAGCCTCGCCGAAGTCTACCGCACGGTTCCGGTCAAGCCCGGAGCGTGGTGGAAGAAGGCGCTCGCGTTCGCCGGTCCGGGATACCTCGTCGCCGTCGGTTACATGGACCCCGGCAACTGGGCCACCGATCTCGCGGGTGGCGCGAGGTTCGGCTACACGCTGCTGAGCGTCATCCTGCTCTCCAACTTGCTGGCGATTCTGCTGCAGGGTCTGGCAGCGAAGCTCGGCATCGTGAGCGGCCGCGATCTGGCGCAGGCATGTCGCGACCACTACTCGCGCCCGGTATCACTTGCCCTGTGGGTCCTCTGCGAGATCGCGATCGCGGCGTGCGATCTCGCGGAAGTGATCGGCTCGGCGATTGCGTTGAATCTGCTGTTCGGCATCCCGCTCCCGTGGGGCATCGCGATCACGTCGCTCGACGTGTTGATCGTGCTCTACATGCAACACAAGGGATTCAGGTTGCTCGAGGCGCTGGTCGTCGTGCTGATCGCCACCATCGCCGGCTGCTTTCTGTTCGAGATTCTGATCGCGAAGCCGGACATTGGCGCCGTGGCGGTCGGCTTCATACCGAGCCCATCCATTTTGAAAGACCCCGACAAGCTCTACATCGCGATCGGCATCCTGGGCGCGACGGTGATGCCGCACAATCTGTATCTGCACTCTTCGGTCGTGCAGACCCGCAGCTACGACGAGACGCCGGCCGGCAAGCGCGAGGCGGTGAAGTTTGCGTTCATCGATTCGACCGTCGCGCTTTCGTTCGCGCTGTTCATCAACGCGGCGATCCTGATCGTCGCGGCGGCCACCTTCCATCGCGCCGGCGAGACCGGCGTGGCGGAGATCCAGGATGCCTATCGCCTCCTGACACCGCTCCTCGGCGTCACCGGCGCGAGCGCGGTGTTCGCCTTCGCGCTCCTGGCATCCGGCCAGAACTCGACGCTCACGGGAACACTGGCCGGGCAAATCGTCATGGAAGGATTCCTGAACATCCGGATTCGGCCCTGGCTCAGGCGGCTGATCACGCGCCTGATCGCGATTGTGCCCGCGGCGTTGACGGCTATTTTCTTCGGAGAGCACGGCACCGCCCAACTCCTGATCCTCAGCCAGGTGATCCTGAGCCTGCAGCTCTCGTTCGCCGTCTTTCCGCTCGTGATGTTCACTTCAGACCGCCTGAAGATGGGCGAGTTCGTGAACCCCACGTGGCTGAAGATCCTGGCGTACATCGTCGCGGTCTTCATCGCCACCCTGAACGCCTGGCTCCTGGTTCAGACGTTCAAGGGCTGGGTCAGCTAGATGTACAAGCGCATCCTCGTGCCGCTGGAGAACGGCCCGGCCGACGCAGCCATTCTCACGCACGTCCGTGGTCTCGCGAAGCTGCTCGGCGCAGAGGTGCTGCTGCTGCACGTCGCGGACGGCTGGGCGGCGCGGAACATGGAGCAGCTCAACCTGCGTGAGTCGCAGGAGATGAAAGAAGACCGGGCCTATCTGGAGCGGATATCGCAGGAGCTGCGGCAGGCGGGCATCGACGTGGACGCGGTGCTGGCAGCGGGCGATCCGGCGAAAGAGATTGCGGCGACGGCAGAGCGGGAGAAGGTCGATCTAATCGCGATGGCGACCCACGGGCACTCGTTATTGAGCGATGTGGTTCATGGCACCACCGCGACAGCATTGCGACACGTCAGCCGGATTCCGATTCTGATGGTGCGCGCGCCTGCTCCAGTGACCTGAGAATCGCGCTGAGACGGCGGTCGCGCGCCTCCCGCAGGAACTCGATTTTCCCCTTGTAGGCCCTTTCAATCGACTGTATCAACGCGCGCTGCTGCTCGGGATCGAGCTGCGCCCAGTGGGCGAGCTGCTGCCACCAGCTCTCGAAGCTGGCCAGCAGGTGCTGTGTGAAGCTGCGGATTCCGCCCTCCCCCGCCGCCAGATGGTAGGTCAGGTGAGGGCCGGCGGCAGCCCAGCCGATCGCGGGACCGAGCGAGACGGCGCGGTCGAGGTCGTCCACGCTGATCACGCCGCGCAAGACCAGGTCGATGCATTCCCGCCACACCGCGGCGGACACGCGTCCCACGACGTAGCCCGGAATCGACTTCTTCAGGACGATCGGGAAGCGGCCGAGGGAGCGCAGGTATTCCACCGCGCGATTCATGCTGGTCGCCGACGTCCGGCCCTCCGGCACCACCTCGACGATCGGAATCAGCTCCGGCGGATTCAGCGGGTGTGTCACGAGGCAGCGGTCGAGCCGGCGCATCCGGCCGAAGATCTCGGTGGGGGGCAGGCCGCTCGATGACGAGCTGATCAACGCGTCATCACCCGCTTGCTGCTCGATGCCCGCGAGCAGCTTCTGCTTCGCGAGGACGTCCTCGTGTATTGCCTCGATGATCCAATCGGCATCCTGGACCGCTTCGGACAGAAATTGCGCGCGCACCAGCTCCGTGAGGCCACGCTCGACGATGCTCTCGGGCGCGCGGCCCAAGGCCACGAGCGCGCGCGTGCGCCGTTCGACTTCGATCGACGCGCGCTCCATGGTGGCCGGGTTCATATCGAAGATCGCGACGGGCCAGCCGGCCGACGCGCACAGCGCCGCCCAGCCGACGCCGATGTCGCCGGCGCCGATCACGGCAACTTTGCGGGGAATCGTCACGCCATCGCCTCCTCGACCAGCGCGCCCGCCAGCACGCGCTCGAATAGCAGTCGCCGTACCGGTGGCGGATGGACCTCCATCGCGACGCGCGTAAACGAGCCCTTCGGATTCAGCTTCGTGCGACCCCGGCTCTGGCCGTCGTCCAGGTCGACCACCAGCCGCAGATCGCTGAAGGTGAGCACGTCAGGCTGGAGCAGGTACGCGATGGCGAGGACGTCGTTGATCACGGCGCCGTCCAACCCCTCCTGCTTCTTGTGGAATTCGACGTAGAACCGCAGCGCGTCGTGGAGCCAGGGCGAGTGCTGCGCGAGGCGTTCGACTTCATTGCCCTTGATCACGAGCTTCCGCGTCACGTCGAGTCCGATCATCTCGGTCGGAATCTCGGCGGCGAGCACGGTGGCGAGCGCTTCAGGATCGCACCAGGCGTTGAACTCGGAGAAGCGTGTCGTGTTTCCCGGCGCCTCGATGTTGCCGATCATCGCGACATGGCGGGCCACCTTCTCGCGGACCAGGGCGGGATTCGCGCGCAGGACGAGCGCCAGACTCGTCACGGGGCCGAGCGTCACGAGCGTGATGGGCTCCGGCTGGGCGGCCAGCAGCCGCTCGAGCGGCCGAACGTAGTCGAGGATCACCCCCGCGGGCGGAACCTCGGCATAGCCGAGACCGCTCGGGCCGTGGGTGTCGTCCGCCACCTGGAGCTGGCGCTTGAGCGGCCGTCGGGCGCCGATGCCTAGCGGGATCCGAACGGTGTGCTTCGCTTTGCGCAGGATCTCGACGGCGTTGCGGTAGGCGTTCTCGACGATGGTGTTGCCATACGAGATCGAGATGGCACGGACATCGAGCTCCGGCGAGTTGAGAGCCAGGAGCAGGGCGAGGCAGTCGTCGATTCCGGGGTCGGTATCGATGATGATTGGAAGGGGCACCCTCTAGGTTAGGCTCCTCACTTCGGAAGTGCAAACGCGATGATGGCCTCCCCGGTGCCCCAGACGTCGCTGCCTCCGGCCGCGATGACGACGAACTGGCGCCCGCCGGACTCGTAGGTCATCGGGGTCGCCCGTGCGCCGGCGGGAAGTGTCGTCGTCCACAATTCGCGACCCGATTCGACGTCGAAAGCGTGGAACGAGCGATCGAGAGTCGCACCGATGAACACGAGCCCTCCAGCGGTGACGATCGGCCCGCCGAGGTTCGGCGACCCGGAAGCGCCGCCAAAGGTCCCGAGCGGCACGTTCCATTGAATGGTGCCGGTCCCCAAGTTCACCGCCACGAGGGCGCCAAACGGCGGGGGGGTGCATGGCACGCCCGCGGGACCGATGATGATGCGGCGGCGCATGATGTACGGCGTACCGTTCATGCGGGTGTACTCCCAGTTCTTGATGCCTCGGGCCGCATCCTCGCGGTACAGACTGTCGCCGTTGAACCCCTGGGCCGGGATGAGCTGGATCACGGCTGGAACCCGGTTCACCGGTACGACGGCGAGGCCATGCCTCTCATCTATAGCGACGCCACCCCAGTGCGCGCCGCCGATGTTGCCGGGCTGCGAAAGCGTCCCCTGGGTGCTGGGAGGGGTGAACGGCCCTTCATTGCGCAGTGCCGCCAGGATGTCGCGGCAGGCGGCCTTGGCCTCGGGTGTGGGCCCCCAGGCGTCCGCCGCCGAATACTGCAGCGGCACAAGCGGGGGCGTGACGGTCGTAAACGGCTGCGTCGGAGACGCGATCTCGCCCGGTACCGTGCTTGGCGGCACGGGCCGCTCCTCCACCGGGAAGATCGGCGTTCCGGTGGTTCGATCGAGGACGAACAGCATCCCCGATTTGCCCGTCTGGATGACCGCCGGGATGCTAGCGCCGTTGCGTGTCACCGTGATCAGCGCCGGGGGCGACGCGTTGTCGAAGTCCCAGATGTCATGGTGTACCGTCTGAAAGTGCCACACGATTTTCCCCGTTGATGCGCGCAGCGCCACGATCGAGTTCGCGTAGCGATTGTCGCCGAGTCGGAGCCCGCCGTAGTAATCGGGCGCCGGGCTTGTGGTTGGCAGAAAGACGAGATCACGGTCCGGATCCACGGCGATGACGGACCAGACATTCGCAGCGCCGGTGCGTTTCGCGCTGCCACCCTGCCATGTCTTGTACGCCGGGTCGGTCGAGTCCTGCGGGATGGGATCGAACGTCCATTTGAGCGCGCCGCTGCGCGCGTCCAAGGCGCGGACTTCGCCGCTCGCGGGCGCGGGGTTGCTGTTGTCTGATACGCCCGAGCCGACGATGACGAGATCGCCGATGACGGCAGGCGGCGACGTTTCCTCGTAGGCCTGAAACTCGAACGGCGGAACGCGCAGACCGGCTCGCAGATCGACTGCGCCGCTCGATCCGAAGCCTCCACACGGCTTTCCCGTTGTTGCATCGATCGCAAACAGTCGCGCATCGATCGTGGCAACGAAGATGCGGCGCGCGCAGGCGCTCCCCGGGGCGGCACGGCTGTCGCGCCAGAAGCTCACGCCGCGACTCACGAAATCGCCGTAGCCACGATGCGGGTTCACGCCGGCATCGAAGCGCCAGCGTTCCGTGCCGGTTGCGGGATCGAGCGCCGCCACGATGCCGGTCGGTGTGCTCACGTACATCGTGCCGTCCACGACGATCGGCGTGACTTCGAGAGCGGGTGGCCGGTGGCCCATGCCCGTCAGGTCGGGCATACCGGTGTGATAGGTCCACGCGACTTGCAGCTGTGCGACATTGGCGCGCGTGATCTGCGTGAGCGGCGAGAAGCGCGCGCCGCCGGGATCGCGGCCGTAGGCGGGCCAGTCGCCGGGGGCGGGGGCGGGGGCGGGGGCGGGGGCCTGCAGGCTAACGATGAGCAGCAGAGTCAGCATGGATTTCCCTCGCGATGGTTTCGCGCAAGCGTTGGAACTCGGTCTCCCCGCCGAACCCGAAGATGCGCTCGATTATGCGACCCTGCTTGTCGAGCAGCACCGAGTAGGGGAGCCCCCGGTAGTGATAGACCGCTTTCATGCGGCCGCGGCCGACCAGAATCGGGAAGGGCGGCCGGAACTCGGCGACGAACGCGCGCATCTTGCCGGGGTCCACGTCGTCGGAAATCGCCGCGATGTCGAACTGATCGCGGGGGGAACTCTTGTACAGCTGCGCCATGTGCGGGAACTCCTCGCGGCAGGGCCCGCACCACGACGCCCAGAAATTGACGAGTGTGACCTTGCCGCGATAATCCTCGAGCCGCACCGGCTTGCCGGTGAGGTCGGGGAGCGCGAAGGCGGGCTCGAACAGATCGCGCCCGAGCGTGGGAGTCTGCGCCAGGAGACGTTCCGGGTCGAGCACGCGGATCTTGCCGCGGCGGTCGACTGCGATGGCGGTGGTGGGCGTGCCGAGCACCTGGCTCGCGACGATCTCGCCCGTCTCCCGGTTGAGGACGTCGAGTCGCAGTCGGGTGGCGGCGGAGTCCTCCCCGCCCAGCACGTAGAGCCGGCCGTCCGGTCCTACCGTCATCGCGATGTTGATGAGCGCGTGCTCCACGCGGCGCTCTTTGCCGGCGACGAACCGGGGATCGCGTTCGACCGGAATCAGGCCGCGCGAGCTGCGCCAGACCGGCGAACCGGTGGGATCGAGGCGCAGGATCTCGTCGCGGACGAGGGGCGCGAAAAAGACCACCCGATCGGCGATTGCCGCGGGCCCCGCGTTGACGAGCTGCGCGAGATACTTGATCTCCGGCACGTGAATGACGCCCAGGCCTTCGTACGGTGCGCCCAGCGTATCGAGCATCCAGAGCAGCGGCGCGCTGCCGTCCTCGGCGACGAACTGCACGAAGTAGGGCGAGCGCGAGGCGACGATGCGGGAGCCCCCCGCGTCGGTCGCATACAGCGACGCCGGAAACGGGCTTTCCCACTCGCGCACCGGCGTCCCCGCGGTATCGAACACGACGCCCTCTCCCGTCCGTTCCGTGATCAGGAGCCGGTTCTGCGGATAGCGCGCGACCGCGATGGGGCTCGAGAGCCGCGGATTGGTGACGGTGCGGACGACGTGGAGGTCTCCGTCGAACGCAATGAGCCGGCTGTGGGCCGGATCCGCGGCCCACGAATACCGCCCCACGCGCGCGGCCGCAAAGCGGCCGAGAAACAGCAGGGTGTAGCCGTTATCGGCAGCCGGCCGGCAGCCAAAACTCAGTAGTGCGGCGAGGAGTATATTTTCGCGCATGAATAGCGAGTATAGAGCCTTGATCGACGCATTCGGCAAGGGGTGGGAGCGCGGCGATGTGGACGCGATCTGCTCCGTCTTCACTGAGGACGCCGCGTTTCTCGAGACGCCGTTCAGCACTCCCGATCGGGGGATGGCGGCGATCAGGGACTACTGGAAGGACATCCCGCTGTATCAGGCCGAAACCGATTTTTCGTCGGGCGAGATTTACGCGGCGGGGCCGTGGTTTGCGACGGAGTTTCGGTGCACATTCCGGCGCCGTCGCACCGGTGAACAGGTCGACGCGAGGGGCGCGATTTTCTGTGAGACGAAAGACGGCAAGATCAGCGAGATGAGAATGTACTGGCATCGGTATGCTGGAGGGAAAGAAGAACCAAAGGCTTAGGACATGCAAAGGCTAGGCCGCAGACGCACCGCGGTCCATAGTCTCCAGTTATTGGGACAACCCGCTCGCGTATTGCAGGGCGATTTCCATCAACTCTGCGCTTCTTAGACCGATGCTCATGGCCAGGTCCACCGCGTCCTCCTGTTCCATCTTCTTGTCGACCATCAGGTAGGGAATCAAAGCAGCTGACGTCCTGTTTCCTGAAGAGCAGTGCAGCAGGGCCTTCCGTCCCGCCAATCGCCGCAACATCTCGTGCATCTGCTTCATTGTCTCCTGTGTGACTGCACCGTGCATGATCGGAAGGCTGATGTATTCCAGGCCGGCGGCACGAACAGTCGCGGGCTCGTCGAACGGGCGCGGCTCCATGGGATCGCGATTGTCGAGGACGACTTGGCCGCCTGCGGCCTTGAAGGCTTTGAGCTGCTGCGCGGTCGGCTGCCCGCCCGTGATCCAACCTGGAACAGGCTCGGCTGCGTTAGGGAGACCGGCGAAGACGTCGAGGAGTGCGGTCATGATCTAATAAGAGGCGTCGCGCGTGACAGCGGCAAGTCGCGTGGGTCGATAGGCACCGTATTGCCTATCGGGAGCCGCGAAAATAGTTTCCACGGGTGCGTCTTCTCCTCGCCAGCGTCGTCTTCATCGCGACCATATTGGCATCGTCCCTGACTGACCAGACGCGGGACTCGTCTCGGACGGTAAGAGTGGCTGGATACCTGCAGCCACGCTTTCAAGC
>JBGQKD010000059.1:0-9778 GCA_041499375.1 Gemmatimonadota bacterium
ACCGAACCGTTCACGGTGGTGAGCCGGACATCGCCGCTCGTGAGCGACTGCATGTTGGCTTCGATGCTGCCGTTGACCGTCGTCGCCTGCACCGGACCGGTCGAGGTATTGACCGCGATGCGGCCGTTCACTGTCGCGGCTTCGACCGGAGCGCTGACGCCGTCGATTTCCAGGCCGCCGTTCACCGTCGAGGCATCGATGGGGACGTTGCGGGGCAGCTGAATCGTGAACCGCACCGCGACGTCGTTCTTTTTCACCCCGTTCATCCGGTAGTCGCCGCCCTCGTTGCAGCGCGTGTCGCGTGCTTCCCACACCGCGCAGACGGTGAGGCCGCGCTCGGTGAGCACGGGGACGAGCTGCACGCTTTGCGGGTCGGACTGCCGCCAGCTCTTCTCGACGTGGATCACGACGCTGTCGCCCGTTCCCGAAACGACTTCGATCGGACCGTTCGTGTTGCGAATCCAGACGTGCTGGTTCGGCTTGATGAGCGCCCGGTAATCCCACGCATCGCCGACTTCACGGCCGCCGCCGAAGAGATTGCCGCCGTCGCCGTCGCCCCAGTTGAAGTCGCCGAACGAGCCCAGGGCGCCGAGGGGGCTCGGGACGTGGATCTTGATGCTGCGAATGAACAGACCGGCACCGACGACTAGGCCGAACAGCACGCCGCCGCGGATGATTTCGCGACGCCACGTGCGCCAGATACGCCGAGCGGGTGTGGTCGGAACCGACTGATCCACAGGCATGTCCATGATTAAGAGGTGGTACGCACCTTCAATCTTACAAGTTTCGCCCGAATGCGCGACCGCCCGCCGGAACTCGGCGGGCGGCGGGGGTGGGACCTAGGTAATCGTGCATTTCGCAGGTGGAGCCGAAGCCTCGACGGTGATGGGAGCCAGCATCCCACCGTACCAGACGCGGTTGGCGTCTGACACCGGGCTTGCGGTTTCGACCGTCCGGGCCACGCGGGCGTACGTCTGCGCGCGCTCAACGGTCATGGCGGCTTGGGCGGCGAAGCCGTATCCGAAGGTCAGGATCGTCGCTGTCAACAGGGTCAGGCCGCGCATTGCATCCTCTCAGCTAGAGACGTTAGTGCGAATCTTCAGAGGGTAAGACGCAGCAGGTGCGCGAAAGGTTGCATGCGATTTGGAGTTGACCGATTCTGGACAGTGACGAACGACACAACACGAAACGAGATCACCTCAGTCGCAGTGCCACGCCGCCGCGGAGCGCGAGCGTTCCCAGCTGCTCGCTGCGACGGGTGCTTCCCTGCGAAGGGAAATCACAGCGCTCCAACGTGTACCTGAGATCGAAGAGGAGCCGGCCGCGCCGATACGCGAGTCCTGTCCCCGCATCGAACGCCGTTGCAGCGTTCGGCAGTCCGTTGACGGAGACCAGTGGCAAGAGGTGGGCATGTCCGACGACCCAAAAAGTCTCGCCGCTGAGGGGAACCCGAGCCTCGGCGCCAGCACGGACCAGCGTCCACCGCTGCCGTGCCAGTGCCGTGCCAAAGCTTCGCAGCGTGACGCCGCTCTCGAGCACCAGCCACGGGAGTGGCGTGAACTGTGCGACCGCGCCGAGCTGTGAGAGATCCCGATCGATGCCGCCAGTGCCTTGCACCGAGGTGAGGTGTCCCGCTTCACCGGATAGAGTGAGCGCGATCCCACCGAGGCGCAGGCGCGTCGCCGCGCCGATCAGTAGCCCGGTCGCGCGCTCCGTTCCGAAGCCCGCGTCGACGCGGTGATCGCCATGCGCGACGGTGGCGACGGCGCTGAGCTCGATACCTTGCGCCGAGGCAATTGCCGGCAGCAGCAATCCGGCGACCACCAGGCGCACCCGAGCCCTCACGGCCGTACCGCGGGCGCGCTCGCCGGTGTGATCAGCAACAAGGTGCGGGCGATGCGGTCCGCATTGCGCTGGCGGATCGCGGCGTTGCCGGCGTCCCGGGCAGCGCGGCGAGCATCGTTGAGCGCAACATTCCGCGGTATGGCGCGGTGTGCTCGCCGGTAGGAGAACGCCGCGACCCCGCCGACCGTAGCCACCCCCGCCATGATCCGTCCCTCGCGTCCCGTCCCCAGCCGGTCGTTAGCCAGCAGGCTCCCGACGGCGAGCGCACCGACCGCGACGCCCAATCCCTTGAGGAGATCGGTCCCGGCGGTGGACTCCGGGTGTCGTTCCGGGAGCAACTCGCCGTCTCCCAACGCTGGGAGCGTGTCCTCGAGCGGCTCGACGTCATGCTGCACATCCAGATAGAGGCGCAGCGAATCGACTTGCGCCCTGAGCTGGCTGCGCCCAACCAAGGTCAAATCGTACCGCCCGGGAGGTGCCAGCCGGCCGTCCGGCCCCAACCCGTTCCAACCGATTTCCCGTGCCCCGTCGTTCGGTCCTTCATAGAGCACGACATAGTCCGTGCCGCCCAGCGCACGCAGCGTAGCGCGCAACGTGGCGACATGCGTCGTGACGACGGTGACCGTCAATCGTCCCGTGCGAGGATCGAGGCGCGTTTCCGGAATCGGCCGCGCACCCACGGAGAACGTCCGGCTCCGGGCTACCGCGAACGCGGCCTCTTGCGCTGGCGTGAACTGCGCCGGATCGAGATCGGCAAAGGCATCGCGCTCGAGCGCGGCACGGAAGTACAGGACCGCTGAATCCGGCTTGCCCCTGAGGACAAGCGCTGCGCCGAGGTACTTGTATGCCTCGACCCGTTGCGCGTTCGTCACTTCGAGTGGCCACCCAGGAGACACGACCTGCCGCAGGATCGGCAGCGCGCGTTCGATCTCGAGCCGCTCGTACAGCTGACGCGCCTGCTGTAAGAGTTCGGCGGTACCAGCCTGCGCCGCGGTGAGAGCGGGAAGGAGCAGGGAGAGCGCGAAACCGAGAGCCGCCGCGCGCCGTCTCACGGCCGCTGCTCGGGCACTCGCAGGGTGATGCGACCCAGGGAAATGGTGCTATCGGCGGCGATCGTGATGGTTGTATCGAAAGGGACGTACCCGCGAGCACGGATCTGCAGGCGGCGAGTGCCGGTTGCCACCGGCAAGTCGAGCACGGCACCCGTCCCGCGGGCCCGGCCATCGATGAGAATCTCCGCGTCGCTGGGTGAGGTGAGGAGTCGCAAGAGACCGGTCGGGGTGGGACGCGGGCGCGCCGGAGCGGGCGGAGGAACAGGGGCGGACACTGGCGCCCGCGCGGAATCTTCCCGCACGCCGCCGCCGCCGATCGAGTGGTTCCGGGCCCTGGGGGCGGGGCGAAACACGACCCAACCGGCCAGACCCAGAACGACAACCACGCTCGCGGCAGCCGCCCACACCCGCAGCTTCCAAGACGTCGAACGGCGAGCAGCTGCCGCGAACTGCAGCGTCGGCGAATCGGGAAGTGCGGGGAGCGAGCGCGTCGTGACCGCGGCCACCGCATCACCCTTTGCGAGCCGTCGGAGCAGCTGTTCGCCCTCGCGACGCGCCTCACTTTCCAACGGTAGTGACTCGAGCTCGGTCAGGACATCGCGGGTCGTGGGATAGCGGTCAGCCGGCTTTTTCGCGGTGAGTTGCGCGATGATGCGCGCGAGCGCAGGCGGAATATCGTCGCGGACCACGGCGACGTCGGGCAGCGGGGTGAAAAAATGGTGATGCATGATGCCCGCCAGCGTCTCGGCCTGAAATGGCAACCTGCCGGTCAACATCTGGAATGCCACCATGCCGAGCGAATAGTGGTCGCCCTGGGGAGTCGCCCGCTGTCCGGCGCATTGCTCGGGGCTCATGTAACCGGGGGTACCGATCACGGCACCGTCCGCCGTGAGGGTGATATCGGAGGCACGCAGCGCGACGCCGAAATCGGTGACCATGACGCGCCCGTCGCGATCGAGCAAGATATTCGCTGCCTTCACGTCGCGATGGATGATGCTCCGCTCGTGCGCGAAGGTGAGGGCTCGGGCGGCGGCCTGCAGGACAAGCACGATCGCCGACACCGGCAGCGGGCCCTGCGTGTCCAGGATCTCGTCGAGGGACCGGCCTTCGACGAACTTCATAGCGATGAACAGGATCCCGCCGATCTGCCCCACCCGATACACCGGCACGATGTTCGGATGTTCGAGCTCGGCGACCATTCGACCTTCCCGCTTGAAGCGCTCGGCGGCACGTGGCGTCAACCCGAGCTCGGGCGACAACACTTTGAGGGCGATGGGACGCTTCGCCTGCTCGTCGACAGCTCGGAAGACGATGCCCATGCCGCCGCGCGCGAGCTCCCGCTCGACCTCGAAGTCGCCGGCGAGCACGCGCCGGAGACGCTCGAGCAGCGTGTCTTCGGTAGTCTCGTCCACGACGGTGTTGGTGTTGGGGTCGACCACCAGACGCCCGCAATTGCCGCAGAACCGCGACGTCGCCGGCACCTGGGTGCCGCACCCAAAGCATTTCACGCTCTCTGGCACTAGGGTCGCACGCGGATAGGGTGCACCGTATCGGGCGGCGCGCCCGTAATCACGGAGCTGACGAGCTGCACATCGAGCATGGCGCGGCCCTGGTTGAGAGCAATCAGCGTATCTCCTCGGGTGTTCACCTGAAGCAGCGCGGGGTCGAGCGAAGTGACGCGGAGACGAGGATTGGCGAGGTCGCCGGCAGCCGTGTGCACGACCACGACGAGAGGGACGGTGTCGCCGACGGTCAGGATGCTGTCGGAAAAGACGAAAACGATGTCCGCGGCCGCACCCGGCGGATCGAAGACATCTGCTAGAGCACAACCTAGCACTGCCAGGCTGCCGAACAAGCACGCCGCTAATCCGGCGACCAAGGGTCTTAACCGCACCGGATATCCCCGTGAGGGAGACCCTAAGGTGTGTACTGACCAGCTCTACATCAAGAGTTCGGCCATGCTCGGGGCAGGAATCGAACCTGCAAGGGGTCGCCCCCGAGGGATTTTAAGTCCCTTGCGTTTACCAATTTCGCCACCCGAGCAGCGGTTGAATTATAGCCGTTCCGTGTGCGCGCCGGCCGACGCCTTCACCTCACTGATCGGCGCCGATCTGCCGTAAGCCCGTTCAAACGCGCGCCGGATCGCCGGAATCGTCTTCTTGTCCGTCTTGTTCACGAGCACGATCGCCGCACCACCCCACCCTGCCCCGGTCAACCGCGCGCCCAGCGCGCCGGCACGCTTCGCCGCGGCCACCACGGTATCGAGCTCCGGCGAGCTGCACTCGTACAGACGGCGGCACGATTCGTGTGACTCATAGAGCAGCTGCCCGAACTGCCGGAGCCTTTTCTGTTGCAGCAGCTGCGCCGCGAACCGGGTACGCGCGGTCTCGCTTACGACGTGCACCGCGCGCGAGCGCAACGGCTCGTGCAGCGCGCGCTTGAGCCGCGGCAGCCACTCCGCCGGCCAGCTCGCCAACCACTGCAGCTCCGGCAGCTCGACTTTGAGGCGTTTCACCGCCTCTTCGCATTCCGCGCGGCGCTGGTTGAGCCCACCAGTCGAGAGATCGTGTCGCTCGCCCGTGTCGACGAGCAGGAGGCGCGCGTCAAACGGGATCTGCGTCGCCGCGAGCGACGCGCATTCGAACAGCAGCGCGTGATCGCGCTTGCCCAGCGCCGAAATCGTCTGATCCATCACACCGCAGCGCACGCCGACGTGATCGTGCTCGGCGCGGAAGGCCACGCCGGCGATTTGACGCGGCTTGAGGTTGGGGGCTAGGGCCTTGGCGACAGCGACTGAGAGCGCTGCCGAAGACGACAGGCCTGCGCCGATCGGCACTTCGGAAGAGACCGCGACACGCGCGGAGCTGTTCGGCGGCATCACCTCGAGCGTCCACAGCTCTCGCAACACCCCCGCGACGTACGCACCCCAGCCCGTGGGCAGCGCCTCCTGCCAATGGACGCGCACGACCTGCTTGTCGCGGGTCGACACAGCTTCGAGCACCCCTTCGTCGCCGGGCGCGCCGGGCCCAACCGCCGCGGTCGTCCGCTCGGCGATCGCGATGGGCAGCACGGGTCCGCCGTTGTAGTCGGTGTGTTCGCCGATCAGGTTGACGCGCCCCGGCGCCGACGCCGCGGACCTAGGTGTTGTCCCAAATACTTCGCGAAAGAGGTCTATCGCGGGTCGTGGCATGGGTTTGACATTGGTTCCACGCAATGCTACCGTATCGCGGCCGGATTCACCATCTATCTCAATTCTGCGTTTGGAGACCACGTATGCGGCGGTTTGCGTCGTTGCTGCTCGCCGGTGCTGCTTCGCTTGTCGCCGCCGTCCCCTCCGGCCTCGCTGGGCAGGGTTTTGGCGTCTACGAGCACAACACGTGCGCCATGGGCCGCGCCGGTGTCACCGCCGCCCGACCGTGCGCGGACGGCTCGGCTATCTACTTTAGTCCGGCCGGCCTCGGGGGACTCTCCGGAACACATGTCAGTGTGGGTGTCACGCTGATCGGTGCCCAGGGGAACTTCACTGACGACTTCCTGGCCAATAAAAGCGATCTCAAGAACCCGCTGATCCCCGTCCCCAGCATCTACATCACCCGCGCCCTCACCCCCAAGGTGACAGCGGGGATTGGGGTGTACGCACCGTATGGCCTCGAAACCAAGTGGGATAGCGCGAACTTCCCGGGCCGGTTCCTCGGCTACAATACCAACATCCGCTCGATCTATATCCAGCCGACGATCGGCTATCAGGTGAGCCCGAAGCTGAAGTTCGGGATCGGCGTCGCCTACATCGCCAGCCACCTCAAGCTACGTCAGCGCGCGGACCTGTCGTCGCAGCCGGTCCCCGATGCCCTGCGGATCCCGGCCGGCCTGCCCGTCGGGACCACATTCGCGATGCTCGGCGTGGCCACGGGCACCGACTTCGCGGACGCCACGCTCGAGGCCAACGGCAGCGGCTTCGCGGTGAATTTCGGCGCGATCTGGCAGGCGACCGACCGGTTGAGCATCGGCGGGCACTGGCTCACGCGGAAACAGATCACGTATGATGGGGACGCCACGTTCAAGCCTATCGCGACAGGTCTCGTGCTCCCGGTCGCGGTCGGGCCGTTGCCCGCGGGAACGCCGGTCGATGCGGTGCTCGCGCCGGAGTTCGCGAGCGGCGGCCCGCTCGCCAACGGCGCCGTCTCCACGGCGGTCAACATGCCGCCGCAGGGAACGCTGGGTTTTGCGTACAAAATCAACGACCAGTGGTCGTTCATGGCCGACTACCAGTACGTCGTGTGGGGCTGGTTCAACGAGGTCAACATCAATTTCGCGAACGCGGGCACACCGGATATCGCGTTGCACCCGAGCAACAAAGACACCCACGGGTTCCGCTTCGGGACCGAGTACCAGTACAACTCGAAGCTCCAGCTGCGCGGCGGCTACCTGCATCACGGGGGGGCCTCGCCGCCGCAATTCGTGACGCCGCTGCTCCCCGAAGCCGCGCGCAACGAATTCACGGTTGGCGCGGGCATCGCATTGACGTCGCATGTGCACGCGGATCTAGCTTACCAGTACATCAAACAGAACGATCGGCGCGGCACGATCAATCTTGCCGCGGGCAATACCGGTCTCTACAAATTCTCGGCCCATCTCTTCGCGGCCGGCGTAGCTCTCACGTTCTGAGGAACTGCGACTCATGATTGTGACCACACGATTCTCCGCCGCGGTCCTCGGTCTCGTCCTGGCTGCTGCGGCGTGCAACAACGACCAGCTCAACCGGCCGTTCTCCAGCACACCGGTCGACCCGCTGTTCGATCGCTACGTCTCGATGGGGAACTCGATCACGGCGGGCTTCCAGTCCGGCGGCATCAACGACAGCACGCAGCAGCAGTCATACGCGGTGCTGCTCGCGCAGGCGATGCACTCGCCGTTCTTCCCCCCGCTTTTGGGTAGGCCGGGCTGCCCACCGCCGTACACGAATGTATTCACACAAACGAGGGTCACACCTCCAGGCTATCCGACCAGCACTGCGACATCGTGCTACCTGCGCAAAATCCCCAATCCTCCGCCGCCGTACGTCAGCAACACTGCGGTTCCCGGTGCCTGGGTGATCGACATCTATAACAACGGTGCGGGTGCGCACCCGAATACGCTGACCCAGTTCATTTTGGGTGGGTTGACCCAGGTGCAGATGGTGGAGCGCGCGCATCCGACCTTCGTGACGGTGTGGATCGGCAACAACGACGTGCTGACCGCAGCGACCAGCTCGGCGAACGCCGGTGATAGCACGCTCATCACGCCCATCGCCACGTTCCAGACGAACTACGGCGCGATGCTGGACTCAATCTCCGCGGTCGGCCCGCAGGGTGTCGTTCTGATCGGCGTGGCGAATCTCGCGACGGTCGCGAACCGCACGGGTCTCCCGCCGACCCAACCGCCGGCGAATGGCGTCCCGTTCTTCTCCTACGGTTCGACGTATTTCGTGCTCGACGCAGCGGGGGCGATTCCCGGGCCGTTCACGGCAGCCGCCACATGTGCACCACCACGCGGCGATTCGGTCCTGGTGCCCTTCCCGCTTGGCGGAGCACTGATCGCCGCCGGCGGAACTCTTACGTGCAACGAACCCCAGACCATTCAACCGGCAGAATTGGTCAAACTCAGCACGACCGTCGCCGCCTATAACACGTACATCTCCGGGCAGGCGACGGCGCGCGGCTGGACGTACATCGACCCCAATCCCGCGCTCGACTCGTTGCGCCGGATTCCGACGCAGGTCGCGTTTTTCCCCGGTTTCAACGCGCCCTGCGCCAACAATCCATTTGGGTTGGCATTCAGCTGTGACGGGATTCATCCCAGCGCAGCGACACATCGCCTCCTTGCGCAGAAGCTGCGAGACGCCATCAACGCGGCGTACACGACGGCCATACCGCCGATTCCCTGATCGACAAAGGCGGCAGAGGGCGGCATAGGGCGGCAATGGGGTATGCATCTCCATTGCCGCCTCTCTTTAAATGCTCCCGATTTCTCGCGCTGGGCACCCTGCTGCTGCTCCCCGGGCTAGTTCGAGCGCAAGCTGGCCCTCGCACAGACACACCGCGAGCGGGGACGCTACGCGTCACGTTCGAGCCGGTCATCACGACGTGGGAGCGCGAGTTCACCACCGACGGCCACGAGCAGCCGATCGGCGTTTCGTTGTTCAGCGAAACGCATCCCCCCTACGTGTGCACGAACGTCAAGGGATTCCTCACCTGCCGTTACAACTTCACGCCCGTGTTCGTGCGCGAGGAACGGCGAGTCACCCCGCTCGCGGTCCAGCTCGGCATCACCAACCGCATCGCGGTGGGCGTTTACGTACCGCTGGTGCGCGTGAACACACGGGCGGGATTCCAGCTCGACAGCGTCGGCAACCCCGGGGCGCCCGGCGCCGTCCAGCGGCTCGATTCCATCCTCACCGACACGACGTACGCGTTCGAACCGGTCGTCGGGACCTCGCGTCGCGATCATTTCTTCGCGGGCGACGTCGAGGTGAATGGAAAGTATCGTGTCCTCGAATCACACAACTATGCGCTGAGCGGCGCGGTCGTCGTGCGATTGCCGACGGGCCACCAGGACTCGCCGAACAACCTCTTCGACCTCTCGACCGGCGATCATCAGACCGACATCGAGGTGCAGGTCGCGCAGGAGCTGACCCTGTTCGACCGCCTGTGGCTCAATGCGCTCGTGCGCGCGGGACGGCAGCAGCCGGGGACGCAGGACCGGCGTGTGGGACCGCAATCGGTACTGCTCATTCCCCGCGCAGCACTCGCCACGCTCACCTGGGATCCGGGCGACTATCTGGCGATCGACGTCGCGCCGATGCTGCGCGTTGCGAAAGTCTTCGGGGTGGGATTCACCGCGGG
>JBGQKD010000060.1:0-9745 GCA_041499375.1 Gemmatimonadota bacterium
CGCTCCTGCTCCTGCTCCATCCAGTCCATCGTGGCCGTACCTTCGTGCACCTCACCCAGCTTGTAGGTGCGGCCCGTATAATAGAGGATACGCTCGGTCGTAGTCGTTTTCCCGGCATCGATGTGGGCCATGATGCCGATATTCCGAATCTTGTCGAGCGGTGTCGTGCGTGGCATTTCGTCCTTTATTCAGCAAAAACGCGGGGCGACCAGGACGCCCACGAGTGGGCCGGTCTCGCTCCGCTGTCATCGGGAGGCTTTCGGCCTCCTCGATGCAGGATCCCTTAAACAGGGTCCCGAAGTTGTTGGTTTAGGCGTTTACCACCGGTAATGCGCGAAGGCGCGGTTCGCCTCCGCCATCCGGTGCGTGTCTTCCTTCTTCTTTATCGTCTCGCCTTCGCCCTTCGACGCCAGGATCAGCTCGGCGGCGAGGCGCTCGGCCATCGTCTTCTCTTTGCGCGCGCGACTGTACTGGATGATCCAGCGCATCCCCAGCGCGGTGCGGCGCTCGGGCCGCACTTCCACCGGCACCTGGTAGGTCGCACCGCCGACGCGCCGCGACTTCACCTCGAGGGCCGGCTTCACATTCGAGAGCGCCTGCTTGAACACATTCACGCCGGGCTGCCCCGTGCGCTGCTCGATCATGTCCATCGCCTGATAGAAAATCCGCTCAGATAACGATTTCTTGCCACAGACCATCAGATTGTTCAAGAACTTCGACACCGTCTGGCTATCGTAGCGCGGGTCCGCCGGCACCGGACGCTTTACAGCGGTTTTGCGACGACTCACTTCCCGGCCTCCTTGGGACGCTTGGCGCCGTACTTGGAGCGCGACTGCTTACGCTCGTTCACGCCCGCGGCGTCCAGCGTGCCGCGAATGATGTGATAGCGGACGCCCGGCAGGTCCTTCACACGGCCACCGCGAATCATGACGATGGAGTGTTCTTGTAAATTATGCCCTTCACCGGGGATGTATGCCGTCACCTCGAAACCATTCGTCAGACGGACGCGGGCCACTTTGCGCAGCGCGGAGTTCGGCTTCTTCGGCGTCGTCGTGTAGACGCGCGTGCACACGCCCCGCTTTTGCGGGTTGCCACGCAGGTGCGGCGCCTTTTCTTTCTTCTCCACGTCGCGGCGGCCGTGCCGGACGAGCTGGTTGATGGTCGGCAAATACCCCTCGCAAATGAATCCAAAAAAACCTGCTCCGAAGCCCGCGAAACTAAACGCATTGTTTGAGTTAGGTCAACCCCCTGCAATCCGGGGATCCGCTGCTTGAGAGGTGCCGTACCGAGCGGTAGCATTGTCTGAACGATGCGTCTAATCCTCATCGGTGGCCTCGGCTTGGTATTGGCTGCGCCTGTTGCCGCGCAAAGCCCGGCCCCGTCCAGCATCCTGCGTGGCGTGGTCTATGACAGCTTGATCACGGGGAGGCCGCTGGAGGGCGCCGAGATCTGGATTGAGGGCACCAATCTGATGGCGCGGAGCGACGCCGCGGGACGCTTCGAGCTGAACGCGCTCGCGCCCGGACGCTACGTGCTGACCGTCTACCATCCCATGCTCGACTCGGCGGGTTTGTCGGTGCCGCCCGTCGCCGTCGACGTCGTGGCCGGGGACGGCAATACCGTTGCGCTCGCGACGCCCAGTCCCCTGCAGGCACATCACCTGCTGTGCCCGCAGGATCCGTTGCGGCAAGCGGGAAGTGTGGTCGGCGCGGTTCATAATGCCGCGGACGGAAAACCGATGCCCGCCGCAACGATCAGCGCGCACTGGACGAGCTACGATATCGGCGGCGGCGCCGGAGTTCGGAGCGCACAACGCACCGTCGAAGCGAAATCCGATGCCTCCGGTCACGTGCTCCTGTGTGGCCTTCCCATCGACGTGGCACTCGTCATTCAGGGTCAGGCGGAGGGCGGATCAGCGGGAATGGTGATCGTCGATTTGGCGGGGCGGGCGTTCGCGCGCGCCAATATCGAGCTGGCGGTCGCCCCGATCACAGGATCCGTCAAGGGCGTCGTGCGGAACAGAAACGGCTCGCTGGTGCCGGGGGCAACCATCGTCGTCCTCGGGAGTGATGCGTCGGTGCAGGCCGACGAGTTCGGGCGTTACTCGCTCAACAGCGTTACGCTGGGCTCGCGCATCCTGGAAGCCCGAGCGCTCGGGTATCAGGCGGGCCGGGCGCAGACCACGGTGCGACAGAGCGCGGGACAACAGGTGGATATCGTCGTCGGAGACTCGGTGGCGGTGCTCGAGCCGGTCACGGTGGTGGGGATGTACGAGCCCTACCTGGCGCACGTCGGGTTCACCCGGCGGAGTCACACCGCGCAGGGGCACTTTCTCGACACCACCGCGATCGCCACGAGCGGAGCACTCCGGTTCGAGGAGCTGTTTCGCATGGTCCCGGGCGTGCAGTTGCGGCCCAACGGAACGGGAATGCTCGTCGAGTTGCAACGTGGCCAAGGCGAGATCAACAGTGCTTCGATTGGCAACTATTGTCCGCCAATGTATTTCATCGATGGCGTCTTCTATCCGTTACCCCCGGGGCTCCAGACGCAGTCGGTCCCAGTCGTTCCCAGTGAGATCCTCGGCATCGAAGTCTACTCGAACCTCTTCAGCGCCCCGCCGCAATTCCAGCGGCGCGGGAGCGGTTGCGGCGTGATTCTGATTTGGACGAAGCGTGGGACGCCAAGACTGAAGGCGTCGCAATGAAAAACCGCGTAGTTGTGGGGTCTCGGAAGGGCCTCCATATTAGCGCGGCAGCGTGTACCACCGGCAGCATCCATCCAAGAAAGGCAGGCAAGGCATGCGCAGAACGTTAGTGTTCGCACCAGCGCTTTTGGCTTTGTGCCTGATCCCGGCGACCGTCCGCGCCCAGGCGACGGCCCGCCAGGTGACCGGCAAAGTCACGCGCACGTTAGGCGCGACCCCCGTCCTCGGCGCGACCATCGTCGAGATGGGTGGCCGGGGCGTCGCACAGTCGGGAGCCGACGGAAACTTCACCATCAACGTCGGCACCACCGATGTCCGGCTCCTGGTTCGCGCGATCGGGTTCCAGCGCAAGGAAGTGGCGGTGCCCGCGTCGCAGTCCAGTGTGACCATCGGGCTCGACGAAGACCCCTTCAAGCTCGAGGCGGTGGTCGTCACCGGACAGGCCACCACGATCGAGCGGCGCAACGCTACGACGGCGCCGGTTCAGGTCACGAGTGACGAGCTGAACCGGGCTCCCGCGCAAGCGCTGGAACAGGCGCTGCAGGGCAAGGTCCCCGGCGCCATCATCTCGATGAACAGTGGCGCGCCAGGCGGTGGCGGCCAGGTGCAGATCCGCGGCATCACGTCGATTCTCGGCGCGGGCCAGCCGCTCTTCGTCGTGGACGGCGTGATCATCTCCAACGACGCCGTGTCCGACGGTGCCAACTCGGTGACGGGCGCAGGCGCGCGCACCACGGCGGCAGGCATCGGGAGCAGTCAGGACGCGCTCGTGAACCGGCTCGCCGACTTGAACATGCAGGAGATCGCGTCGGTCGAAGTGCTCAAGTCCGCCGCCGCGACGGCGATGTATGGCTCGCGTGCGACGAACGGCGTGGTGGTCATCAGGACGAAGCGCGGCGCAGGCACCGGTGGCGCCCCGCAGTTCAATCTGACCAGCCGCCTGGGCCGCAGCACGGCGTATCGCCTCTTGGGGACGCGGCAATTCACGACCAGCCGCCAGGTTTGGTCGTTGCCATACGGGAATGGCAACTCGTCCCAGGATACGGCGGTCATGAACGCGCTGTACCCTGGCGGGACGATTCCGTTCACGCACGATTATCAGTCCGAGTTCTACAACACCGGCAAGCCGTCTTATGAAGTCACGGGGAGCTTCAACGGTGGCTCGGCGGCGACCCAGTACTTCGTGAACCTGACGGGAAAGAATGAAGAGGGCACGGCGCTCAACACCGGCGCCCGGCTGTACGCCCTGCGCACCAACATCGATCAATCGTTGGCCGACGGGAAAGTCAAAGTGAACGTCGGGCTCAACGTCACACGCAACAGCAATAACCGTGGGCTGTCGAACAACGACAACACGTGCACGTCGCCGATCTATTGCTTCGCCTACACACCCGGCGTGATCAATCTGGACTCGACGGACGCGACGGGGACGTTTGTGCGGAATCCGTTCAACGGCGGCGGCAACACCGTCTCCAATCCATTTGAGACCTTCCGCTTTCTGCGGCTGAACGAGCTCACCTTCCGGCAGATCGGTAACCTCAGCACCACCTGGTCCGCGTTGAACAAGGAACAACACCAGGTCTCAGTGACGGCCACGGGTGGCTTCGACCGCGCGCAGATCTCCGGTGATCTGTTCTCCCCCTCGTTCCTCCAGTACGAGAACCCGGTGGCGAGCGACGGCTTCTCCGGACGGTCGGTGCGGTCCGAAGGCAACGTTTTCAACTACAATCTCGTGCTGAACGGAACGTGGAATTACCAACCCACGACCGACATCGGGCTCACGACGACCGCCGGGTTCGACTATGAGACCCAGGCGGTCCGCGTGACACGGACGCGGGCCCGCGGGCTGTTGCCCGGCGTGGAGACGACCAACAGCGGCACGGTGCTCGAGGAGTCGGACGTCCTTAACAATTTCAAGGACGACGCGTTCTTCGCCGATGAGCAGTTCGTGGCGCTCAACCAGCGGCTGACGATCCTCGGCGGAATCCGCGCCGACCGTTCTTCGGCGAATGGTGATCGCAACAAGCGGAACGTATTCCCACACATTTCCGGTTCTTACCGGTTCACCGACCTCGGCGATGCGATCAACGAAGTCAAGATTCGCGGCGGCTTCGGCCGCACCGGAAACCGGCCACGCTATGGTGACCGCGACGTCGTGCTGAACGCGGGAAACACGTACGGCGGTACGCCCACACTGGTCCAGGCTGGCGTCAGAGGGAATGCTGGAATCACGCCGGAGACCTCGAACGAATATGAAGCGGGCACTGATGTGCAGTTCCTCAACCGGCGCCTCCAGTTCGAGGGAAGCTGGTACAATAAGACAATCAAGGATCTGCTGCTGCAGCCCGCCACGATTCCGTCCGGCGGCTTGACGAACCTCGTGATCAACGGCGGCCAGCTGCGCACGCAGGGCATCGAGGCGTCGCTGAGCGCGGCCGCGATGCAACGCCGGGACATGGACCTGAGCTTCCGGGCCACGTTCTCGAAGAACAAGCAGACCATCGAGAATCTTCCGACAACCGTGCCGCGCTTCCCGGCGCCGGGTTCGTTCGGTGCCGCGTTCGGGCGGAACTTCATCAGCCCGGGCGGCCGGACGACCTGGATCTGGGGCAACGTGCCGTTGGACGCAGCCGGGAATATCCTGCCGATCGGCACGGAGGTCACGAATCCGGGTCTGATCGCGGCGACCCGCGACACCATCGCCGGAGATGCGAATCCCGATTTCATAATGGCGTTTTCGGGCTCATTCAGGTGGAAGCGGCTGACGCTGTCGGCAAACGTCGATTGGCGGCAGGGTGGCGATGTCGCCGACATGACCCGCACACTCTGGGACGAGGGTGGCACGTCGCGCGATTACGACGCTCCTATCACCCGGAGTAACTTCGGGACCGGCTGGGATCTGAACAACATTCCCGCCACGTACATCAACGGCAAGGACACCCTCGCCTACACCGCGGGGTCGTTCCGCTACAACTCGTGGGCCGGTGGGAGCGACGTCCGCGCCTATCTCGAAAGCGCGACCAACGTCACCCTGCGCGACGTGGCGCTGAGCTACGAAGCGCCCGACCAGTGGCTGCGCTACTTCCACGCGCGGTCGTTGCGGATTGCGTTCCAGGCGCGCAACCTGATCAAGCTCACGAACTACTGGAGCTTCGATCCGGAGTTCAACAACTTCGGGGCGACGAACCTGAACCGGTTCATCGATCTGGCGCCGTTCCCGTCGAACCGTCAGTTCTTCCTATCCGTGGACGTGGGGTGGTAAGCCATGCGACCCGACACTAACGGATCTCAACCCACTGTCTTCGAGAGGACCACTATGCGCCGCATTCTTGCGAGCCTCGCGACGGTGGCCGCCGTCACGCTGGCTGGCTGCAACCTGGATCTGACCAATCCGAACAACCCGACGCTCGGCGGGGCGCTGTCCAACCCGCGCGCGGCGACGAGCCGCATGATCGTCGGGGTGCTGTCCACGTATCGCGTCAATCGAACCGACCAGATCCGCGCCTTCGGCAGTTTCGGCCGTGAGACGTATTACATGTTCATCACCGACGGCCGTTTCCTGACGGGCCCGTTGCGTGACTGGCGTCAGAACACGGCGTTCGACGCAGGCACGCAGTGGGCGGGGCGGTACGGCAATTACCGCAACGCCTACGCAGCGATGGCGATTATCAACGCCACCACCGCGCTCACCGACCCCGAGAAACATGGGGCGCTGGGGGTGCTGAAGACGATCATCGCGCTGGACATGCTGCACGTCATCGAAGCCCGCGGCGCGATTGGCGCCGTGGTGGACATGACCGACAACGTCAATGATGTCCTCCCGGTCGTCAGTCAGGACTCGGTCTACTCGTGGATCTCCGCCAAGCTCGATGAGGCCCAAACGGATCTGGCGGCGGCCGGCACCACGTTCTATTTCCCGATCTACAGTGGGTTCGGCGTAGGCGTGACGAGCACGCCGGCCGGGTTTACGCAGTTCAACCGCGCCATCAAGGCACGCGTGGAGGCCAAGCACGGCTCCCTAGGCTGCACGACGTGTTATACCACCGCGTTGACCGCGCTTGGCGGCACGTGGGTGTCGGCCACGGCCAGTTTTGACTCGACGAATCGCGACAACGGCATTTACACCATCTATTCCACCGCCGCGGGCGACGCGCCGAACACCGTCGCGTTCACGGGGTCGGTGGGCAGTGATGAGTACGTGCACCCGTTGATCGACTCGATTGCGGGCGTCGCGTTGGACGATCGCTATCGCCGCAAGATTTCCACGTGCCCGGCGTCGAGCCCCCGGTCGGAAGTGGGCGTAAGCTCGTCGCATCGTCCCTGCGCGTATGGATCGACCACCACGTCGATTCCAATTATCCGCAACGAGGAGCTGGTGTTGATTCGGGCGGAGGCGGAGTGGTTCACGGGGAATACCGCAGGCGCCATTGCCGATTTGGCCGCGGTCCGGGCGCAATCCGGCGCCA
This sequence comes from Gemmatimonadota bacterium, assembly GCA_041499375.1. Classification (GTDB taxonomy): domain Bacteria; phylum Gemmatimonadota; class Gemmatimonadetes; order Gemmatimonadales; family GWC2-71-9; genus 20CM-2-65-7. The sequence goes on from JBGQKD010000060.1 coordinate 7,171, forward strand.
CCAAGGGAGGCACGGCGGCAGTCGCATTTGCTGCTCCCGCGAACCCTGCGGACTTCACGACCGAGCTGTTGCTCCAGCGCACGCTGTCGCTCTATCAGGAAGGCCAGCGGTGGCCGGATTATCGCCGGTTTAACCGGCTGGCCGCTTTGGGCACGCTGCCACAGGACGTGACGGCGGGCTTTACCGTGGCCACGGCCAGCGTGCTGCCCAGCCAGGAGTGCGACGCGCGGGCTCGAGTTAGCGCTGCGGCGCCGATGAGCTGTCCGGGCGGCGCAGCCGTCCCGTAACAGACCGTCGGACGGCCTGACGGCCGGATGGTCTAAGAACAAGACGGCGCTCGAGAGCAGTCTCGGGCGCCGTTTGTTTTGACACAACTCGCTCGCGTTACCGCTTCACGCTCCGCGGTGCAGAAAAACGCAGCGCCCGGGATCGCTCCCGGGCGCCGTTTTAGAGCCCATCTGCCCATCAGGCCATGCGCCCCTCCGTTACTCCGCTTCCACTTCCTCCGGGAACGGACTCGGCGCCGGCGCAGTACCCGGCAGCGCCGCCTCAACCGGCGGCGTCGGAGGGGTAAAGCCCTCCGGCGGCTCGATCTCGATGTCGTGATACCGGTAAATGCCGGTACCCGCCGGAATCAAATGCCCGATGATGATGTTCTCCTTGAGACCCAGGAGATCATCCTTGGCCCCACGGATCGCCGCGTCGGTCAGCACGCGCGTGGTCTCCTGGAACGACGCCGCCGAGATGAACGACTGCGTCGTCAAGCTCGCCTTCGTGATGCCGAGCAACAGCGGCTCGCGGGTCGAAGGCTTGCCGCCCTTCTTGACCGCGCGCTCGTTGATCTCGCTGAACACGAGCTTGTCCACGTTCTCGCCTTCCAGGAACTCGGTGTCGCCCGGCTCGACGACCTTCACCTTCTGCAGCATCTGCCGCACGATCACGCCGATGTGCTTGTCGTTGATCTTCACGCCCTGCAGCCGGTACACCTCCTGCACTTCGTTCAACAGATATTCCTGCACGGCGCGCGGGCCCTTGATCCGCAGAATGTCGTGCGGATTCACCGGACCTTCGGTGAGACGGTCGCCCGCCCGCACCCGGTCGCCTTCGTGCACGCGCAAGTGCTTGCCGGCGGGCACCTCGTACAGCTGCGCCTCGCCCTCTTCTGGATGCACCCAGATCTCGCGCTTGCCGCGCTTGATCTCGCCGAACCGCACCACGCCGTCCACTTCGGAAATCGTGGCAGGGTCCTTCGGCCGGCGCGCCTCGAACAGCTCGGCGACGCGCGGCAGGCCACCCGTGATGTCGCGCGTCTTGTACGCCTCACGCGACACCTTGGCGAGCACCTGGCCCGCATACACTTCCTGACCATCCTCGATCATCAGCTGCGCGCCTTCGGGAATCACGAAGTCGCGGAGCCGCTTCTCTTTGTCGCCCTTCTTCTGGACGACCTCGATGTGCGGGTGCAGCTTCTTCTCCCGATCTTCGATGATCACGCGCTGGCGCCGGCCGGTGATCTCGTCCAGCTCCTCGCGCACCGTCTCGTCATCGACGATGTCCACGAACCGCACCAGCCCCCCGACGTCCGTCATGATCGGGTTGGTGTACGGATCCCACGTGAACAGGATGCCGTCTTTCGCCACCTGCTGGGCGTCGTCGACCATCAGCGTGGCGCCGAGCGGCACCTGGAAGCGTGAGTGCACGGCCAGCTTGCTGGCAGCCGTGCCCGACGTCCCACCGTGGGGCGCCGCCTTGAGAATCAGCTCGCCCTCGTAGCTCGTCACCACACGCTGGCCTTCCGGCGTCTCTACGAACGTCAGCCGGTCGCCGTGCTCGATGACGCCTTCGACCTTCGTCTTCCGCACCGTCTGCTCGGCGATACGCGCCGCCGTGCCGCCGATGTGGAAGGTCCGCAGCGTCAGCTGCGTCCCCGGCTCGCCGATCGACTGCGCGGCCAGAATGCCGACCGCCTCGCCGAGGTCCACCATGTCCATCGTGGCGAGGTTGCGGCCGTAGCACATACGGCAGACGCCGCGCTTCGCCTCGCACGTCAAGACCGAGCGGATCTTCACCGTTTCGATGCCCGCATCCTCGATGGCCTGCGAGGTCTCCTCTAGGATCAGCTTGCCCGCTTCGACCAGCACCCTGGGCCGGCTGTCTTCGTCGAGCTCGTGCGGATCCATCACCTCGTCGAGCGCCACGCATCCCACGACGCGCTCTCGCAACGGCTCGATGATGTCTTCGCCCTCTTTCAACGCCGACATCTCGAGGCCGAGGATCGTGCCGCAATCTTCTTCCGTGATGGTCACGTCTTGCGCGACGTCGACCAGCCGGCGCGTCAAATAACCCGCGTCGGCCGTCTTGAGCGCCGTGTCGGCGAGACCCTTTCGCGCGCCGTGCGTCGAGATGAAGTACTCGAGCACCGACAACCCCTCGCGGAAGTTCGATTTGATCGGGCTCTCGATGATTTCGCCGATGCCGCCCGTGAGCTTCTTCTGCGGCTTCGCCATCAGCCCGCGCATCCCGGCGAGCTGCCGGATCTGGTCGCGCGAGCCGCGGCTGCCGGAGTCGAACATCA
>JBGQKD010000061.1:0-9397 GCA_041499375.1 Gemmatimonadota bacterium
CCGAATCGCCTTGGAGCGGCGGCCGTTGTCGAACAGCGCGTCCACCGCTTCCTGCAGCATCCGCTTCTCGTTGCGGAGAATGACCTCCGGCGCGCGGTGCAGGATCAGCTTCTGCAGCCGGTTGTTCCGGTTGATCACCCGCCGGTACAGATCGTTCAGGTCCGACGTGGCGAAGCGCCCGCCATCGAGCGGCACCAGCGGCCGCAGGTCGGGCGGAATCACCGGCACGACGTCGAGAATCATCCAGCGCGGATCGTTGCGCTGCTCGCCGGCATTGCCGGAGTTGCGCATCGCGTCCACGATCTTGAGCCGCTTCAGCATCTGCTTCTTGCGATGCTGGCTCGTCTCGTTCGCCACGGTGTCGCGCAATTCGTCGGCGAGCTTGTCGACGTTGATCCGCTCGAGCAGCGAGCGAATGGCCGGCGCGCCGATGTCGGCGCGGAATGCCGTGTCGCCCTCGGTCTTCGCCTTGTTGCGCAGCTCAAGGAAGCGATCCTCATCGAGCAGCTCGCGCTCCTGCACTTCCTGCTCGCCCGGCTCGATCACCACGTAATTCGTATAGTAGATGACGCGCTCGAGATCGCGCAGCGTCATGTCGAGCAGGTTGCCCATCGGCGACGGGAGCGTCTTGAAGAACCAGATGTGCGCCACCGGCACCGCGAGCTCGATGTGGCCCATGCGCTCGCGCCGCACCTTGGATAGCGTCACCTCGACGCCGCACCGGTCGCAGATCACGCCGCGATAGCGGATCCGCTTGTACTTGCCGCAGTGGCACTCCCAGTCCTTCACCGGGCCGAAGATGCGCTCGCAGAACAGCCCATCGCGTTCCGGCTTGAAGGAGCGGTAGTTGATGGTCTCGGGCTTGGTGACTTCGCCCCACGACCACCACGTGCGCTGCCCCTGGAGCTCCAGGCGCTCGCGCTCCTTGGAGTCCTTGGGACCGCGGATCTCCTCGGGGGAGGCGATCCGGATCTGGATATAGTCAAAGCTCGAGCTCTTGGGCTCGTGACCGCTTCGGAAATCGATCACTATTCCTCCACGTCTTCAGTAGTGCCGAGCGTCACCTTCAATCCGAGCGCCTGAAGCTCCTTCACCAGCACATTGAAGGACTCCGGAATCCCGGGCTTCGGCAGGTTCTGCCCCTTCACGATCGCCTCGTACACGCGGCTGCGTCCGTTCACGTCGTCCGACTTGACCGTCAGGATCTCTTGCAGCGTGTGCGCGGCGCCGTACGCTTCCAGCGCCCATACTTCCATTTCTCCGAACCGCTGGCCGCCGAACTGCGCCTTGCCGGCGAGCGGCTGCTGCGTCACCAGCGAGTACGGGCCGATGGAGCGCGCGTGGATCTTGTCGTCCACGAGGTGCGACAGCTTCATCATGTAGATCGAGCCGACGGTTACATCGGACTCGAACAGCTCGCCCGTGCGGCCGTCGCGCAACCGGCACTTGCCGACCGGCGACAACCCCGCTGCCACCAGCAGTTCGTCCGCCGCGGCATCCACGTCGGCTTCGGACTTCGCGCCGAACAGCGCCGCGAGCGCGGGACGTCCCATCGCCTCGAGCACCTCGGCCGGCTTGTCCTTGGCCAGCGCCTTTTCGATTTCCTTCAATCCCGCCTTGAGCGCGGCCTTCTCCGCGGCGGACAGGTTGCTGGCATCCGCTGCTTCGAGTTTCGCCGCATGCACTTCCTGCTCGATCCGGAGCTGCGCGAGCTCACGCTCCGCCAGCTCCTTCCCGGCGAACTTCAGGAAGTCCACCAGCTGACGATGCAGCTCGCGTGTTTCCGCCGAGACGCTGCGCCCGCCGAGCAGGTCCACGCCGGCCGTCCCGATGTCAGGACGACTCCCGTTGGTCGCCGGCAGCCGCCGCAGATCGGACACGATCTGCAGCACCTGCTCGGAGTCGAGCGCAGGTGGACGCACCTCCAGCCGCATCGCGTCCGCCGCCCACGACAAGCCGGCGAGGCGCAGCAGCACGCCGATCTCCGTTTCGTCCGCGCCCTGGAAGACGGGCGTCTTGGCGTCGAAGCCCAGCAGGTTCGCCGCCCAGCCGAGGTGCGTCTCGAGGATCTGGCCGACGTTCATACGGCTCGGTACACCCAGCGGGTTGAGCACGATGTCCACCGGCGTCCCGTTGGGGAGGAACGGCATATCCTCCTCCGGGACGATCCGCGCGATGATGCCCTTGTTGCCGTGGCGACCCGCCATCTTGTCGCCGACCGAGATCTTCCGCTTCTCGGCGACGTAGACCTTCACCAGCTGGATGACGCCCGGCGGCAGCTCGTCCGGCTGCAGGATCTTGTCGATCTGGTCTTCCGACTTCTCTTCGATCTTGGCGCGCTCGGCGCTGGCCGCGTCGAGCACGGCGCGAACCTTCTCGTTCACCGACTTGTTGGCGACGCGCAGCGTCTTCAGGTCGATATCGGCAAAGTTGATCTCGCTCAACTGCTGTTTGGAGAGCTTGGTGCCGGCCGGCAGATACTCTTCGACCGTGCCCGCCTTCAGCATGAGACCGACTTCCTGATTCGCCAGCAGCTCCTGCATCTCGGCGAACATCGCCTCGGAGATGCGGGCCTTCTCTTCCGCCTCGAGCCGGCGCACTTCACCGATGCGCTCGCCGCGGTCCTTCTCGACGACCTGGTCTTCGATGCGCGAGAAGATCTTGACGTCGATGACGACGCCTTCCATCCCCGGCGGCACCTTCAGCGACGAGTCCTTCACGTCTTTCGCCTTTTCGCCGAAGATCGCGGTGAGCAGCTTCTCTTCGGGCGAGAGCTCCGTCTCGCCTTTCGGCGTGATCTTGCCGACCAGGATGTCGCCCGCCTTCACATGGGCGCCGATCCGTACGATGCCGCGCTCGTCGAGGTCCACCAGCGACTCCTCGGCGACGTTCGGAATTTCGCGCGTGATCTCCTCACGGCCGCGCTTGGTGTCGCGGACGTGCAGCTCGAGCTCTTGGATGTGAATCGACGAATAGACGTCGTCCTTCACGAGGCGCTCGGAGAGCACGATCGCGTCTTCGAAGTTGTGGCCGTACCACGGCATGAACGCCACGGTGACGTTGGCGCCGAGCGCGAGATCCCCGCGCTCCGTGCCCGCGCCGTCCGCGACGATCTGCCCCGCCTTCACCTTCTGGCCCATGTGCACGAGCGGCCGCTGATTGATGGCGGTGTCCTGGTTTGTCCGCCAGAACTTCTTCAGGCGGAAGCGGTCGTGCTGCTTGAGCCGCGCCAGCGGATGATCGCCGTTCCCGTCGCCGGGCTTGGTGTCGTCGTCGCCGGCGTCGATGATGATCTCATCGGCCGTGACGCGCGTGACCACGCCGCCGCGGCGGGCGATGACGACCGCCCCGGAGTCGCGCGCCACTTTCTCCTCGAGCCCGGTGCCCACCAGCGGCGCCTGCGGGAAGAGGAGCGGCACCGACTGCCGCTGCATGTTCGAGCCCATCAACGCGCGGTTCGCGTCGTCGTGCTCCAGGAACGGAATCAGGGCCGCGGCGATCGACACGAGCTGCTCCGGCGCCACGTCCATGAAGTCGATCTTGTTGGGCGGCAGCAGCGGGTAGTCGTCTCGCTTGCGGCACAGCACCAGCTCGTCGGCGAACCGGCCGTCCGGCGTGAGGTGCGCGTTGGCCTGCGCCACCGCGTAGTCCTCTTCCTCGGACGCCGACAGCCAGCGCGTCTCGTCCGTGACCTTGCCGTCCTTCACGACGCGGTACGGCGTCTCGATGAAGCCGAGATCGTTCACGCGCGCGTAGCACGAGAGGCTCGTGATCAGGCCGATGTTCGGACCTTCGGGCGTCTCGATCGGGCACATGCGGCCGTACTGGCTGTAGTGCACGTCGCGCACCTCGAAGCCCGCGCGCTCGCGCGTGAGCCCGCCCGGACCGAGCGCCGACAGGCGGCGCTTGTGCGTCAGCTCGGCGAGCGGATTGGTCTGATCCATGAACTGCGACAGCTGCGAGCTGCCGAAGAACGCCTGGATGACGGCGCTCACGGTGCGCGCATTGACCAGATCGTCGAGCGTGATCCGCTCGGGATCGTTGTTGATGCTCATCCGCTCCTTGATCAAGCGGGCCATACGCGAGAGACCGACCGAGAACTGGTTGGCGATCAGCTCGCCGACCGAGCGCACTCGGCGATTGCCGAGGTGGTCGATGTCGTCGGTGTAGCCGCGGCCCTCGGACAGCTCGATCAGGTAGCGAATGATCGCGATGAAGTCGTTCTCGGTGAGGACAGTGTTGTCCTTCGCCTCGTTCACCTTGAGGCGCTGGTTGATCTTGTAGCGACCCACACGTCCCAGGTCATAGCGCTTGGGATGGAAGAACAGCCGCTTCAGCGCTTCGCGCGCCGTCTCGATGTTCGGCGCCTCGCCGGGACGCAGCAGCGTGTAGATCTGCGCCAGCGCCTCCGCTTCGGCGTGCGTCGGATCCTTGGCGAGGGTGTTCTTGATCAGCGGCGATTCGCTCCGGCCGGGAGGCAGGAGCACCTCCACCTTCGTCACACCGGCTTTGAGCAGCTTCTTGCGCAGCGTGTCCGACAGCTCGCGGCCCGCCTCGCCGACGACTTCTCCGTCGGGATCGGCGACGTCGAACGCCAGCACGTACTTGGTCGGCGTCTGCTGCGTGGTCGTCGGCTGGGCATCCTCGCGCAGATCGAGCGACGTGTAGCCCGCGAACACTTTGACCGACGTGATGCCGGCGCGGCGGAACGCGTTGAAGCGCTCCAGCACCAGCTCGTCGCCCACGCGCGCCAGCGGCTCGCCCTTCTTGTTCTCGGGATCGGGCACGTCGGCCGCCAGCAGCGTGCCGAGCACCTCGCGCTTCTGCGCGCGGCCCTCGAGCTTGCCGGTGATGTCGATCTCCTTCACCGCATAGAACAGCTTCAGGATGTCGGCGTTGGTGCCGTAGCCAAAGGCGCGCAGCAGCGCGGTCGCCGGGAATTTCTTCTTCTTGTCGATGTGGACGTAGATCACGTCGTGAATGTCGACCGTGAACTCGACCCACGAGCCCCGGAACGGGATGATGCGCGCCGAGAAGAGGCGCTGGCCGTTCGGGTGGATGCTCTCCTCGAACACCACGCCGGGCGAGCGATGCAGCTGCGACACGATGACGCGCTCCGCGCCGTTGATGACGAACGTACCGAGCGGCGTGAGGATCGGGAGCTCGCCGAGATAGACTTCCTTCTCGATGATGTTCTTGGGGCGCTTGGTCTTCGTGACCTCGCCCACCTCCTCCATCACGACGAGCTGCAGCGTCGCCTTGAGCGGCACCGAGTACGTCATGTCGCGCTCGATGCACTCCTCGACCGTGTACTTCGGCTCCCCGAGCGCGTACTTCACGAACTCGAGCGAGTAGTTGCCGTTGACGTCCTGAATCGGAAACAGATCCTTGAAGACCCGTTCCAGCCCGACGTCGGCGCGCGCGCCGTCCTTGCCGTCCGGCTGCAGGAGCGACTGGAAGGCGCGCGTCTGAATGTCGAGGAGATGGGGCATCGGCATCCCCGTCTCCAGTTTTGCGAACGAAAGAATCGGTAACGTCTTAGTGGTCATTCGAACCCTCAAGTAACGCAAAAGGCCCCGCCACCCCCGTACCCGGCTGCAGTGCGGGGGCGGATCCTAGGGCTCGGAAAAGCGAGCAGGTTGTAGTTAATCCGCGCATGTCGTAGAACCGAAGCGAGACTCGGGCAATGCTCTGGACCCCCGTGGCCCAGAGCCCACTCGAGGCTACTTCAGTTCGACGACAGCGCCCTGCGCTTCGAGCTTCTTCTTGATTTCCTCGGCTTCCTGCTTGTTCACGCCCTCTTTCACCGTTCCCGGCGCGCCTTCGACGAGATCCTTCGCCTCCTTCAACCCTAGGCTGGTGATCGCGCGAATCTCCTTGATCACCTGGATCTTCTTCTCGCCGCCCGACTTCAGCACGACCGTGAACTCCGTCTTCTCCTCGACCGCCGGCGCCGCGGCGGCGCCACCGCCTGCCGCGCCACCCGCGGGTGCCGCCGCCGGCGCGGCGATCGTGACGCCGAACTTCTCCTTGAAGGCGTCGATCAGCTCCGCCAGCTCGAACACCGACATGTTGCCGATGGCTTCGAGGATGTCGTCCTTACTCATCGTTTGGGTCGCCATTACTGTTCTCCTGCCCGTTTAGTTTTTAGCGCCTCGAGGGCACCCACCATTGAATACAGAAGTCCGTTCAGCACTCCCAAAAATCCCGCCATGGGCGCCTGCAGTGCTCCACCCAGCTGCGCCAGGAGCTGCGTCTTCGACGGCAACGCGGCCAGCGATTTCACCTGCGCCTGCGTGACCGGCTTGCCTTCGACCAGCCCGACCTTGATCGACGGCTTCTCGAATTCCCTGGCGAAGTCGGTCAGCACCTTCGCGGCGCCGACCGGATCCGCGCCCGCCAACACCAGCGCCGTCGGACCGGCGAGGAACGCTTCGAGTCCGCCGTCCTTCAGCTGCTTCTCGCTCAGCGCACGGCGCGCCAGCGTGTTCTTGACCACTACGTACTCGACGCCGACCGCGCGGAGGCGGCGGCGCAGATCCGTGATGTGGGCCACATTGAGGCCCGTGAAATCGGTGACGTAGATCGTCTGCGACTTGGCGACCTGGGTCGCCAACGTCGTGACCATCTCCTGTTTCTGCGCTTTGGTGCGGTTCATACGTGATACCCCGCCGTATCGACCCGCACGCCCGGTCCCATCGTGCTCGAGACCGTCACCGAACGGATGTAATGACCCTTCGCGGCCGACGGCTTCGCCTTGACGATCGCATCCATGAAGGCCTGCAGATTGTCGGCGAGCTGCTGGGCCGCGAACGACTTCTTCCCGATCGGCGCGTGCACGATGCCGCTCTTGTCCACGCGGAACTCGATCTTGCCCGCCTTCAGCTCCTTCACCGCTTTGGTCACGTCCATCGTGACGGTGCCCGCCTTCGGGTTCGGCATCAGCCCGCGCGGCCCGAGGATCTTTCCGAGCGCGCCCAGCTGCCCCATCACGTCGGGCGTGGCCACGATGACGTCGGTGTCCATCCAGCCTTCCTTGATCTTCTGCACGTACTCGACGCCCACGAAGTCGGCGCCGGCCGCTTCGGCTTCCTTGATCTTCTCACCCTGCGCGATCACCAGCACACGGACTGTCTTCCCCGTGCCGTGGGGCATGGAAACCGTGCCGCGCACGATCTGGTCGGCGTGTTTGGGATCGACGCCCAGCCGCACCGCGACGTCCACCGACTCGTCGAATTTCGCATAGGCCGTCTGCTTCACCTGTTCGACGGCGAGCGCGGGCGCGTACAGCTTGCGCGGCTCGATCGTGGCAACGGCAGCCCGGTATTTCTTGCCGTGCGTGCGCATCAGCCCTCCACCACCAGACCCATGGAACGCGCCGTGCCCGCGATCATGTTGATCGCGCCTTCGAGATCGGTCGCGTTCAGGTCCTGCATCTTCAGCTCCGCGATCTTCTTGAGTTGGGCGCGCGTCACCTTGCCGACCTTCTCCCGGTTGGAGGTCGCCGAGCCCTTTTCGATGCCCGCTTCCTTCTTGAGCAAGACCGCTGCGGGCGGGGTCTTGGTCACAAACGTGAAGGTGCGGTCCTTGTAGATCGTCACCACGACGGGCGTGACCATGCCGGCGGCGCTTCCGGTTTTCGCGTTGAACTGCTTTACGAATTCCATGATGTTGACGCCGTGGGGGCCGAGCGCCGTGCCCACCGGGGGAGCAGGCGTCGCCTGCCCGGCCGGCACCTGCAACTTCACGACTGCGGTGATTGGCTTGGCCATGCTTTCCTCTATTGTCGTCCGCTAACGGCGGACTCCCACGCATTCCGTGGTCAGTGAGCCTTGAGCTGCAAGTAATCCAACTCCACTGATGTCGGTCTTCCAAACAACGCGACCGAAACGCGAACCTTGCCCTTGTCCGGCAGCACTTCCTGCACCGTCCCGCTGAAATCCGAGAACGGCCCTTCCGTGATCTCCACGACCTGACCGACGAGGAACGGAATCGCTTCCGCCGGCTCCTCTTCCTTGATCGCCTCTTCGACGCCGAGCAGCCGGTTGACCTCGTCCGGGCGCAGCGGCATCGGCAGGCGTCCGGTTCCCACAAACTTGATCACGCCCTGGATGCCGTTGATCGTGTGGATGGTCTCCTGATTCAGGTCCATCTCCACGAGCACGTAGCCCGGGTAGATCTTCCGCTCGACGTTTACCTTCTTGCCGTTCTTGATCTCCACGACTTCTTGCGTGGGGACCAGGGCCTGGCGGATCGGCTTCTCCGCCTCGGGCCGAGTATCCTCGCTGATCCGGCGCGCGATCAAGTTGCGGACCTTGTTCTCATGCCCCGCCGTCGTCTGAATCGCGTACCAACGCAGGTCAGGCATTAGAACAGTCTCGCCACCAGTTTCACGAACACGAACTGGAAGAACGAGTCCATCAGCCCGATCGCGATGCCCAGCACCGAGACGAAAATGACGATCACGGTCGTCGCCTTTTTCAGCTCATCGAAGGTCGGCCACGTGACTTTGCGCAGCTCGTTGCGCACCTCGCGCAGGAACTGAATGAACCGAGCGATGCGACCACGCGGACGAACGTCGGGGCTTCTCGCGCCGCCCCCCCCCGTCATGACCTCCGTCGCCATTACTTCGATTCCTTGTGCGCCTGCTGCTTATTGCACCGCGGGCAGAACTTCTTCCACTCCGCCCGTTCGGGATGCTTCCGCCGGTTCTTCGTGGTGAAGTAGTTCCGGCTTTTGCAGACGGTGCACTCCATGATGATGTTCTCTCTAGGCATTCACATTCTCTTATTTCAGAATCTTCGTGACCACACCAGCGCCCACGGTCCGCCCACCTTCACGAATCGCAAACCGCAGCTGCTCTTCCATCGCGATCGGCGTGATCAGCTCGATCGTCATCTTCGTGTTGTCCCCCGGCATCACCATCTCCACCCCCGCCGGCAGCTCCACCGCCCCCGTCACATCCGTCGTCCGGAAGTAAAACTGCGGCCGATATCCCTTGAAAAACGGCGTGTGCCGGCCCCCTTCATCCTTCGTCAGCACGTACACTTCCGACTCGAACTGCGTGTGCGGCGTGATCGAGCCCGGCTTCGCCAGCACCATCCCCCGCTCCACCTCGTGCTTCTCCACGCCCCGCAGCAGCAGCCCCACGTTGTCCCCCGCCTGCCCGTCATCCAGCAGCTTGCGGAACATCTCCACCCCGGTCACCGTGGTCTTCTTCTCGGCGTTGAACCCCACCAGCTGGAGCTCCTCGCCCACCTTGACCCGGCCCCGCTCGATCCGGCCCGTCGCCACCGTGCCCCGGCCCGTGATCGAGAACACGTCCTCGATCGGCATCAGGAACGGCTTCTCCACCTCCCGCTTCGGCACCGGGATGCTCTTGTCCAACGCCGCCAAC
>JBGQKD010000062.1:0-9133 GCA_041499375.1 Gemmatimonadota bacterium
AATCGTCCCTATCTGGAAAACTGACGATGAGCGAGGACAGGTGTCAGGTGTCGGGTCTCAGGTGAAAACGGATCTCGAAAAGGCCGGACTCCGTGTGGAGCTTGACCTCCGCGACACGATGAAGCCCGGTGCCAAGTACTTCGAGTGGGAAGCGCTGGGAGTGCCCGTCCGGCTCGAAATCGGTCCACGCGATCTCGCCAGCGGCCAGGTGATTCTGGCCCGGCGAACCGGCGGCAAGGGACCCGTGCCTCTGCAGGGGGTGACGGACTCGGTCACGAGCGCGCTCGACGAGATCCAGGCGTCCCTGCTCGCCGCCGCGCGCGAGCGGCGCGAGCAGAACTCGATCCGCGGTGCCACGAAAGCGCAGTTTCTCGAGTTCATGAAGGGCAACGGCGGATTCGTCTACGCCGGGTTCTGCGGCGACCCTGGCTGCGAAGCGGAGATCAAGCAGCAGACCAACGCCACGATTCGGGTCCTCCCCGATCCCGAGTTTCGCAGCAAGGAGGCGCCGAAGACCTGCATGTGGTGCGATGCACCCAGCATCGCGGAGGCCGTGTGGGCGCAGGCGTACTAGGATTCGATCCGGGATTGCTCCAGGCAATCGCAGATCGCATCGGGACGCCAGCCTACGTCTACAGTGCCAATCTGATCCGCGCGCAGTACAACGCGCTCGACGACGCGCTCCACGGCATCCGGCATCGCATCTGTTACTCCGTCAAAGCCAACGGCAACCTCGGCGTCCTGCGGGTCCTGAAACAGCTCGGCGCAGGCGCGGACATCGTGTCGGTCGGCGAGCTGCGGCGCGCGCGGATCGCCGGGTTCGACCCGGACGGCATCGTCTTCTCTGGAGTGGGAAAAACGACGGCGGAGATCGAAGAAGCGATTCGCGCCGGCGTCGGCTTCATCAATATCGAGTCCACCAGCGAGCTGGCGACCCTGACGACCGTCGCCAACGAAATCAAGACAACAGCGCGCGTCGGAATTCGCGTCAATCCGGACGTCGCGATCGACAGCCATCCGTACACGAAGACCGGCGAGAAGACGGCGAAGTTCGGCATTCCGTTCGACGAAGTCGTCACGGTCGCCAAGCGGATTGCCGCCGAGCCGCGGCTCGTGCTGCGCGGGCTGGCAATGCACATCGGCTCGCAGATCACCGATGTCGCGCCCTACCACCGCGGCGCGATCAAGCTGATCGAGCTCGTCACGGCAATTCGCGCCTCCGGCATCACCACGCTGGAGGCGCTCGACGTCGGTGGTGGCTTAGGCGTGCGCTATCACAACGAGAAGGCCCCTACGCCAAAAGCGTTCGGGGAGGCGGTCGTCCCGGCGGTCGCCGCGGCGGGTCTGGGCCTGCTGTGTGAGCCGGGCCGGTACCTGGTCGCCAACGCTGGTGTCTTGCTCACTCGGGTGTTGTACCGCAAGCACGCCGGCGGCAAGGAATACGTGATCGTGGACGCCGGGATGTCCGACTTCGTCCGGCCCAGTCACTACAATGCGCATCATGAGATCCTGCCACTGCGCGACGGCAAGCGACCCGAAGAGATCGTCGACGTCGTTGGGCCGATTTGCGAGACCGGTGACTTCCTGGCGCTCGACCGCAAGCTCGCGGCCGTCGGACCCGGCGAAGTGCTCGCCGTGCTCGGCACCGGCGCCTACGGGTTCGTCATGAGCTCGACCTACAATCAGCGGCCGCGGGCGCCCGAGGTCATGGTCGATGGCGACCGCTACTACGTGGCGCGCCAGCGCGAAACGCTCGATGATCTCATCCGCGGTGAGACCGCCGAGCCGACCACCTGGTACAAGGCGTGAACCGCATCCTGATCCTCGACTACGGGTCGCAGTTCACGCAGCTGATCGCGCGGCGGATCCGCGAAGCGAGCGTCTACTGCGAGATTCACCCCGCAAGCAAGGGATTGGACCTCGCCTTTATCCGCACCTTCGACCCCAAGGGCATCATTCTCTCCGGCGGCCCGAATTCGGTGTTCGATGAGGGTGCACCGACCGCCGATCCCGCGATTCTGGACCTCGGTGTCCCGCTCCTCGGCATTTGTTACGGGATGCAGCTGATCGCCCGGCTGGCCGGCGGCAAGGTCGTGCCCTCGAGTGAACGGGAGTACGGCCGCGCCGAGATCGCGATTCGCGAAAACAAGGGACTGTTCGCCGGGTTCGAGCCGCGCGCGACGGCAATCGTTTGGGCGAGTCATGGCGACCGCCTTGACGAGCCGCCGCCGCATTTCCGCGTCACGGCCACGAGCGCCAACGCGCCCGTCGCCGGAATGCAGCACGAGCAGAAACCGATCTACGGCGTGTTGTTCCACCCGGAGGTTGCCCATACGCCGCGCGGCGGCGAGATCCTGCACAACTTTCTCTTCGATATCTGCGGCTGTGTCCCGGACTGGACGCCCGGGCACTTCATCGATCACGAAGTCGGCCGGATCCGTGACCTGGTTGGCCCGAATGGGCGCGCCATTTGCGGCCTGTCGGGCGGCGTCGACTCGGCGGTCGCTGCCGCACTGGTGCACCGGGCCATCGGCGATCGCCTCACCTGTGTATTCGTCGACCACGGATTGCTGCGCCGCGGTGAGCGCGAACAGGTCGAGCAGACTTTCCGCGCGCACCTTGGCATGGATCTCCGCGTGGTGGACGCGACGCATCGCTTTTTGAAAGAGCTGAAGGACATCGAAGATCCCGAGGAGAAACGCCGCCGCATTGGCCACACGTTCATCGACGTGTTTGAGGACGCGGCTGGGCACGTCGAGGGGGACGTCGGCTTCCTGGTGCAGGGGACCCTGTATCCCGACGTCATCGAGTCGTCGTCACCCAAGGGTGGCCCATCGGCGACGATCAAGACGCATCACAATGTCGGCGGGCTGCGTCCCAACCTGCCGTGGAAGCTCATCGAGCCGCTGCGCGAGCTGTTCAAGGACGAGGTGCGTCAGGTGGGCCGCGAGCTCGGGTTGCCCGATGAGATCGTCGGGAGACACCCGTTCCCTGGTCCGGGGCTCGCCATTCGCGTCCTGGGGCCCGTCAATGAGGAGCGGCTCGACCTGCTGCGCCGCGTGGACGCGATCTACCTGGACGAGATCCGCGCGGCCGGGCTGTACGACCAGATCTGGCAGGCGTTCGCGGTGCTGCTCCCCATCAAGTCGGTGGGCGTGATGGGCGACGGACGGACCTACGAGCACGTCGTGGCGCTCCGCGCGGTAACGAGCCGCGACGGCATGACCGCCGACTGGTTCCCGTTTCCGCACGACGTGCTGGGCCGGATCTCCAATCGCATCATCAACGAAGTGCGCGGGGTGAATCGCGTCGCGTACGACGTGAGCTCCAAGCCACCGGCTACGATCGAGTGGGAGTAACGACTCGACAAGCGGTCCTGTTTGCAGGTCTTGCCGCCGCCGCGGTCGCGGCACCATCGATTCGCAACGAGTTCGTCGCCGACGACCGCTGGGTCATCGCGGAACGGCCGTTCCTGCGCAATCCTCCGTCGATCGTCGCCGTATTGGTCGAGCCGTATTGGCCGGCCACGTTCGGCGGCTCGATGTGGCGGCCCGCGGTACTGACGTCCTTCGCGCTCGACTATCGCATTTCAGAGAGCCCGCACTGGTTCCACGTCGACAACGTGATCTGGGGGGCTATCGCCACGGCTCTGCTCACGCTGCTCGCCTGCGAGCTGGCCGGCCCGCTGACCGGCCTCATCACCGGTCTCCTGTTCGCCGTGCACCCAGTCCATGTGGAGGCAGTGGCCAACGTCGTGGGGCGGGCCGAGTTGATGGCGGCGGCCGGCTATGCGGCGGCCCTGCTGTGCGCACTCCGCGCGGACCAGCGCCCGATCTATCTGATCGGTGTCGCGCTGGCCGCGGCGCTTGGCATGGCATCCAAGGAACTCGTCGCGACGCTGCCGGCTACGGTGGTGCTCGTCTTCATCGCCAAACAGCTGGACTGGCGCCGCGCGTGGCGACCGGTCGTTGCCGCCGCCGTGCCCATCGTCGGCTACTTCGTCGTCCATGCTCTGGTCAACGCGCACGGCGTGTTCTACGCAGGTGGCATCGCTGTGGGAATGGAAGGGTTAGGAATCGTCCAGCGCACGTCCGCGATGCTCCCAATCTCGGTCGAGTGGTGGCGCCTCTTGCTGTTTCCGGCCCACCTCTCGGCCGACTATTCCCCGGGCGAATTGACGGTTGCCACCGGTTTCACCGCGGGGCATCTGCTCGGCGCCCTCGTCTGGGCGGCATTGGGGTACGTGGCGTGGCGCACGCGTCGGACTGTCCCGGGGATCGCCATCGGGTTGGCGTGGTTTGTCATCACCGTGTCGCCCGTGGCCAACATCGTAGTGCCGATGGAGTTGCTCATCGCCGAGCGCACGCTGTATCTCCCATCGTTCGGGATCGCGTTCGCGCTCGCGTCGGCGGCCGTCGCAGCGCCTTGGTCGCCGCGAGCCCGCGCGATTGTGGTCGGCGTCGTGGTGCTCCTCGGTGCCGGGCGCAGCATCGCCCGCATTCCGGCCTGGCACGACGACGAGCGGCAATACCAGGCGCTCAAGCGCGACGCGCCGCGCTCGTATCGAACGCTCTGGCTCGAAGGCAAGGACGAGTTCGCGGCGGGGCGGTGGGGGACGGGCGAGCAGTATCTCCTGCAATCGATTGCACTCGCACCCGGGATCGCGGGTCCGCGCCTGGATCTCGGCCGTTTCTACATCAGTGCCAAGCTCTGGCAACCGGCAATCCGGCAGCTTCGCGCCGCCGTAGCGGTGGACAGCGCGTTACCGCCCGCCTGGGACGCACTCCGGGAAGCCTACCTGGGGGCCGGCGACACCGCCGCGGTGGCGAGGCTCCGCTCGCGAGCGGATACAAGCGGAGTTACAATCCCTAGTGCGCCCCACTGAGCAGGCGTCACCGAAGGAAGTCAGTATGCACCGAACAGGCTTCACCCTCATCGAGCTGCTGATCGTTGTCGTGATCATCGGGGTCCTTGCATCGATCGCGATCCCCAAATTCGCGAACACGAAGGAAAAGGCCTACCTCACGTCGATGAAGTCTGACTTGCGGAACCTCGTGACCGCCGAGGAGTCGTACTTCGCGGATTCGATCAAGTACACGACGAACCTCGGCACGATGTACCGCACCAGCACGGGCGTGCTGGGTCCGACGATCAACCTGACTGCTGATGGATGGACGGCGACGGTGAGTCATACGACGACGACGCGCACCTGCGCGGTCTACGGGGGATCGACTCCTCTCGCCCCCGCCGCAAAGGAAGGCGAGGCGCGTTGTACCTAGATGTTTTTCTCTTCCAGTAGGGCAAGGAATTCCGCCGGCGTCTGCAGCTTCGCCAAGCGCGCCGGCACGTCCGATTCCTTCGCGAACTGAGCAATCTTGCCAAGCACCGGCAGGTATTGGTTGGACACTTCCAAAGGCGGCGCGACGATCAGGAAGAAGTCGTTGACGGGCTGGTCGTCGATCGCTTTGAAGTCGATCCCGTTCAAACTCCGGCCGAACCCGCACCGCAAGCGACTCACGACCAGGGAACGGCAGTGCGGGATCGCGATGTGATTGCCGATGCCGGTCGATCCCAGCGTCTCCCGCCGCTTCAACATCTTGAACAGCATCGCCTGCGCTTTTTCGTCGAGCTTGAGCAGCCCGACCAACTCCTTGATCACCGCGTCCTTCGTGGTGCTCTGGAGGTCGAGCGAGATGGCATCTTCGGAAAAGAACTCGCGTAGGCGCATTCGCGCGCGAAAGGTAAAACTTGGTTGCTCCGCGCGCAACGCGCTATTACGTTCCACCGCATGCACTTCCCATACTCGGTCACGCACGACTTCCCGCTATTCCTGGCGCCTATGGCCGGGGTGTCGGAATCTCCGTTCCGGCAGATTTGCCGCCGCTATGGGGCTGATGTCGTGGTGTCCGAGTTCATCTCCTCGGTGGGGATCTCGCTGGGGATCGAGCGGGTGCTCCGGGAGATGCAATTTGAGCCTGTCGAACGGCCTATTGGCATCCAGATCTACGGCGCCGACGCCACGATCATGGCCCGCGCGGCCGGCATGGTCACGGAGCTGTTCGAGCCCGATTTCGTGGACATCAACTTCGGATGTCCGGTCAAGAAGGTCGTGCGCAACAACGGCGGCTCGGGCTGCCTGAAGGACATGAATCTGGTCCGCGGCATCATCCGTGCGGTCCGGGACGCCACACAGCTGCCGGTGACCGTGAAGATCCGCAGCGGCTGGGACGAAACGCAGCGCGACCCGGTGGAGATCGCGCTCCGCTGCCAGGAGGCGGGGGCGCAGGCGCTGACGCTCCATCCGCGCACGCGCACGCAGATGTACCAGGGCGGGGCGAACTGGGACGAGATCGCGGCCGTCGCTCAGGCGCTCGCGATCCCCGTCATCGGTAACGGCGACATCCGCACACCCGAGGACGTGGTGGCGATGCGCCACCACACGAACTGCGCCGGTATCATGGTCGCCCGCGGCTCGTTCGGGAATCCGTGGCTGTTCGCAGAGGCGCGGGAGCTGCTCGAAGGCCGCGCCAGGCGGCCGGAGCCGACGCCCGCAGAACGTTTCAGTACGGCACTGGAGCACGCGCGCCTCGCACTGCGGCTGCAGGGCGACACGCGGAAGACCGCGCTCGAGTTCCGGAAGCACTTTGGCTGGTACACGAAAGGTCTGCCCGGAGCGTCCGAGCTGCGCCAGCGTCTCTTCGCCATCGAATCGATGGCGGAAGCTGAAGCGATTTTCTGCGACTATCTGTACGGATCTGCGAGATCTGCGGCTTGAAGTTCGAGCCCCTGCCGTTCGCGACGATCGATCACCTCCGGCCCATCACGCAGGGGCATCAGGAGGTAATTTTTTGTCCGGGCAAAACGGTGGGGCAGGTTGTCGCGATCGCCGAGCGGCTCGAGATCGCGGGCGGCAGCTTTCTCGCGACGCGCGCTGACCCCGCGCAATCGCAGGCGCTCGCGGGTCGGTTTCCTCGTGCCGAGATCAACGAGCTCGGTCGGACCGCCTACCTCCCGCCAGATCCCGAGCCGGCGCCCACTGGCCGGGGCACGGTGCTGATCTGCACGGCGGGCACCAGCGACCTCGCCGTCGCCGAGGAGGCGGCGGTCAGCGCGCGGGCGCTCAAGAACAGCGTCGAGCGCCTCACCGACGTCGGAGTTGCCGGGATCCACCGTCTGCTCACGCAGACCGATGTGCTGCGCGCGGCGAGCGTAATCATTGTCGTCGCGGGTATGGAAGGCGCATTGCCCAGCGTCGTGGGCGGGCTGGTGAAGGTGCCCGTGATCGCCGTACCGACGAGCGTCGGCTACGGGGCCTCGTTCGGGGGACTCGCCGCCTTGCTCGCCATGCTGAATTCCTGCGCCTCAGGCGTCACCGTGGTCAACATCGACAACGGATTTGGCGCCGCCGCGGCGGCGAGCCGCATCAATCATTCGTAAACGCACGCAAGCGCGCCGCTGGATCGCGCTGGCGCTGCAGCTGCTGGGACTTGGCGCCGTCGCCGTCGGAGTGTGGCGGCGCGGAGTCTGGGGCGTCGTCGCCGCCGCGGGCGGCATCGCGCTATCCCTCGGCTGGACGCTCCGGTGGCGGCCGGGGCGACTGCGTCGCCGCGGACCGCCACCCCTGGGACTCCCCGAGGTGCTCGATCTGCTCCGGCAGGCGTACGGCGCAACGGCCGCATGGGCTGTGGGTGCCAGCGAGGGTGCAATCGAGGTGCTCGCCGCTCCCGATATTGGGGAGGAGGAACGGCGCCGGGGTGCAGCATTGGTGCAGCTCGCCTCAGTCGACGGTCGCTTGCACGTCATTCGTGACCGCGATACCACGCTTATTGCCGTCGGCGATTTCCCGTATGGCGCCGGGTTGGCGCTCGCCGGCGGGGATCATCCCGAGACGTTCACCGATGGCGTGGCCCGCGCGCTGCGTCGCTATGTCGGTGGGATGCGGCTCGCGGAGGAACAGAGCTCCGCGCCGCGCGCCCGCATGATCGCGGGACGAGTATCGCGTCTCGTCGCTGGAGCCCTGACGCTGGACGGCATGGCCCGCGCCGCCGTGGAGCTTGGCGAGCAGATCACGCATCGTGGTGTCGCACTCGTCATCGCCGGGGCGGACGGCGCCCATGTGGTCGCGGTGTCAGCCGCGGCGGATCGGCGCCTGGCCGGCGTGCTGCTCGCTCCGGAGTCGCCAGTCGCCCGAGCCGTCGGCATGGGCGTTCCCGTCGCGACGCGGGGGAGCGAGGATGTGTTCGGGCTGGGAGTCCCGGAGCGGCGCCGCAGCGAGCGCGCGGGAACGGCATATCCGTTGACGGACGGATCGCTGATCGTGGGCGCCTTGGTGCTCCTCGGCCCGCCGCTCGAGCCCGATGCGCCGCTGCTCGAGGATCTCGGTCCGCTGCTCACGGATCTCGGCCCCCGGCTCGCCGCGGCCCGTGCCCTGCATGACGCGGAACGGCGCGCCGTCGTCGATCCGCTAACCGGGCTGCGCAATCGCCGCGAGCTCGACCGAGCCATGGCGGCGTACGGGCCGAGGTCACCGGAACCTGCGTCGCTCGTGTATGTCGATCTCGACCATTTCAAGCGACTGAACGATACGCTCGGCCATCCCGCCGGCGATGCCGCGTTGAAGCATGTCGCGCGACTGCTCGAAGCCGCCGTCCGCGATGGCGACGTCGTGGCACGGATCGGTGGGGAGGAATTCGCGGTGTGGCTGCCGCGCACACCGTTGCGCGAGGGCGTTGAGGTGGCCGAGCGCATTCGCCGCTCCGTCGCCGAGAAACACCTGACGTGGAGTGGCTCGATATATCCGTTGACGACGTCGTGCGGGATAGCATCCTATCCCGAGCCCATTGGCGATTTGCTCAACTTGCCCGCTGCCGCGGATGCGGCGCTGTATCGTGCCAAGCAGGCAGGGCGTAATCGGGTTGAAAAGGCCGCCGCAGGTGACTAAGCTTCAGGCCGCTCGAGGTTTTGGGGGGCGACAGGCTTCGACGGGTTTGGTGAGGGTACTGTTGCGTGCCCAGGTTCTCAGTCACCTGGTAAATCAACTGGGACTATACACAAGCCAACTCTGAACTGGCTCTGGCTGCGTAAGCTTCGGCTTCACGCACCTGCGTGAGTGGCAGCCCGCCTGAGGCGGCGC
>JBGQKD010000063.1:0-9048 GCA_041499375.1 Gemmatimonadota bacterium
CACCGCCCACGCATGCACGACTTTGCCGCCCGGCTGCTTGAGCGGCTTCAGCGGGACGAAATCGCCCGACGCCGTGAGGCTCGTTTCTTCCGTGAATTCGCGCTTGGCCGCATCCAGCGGATCTTCGCCCTCCACGAATTCTCCCTTGGGAATCGACCAGGCGCCCTCGTCCTTCTTGGCCCAGAACGGTCCACCGGGATGCACCAAAAAAACCTCGAGGATCCCGAGGCTTTCGCGATAAAGTAAAAGTCCAGCGCTGGTTTTTATTTGTGTCGGTAGACGATCCGGCCTCTGGTGAGATCGTAGGGCGACAAGGCGAGCGTCACCCGATCTCCCGCCAGAACCCGAATCCGAAACTTGCGCATCTTCCCCGCAATCGTCGCGAGTACGGAATGCCCGTTGACCAGCGTGACCCGGAACGTCGAGTTGCGGAGCAGCTCCGAGACTGTCCCTTCGATTTCTAACGCGACTTCCTTCGTCATTGTGTGGGCTCCTCGCGTTTACCGGTGCGGCGCTCGACGAAGGCGGTGTGGCCGCAGGCGCAATGTTCCATCATACGGCCGTTGCGGTCGGTGCGGAACTCGAGATACTCGCCGCAAGTGGGACAGCGCGCGGGCCCGCGGTCCGGAACGAGCGGGCTGCGCGCCGCCGAACGATTGCTGCTAATTGCGGGATGCCGATCGAATGCGATGGACCCCGCGAAGCCCGCTCGCCGCATTCTCCGGCGCTGGGCCATACACCGTTGACTCACCGCAGACGCACAAACCGCCGTGCGGAGCTACCGGGGGCGTCGCCATCGGCGCCTCCCGGTACGTCGTCCCTGCTGGATTGCCGATAAACCCGCCACAACCATGACAGTGAATCTCCAGCATGAACGCTCCTTCGCTTCGCTTAGCGGGTGACCGGCTGAGCCTGATTCGAATTCTGCGACGCGATCTTGTGGAACGTGGAGTTCGACACCTCGTAGCTGTCTACCTCGGGCGTTCCCTCGACCAGCCGCTCCAGCGACTGCAACACGGCGGGATAGGTATCACGGCCGTAGGCCTCCGCATTCTCTTTCTTGTCCCACAGGCTGATCGCGACGGCTTCGTTGCGATCGGCGGCGAGAAAGGTAATCTCGTCCTTGAAGCCGGACTGCTTGCGCAGCATCGGCAGGACTTCGTTCTCGAGCGTGCGGGTGAAGTCGGGGCCTTTGTCGGCCTTGAGATGCAGCGTGACGTTGCGTGCGTACATGGAAGCTCCTTCACAGCGTGCAGCATGAATATCGCTTCACTGACACTACCGACTGGCACAACTTACCGGACTGTACTAAGTTTGTCAAGTTATGCATATAGTGTATCAACATATTAACGAGGATTGGTTAAGATGGATGTAGCCTTGGTGATCCGGCAGCGCCTCGTTGAGCTGGACCTCGATCAGCGCGATCTGGCCGACGCCGCCGGCGTCACGGAGTCGTACGTCTCGCAGCTGCTCACGCACAAGAAATCACCGCCCGCCCCCGACCGCACCGACATTTACGATCGCATGGACCGCTTCCTCAAGCTGCCGCACGGCGAGCTCGCGCGCGTCGCCGATGCGCATCTCAAGGAAGAGCGCAAGCGCCGGTTCGGCGACGTCGCGCCGCTGTTTCCGGAATTGCGCGCGCTGATTCTGCGCAAATGCGCGCCCGACGCCATCGAGCCGGTGCGCGCCATCATCGAGCGGCAGTCGCTCGGAGAATTGGAGCGCCTTGTCGCGCAGACATTGCTCAACGTCGTGCACTTGGGCAACGACGTGATGCACGTTACACCGAAGCAGCGCGCTCGCCTCGATGCGGTGATTGCGTCGTGGGAATGGG
Source organism: Gemmatimonadota bacterium (assembly GCA_041499375.1). Lineage (GTDB taxonomy): Bacteria > Gemmatimonadota > Gemmatimonadetes > Gemmatimonadales > GWC2-71-9 > 20CM-2-65-7. The sequence continues at coordinate 1,838 of JBGQKD010000063.1, forward strand.
ATTCGGCGACGTTTGCGGTCACCGTGTCGTTGGCATCGGGCGAACAGAAGCGCTTCGAGTACGCCGAACGGCTGAATGGGGGTCAGGAGAAGGGACTGGTCGAGTTTCTGCGCGATCCGTTGCTGAGTGGTGCGGCGACGGACGAGGAGCTCGCGTTCTTGAAGTCGTTGCAATTCAAGGATCGCCGGCCGACGGCCCTCTACTATTATCGGGAGCTCCAAAACCTCCGGGACCCGCTGCACTTTCGCGCGTAACTTTCAAGCGTGCTTTTCGCGGCGCTTGTCTCTACTTCGAACCACGTGGCGGCCACCTCCGGCCGCCTCGCCAAGATCCAGTTTCTCAGCGATCTCCTGAAACACGCAAGCCCTGACGAGGTCGAGCTTGCCATCGCGTATCTGTCGGGCACTGTGAGGCAATCGAAGATCGGTGTCGGGTGGGCTAGGCTGCGGAAGGCCAAGTCTCACGTCGTCACGTCGGCACGACTGCAATTACGCGATGTCGATGAGACGCTCGAGAGGATTTCTACCACGGCGGGAAAGGGCTCGGCGGGGGAAAAGCAGCGCTTGCTCAGTGCGCTCTTCTCGCAAGCCACCGAGGAAGAACAGGACTTTTTGTTTCGATTGTTGACCGGAGAGCTGCGCCAGGGCGCGCTCGAGGGAATCATGGTGGAAGCCGTCGCCAAGGCGCGTGAGCTGCCCGCGAGCGACGTGCGGCGCGCCATGATGCTCGCCGGCAACCTCGGCGCCGTGGCCCAGGGTGACTTGAAGAGCTTCGCGATCGAGCTGTTTCGCCCGATCAAGCCGATGCTGGCGAAGACCGCTACGGATGTGGAAGAGGCGCTTGCGGAGCTCGGTCCGGCGTCGTTCGAGTACAAGCTCGACGGCATTCGGATTCAGGTGCATAAAAGCGCGGACAAGGTGCGTGTTTACTCGCGCACGCTGAACGACGTCACCGCTGAGCTCCCTGCCGTCGTCGACATATCAAGAATTATTGATATGTCAGAGGTCATCCTGGATGGCGAAGCCGTCGTGCTGACGGCCGACAAGCGACCGGTCCGCTTCCAGGACACAATGAAGGGACTCGCAGCCGCTGTCCCGTTCTTTTTTGACATCCTGTACCTCGACGGCGCGTCCTTGCTCGATCAGCCGTACTCCGCGCGTAGCAAATTGGTGCCGGAGGCATACCGTCCGCCGCGCATCATCACAGGAGACGCGCAAGCCGCGCAGACCTTCTTCGAAGCCGCAATCGCCGCGGGTCAGGAAGGCCTGGTGGCGAAAGGCCTCGAGTCGAAGTATGAAGCCGGCCGGCGCGGCGGTGCCTGGTTCAAGATCAAGAACGCCAATACGCTCGATCTCGTCGTGCTGGCCGCGGAGTGGGGCCACGGCAGGCGCCACGGCAAACTCTCCAACCTCCACCTCGGCGCCCGCGATCCGAGCGGCGGATTCGTAATGCTTGGCAAGACATTCAAGGGAATGACAGACGAGCTGCTCGAGTGGCAGACCAAGCGGCTTAAGGAGATCGAAGTACGCCGCGAGGGGCACATCGTCTATGTGCGGCCGGAGCTCGTCGTCGAAATCGCGTTCAACGGTCTGCAGGACAGCCCGCACTATCCGGGTGGTCTGGCGCTCCGGTTCGCGCGCGTGATCCGCTATCGGGACGACAAGAAGCCCGAGGACGCCGACACGATCGAGACCGTCAGGAAGCTACACCGCGAAGGTGCGCCGGACCCCGACGGCAAATAGCGGCCACGGCATCACGCTCTTCAAGCGCGGGAACCAGGTAGCATCGGTCCCGACGCGGTAGCGGAGTGACGGCGAGCGGCTTTGTGCGGCACGCAGCACCGTCTTGGCGACCGCGTCGGGCGCAATGCCGTGCTGCACATGGCGGTCGAGAGCGGCCGTGGCGCGCTGGCGGACGCCGTCGTAGGCGGCCAGCGGCGCGGCTGCAAGCTGTGTGCTTTCGCCGATCGCCGTGTGCACGAAGCCCGGCTCGATCAGCGTGACGTGAATGCCCAAGGGCCGCAGCTCGTGCCACAGCGCCTCCATGTAGCCCTCGAGGGCGAACTTGCTGGCGGTATAGAACGCCCCGAATGGAATCGCCGTGATGCCGGCGAGCGAGCCGATGGTGATGATCTTGCCCGCGCCCGCCTTGCGCATCGCGGGGAGTACCGCCTTCACCATGCGGACCACGCCGAAGAAGTTCGTCTCGAGCTGTGCTTTCGCTTCGTCGAGACTCGTTTCCTCGGCGGCTCCCATCAAATTGTATCCGGCATTATTGATCAACACATCGATTTGGCCGGCCTGCGACAGCACCTGTTGGACGCAGGCACGGACCGAGTCGTCCGAACGCACGTCCAGGGGTACCATCGTGACGTTGCCCGACCGCGGGGCCTGAGGTTTCCGAGCGGTGCCGAATACATTGAACCCCTGCTCAGCGAGCAGCCGCGCGGTCGTCTGACCGATGCCTGACGATGCGCCCGTGACCAAAACCGTCTGGGACATGGATTTCTCCGGGAGGATTATGTTCTGGTTCCTGCTGTTCCTACTACAAGTCCCGCGCAGCCAGCACGGTTCCGTGACGCAGCGCGTCGGCACCACGGATATCGCCATCTCCTACAATCGTCCGGTCGCCAGGGGCCGCGAGCTGTTTGGCACGCTGGTCCGCTGGGGCCGCATGTGGCATCCCGGCGCCGACTCGGTATCGACAATCTCGTTCAGTAAGGATGTACTGGTCGACGGACATGCGCTCGCCGCCGGGCGGTACTCGCTCTGGACCATCCCGGACGCGCCGCCCAAGCCCTGGACGGTGATCTTCAACCGCGGCCTCGGCGGCTGGCACACGAACTATCCGGGCGAAGCGCAGGATGCGCTGCGGCTGAGCGTTACGGCCGAGACCGGGCCGCACATGGAGACGCTCACCTACTACTTCCCGGTCGTCGACGCGGACTCGGCGGTGCTCAGATTGCAGTGGGGAACGGTGGTGGTGCCGATGAAGATCAAGGCGACGCAATAAGAGATGGTGCAGTGAGCCCCATCTCCTGCAAGAACATGCTGCCGCCGGCGTCGCGTCCGGAGCGGCGCTCGCATCGCGTCAGAATCAGCCGATCGCGCGCCCGGGTCATCCCTACGTAAAGCAGGCGGCGAGCCTCTTCGATCTCGTCCGTGATGTTGTTGGTCGTCGCCTGGTAGCCGGGGATCTCGTAGTCCTCGACCCCGACGATGTAGACGTGCGAGAACTCGAGGCCTTTGGTCGAGTGCAGCGTGAGGAGATTGACGTGGTCAGGAGCGGCGTCGTCTCCCTCTGATCTCGAAAGGGCCACGCGCTCGAGCAACCGGTCGATCGCTTCTTCGAGATTGGTAACGCCATCCTCCATCAGCGCGCGCAGCCGAGCCACCGCCGCCGGATATCGCTGTGCCGGATCCGGTTCCGCGCGCAGCTTCGTCATGAGCGCACGGCCGCCGAGCCGCTGGATGACTTCGTCGACGGTCGGCCCGGTTCCGCCGCGGCGCTCGCGCTCCATCGCGTAGAACTCGAGCGCGTCGCTGTAGCGGCCGAGTGTGTGAAAACGGGCGGTGTTGAACAGGTTCGCGCGCTCGCCCGTCTTCGGGCCTTCTTCTAAAGCCAACGCCAGGCCCAGATAGTCGAGTGCGTTCGCCAGCACGGCCTTGCGCGCCCGCACAGCGCGCTGCTGCTCCAGCTCCCGATACACGTGCGCCAAGGTGACGGCATCGTCCAGTGCGTGGTGCGTGCGACCGCAGTCGATCCCGAATCGGTGCGCGAGATCCTCCTGCTTGGCGCTGTCGCGCGACAACGACCGCGCCAGGAGCAACGTGTCGTAGAACGCGAGGTTTGCGACCGTCGCATCACCGGCCGCTAGACGCTTCCAGACCGGAATGTCGAAGTGCTGGCCGTTATGGGCTACCAAAACATCCGAGCCAACAAACGCGAGAAACTCGGGCAGGACAGCGGAGAACACCGGCGCATCCTTCACATCCGCATCCACGTAACCATGCAGCTTAGTCGCGCCCGAGGAGATCGGACGGAACGGATTCACCATCGAGTGGAACTGCTGCACGACCTGGCCGTTCACCACCCGCGCGGCGCCGATCTCCACGACGCCGCAGGCCGAGACATCACCGTCGGTGGTCTCGAAGTCAAACGTCACGTACCGCTCGAGCGGTGTGCCGATGTCTTTGGAGTTCAGGAGCTGGAGGGCTTTGAAGACCGTGACCGCATCTGCATCGATGACGGTGCCGGTTGGAATAACAGGCAACCGCCGATACCCAGCTGCGGCCAGCATGCCACGCAAGGCAATCTCGACTCCACCCTTCGGCGCGAACGAGATGTCCTGGGCCTTTTCGATCTCATCAGCCACACGCCGAGCCTCCGGCAACGTGGCCGGATCGGTCAGCTCATCGTGCCGCTCCTCGAGCACGTTCTTGAACGGCCCGACGCTCTGCGAGAGGATCTCCTCGATGACGGCGGGCAGCGTTGGGTGCGAGCGAGGCAGCGAGCGCAGGTTCTCGACCTGAAAAATGAGCCGCCACAGCTTCTTGGTATCGGGATCGTGCCGCGGCCGGCGCTGCGCCAGCGCCCGCACCTGCACGAGGAAGTCTCCTGATCCGATTGCCGCCTCGACCTCCTGCAGGAAGTGCTGCGACAGCACAGTCTGCGCGAAGGCGTGCAGCGCCGCGGGGTCATCGGGATTGCGGACCACCCGGAGCGCCGTCATCACGTAGCCGATGACCGCGTCTTCCATCAGCGAACGCCCGCGCGCCAGACGGCACGGGATGCCGGCGCGCAGCAGCCGGCCTTCCAGGTACTCGCCCACCTTGTGCTTGCGATACAGGATCGCGGAGTCGCCCCAGCCCTGGGCCACGAGATCTTCCACCAGCCACGAGGCTTCATCGTCCTCATCGTGGAACGAATGGGCAACGACCTCGTGCGGCGATTCCTTGTCGGCGGTGAGCTGCTTCTGGAATAGCTGGGGATTCTGGACCAGCACGCGGCGCGCCGTCTCGAAGATCTGGCGGGAGCAGCGACAGTTCTTATCGAGGATGATCGGCTCGACGTCGTAATCCCGTTTGAACCGCACCAGCACGTACGGATCGGCGCCGGTCCAGGAGAAAATCGACTGCTCGTCGTCGCCCACCACAAAGAAGTTGCCATGCGGCTCGGCGAGCTTCTTGAGAAAGTCGTACTGCACCGCGTTCACATCCTGGAATTCGTCGACCAGCAGATAGTCCCAGCGGTCCGCGATCAAACCGGCCAGCGGCTCGGCCCGCGTGATCAGCTCGTCGAAATCGACCATGTTGCGGTGCGCGAGCCAGGCGCAGTACTCGCGAAACAGCCGTGCCTCGTCTGGTTGCAGGGTGTACCCGTCGAGCCGGTGCCGGCCGAAGCGCTTGAGGATGCCGCCGCGCCGCTCCGTGGGCACCCGCAGCCGGCCCAGCACGACGCTCTGATAGACCTCATCGGCGACGCCGAATCCCTTCTTGAGCCCCGCGGCGTCGGTGTGCTCGCGCAGCAACGCCAGGCACAACGCGTGGATCGTGCCGCGCGAGATCGCTTCGGCCTTATCTCCCAGCGTCTGCTTCAGTCTCCCCGCGATCTCCTCGGCGGCGCGGTTGGTGAACGTGACGGCGCAGATCCGGTGCGGATCGATCCCAGTCGCGATGACACGCTCGATGCGGGCGATGAGGCAGTACGTCTTGCCCGCACCGGGACCGGCCACGACGAGGACGGGGCCGAGGGGCGCGTCGATCGCGCTGCGTTGCTGGGGCAGGGGCGTAAAACTCATCTGCCTCGTATACTAGGGCAGCAGGTGACGTGCGTCACGGTCCGCCACGCGGCTTGACACAGCTTTGAGGGACGTGATCGACCTCTTGAGCATTCTCGTTCTCGCGACGTCGAGTCCGACCCTGCCCGGGCCTCCGGTCCGGCTCGTCCTCGATCCCAGTTTGCACGCGCGCCTGGGCGTGCTCGCCGGCGGGTTGCGCACGGAGGTCGTGCTCTGTCTCACCGGGTCGAGCGATGGTCCAACCACGGTCGCGACCGGCTTCCTGATGCCCGAGCCGAAGGCCTCGAGTGCCGAGCAAGCGACGTTCGGCTCATGCCCCACGACGTCCGTGGCCATGTGGCACAATCATCCGCTCGAGGGGCTGGGAGGGACGGGGGGCGGCGATCCCAACACGAACCCCCGCGACCTCTGTGCGCTCTCGGAGACCGACATCCGCACGGCCGCTCATGCAGCCGCTCCCTTCGTCGTGATCGCCGTCGACGCGAACACCTGGTGTTGGTGGAGTCACGACCAGATCGCTAAGCTGGACGCGCAACACGCGTTGCGTGGCGATCCAGTATCTGGTCAGATCGAGTCCCTTACCCTGGCGGGTCCGAGACCATATACTGCCGACATGCACTAGTTGTTGTTTGACCACGCGGGGCCTTGGCGGAAAATCGCCAGGGCCCCGCGCTGTTTTTTCTCACTGCAGACAGGGGAATACATGAAGGGTCTACGAAGTGGCATTCTGCTGCTGGCGTTATTGCCGGCGGCGCTCGTTGCACAGCAGGTTACCGTCGCCTCGTCCGCGCCGCAGCGGCTGCGCGTGACGACGACAAACGACGAAGCGGCGCGGCAGTTTTGGGCCGGCGTCACCGATGCGCGCAACATCTTCTTCAGCCGCGCCACGAGTCATTTCGATCGCGCCGCCACGCTGGATGGCAATTTCGGTCTGGCCCGTGTCATGCACGGCTGGGCCACGCCCGACCTGACGACGGACCAACGCAAGGCCGAGATCGATCGCGGTATTGCGTCGATGTCGTCCGCATCGACGGGTGAGCTCGTGACCGCGCTGGCCTTACGCGAATTCGTCGCAGGGAACCGGCGTCAGGCGCGGGAGCTGTTCACCACCGCGAGTAACCTGCTGCCCGGTGATCCCAACATCGCGTTCTTCACGGCGTTCGCGCAGGACGGTCCCGCCACCGGGATCGCGGCGTTGCGCGCGGTAATCGAAAGATTCCCGGATGACGCCCCATCCTACAACATGCTTGCCTACAACCTGTGGCAGACCGGCGATCGCGACGGCGCGATCACGGCCGTCAAGAAATACGTCGAGCTCGCCCCCGACCAGCCCAACTCGCACGACTCGTATGCCGAGCTGCTCCAGTGGGAAGGCCGATTCAGCGATGCCCAGACACACTATGCACGTGCG
>JBGQKD010000064.1:0-8936 GCA_041499375.1 Gemmatimonadota bacterium
ACACCAGCGCCCACGGTCCGCCCACCTTCACGAATCGCAAACCGCAGCTGCTCTTCCATCGCGATCGGCGTGATCAGCTCGATCGTCATCTTCGTGTTGTCCCCCGGCATCACCATCTCGACCCCGGCCGGCAACTCCACACTCCCCGTCACGTCCGTCGTGCGGAAGTAAAACTGCGGCCGATACCCCTTGAAGAACGGCGTATGCCGCCCACCCTCTTCCTTCGTCAGCACGTACACTTCCGCCTCGAACTGCGTGTGCGGCTTGATCGTCCCCGGCTTCGCCAACACCATCCCGCGCTCGATCTGGTCCTTCTCGATGCCGCGGAGGAGCAGGCCGACGTTGTCCCCCGCCTGGCCATCGTCCAGCAGCTTGCGGAACATCTCGACGCCCGTCACCACCGTCTTCTTGTCGGTGCCGAACCCCACCAACTCCACTTCCTCCCCGACCTTGATCTTGCCGCGATCGATCCGGCCCGTGGCCACTGTGCCGCGGCCCGTGATCGAGAACACGTCCTCGACCGGCATGAGGAAAGGCTTATCGACCTCGCGCTTGGGCACCGGGATGCTCTTATCGAGCGCCGCGAGCAGCTCCTCGATCTTCCCCGCCCACTGCTTGTCCCCTTCGATCGCCTTCAAGGCGGCGCCCCGGATCACCGGCACGTCATCGCCCGGGAACTGGTACTTGGACAGGAGCTCCCGCACTTCGAGCTCGACCAGGTCCAAGAGCTCGGCATCATCCACCAGGTCGCACTTATTGAGAAAGACCACCACGGCCGGCACGTTCACCTGCCGCGCGAGCAGGATATGCTCCCGCGTCTGCGGCATCGGGCCATCGACCGCGCTCACGACGAGGATCGCCCCGTCCATCTGCGCCGCGCCCGTGATCATGTTCTTCACATAGTCCGCATGTCCCGGGCAGTCGACGTGCGCATAGTGCCGCTCGGGCGTCGAGTACTCCACGTGGCTCGTCGCGATCGTGAGGATCTTGGTCGCATCGCGCCGGCCCTGGCTCTCGCTCGCCTTCGCCACCTGATCGTAGCTCACGTAGGTCCCGAGGCCCTTGTCGGCCGAGACCTTCGTCAGGGCGGCAGTCAGCGTCGTCTTGCCATGATCGACGTGGCCAATCGTGCCCACGTTCACATGCGGCTTGGTACGTTCAAATTTGGCTTTTGCCATTGCTCTCGTATTCCTTGGTGAGTGTTCGCTTCTTTAACAATTCGTCGTTCCCAGAGCTCGCGACCGGGATTGAACCGGTGACCTCGTCCTTACCAAGGACGCGCTCTACCGACTGAGCTACGCGAGCGTTTTGCCCAGAGCGGGCGACGGGGCTCGAACCCGTGACCCTCAGCTTGGAAGGCTGATGCTCTACCAACTGAGCTACGCCCGCGTGCGCCCGCGCGCCGCCGCCGCCGCGCGCTACAAAGTGGTGGGGGAAGGATTCGAACCTTCGTAGCGCTAAGCGCGGCAGATTTACAGTCTGCTCCCTTTGGCCGCTCGGGCACCCCACCGCGCCCTCGCCTTCGACACTTCCCCTGACAACAGACCCCGCGTGTCGCTGCGCGCGGGGTTGTTGGTTCCTCAAACTCGGGTTTGAGCTGACGAAGGGACTCGAACCCTTAACCTGCTGATTACAAATCAGCTGCTCTACCAGTTGAGCTACGTCAGCTGGTTAAGGCTGAATCCGACAGACTCGTATCTTAGACGGGCTTCGCAACTATGGCAAGGGATGGACTTCGAACGACTTAGGCCTCGTCAGACCATCCGCCACTTGGTCCCCGTGGGCGTGTCTTCGATCTCGATGGCTCGTGCCTTGAGCTCGGCCCGGATCGCGTCGGCGGCCTTGAAATCCTTGGAGTTACGGGCCTGCGCCCGGGCGGCGATGCGCTCCACCACCCAGCGCACGAGCGCCGGGTCCGCCGCCCGCGTGGTCGGCAGCACATCCAGGACGCCGGTGACCCGTTCGAACGCCGCGAGCGCACGTGCGGTTCCGGCCGGCGCGACCGGTTTGTCGAGCTCGCGATTGGCGGCCCGGACGAAGTCGAACAGCGCGGCGACCGCGCGCGGCGCGTTGAGATCGTCGTTCAGCGCGATCGCGACATCCGTCTCGAGCTGCTCGGCAAGCTTCTCGAGCTCCCTTCCCGGCTCCTTGCTCCCCGCTCCCTTCAACCGTTGGTGAAACTCTCCCAGCCGGCGCACGCCCTCCTTCGCCGCCTCGAGCGCTTCGTCCGTGAAGTCAACCGGTTGCCGATAGTGCGTCTGAAAAAAAAGCAGCCGGACCGCGGCGGCATCGACACCCTGTTCGCGCAGATCGCGCGCGGTGAGAAAGTTTCCGTGGCGCTTCGACATCTTCGTGCCGCGGACGTTGAGAAACTCGCCGTGCACCCAGTGGCGCACGAACGGCTGGCCCGTCGCACCCTCGGACTGCGCGATTTCATTTTCGTGATGCGGAAAGATCAGGTCGATCCCGCCGGCGTGGATGTCGAGCGTCTGCACGCCGCAGCATTGCGCAATCTCCGACAGGGACATCGCGGAGCATTCGAGATGCCACCCCGGTCGCCCCCGGCCGAACGGCGCATCCCATGCGGCGCCGACCGATTCGTCTTCGGCGTCGGCTTTTTTCCATAACGCGAAGTCGCTCGGGTCCCCCTTCGCGTATTCGTCGCTCGCCACGCGCGCGCCCACCTTGATTTCGCGCTTATCGAGCTGCGAGAGCCGGCCGTAGGTCGGGAACTTGTTGATCGCGAAGTAGACCGAGCCGTCCTCTCCTTTATATGCGACCCCCCGCTCGAGCAGCGTTGAGACGAGCGCGATCATCTGCGACATGTACTTCGTGGCCGCGGGATAGACGTGGGCCGGCTTGATGCGCAGGTAATCGCGATCTTCGAAGAACGCCTGCGTGAACGGCGCGGTGTGCTCGGTCAGGGGCTTCCCGGCCGCAAGCGCCGCCTTGATCGTGCGGTCGTCCACGTCGGTGAGATTCATGATCTGAAAGACGTCGTAGCCCGAGTGCTCCAGCCAGCGGCGCAACAGATCCTCGAACAGGAACGTGCGGAAATTGCCGATGTGCGCGTAGTTCCAGACGGTGGGGCCGCAGGTGTACAGCGTGACGCGCGGCGGCGCGAGCGGCACGAGCGGCTCGACGCGACGGGTGAGCGTATTGAAGAGCGAAACTGGCGCGGTCACTGCCGCGAAACGTACTAGTGGGTGTCGTGGGTTTCCAGCACGATCTCTTCGAGCGATTTCACACGCACCCGCGAGGCGCGCACGGGCAGCCGATGCGCCCGGCATAGCGCCAGCGCCGCCTCGACGGTTCTCCCGGTCAGGGGCGCCTCCAGCCCGGCCGCGGTGATCCGGAATCCGGGAGGCGGTTCCACAGGTGGGGCGTCCAGAATCACCTCAAGGATGCGCTCGCCGAGGAGTGTCGCGAGAGGACCGGCGCGCACGATGCGGCCGTCGCGCAGCACCAGCACGCGCGCCGCCAGTCGTTCCAGCGCGGCGGGGTCGCGTGACGTAATCAGCACGGCGACGCCCTCGGCCGCGAGCCGCGCGATCCGGCCACGCAGGTCGCGACGCGCAAAGGCGTCGAGTCCGGACAGCGTCTCGTCGAGGAGGAGCACGCGGCGTCCACCCAACGCGGCCTGCGCGAAGCTCAACCGGTGCTGATCCGCCCGCCCGAGCGCGTCTATGCGCAGATCGGCGGCGGCCGCCAACCCGCCGATCTCGAGGGCTTCGCGGACCAGTCCGCGTGGGGCTCTCTCGCTACTCGCCGCGCAGTGCAGGCGCGCGTAGTACGTCAGCACCTCCTGGACGGTGAGCGCGCGCGGAAATGCCGGGCTGTCGGCCGCGTATCCGATGACCCGGCGCGCCGCGGGATCCGCGACACGCATCCCCCACACGCGCACCTCGCCCGTTCTCGACCTCACCGCGCCCGCCGCTATCCGGAGCAGCCTGGTCTTCCCCGCCCCCGCCGGCCCGACCAGACCAGCGATCTCGCCCGGCAGGAGCGCAATGGACACGGGGCCGAGCCCGTGTCCGGTGATGTCGCTCAGGGTAAGCGCGTAGTCAGACATCAGGTGCGGCAGTCCGGCGTCGCGCTATCGCCGCACTCGCCAGAAGAATTCCCAATCCAGTCCATGCCAGGGCGTGGAGCGCCGCGCTCCCATCGCCCGTTGCGATATCGCGGTAGTGCCAGAGTGCAGGTCCGAGCTCCATGGCGCTGGCCGCGGCCATGCGCACCATGCCGGGGCGCGCGAGGTCGACCAGGTGCTCAGGCGGGACCGTCCCGGCCACCGCCATAAAGAGGAAGAGCGCGAGGGCCGCGCCGCGGCCCAGCGGGAGCACCACGGCCAACGCAAAGCTGCCGACCGCCGCCGTGGCGACCATCCCCGCGAGAACCACCTCTGTCCGCCAACCAATCGCGGTCACGCACACCATTACCAGTGCTGCGGCCGGAAGCACGATCGCCAGCCAGCGCCCGGTCGCGATGGCGAGCGGCGTCGTGGGATGGGTGAGCGCGGTGGTCAGCGCCGCACGGTCGGTGTCATGGCCAACGATCGCTGCGGCTCCGAGGATCGATCCGAGCGCGCCGGCTTGCAACGTGACGGTGAGGGCGTCGAACGCATGCGCGTTGAGCCAGACGAGCGTCGTGCCCAGAGCCACCAGCGAAACGCCCAGCCTGGTCCGGGCGACCCTTGGAAAGGCGAGCAGGAATTCGGCGTGGACGCAGTGCAGGAATCGCATTGCGGCACGATAGGAGGGAAAGGAGCGGCGTGTGGTACCGATTCCACGCCGCTCAAATCAAATCGTTGCGCGCGCTCCGATGATCGCGTCGACGAGCACGTCCGAATCAAACCGCACGGGATCCGTCGCCGGCAAACCGGTCTCCTCCGCCGCCTTTGCGACCGCGTCGCGCGCCGCCGCCTCGTCCATGTCGTACGTATTGAGACAGATCCCGATCACCTTCGTGCGATGGACCGGCTGCGCCGCACTCTCGTAGATGTCGATCATCTCGACGTACGACGGGATCTTCACCCACGGCTCGCGGCCGTGATAATCGCCGATGTAATCGCGCGTCACCTGATGGCAGAGAATCAGCGCGTCGGGACAGGAGCCGTGGAGCAGGCCGAGGGTGACGCCCGAGTATCCGGGATGAATCAAGCTGCCCTGCCCTTCCACCAGTACGATGTCGTGGTCCTTCGCGCCCTGCAGGACGAGCTGCTCCGCGGCACCGGCGATGAAGTCGGCGACCACCGCGTCCACCGCGATCCCCCACCCTTCGATGAAGATGCCCGTCTGTCCCGTCGCGACGAAGCTCGTCCGGTGCCCCCGCTTGACGAGCGCGTCTCGCAATTGCAGCTGCGCGGTCATCTTGCCGACGTTGCAATCGGATCCAACGGCCAGCACGACGAGCGCGTCGACTTCGGCGGCGCGGCCGTCGGCGATCGGGAGATTGGGCGGCGGCCGGCGTGCATCGAGAATGCGAACGCCACGAGCTTTGGCGAGCGGACCGAGCTCAGGATCGTCGCCGACGAAGGTGTGCAGCCCGCTCCAGATGTCGAGCTTCTGCTCGATCGCGGTACGGAGCCAACCTTTCCATTCGTCGGGCAGCCGGCCGCCCGCGGGTGCGATCCCGATCAGTACCGCGGTCGCGCCCTTCCCCTGCGCGAGGCCACGCTCGAAGTCGCCGACGACGGGAATCTTGCCGCCGAATCCGAGCACCTCCTGCGCCGTCTTCCCTGCCTGCTTGCGGTCGAGCACGGCCACGATGCGCTCGGGGAAATAGCGGATGCAGGAGTTCGCCGTCTTCGAGGTGAGGGGACCGAACTCACCATCGGCGATGATCAGGAAACGATGCTGCGGCGTCGTCATTTCTTGACTGCGACTTGCCGGCGTTCCACTCCCGACCACGTGCCGCTGGTGCGGAGGACGGCGGGTTTGAAGCGGCCGGGCTCACCGTAGATCTCACCGTGCAGGATGTGCCGGATCAGAACCATGGTGACGCACAGGACGGGTACCGCGACGATCAAGCCGATCGCCCCCAGCAGCGTGCCCATCACGAGCACGCTGGCAATCGTAAGGACCGGCGGCAGCTCGACCTTGCGTTGCATGATGCGCGGCACGACGACGTTCGCTTCGAACACGTGTACGACCACACCGAGCACCAGGACGAGCAGGACGGTCAACCAGTCCCCGGATGCAACCATGAAGAGCGCGGGCAGGAGCGTGGAGATGAGTGTGCCGAAGAATGGCACGATTGCCACCAGGCCGGTGAAGATGCCGAATGCCAGCCAGTAGGGCACGCCGAGCATCAACAGGCCGATCGCGGTCAAGGCGGCGAGCACGGCCATCGCGATGAGCTGGCCCACGACCCACGCCCGCAGCGTCGCCGCCGCGTCATCGAACACCCGAACGGCGATGCTCCGGTGGCGTGGCGCGAAGAGCGAGATCAGGCCGTCGCGATACATGCGCGGCTGGCGAGCGAGATACAACGCCATCACCACGACGCTCGCGCCTTCGATGAAGATCGTGCCGCCGCCGCGCACGTAGCCGAAGATCGAGCCGCTCAAGAAGCCGAACGCGTCGGTGACGAGGCCCGACACAACGCCCGATGACGGATTCGCGAGCTCGGTCTGGTCGAGCACCGGATACTGGCTCGCCCAGCGCGCCAGCACACTCTGGATGTTGGTGAGCGTCTGCGGCAGCCCGCTGATCAGCGCCCGCGTCTGCTCGATGACCGGCGGGGCCAGCAGCGCCGCGACGGTCGCGACACCCGCGATGGTCGCCACGACCGTCAGTGTCAGCCCGAGCCAGCGCCGCATCCCGAAGCGATGCTCCAGCCAGTCGGTGATCGCCGAGAGATAAACGGCGAGGAGGATCGCGAGAAAGACGAGCAGGAGCACATCGATGACTTTGAGAATGAACAGGACGACGAGGGCCGCAACAAAGAGCGCCACGAACGTGGCGCTCGACAACCTATTGGAGGGGGGAGCCTCGGAACCGTTCAGCTCTTCTGCTCCGCGTCGTCATCCTCGAGCAGCTCGGCATCCTTCGAGCCCTTGCCCAATGCTCGAGCCTGTTCCTGCGTGCCGCCGGGCAGCAGCCCCATCTTCCGCTTGAGCGCGAGCAGCTGCTCGTCCGCGTTGGCCTTTACCTCGATGCCCTGGAACTGCTTGATGAGGGAGTCGCCCGAGAGATCCTCGTTCACCTCCGCCGCCGCGATCAGTTTGCGCTCCTCATGCTCGATCTGTTCAGCCATCCGCTCGAACGTCTCGAACGCGCTCTTGTCGGAGATCGCGCCCATCGTTTCCTGAATCCGCTTGTGCGCCTCGGCCCGCTTCTGGCGCGCGATCAGGATGTTCTTCTTGCGCTTCGCTTCTTCGATCTTGTCGTTGAGCTGGCGCAGCGACGCCTTGAGCCGATCGGTCTCCTCGCGGTGCTTGACCCACGTCTCCTGCAGCTGCACGGCGCCCTGGATGTGCTCGTTGTAGCGCAGCAGCGCCTGCTTGGCCAGGTCGTCGCGCCCTTCCTGCACGGCGAGCACCGCACGCTTCTCCCAATCCTCGGCGAGCTTCTTCTCCTGCTCGGCTTGCGCGGAGAGACGCTTTTCGTCGGCGATGGCGGCGGCGACCTGCTGCTTGGCCTTCGCCAGCTGGCTCCGCATGTCGACAATGAGCTGCTCGAGAACCTTCCCCGGGTTCTCGGCGCGCGAGATCAGATCGTTGATGTTCGATTTGATCAGCGTGGACAGACGATCAATGATCCCCATCTAGGCTCCTGGCAATGAGCGCTCGCGCTTCTGCGCGAGCAGCCGCTCCGCAAAATCCAGCCGCTCGGCCATCTCGGCAATTTGTCCCTGCATATCGACCACGCGCTGCTCCAGCTCGGCAACGTGATCCGCATCCGCGAGACCTTCGGTGGGTGTGTCGGTCCACTCCCCGCCGAACCCCTTCCAACGCTTCTTCCGATGAATCCCGGCGCGAATCCGCTCAGCCATCGCTTTCGCCAAATCCGACTTGAAGAAAGCGTACAGCACCACACCTGTGACTACCATTCCGCCGATCATCCCGATCAGCGGAATGAGCTGATTCGGATCGAACGGCAGCATCGGCGGCGGCGTCGGCGGCAGTGGCGTTTGGAGAATCACGTGCTCTCCTACGCCGCTCGTCCGCGGCCCGTTTCAGCGGGCAACATCACGACCGCGGCTTTGCCAACTGCTCGCCCGCCTTCCGTTGGCCGAGCAGCCGTTCGGTAAAATCTACTCGCTCCGCCAGTTCCGCCACCTCCCGGCGCAACTCCGCGACGCTTTCGACCAACTCCGCCTGATCCTCGCCGGTTCCGCCCGGGGGTACCGGGCCGTGCCGCAGACGCTCCGCGAGGGCCCTCCCGAGCGGAGAAAGCGAGATCATCCAGGCGAAGAAGCCGCCCACGGCGATGATCGGGATGAACACGCCTATCACGCCCGGATTCAACGTTTGACCTCGCTCTGCTTCGACAGCAGCCGTTCCGCGAAATCCATGCGCTCCGCCAGCTCCGCGACTTCCTGCCGCACCTGCTGCAGCTCGCTCAAGATCTCGTCCCGCTCGGCGGGCTCCATGCCCGGCTTGCGATGTTCGCCCGCAATGCGCTTCGCGACCGCGGCGGCCACCGGACGCAGGACCCAGAATGTGCCGCCGAAAAACATGAAGGCGGCGACGGCTTCGGGTCCGTTCATCGCTCGATCTTCTTGGCGAGAAGACGCTCGGTGAAGTCGATGCGTTCACTGAGATCACCGATCTCACGACGGGTTTGCTGCATCTCGGCGAGCAGGTCTTCGCGCAAAATCTGCAGCTCCTCCTTCACGCCGCCATCCAGGTTCTTGCCGCGGATGCGCTCGGCGAACGCACGCACGAGCGGGAACAGCAGTATCGTCGACCCAATGATGGTCAAGGTGAAGAG
>JBGQKD010000065.1:0-8533 GCA_041499375.1 Gemmatimonadota bacterium
CGGCGAGAAAGGTCTGCTTGTCGGGGCGGATAATCGCTGGTTCGCTCATACGACCCTTTTCAGTATCCCTTCCAGGACGCGCACGACGGCGTCGCCGTTGAATTCCCAACGCAAGGCGAGCTGCGCGACGAGCGGCTCCGGCGCCTCCGCCGGCCAGCGGCTCCGCAGCTTCACCGCGTCCTTCTCGGTGACTACAACATAATCGGCGTCTTTTGCGGCCCGCGCGAGCCGGGCCACATCGCCGGGTGGATAGGCGTGATGGTCTTGATACGCCGTGAGTTTCACGCTGGCGCCGAAGGCGCGCACCTGCGCGGCGAAGCTGACCGGATCGGCGATCCCCGCGGCGACGATGACACGCTTCTTCGCCAGCGCGGACAGCTCGACGCGCCGGCCCGACTTGAGGCCCGCCAAACCGTCGAGCGCGAGATGCACCCCCGCCACGACGGCCCGTGGCCAACGCGCCGCCAGGCGCCCCGCGAGCGCGCGGGACTCGGCGACCGCCGCGCGCCGCCGCGTCACGACGATGACGTCGGCGCGGCCGAGGGCGCTCCAATCTTCGCGCCAGGGACCGGCGGGCAGGGGCCAGGCCACGTGACGCGGCGGCGCGCTCTCCGTGCTCACGACGGCGACGTTGACGTCGCGGCCGACATTGAGCCGCTGGTACGCGTCATCGAGCACCAGCACTCGCGCTCCCTGCGCGCGGGCTTTCTCCCCGCCCGCCAACCGGTCGGGATTCGGCACCACGATCGCGTCAGGCACGAGCCGCTGATGGACGGCTTGCTCGTCGCCGCGATAGCCCCGCAGCAGGACGCCCGGTTTGACCCCCCGGCTCGCGAAGAACGCCGCGATCCAGGCGGCCAAGGGCGTCTTCCCCGCCCCACCGACCGCAAGATTGCCGACGGCGATGGCCGGCAACGGCAACGGCCGTTTCCGCAGCCAGCCCCGGGAGTAGGCGCCCGCCCGGGCGCTCATGATCGTGCGATAGAGGAACGCGACGGGCAACAGGACGCCGCGCGCCGCGCGCGCAGGCGCGGCGCCGCTCCACCACAGCCACTGGGCTATTCGCTGGGCGCTCATCCTGTCCCCATGACTTCGTGCAGGCAGCGGGAAACGACATCCATGCCACGCCGCAGCCCCTCTTTGCCCGCTGCGATTTCGACTGGCGGCGCGTACATGACATCGATCGTCGAAAAGGGCTTCGGAATGCACATGCGATCCCAAGACCCCAGGTACCACGCGGAGGCAACCCGGGCGCCCACCGCCACAATCGGCACACCGGCGTGTTGTGCAGCAGCGATCGCGCCCGGTTGCACGCGTTCCGCTGGTCCGCGCGGCCCGTCCGGCGTGATCGCCACTACGGCACCACCCTCCAGCGCCCGGACGATTCCGAGCAGTCCCACCTCCCCTCCACGCCGCGTCGATCCACGCACCGACCGGTATCCCCACCGCACACCCAGGTCGGCGAGATACCCGCCGTCCCGGTGCCGGCTGATCAGCATCACGACATCCTCACCGCGATGACGGTACAGCAGGGGCAGAATGCGGCTGTGCCAGAGGACGAACACGAACGGGCGCCGCGACTCGCGCAACGCCCGTACGTGGTCGTACCCCGTCACGCGGTAGCGCCACGTCGCGGCAAGCGCGCGGACCAATGATGAGCCGATGCGCGTCGCGATCGGCTCCGCCCAGCGCAGCTTCATCTGATCAGCCCCGCCGCCAGCTCGGCGACGCGCTCGGCGGCCCCCGGCGCGCCCAGGCGGTCGCGCACGAGCTGCAACCCCTCGCGCTGACGGCGCGTCACGGGGTTCGCGGCGTCGAGCAGCGGCAACACACCGTCGGCCAGCGTCTCCGCCTTCGCACGGCCCTGGAGGAACTCGGGCGCGACTTCGTACCCCGCCACGAGATTGACGAGACCGACCCACGGGACCTGGACCAAACGAAACGCAATGAACGATGAGATCGGATGGACCCGGTACGTGATCACCATCGGCAGGTCGGCGATCGCCGCCTCGAGGGTCGTGGTGCCGGACTTGCAGATCCCTGCGTCCGCCGCCGCGAACACGAGCAGCGGATCGCCGAGGTGCACCCTGATCTCACCGGGGTCGGGATACTGGGCGCCCGGCGTGCCCGCGACGATGATCTGCAGATCGGGGCGCGCCGCGGCGACGCGCGCCGCGGCTTCGCGGAACATCGTCCAATGCCGTTTCACTTCCTGTTCCCGGCTTCCCGGAAACAATCCCAGCGTCGGGCGACTCGGATCGAGTCCGAGCATACGGCGCGCCTCGACCCGCGACGGCGGCGGCGGCCGGTCTTTGAGCGGATGACCGACGAACGTGGCGGCGACGCCGCGCTCGCGGAAGAACTGCTCCTCGAACGGCAAAATCACCGCGAGCTGATTCACAGGCGCGAGCTTGCGCACCCGCCTGGGCCCCCACGCCCACATTTGCGGTGCGATATAGTAGAGCACCGGAATGCCGGCGGCGGCGGCAGCAGCGGCGGCACGGAGGTGATAGCCCGGGTAATCGACCAGGATCACGAGATCGTAGCGCTTGTCCTTGAACGACTGCTTGATCCGGTTCAGCAGGCGGTAGTGCGCGGGAATCTTCGCCAGCGCTTCGACAAATCCGACGACGGAGTACGATTCCATGCGATCCAGCACGCGCACGCCCGCGCGCTCGAGCAGCGGGCCGCCGAGGGCTTCCAGCTCCACCCCGGGAAGGCGGCGGCGCAGTGCGGTCGCGACCGCGGCTGCATGCGCGTCCGCGGATGGCTCCCCTGCCGAGATGTAGATCCGCGGTGTGGGAGGGGAGGGTGGGGGGGGGGGCGTCACGGCCGCGCCGCGGCGAGCGGCGAGGCACTTATGGCGTCGGCGACGCGATAGGCGAGGGTCAGTGCCTGCAGCCCGGCGGCGCCGGTAACCACGACATCGCCGTCACCGCGCACCGCACGCAGGAAGCTCTCCAGCTCCAGTTTGAGCGGCTCGGCCTCGGGCGCGTCGAGCCGCACATGCTCGACGATCTCTTCGATCCTCGTCGCGCCGAACCCCTGCCATCCCGATTTCAGCCGGTAGAAATGGCCGTCGCCCTGTGCCAGATCGAGCGAGAAGTATCCCGTGGGTTGGAAGATGCGCAGCTTGCGGGTGCGTTCCCGCGACACGCGGCTCGCGGTGATGATCGCCACGGCGCCGTTGGCGAACTCCACCCGGGCGTTGGCGATGTCCACGTGCGGCGTGAGGATCGGCACGCCCGTCGCCCGCACCTCGCTGACTTCCGACCGCACGAGCTCCAGGACGAGGTCGAGATCATGAATCATGAGATCGAGGATGACCGCGACGTCGGTGCCGCGCGGCTGGAACGGCGCCAGCCGCTCGGTCTGGAGAAAGCGCGGCTCGTTGAGGTAGGGCGCCGCGGCGCGGACCGCCCGATTGAAGCGCTCGACGTGGCCCACCTGGAGGCAGACGCCACGCTCCCGAGCCGTCTGGACGAGCTGCTCCGCGCCGGGCAGCGCATTGGCGAGCGGCTTTTCCACGAGCGCGTGCAGGCCCCGCTCGAGGACCGGCAGCCCGACCTCCACGTGTGCCGGCGTCGGTACGACGACGGTGACGGCTTCGACGCGGTCCAGGAGCGCCTCGAGTGAGGAAAACGCCACGGTCTCGAGCTCTTTGGCGACTTGCGCAGAACGCGTCGGGTTGTGGTCGTAGAAGCCCACGAGCTCTGCACCCTCGATCTTCTTGAGGAGCCGGATGTGGTGGAAACCCAGCGCCCCTGCCCCGACCACACCCACACGCACCGGTCGAAGTCGCGACGTCACACCATCACCCCGCGCTGCGACGCCTCGATGAAGCGCAGGAACGTCTCCACTTCCGGAACCTGGGGCAGCTCCGTGCGGGCGCGTGCCACTCCCTGGCTCACCGTCATATCAGAGTTGAACACCAACCGGTAGGCGCGCTTCAGCGCGAGCTTCACGTCGGGCGCAAACCCGGCGCGCTGCAGGCCCACGGAATTGAGACCGTAGAGATGCACGGGGTTGCCCGCCGCCTTCGTATACGGCGGCACGTCCTGATTGACCCGCGAGCCGCCTCCCACGAACGCATACGTGCCGATCCGGACGAACTGATGGATCGGCACGAGACCACTGATGCTGGCGCGGTCGTCTACGGTGACGTGTCCCGCCATCTGCACGGCATTGGCGATGATCACGTCGTTGCCGATGACGCAGTCGTGCGCGATGTGCACGTACGTCATGAGGAAGCAGCGCGCGCCCACCGTCGTCTTGCCGGTCGCGGTGCTGCCGCGGTTGATGGTGCAGTACTCCCGGATGATCGTGCCGTTACCGATCTCGACCCACGTCTCCTCGCCCTTGTATTTCAGGTCCTGGGGATCGTTCCCGATGATCGTGCCGTACCCGATCTTCACGCCGTCGCCCACGCGCGTGTTGCGCTCGAGAACGGCGTGCGCCCCGATGGTGCAGCGCCCGCCCACCGTGACCCGTGGGCCGATCACGCAGTACGGCCCGACCGAAACGTCGGCGCCGAGCTCGGCGGTCGGATCGATGAGCGCGGTTCGGTGGATCACTTATCGACCACCATCGCCATCATCTCGGCCTCGGCGACGACCTGTCCGTCCACGAACCCGGCGCCTTTCATCTTGCACGTCTTGCCGCGGAACTGCACCATGTCGAGCTCGAAGCGGATCTGGTCACCGGGTACCACCGGCCGCCGGAACTTCACGTTATCGAGCGACATGAAGTAGACGACCTTATTCGCCGTGTCCTGGCCCTCGAAATGACTCATTAGCAGCATGCCGCCGACCTGCGCCATCGCTTCGATAATCAGCACGCCCGGCATGATGGGATGACCCGGGAAGTGTCCCTGGAAGAACGGCTCGTTGATGGTCACGTTCTTGATGCCCACGATCCGTTTCTGCCCTTCCACCTCGATGATCCGGTCCACCAGCAGGAACGGATAACGGTGCGGCAGATAATCCATGATCTTCGCGATGTCCATCGCCGGCATTCCG
The DNA here is from genome assembly GCA_041499375.1 of Gemmatimonadota bacterium. Lineage (GTDB taxonomy): Bacteria > Gemmatimonadota > Gemmatimonadetes > Gemmatimonadales > GWC2-71-9 > 20CM-2-65-7. The sequence continues at coordinate 5,019 of JBGQKD010000065.1, forward strand.
GTGCGCCTCCCTGCGCGAGCGAGCGCCCGCGCCAGCGCAATGTTGCCGCCGTGGCTGGGCCGCGTCGCCACCACATGAGCCTGAATCCGGGCGCCGGTCAGCGCCAGGTCCCCCACGATGTCGGCGGCCTTGTGCCGCACGAACTCGTCCGGCCAGCGCAGCTTCCCGCCGTTCACCACGCCGCGGTCGTCGAGCACGATCGCGTTCGTTTCCGATGCACCCTTGATCAACCCGCGCGCCTGCAGTTCGGCCACCTCGTGCGTGAAGCCGAACGTGCGGGCCGCCGCCAGCTCCGCGGCGAAGTTTGCCGGCGTGACCTCGTACGCGCCGGCCTGCCGCCCGATCAAGGGATGCGGCCATTCGATCGACACGGTCAGGCGAAAGGTCTTCGCCGGTGCGACCACATAGGCCGCATCCTTGTCGGTGACGGTGAAGGGCGCCGTGACGGTCAGCACCGCGGGCTCGCCCCCTACGGAGGTGGGCTCCGCCTGCGCCAGCGCCTCGAAGTACGGCAGCACGCTGCCGTCGAGGATGGGCGGCTCGGGACCCGTGAGCTCGATCGTCAGGTCGTCGATCAGGTGTGCCGCGACGGCCGCGAGCAGATGCTCGACGGTGTGAATCGTCGCTTCGCCATGGCCGATCGCGGTGCGGCGCTCCACCGCCTCGACCTCCGTCAGCCGCGCCGGGACCTCGGGCTTACCGGGGAGGTCGGTTCGGCGGAAGACGATTCCCTGTCCCGCGGGCGCCGGCAGAAACGTCGCCTCCGTCGTGGCGCCGGTGTGGAGCCCGGTACCACGCAGCGCCGCGCTGCGCGTGACGGAACGTCTAGTGATCTGGGCTATTGGTCGCCGGCTTTACGAGATTTTCGAGCTCGTCCACGATTTTGGCGAGACGGTACATGGCCGCCTGAGCGCGCAGATACTCGCGGCGCGGTCGCGCGGGATACCCGAACAACGTCGCGTCGGCAGGAACGTCCGAGATCACTCCCGACTGCACGAGCAGCCGGGCGCCACGCCCGATCGTGAGGTGATCCGAGATGCCCGTCTGTCCCGCGATGATCACGTCGTCCTCCACCTGACAGCTCCCAGCAATTCCGGCCTGCGCCATGATGAGGCAGCGGGCGCCGATCCGCACGTTGTGGGCGATGTGCACGAGATTGTCGATCTTCGTGCCCGATCCGATCACGGTGTCGTCCACACTGCCGCGGTCGATGCACGTGTTCGCGCCGATCTCGATGTCGTCCCCGATCAGGCACCGGCCGACGTGCGGGATCTTGCGGTGCGCTTCACCGCCCTTCCCGGGGATGTAGCCGAACCCATCGCTTCCCAGCACCGCGCCGGCGTGGACGATCACGCGCTTGCCCAGGGCCGTGCCCGCGTAGAGCGTGACGCCCGGGTAGAGCTGCGTGTCATCGCCGACCGCCACGCCGTCGCCGAGCACGCAGCCCGCGCCGATGCGGACGTTGCGTCCGAGCTGCACCTCGCGGCCGAGACTGGCGTGCGGACCGACCGCGACGGGCTCCTGCCATGTCGTTCCTCGGCCGACGACGGCCGTCGGATGGACGCCGGCTTCCCAGACGGCTTGCGGATACAGCACCGGAAGCACGACCAGCAGCGCCGCGTAGGGCTCGGCAACGACGATGCGCGTTTCGGGTCCGCCCGCCGCGGTTTCGAGCGCCGGCGCGACGAGCACCACGGACGCGCTGGTGCGCTCAAAGTAGGGGACGTACCGGGGTGAGGCAAGAAAAGAGAGGTCGCCGGGACCCGCGCGCTCGAGCGGCGCGATCCCGGCGACCGTCGTTGTTCCTGGGCCCACCAGCTTGCCGCCGGTGAGCGCAGCAATCTCACTAGCGGAGAGTGTACGCGTGTGAGCTATTGCGCCTGCCGGAGGCGCTGCAGCACCCGGGCCGTAATGTTCAGCGCCGGGTCCGCCGCCGCGACGAATCCCCCGGCGGCGTCGGCATCGAAAATCACCGTGTAGTTCATTTCGGCGCGGATGCCCTGGATCACCGAACTGATGCGCGCGCGCAGCGGTCCCAGCAGCTCCTGCTCCCGTTGCCGGAGCCGATCCTGGAGCTCGTTCGAGCGCTGCTCGATCCGCTGTTGCATCGCTTGCAGATCCTTCTGCTTCGCCGCCCGGGCGGCGGGCGACAGCACGAGCGACTGCTGGTCGAAGACCTGCGCCGCCGAATCGAGCTGCTGCTGTAGCTTCTGATACTCATTTTGGGACGCTTGCAGCTCTTTGCGGTACGTGGATTCGGCAACTGCGTAGCCGGGCGTGTTTTGCAGGATCTCCTGGGAGCTGATGAACGCGATCTTGACCGCCGCGGGCGCGGATTGCGAACCCTGGCTCAGCAGGGCGGTCGGTGACGCGGCAAGCACGGCGACGGCGGCGAGCGACACGAGCACAAGACGCTGCATAACGCTGGAACTCCCGATGTAGGATGTGGGCCCTAGCTTAGAAGAAATTGCCGAGCTTGAAGTGCAGCTTCCAGCCGGGTTTCGGCCGCCCGAAGACATCGACCCGGTCGAAGCCGTAGGCGTAATCGATGCCGAGCGGACCGAGCGGCGAGATGACGGCCGCGCCGATCCCGGCGCCGCGGAACAACCGCGTGGGATCGAACTGCGCGGGACGCGACCAGACGTTGCCGGCGTCGAAGAACGTCGAGAGATACAACATCTGGGACACGCGCATGCCGATCTCGCCCGTCATCGTGAAGAACGCCTTCCCGAACGCGTTGGGGCTCGCGCCGTTGGCGCTGGCGTTGGGGTCGTAGCCGAAGGGCGTGATCGACGCTTCGTCGTAGCCGCGCAGCGGAATGAAGAACTGCGTGCCGCCGAGCGTGAAGAGCTGCTCGAAGAACGGTGAGTTGCCGAACACGAAGCCGGACCGAGTCGAGAAGCCGAGCACGAACTTCACGGGCGACGTCACCGGATTGCCGAGCGTGCCGATCGGCGCGTAGAAGTGCCCCTCCACGTCGACCCGCTGGAAATTGCCGGACCCGCCGAGCAGGCCGCCACTCTGCGACAGCCCGAGCTGGACCATCGTGCCCGCCGTGGGGAACGGCAGGTCGATGCGCGTGTCGCGCATCAACGACGCGCCGACCGTCGAGCGTACGCAGTCGTTGCAGCGGAAGGCGCTCGAGAACGCCAGGTTCGTCGAGGAGCCGGTGAAGCTCTGCTGATCGATGCCGTACGACAGGAACAGCCGCGTGTAGTTGTCGCCGAACACCGGGAAGCCCAGCTGCAGGCTTGCGCCGCGCCGCCGCAGCCGGCCGACGTCGGCGATGACGTAGCGGACGCGCGTGTTGTGCACGCCGAGCGTGGCCGAGATGCGCGACTCGCGGACCGCGGGATCGGTGAACGAGACGTCGAAGTCGTTGATGTTCTTGCCGAACTGCCACTGGAACCGGCCGCGCTTGCCCTGGCCGAACAAGTTCGGCTCGTCGAGGCCGAGGAAGCCACCGACGCCGGTGCCCTGCCCCACCGACGCGCCGAAGTTGATGTTGCCGGTGC
>JBGQKD010000066.1:0-7815 GCA_041499375.1 Gemmatimonadota bacterium
AGGTCCTGCCCTACTCCGTCCATCTGGTGGGCCCGAAGAAAGTCCCGAGCCCGCGCGGCCATCTCCAGCCGCCTGCGTAATTGAGCGTTCATAACGCTCCCTCCTGTTGTGGCCACAGCGTCGGCGCCGTGCACCGTTGTTTGGACATCTCCGACACTCGGAGCGCTGTGAATAAACCGGGCCACGGGATTTGTGCTCAGAAAAAAATTGGTGCGTCCTCGTTTCTAGACAACGAAACGCGTCTCAGGGGCCCGCGCTCTGGAAATCGAGCATTGGCACGCCCGAACGATGTCCTCTGAATTTGTGTCGAAGTGTCAGCGCGCAGACGGTAACAGGGTCCTCAATCACTGAAGATGCTCGCTCACTGATTGAAAATGCTCCCTCACTCAGTCAAAATGCTCTCTCACCGCGCCCAGATCATCGCTCACTGCGCGCAGATCCTCATTCACTGCGTCCAGATCCTCGCTCATTTCGTCCAGATCCTCGCTCACTGCGCGCAGATGGTCGCTCACTGCGTGAAAATGCTCGCGCGCGACCTAGGGGAACCCCTGATTGGCCATCGCCAAGACACACAATCGGGATCAATGGGCGCTCATCTTAGATCGAAGAAGCGACACCGGTCATCGAACGCCGCGCATTGGTCATCGAAAAGCCTACACTGCTCCCCGAACGAGCCTCATTGCGAATCGAACGGTCGTCTTTGCGACTTGTTCCTTCCTCTCTTTAATAAGAGCGAAGGACCTGCTTTTTTCGTAGCTTTGCCGCGGTTCACTATACGCCGGAGTTGCTTTGGATAAGAAGAAATTTCTCTTCGTGTCGCTGGACGGGTTGATCGCCGACATCGCGTGGCAGGTCGTCAAGGAAGGCCACGAGGTGAAACTGTTCATCGAGTCGAAAGATGAGCGCGAGATCGCCGACGGCTTCGTCCCGAAGACCGATGATTGGGTACGCGAAGTGCCCTGGGCCGACATCGTCGTGTTCGACGACGTCCTCGGCCAGGGCGCCAAAGCACACCAGCTGCGGCAAACCGGCAAGCTGGTGGTCGGCGGCACGCCCTATACCGACCAGCTGGAGGACGACCGCGCGTTCGGACAGCAGGAGTTGAAAAAGGCGGGCGTCGCCATCATCCCGCAGGAAAACTTTCACTCCTTCGACGAGGCAATCGCATTCGTCCGCGCCAATCCCAACCGCTACGTCATCAAGCCGAGCGGCGAGGCGCAGAACCTGAAGCAGCTGCTGTTTGTGGGCGAGGATGAAGACGGCAAAGACGTCATCCAGGTGCTCGAGGATTACCAGCGCGCCTGGGCCGATCGGGTGAAGGCGTTTCAGCTGCAGCGCCGCATCGTGGGCGTGGAAGTGGCGGCCGGCGCGTTCTTCAACGGCAAGGAATTCGTCCTGCCGGTCAACATCAACTTCGAGCACAAGAAGCTGTTCCCCGGCGACATCGGGCCGTCCACGGGCGAGATGGGGACGGCGATGTTTTGGAGTGAGCCGACGCGCCTCTTCAACGCCACCCTCAAGAAGATGGAAGCGCGACTCCGCGAGGAGCGCTACGTCGGTTACATCGACGTGAATTGCATGGTGAACTCGAACGGGATTTACCCGCTCGAGTTCACGTCACGGTTCGGCTATCCAACGATCAGCATTCAGCAGGAGGGGATGCTCACGCCGATCGGCGAGTTCTTCTACCGGCTCGCCGAAGGCTCGATTGCCACGTTCAAGGCGCGCAGCGGGTTCCAGGTCGGCGTCCGCATCATGGTCCCGCCCTTCCCCTACACCGACCCCGAGACGTTCGCCAAAACGTCCAAGGACGCGGTCATCATCTTCAAAAAGCCCACCCGCGACGGCGTCCACATCGAAGACGTCAAGCAGATCAACAACGAGTGGGTCGTGACCGGCACGTCGGGCGTCGTGCTGATCGTCGTCGGCACCGGCACCACGATGAAAGCCGCCCAGAAACAGGTTTACAACCGGATCGAAAACATCATGATCCCCAACATGTACTACCGCAAAGACATCGGGGACCGCTGGTTCGAAGACTTCGACCGGCTACACACCTGGGGCTACCTGCGGCCGTAGAACAGCCGGTACGCGGCCGCCGCGTGCATCACGCCTTTGTCGATCAGCTCGGCCATGTACCCGGGCATCGCGCCGATCTTGGTCTTCACCTTCTCGGCCCCCGCCGGCGGTTGATCCGGCGCGAGCCCGCGATACGCGTCGGTGAGCCCGGCGCGCAGCGCTTCGAGCACCCACGGCTTCATCTCGACGGTCGCCTTGGTGACCTCGACGCCGCGAATCGAGCCGCGCGGATCGAATCCGATGGCGAGCTCGAGCGGCCCGTGCTGGCAATCGACCCGCATGAACATCAGCGCCCCGGTGACCTGGTCCTGATGCTTGCCGACGTAGAACGTGACCATCCCGTCCGGCGGCTCCCAGCCCACTGCGTCGTGGATGCGGCGTGAGTCGGTGCTGCTGACGTGCACCTCCCGTGCGGCAAACTGGTCCGCGCCGGGCAGCAGTTGACTGACGGCATCCTGTCGTTTCACGAGCACAACCGTCGGTGTGATATGCAGCAGCGCGGCCAATGCGGCGCCGAGTAAGAGCGTTTTCATGTTTTCCTCCACCACATCTGATAGGTGGCTAGTACAGCCACGATGGTATATCCGAGGGCCATCGCCCAGCCGCCCGCGACCGTGACGATCGCGAAGCGTGGCGAAGCGAGTTTCGTGAGCCACATCCCGGCGAAATCGAGCCAGGGCGCCGCGAAGAGGAGCGCGATGATCGCAAGTCCCATCGAACGTGACAATGGTAAACCGAGAACAATTACAGACAGGCACGCGGCAATCACCGCGTACATCGGCATGTGGACGTGCGTGTCCTGCACCAACAGGTCCTTGTCCACGTGATGCATCTCTTCCCCCATCTCGGCGAGGGAGACAGGGCGCTCCGATACCACGGTCGTATCGGGGGGCATCTGCATGGCCATCATCGCCTCGCCGGCCGGACCGTACGTCTCCGCGACTTTGCGGGGACTGAAGCCCGCGTACAGCGCCACCATCCACGCGCCGAACAGATACGACGTGCCGAGCGTGGCGAGCAGCAGTGTGACGAGCCAGCGCACGCGCACATCGCTGTGGCGCAGATCGTAGAGCACGGTCTCTCCTAGAAGAGGTAGACCAGTTCGACTAGCGCGGTCACTCTTGACCGCGTCTGGGTGCCATCTTTTTTCTCGAACACCGGCTGATCGGAGTGATCGATGCGCAGCGCCGGCCGGATCGAGAACGCGGGGAGACGGAAGTTCGTGAACTCCACGTTCGAGAACACGCCTTCCTGCGCCTCGCGGTAGAAGTACCAGGGCGAAATCGTCACCGAGCTGAGCTGCTGTGCGGTCCCGGTTCTCGCGCCGTCGGGATCGTCCAGCACCTCACCGCGGACGGTCAGGCCGGTCGACCGGCCCACTCGCGCGAATCCCTGCGCTACCACGCCGGTCCACTTCACGCCCGTCTGCGATCCGTGATGCGCTTCGGCCTGCAGAATGAGCCGCGGGACCGGCTGCCACGTGGCGTCGCCTGTCAGCAGCGTGCGCTGCGACCCGTTCGTCGAGTCCTCCTCCGGGCCGTACAGCGCGCCGGCGGCGACCGCGAGTCCCGACGTGGGAAACAGCTGGACCTTCAGTCCCGCCGTCTTGCCCGAGTTATTGTCGGCCACCTGGTCCCAGCCGTTCGCGACGAGGCCGAGCACGCTGACTTTCGGGTTCAGGGTGTAGCGCGCCATGAGGCCGGTGAACTTCACCGGCCGCGCGTTCTCGAACGTGAATGACGTCGTGGGAATGAGATTCAGCGGCTCGTCGTCGCGCTCGAACCCGATCGGCGCGTCGAACCGCCCGAACGACAGCGACAGCGTCGATAGGCGCGCCGGCGTCCAGTTGATGATGAGATTGTCGATCTCGATCGCCGTCGTCGGCGGTCCGCTATCGGCCTCCTCGAGATGCGTGGTGAGCTGGCCGAAGAAGTACAGCTGATCCGACCACGGCCGGAACAGGCTCAACGCGAGCTTCGATCCGAGCGCCGTGTTCTGGGCGAGATTGCGATCGTAGCTCCCGAGTCCGACCGCGAAGCCGGACACGACGAGTGGCGCCTTCTCTTCGAGATCTACATTGCCGCCCTGCGCCGCCCCTCGCCGCCCCAGCGTAACGCACAGGACGACGAGGCAAATCGCCGATTTCCAAATAGCCATGAGGCCCCTCCACTAGGGGTTACAGTTTTCGGCAGTGTCGTGAGGTTGCTCGGTTAGCCGAGCGGGTGTGGAGGAGCGAGAGCGAACGGCAGCAGGTGCGTGCGGGAAGGAAGCAGCAGGGGACGTGAGACGTCGACAGCAACGACAGCTACCGGCAACGGCACGGCGGTCCAGGTCGCGGTCGTCGCCGGCAGCGAGACGGCCACGCCGGCGGGGCAACAGGCCTGCGGACAGGTGCAGTGCCCCGCCTTCTGTTGATGACTACCGCCATCCTGATGGTGAGCGGGTGCGGCGCTGTGCACCGGACAGGCGTGCGTCTCCGGGCCGGCCATCGCCAGCCCGAACGCCAACGCCAGCACCACCCGCACGAATCGCATGGCCCTAATCTATACCGTCTTGAGCTTCCAGCGGCCGCGGCGGAACAACACCGCACTCGCCACCGCCAGGGTCGAGAAGGCGATAGTGACCGCCCAGGCGACGCCCTGGGGTCCCAAATTGAAATGCCGCGCCAGCAGCCAGGCCAGCGGGATCTCCCACAGCCAGAAGCAAAACAGGTTCAGCCACGTCGGGGTCCAGGTATCGCCGGCGCCATTGAAGGAATTGGTCAACACCATCCCGTAGGCGTAGAAGATGTACCCGTAGCTGATGATGCGCAGGCATTCAGCGGCCGTGTGCGCGACTATTGGATCCTTCGTGAACAGATGGGCGATTGGGTTCGCGAAGATCACGAACACGAGACCCGCGGTACCGAGGAAAAACACGTTGTACAGCGCCGCCTTCCACACCGCCTGCTCGCCGCGCTCGGGCTTCCCGGCTCCCAATGACTGGCCCACCATCGTCGCCGCGGCGTTGGCGAGTCCCCACGCGGGCAGCAGCGCGAAGATGATGATCCGGATGGCGATCTGGAATCCGGCAAGTGCGTCGGTGCCGAATGACGCATTGATGCGGGTGAGACCGAACCAGCTCGCCGTGCTCACGAACACCTGGAACGTCCCGGTGCCCGAGAGCCGCAACAGCGTCTTCATGACGGCAGGCTTGAGCTTGATCTGCGCGCGATGAATGACGATCCGACCGTCGCGACGCCAGAGGCGGTAGAGCTGATAGAGCACACCGGTGCCGCGCCCGATCGTCGTGGCGATTGCCGCACCCGTCAGACCGAGACGAGGGAACGGCCCGACGCCAAAAATGAGCAGCGGTCCGAGGATGATGTTGATCCAGTTCGCGAGCCAGAGCACGCGCATCGCAATCGCGGCGTCGCCCGCACCGCGGAAGATCGCGTTGATCAGGAAGAGCATCAGAATGACGATGTTGCCGCCAAGCATGATGCGCGTGTAGGTCTGTCCCGTGGCGATGACCTCGGGAGAGGCGCCCATGATGCCCAGCAAGGCAGGCGCGAGCAGCACGCCGGCCGCGCCGAGGATGAGCGCGGTGATCACGCCCAACGCGATGCCCTGCACCGCTGCCTCAGCCGCGGCTTCCGGATTCTTTTCACCAATGCGGCGCGCGACCGTCGCGGTCACGCCGATCGACAATCCCATCGCGGCCGTGTAGGCGATAATCAGCCATGACTCGGTGAGGCCGACCGTGGCGACCGCGTTCGGGCTGACATGCGCGACCCAGAAAATGTCGACGACTGCGAACAGCGACTCCATCAGCATCTCGAGCACCATCGGCACCGCGAGCAGAATGATCGCGCGGCCGATCGGCCCTGACGTGTAATCGTGATGCGTACCGCGAATCGCTTCGCGGACCGTCCGCCAGAAACTCTCGGTTGGTTGGTCCGCGCTTTGCAGAGGCGAAGTCATCGCGACAGGCGCCGACCCAACTGGCCACTCGCCCAGAGCCCCGCCTGCACGGACGTCTCCGCGGTGGGTCCTTCAAAGCGCTTGACCACGATCGCCGGCTGGCCACCTTGATGCACGGCCACCAGATGCAGGATCGAAATGGTCCCCTCGCTTGGCGCGTACTTCAGTCGCAGCTGGGCGCCTCCAGCCTCCCCCCCCGATTTGAGGTCAATGGATGCGCCCGCCCGCGCGTTGTACTGGTCCACCCATGCCTGCAGCACGTCCATCGCGTCCTTTTGAAGACCCGTTTCCGCCATATCCTCTCCTATTCCTTTATTCGCGGGGTGCCAGGCGGTCGAGGATCATGTCTGCGCGACCGGCTTCGAGTAGCTGCGCTCGTGGCAGGCCGGCGATATCCCGATCGATCAGCTGCGGCAGGTACGCGGGGAGCCAGGCGGGATAATGACCGGGCGTGCTCCAGCCGCTCATGTCGAACGCGCTCCGGCCGTCCACGATCCGCAGCAACGCCACGCCGCTCTCGTGCGCGGCGGTCAGCGCCTCCGGCGCAAACTCGGCGGTCGCGAAGACAATCACGACGTCGGCGGACGCGTCGGCGAGGCGCGCCTTGGCCGACGCGACTACATCGGGCCCAACGACGCCCAGCTGGTTCAGACAGACGATGAGCGCCCGCCGCGTCGCGCCCGCGCCACCTAGGGGAATCACTAGTTCCAGAACGAACCCGCGCTCCGGCTCAGGCAGCTCCGAGCGCCGCAGCACGCGGGGCTGTCCCAAGTCGAACCCAACTTTGCGAAGCTCGCGCAACACGAGAATCTGGAAATACTCCGGCGTCACGGCGGGCAGTTCAGCCATATCGGAATGCTATCACCACCCTTGACGCGCCGCGAACCGTGCGCAATGCTAAAAGACCATCAAGGAGGTCCCCGTGCTCCGAAGGACTGTGGGTTCCCTCGCACTTGCTGGACTCCTCGTCACCACCAGTGCCGTCGCGCAACAAGTCACCGCCGGTCAGAACATCTCCATCACGCTGCACGGCATTTTCAGCGGCTCGCTCTTCGCGCAGGATGCCGACTTCGGCACCGGCAACGGGCAAAAGGCCGAGTTCGTGACGGCCGAGCGCAACAAATGGGTGCATGGCGGCGATGTGCGGAACATGCGCCTCTCGCTGGCGATCGCGGGGCCTGAGGTTCGGGCGGGTTGGCGCGCGAACGCAACCGTGGAAATGGATTTCTTCGGCGCCTTCACGGGCACCGGCAACTTCGCGGACGAGCAGCCGCAGCCACGCCTGCGCACTGCGTACGTTGATCTGGCGAGCGCCCGCACGATCTTGCGTATCGGCCAGGACTGGTCACCCACGCTCGGCAACATTCCGCAGTCGACTTCGCACATCGGTTTCCCCCTCGGATGGGGCTCGGGCGGATTCGTCGGCTGGCGATTCATGCAGGTCAAGCTGATCCGCACCTTGAGCAAGCCCGGAGCGGCGACGACGAAGCGCGTCCAGCTCGCCGTCATGAACGGCTCGTGGACTGACGAAGCCGGCGGCGGCGACAACACCTTCAGCGCCGGCGAACGGAGCCTTCCACAAGTCGAGGCCCGCTTTGACTATAGCACCGCGCGTTGGGCCGGTTACCTCGTGGGCCACATCGACACGAAGGACATACCGGGGCCCGATCTGACGAGCCGGGCCATCGAGGCCGGCGTCAGCACGACCCGCGGGGACCTGACGATCGCGGCGAACGGCTACTACGGTAAGGCGATGGGCCACCAGTTCGCCCAG
>JBGQKD010000067.1:0-7648 GCA_041499375.1 Gemmatimonadota bacterium
GATGAGCACATCAGTCTCCAGCGCCGCGGCCGGCGGGGCGCCGCCCTGTGCTCGCGGCGCGAAGGCGCGCAGCACCTCCAGCCTCGGCGCTTCTCCGGATGCGAAGCGGCCGACGTGTCCGAAGACCGCGGCCACCCGCCGGTGACGCAACCGCTGCAGCAGGTACCGTGCGGTGGGCTGGGCATCGGTGAAGACGATGGTTTTCATGGCTCGAGCGGTGAGCAGCGCGTCCAGCGCATCGGCTTTCGGATCCATCGCGGAGGCGCGTGCCAGCAGCTCACGCAATCGCGCGAGGATACGGCGATCCTCGACGAGCGGCGCGGCACCGCCACCGCCGTGCTCGAGCAGCAGGGGAAACAGGACTAGCTGAATGTCGGACTCGGCGGCGCGCGGAAAGCAGCGCTGGAACTCGAGCGGTGTAAGCGCTCGTCCCTCCGTCGCGGCGCGAGTGGCGAGATCGAGGTAGGCGTCGTGGCGGGTCAGCGCGGTCCGGAAGGCGGCCAGACTCGATCCCAGGCGCCGCAACAACATCAATCGGAGCAGGGGAGCCGCTCCGCCGCCCGCCCGCAGCCGCGCCACACCGGCGACCACATCGCCGATCAACGCGTCCGATGCCGGTCCGGCGCGCACCGTTTCGGTCGTCGTGCGCGGGAATACCATGGCCACTGGTCCGCCATCGTATCCCGAGCGTACGCGCTCGCGTGATCGCGCGACGATGACGCGAGCCACAGCGGCATAGGCGAGCGATCGGTCGGCCTCCCGACGGGCGGCATTCCGCAGGGACGGCAGGCCCAACGCCGCGAGGGCGTGATCCCGCAGGAACAGCCGCAACACGTGGAGCAGATCGGCGACGCTGTTGTGAATGGGGGTTGCGGTCACCAGCAGCACGTGGCTGCCGACAACGAGTCGAGCCAGTGCGCGATACCGGTTAGTGTCGGGATTGCGGAAGCGGTGGGCTTCATCAATCACGAATAGTGTCGCGCTACGGTGTAGGGGCGCAGCATGCCGCGCCCCTACGACACGCGCGCCGACACTCAGTGATTCATGCGTGATGATCGGCGTTTCCTGCACGCCGAACCGATCCAACAGTCCACGCCACTGCGAAACCAAGACTGCGGGAACGACCAGCGTGAATGGCTCGCCACCGGCCAGGGCAACCGCGAGCGCTACGTACGACTTGCCCAGGCCCACCTCGTCCGCGAGCAGAGCGCCGCCGTGGCGCGTAATGATCGCGGTCAGTCGCTCCGCGGCGGGGACTTGGTGCGGCGCGAGCCATGCGGGCCAGGTGGACGACGGCGTGATCGCCGCCAGTGGAGTCCCGTCGAGCAGCGCCCGCGCCGCGCTGGCGACGACCGCGCGCGGCGACGTTTCGCCCGCCCCCCCCGGCCCTCCCGGTGCGAGGGCGACGGTGAGGGGTTCGGCAACCGGGACGAGGTGCTCAGAGAGGATTCGCGGCCAGCGCGCGACGGTCGGCAGCATCGAGTTGGAAGGCATCGACGACGAGATCGTCGGCGCTCTCGCAGCACTCGCCGCGGCGGGTAAGCTCTGCCCACACCGGCGACTCCTGGGCCGGTACCGGTAGGCCACGCACCACGCGGGCGTTGAAGCGCCGAAAACCACCGCGGGCGGGATCGGCGACGAGGCGCGCGAGCGCGGTGAGCCAGATCGAATTGAACAGGGCGGCCAGCGCCGCGGCGTCCGCCGCGTCACGTGTGGCGATGCCGTAGACAGTGTTGAGCGGCACGAGCTCCGCGGCCGGTAGCGCCGCGGCCAGCCGACGGCTCAAATCGGGCCAAATCACGCGATGCGCGGCGAGCCCGAGGCCGGTTCGAAACAGCTGCCACGGTGGCCCCGCTTTGTAGTCGGCACGCCGGCGCAATCGCTCCTCGTGGCGAGAGAGCCGCTCAGTGATCGCGCGCGGCAATCGCGCGAGCGGCTCGCCATCGGCGCCGTGGGTCCAGAGCACGTAGCGGCGCGGGCGGCAGCGCCACGCGGCGATGTCGCGCCCGCGAATGGCCGGCCGCGTTCCGGAACACTCGTGGTCGAGAAGGAAGAGGTCGTCAGCGCCCGTCTTGACGCCGAGCTGCGGCGTCCAGCGATCACCGACGGTCGGGAACTGCGTGCCCAGCCGCCGGCTGACCCGCGCCGCACCGGGCGTGAGGATCCACGGGCCGCCGTTCTGCAGCTGGCGTTGTGGGACCGTGAGGGCAGCGGGCTTCGGGCCGAGGCCAGTTGCTGTCAGCTCCGCCCCCGTGGGGTCGGCCCGTGTCGCAACCAGGGCCATCGGGTACACCGCCGCGTCGAACATGTGGGCGACCGGCTCCGGCAGAGGCGCCGCGCGCTCGATGCGGGTGTCTTGAGTCAGCCTCCGGCGCAGGGGCTCCGCGTAGCCGGTGGTCGCGAGCTTGGCTGGGACGAGCAACGCAACGACGCCGCCCGGGCGCGTGAGCTCGAATGCGCGTTCGGTGAAAGCAACGGCAAGATCGGGCAGGTGGGCAAAGCCACGGGTTGCGGCCCCCCCTGGACGCCAGCAGGAGTAGCGCGCGGCCAGCGTTTCGCGCACGCGTGGCGTTAGCCGCTCGGCGCGCACCCACGGCGGGTTCCCAATCACGAGATCGAACCCACCTTGCGCCATCACATCCGCGAAGTGGGATTCGAAAGAGAAGAACGGGGCCGCGCTTTCCAATCGCAGCCTTCGGCGCGCGGCGCGCAGCTCACGCAGGCTCTGCCGGAGACGTCCCAGCCGCAGCCGTTGCTCAAGATCGAGGCCGCGCCTCCGTCCGAACAGATCGCGGTTGCGGCCGGCATTGAGCAACTCGGCGATCGCTGATTCGAGCGTCGCGCAGCCGTCGTCCAGGAGTCTCCGCGCGAGCGCCGTCTCAGCGCGGCCCAACTCCGCTTGCGCTGCACGTTTCACCGCACCCGCAAGGTGAAAGTGCGTGCGGCGCGCGGCGGCGAGTCGTCGGACCTCGGCGGCATTGCCGCGGAAGGCGCGGCCGCCCAGCGACGCCGCCATCGTCAATGGATCGAGCAGCGCGTCGCCCTGAAGCACATGCCCATCGAGGTTGGGCAGCGGCGCTACCCGGGTCACGTCAGCACCGTCCTCCTCGGCGACGAGCGCCAACCACAGACGCAGCTCGGTGAGGCGCACGGCTGTCGGTGTGAGGTCGACGCCGAACAACGAGCGGGCCAGCACGTCGCGCTTTACGGCGAGAGCCGGCCCGTCTCCGGCAGCGCGTCTAAGGCTCACCACCTCGTCGAGCGCTCCCAGCAGGAACGCGCCCGATCCGGCCGCCGGGTCGAGGATGGTGAGCCCGCTCAGGTCTGGAGCGGGGCGCGGGGCAACACCTTCGTGCACCCACCGTGCGGCGGCACTGGGAGGAATGCCGAACCGGCTGGTGAGCGTGGCTTCGAGTCCCGCGCGAACCATCTCGCGAACAAGAAAGGCGGGCGTGTAGTAGCTCCCGCTCGTGGACCGTTCATCCGGGTCCATCACGCCTTCGAACACACGGCCGAGCATGTCGGGTGCGACGAATTCGCCGGCATCGTGCTCGCGGACCGAGAAGTGAAATCGCTCGAACAACGCGTCGAACGCGTCGCGCCACTCGGTGTTGCTCCAGACGGCCGGGCCGTGCCGCCGCTCCAGCGCCGACGGCTCGAACAGGCCGCCGTTGAGGAATGGGATCTTGCCCAAGTCCCGGGCGGCGGCGCCCCGCTCCGCGGGTGGCCGGTTCAACGCGCCAAAACAGAGCGCGTGGAGGAAGGACCGATGAAAGTGGCGCCGGGCGGAGAGCGCGCGATCGAGCAAACGCGCGACGTACCGCGTATCACCGTTCAGCCAACCCTTCGACTGGATGAAATAGAGGAATAGCACACGCGTGAGTGCCGTGAGTGCGAGCGCGTGACGATCTACGCGCGACCGCGGCGTCGTGAGGCGGTCGGTGAGCCGGTCCAACGTATGTCGAAAGGCGCGAAAGAACCGCGGTGTGACGCCTTCGCTCGCGAGCACCTCACCGATTCGTAACGAGAGCGCGAGCGCCGATTCTCCTTTTGCCGGCGCGAGCCGCTCGAGCGTGGCCAAGGCCGAGCCGGTGGGGTTCGTGAGGGGGATCCTCGCCATGCGCACCCCGACAGGGCCCGCCGCACAAACCAGCCGCAATGGCTGACCGCCGAGGGCGCAGGCGAGGCCGCGCTCGGCTCCGGCGGAGAGTCGCCGTGCCGCTGCGCGCGCCGCCTCCTCGGGAGCCGGAGCTTCGAGGGCAAAGACGCGAAACGCGCCGTGGCGCGCGATCAGCGCGGCGCGATCGACGTTGGTAGTCTCGCCCAGCCACGCCCGCACCGGCACGGGCTCCCATGCGGTTTCATAGCCGAGCCCGCCGAACAGGTCGCGAAGACTCTCGATCTGCGTGGCGCGGGCGAGAATGTCCCGCAACACCAAAAGCCCCTCGTGAAAGAGGGGCTAAGGTGGGATGCAAGTCCTGTGGATTCGGTATCTAAAGACTGCGGGGTGTGGCTATTCCGTGCCCTTCTTCAATCTGATCTCGCCGTTCACCGTACTCAGGCTGAGCCCCCGCCCACCGGCGCCGATCGTCCCCTTCAGCCGCCGCTGACTGAAGCGCCCGGAGATCATCAGCGGCCAGTCGGTCTCGATGTCGCCGTTCACGGTATTGGCCCTGATCTCGGTGTCGAGCTTGCCGGGAAGAATCAGGGTGATCCCGCCGTTCACGGTGCTGAACTCGAGATCGTTGGTCCAGTCCGCCCGCCCCAGCTGCGCGTACACGGAGCCGTTGACCGTCGATGCCTCGGCGAGGCCGGTCGTGGTGACGCGCACGCTGCCGTTCACGGTGCTCGCCCGCACATCGCCCTTCAGTCCTTCGGCTGACATCTCACCGTTCACGGTCTGCCCGTTGAACTCGATGCCGGCGGGGACCTGCACCTCGAAGTCGACGGTCACGTCGTTGTTGTCGGTGCTGGAGGTCCAGTGGTCGCCCGGCTCGCAGGTGTTCTCGCGGCGCGCGCGTGGCGGCGTGGGATAGACGGCGCAGATCGTGATGCCTTCTTCGGACTCGACGACCTTGATCTCCACCTCGTTGGGATCGGAGCGCCGCGCGTGCTTGCGGGCGTTCACGACCGCTTCGGCGCCGCTGGACAGGACCGCCCGGACGTCGCCGTTCACACCTTTCACTTCGAGCCGCTTCCCGGCGGCGATCCGGCCGTGCCAGTTGAAATCCTGCGCCTGTGCACTGACTACCGCTGCAGCCGACAGCAGCGCTGCGATTAACGTGCTACGCATCGGACCTCCGAACCAAACGGCGTGAGACTGCGTGTCAATGAGTCCACTTGTACGTTTTCGCGTACGTACGGCTGTAGGTGCGGGCGTACTGCCGCGCGTATCTGGGCGCGTACTCTTTCGCGTATTTGACGGCGTAGTCAGCCGCATTGCTGACGACGCTTGCGATTGCCGAATCGTCGAAATGGAAGTCGATGTCGAAGTCGGAATCGTGGTCGTTGTCGTTGTCGTTCTCGTCGTGTTTGTGCTTGCTATTGATCCGATCCCGCATCTCCTGGGGACGGCGCATCTCGATGTCGCCCTGGAACGACTCCAGCTCCATGCGCGCGCTGCCTGAGCCGATCTTGAACGTCTTGCGATGCTTCCCGGTCGTGTTGGTGAGCGGGAGAGAGAAGCTCGCGTCGATATCGCCATTCGCCGTCGCGGTAGTCACGGTGACGTTGGCGCCTTCGGGAATGGAGACCGTAATGTCCCCGTTGTGCGACCCGAAGCTGTAAGATCCGCCATCCTTGACGGTCCCCTCGTAGACCACGTCTCCGTTGATCGTCCCGGCATCGACACTCGACGACTGGATTCCCGTCATCATCACATTGCCATTCGTGGTCTCGAGCTTGATTTCACCGCTGACGTTGGTCAGCTCGACGTCTTCGTTCACAGAGTTCACCTCGATACGTCCCGAGGCGTCCGCGAGTGTCACGGTGCCCTGGATCGAGTGCAGCGTGATGTTGCCCTTGCCGCCGCGCACGTTGACCTCGCCATTCACCGTCTCGGCGCTGATCGGTCCCTGCACGCCGTCCACCGTGATGTCGGCATAGGTGCCGCTCAGATTGAGCTCCATCGACTGAGGGACGGTGATATCGAGATCAATCACCGACGGCGCGCCTTCGCGACTGCCCGTTTTGACCACGACGGTGTTTCCGACCAGCGAGACTTCGACGCGCCCCCGACGGCCGGTTTCGCCGTGCACCTTGACGCGATTCTCGCTCCACCCATGGACGGTGATCCCGCCCCCGAAATTGTTGACCGAAAGGCTCGCGCCGGCCGGCACGGCGATCGTCGTATCGGATTGTCTTTGCGGTGCCAGTACAGCCAGCATCGCGGCGGCCAGCGTTGCAAACATGTCTTGTTCCTCCTAGGACCGGGCCGCGGCCATGTCATTCACACGCCGCAGCAGCTCCACCTTGCGCCGCATCGTGTCGGCGAGATGGAGGTTCAGGTACGCGTTGCCGGGATCGTTCCGCAGCGCAATGCGCGCCTCGGCGATCGCCCGATTGATGATGGCCAGGTTTTGCCGCACGATGCGCACGGTCGTCGAATCGAGCCGCTTCTGCGCTAGCGCGGCCTCGAGCTCGCCGACGGCGATGTCGGTGGAGCCCGCCCAACTGGCAACCCGCGTGCCTGCCGGTGGGGGCACGGCGCTAGGCTCGGGGGTGTTCGTCGGTCCCTGCCGCAGGGCGAGCCATGCACTGCCACCCGACAGGAGGACCAGAGCAATGCTCGCCGCAAGGAGCTGGGGGACGGTGAAGGAGAGGCGCCGGGTCACCCCGGGCCGGCGGCCCGGGGTCAGCCGAGTCTCACTCTCCTGGGTCAGCCCCGCACGAATTCCCGCCCAGAGATCTTTCTTGGGCGCCCGGTCCTCGAGTGATTTCGCGCGCGCGACCACCTGGCGCAGCTCGGCGAGCGTCGCGTAGCACTGACCGCAGGTCGCGAGGTGTGCTTCGAGCGCCGCGCGCTCCGAGCTGTCGAGCTCGCCGTCGAGGTAATCCGAAAGTTTAGTCGTCCACTGATCGTTCATCGTTCCAAGTGCCTCCGCAGCGCCATCCGCGCATGATGCAGCTGCGATTTCGACGTGCCCGGCACGACGCCAAGCATGCGCGCGATCTCTTCGTGGCGATACCCCTCCACGTCATGCAACACGAACACCTGTCTTGCTCCTTGTGGAAGGCTTGCCAGCGCTTCCTCGAAATCCATCGACAGCTCCGGCGTCATCGGCTTGCTCGTCACGCCATCGAGCGGGTCTTCTGCATTAATGAAGCGGCCCCGCTCGATCCCGACGTTCTTGCGCCGCGCTAGAACCACGTTCACTGCCAGCCGGTGCAGCCATGTCCCGAACGCCGACTCGCCGCGGAACGTCGACAGTTTTTGCCAGGCCCGAATGAACACATCCTGCGTCACGTCGTCGGCTTCATCGGCGTCGAGCATGCGCCGCACCAGCGTATGGACCCGAGCAACGTGGGTCCGGTACAAGCGCTCGAATGCACTGGCGTCCCCGCTTGCTGCGAGGGCCGAATCAGCCGCGATGGAGTCAGCAGTCAGAGTGTCCTCGAGCACCTGTCTGGGCATGCACGGGGTTGGATA
>JBGQKD010000068.1:0-6911 GCA_041499375.1 Gemmatimonadota bacterium
CCCACGCGAGCCTCAGGGCTTCCCTCCCCCGATGCCCAGCCCCGAGCCATCGGGCGCAGTATCGACTCGTCGCACGACAGCGCGCTTCTTCGCGTCGATCACGATCAAGCGACCAGGAGCAGCGGTCGAGCCGGGCGCCGGCATCGCCATGCTGATGCCGCCCATGTTCATCACGTTGTCGGTGTTGTGGTTCGCAACGAACACGAGCCGGCCGTCGCCAGACGCGGCGATGCCGTCCGGTTGCGCGAATTCGCCGGTGACCGTCGTGATCACCCGCCAGCGCCTCGCGTCGATGACAGTCACGTTGTTCGACCGCTGATTCGGCACCCACACCTCGGCGCCGTCCGGGGTGAACGTCACGAGCCAGGGCCAATCACCAGTCGTCACGCGCTGCGTGAGCTTCGGCTTGGCGGGGTCGGCTAAATCGAACACGAGCAGCTTCCCGGTGAGCTGCGCCGTGGCCACGAGAGTCTTGCCGTCGGGAGAGACGGCGAGTCCAACGATCACCTGACTGGTATCGCCGCCCGGCACATCGACGATCCCGACCTGCTCCCGCTTGGCGTCATAGACCGCAATCTGATTGGCGCCCAGGCTGCCGATGTAGGCATGCTGGCCATCGGGCGCGACGGCGAGGCCGTGGGGGCGGGGCACCAGCACTTCGACTTCCTCCGGCACCATCGTCTTGCGGTTGATCACGGCGATGCGCGCCGGCGCGTTCACCGCCGACATCGAGCGTGTCGCGTACAGCCGATCGCTCTTGGGATCGAGCGCGAGCAACCCCGGCGTCACGGTTTCGGCTTTCGCGACGACGTGATTGGCGCGATCCATTTTTACGACAGCGTTGTCACCCACCAGCGAGACGTACCAATACGATCCATCCGGCTCGACGACGATGTGATGCGGCTTGGGGTGCGCGGAAAACCCCATCGTCGTGAAGTCCACGATAGCGACGACCGAGTCGCTGGACGCATCAATGACTGTCACTTTTCCAGAAGCCTGGTTGGCAACGTAAACGAAGATGGGATGGCCCATCCGCCCAACCATCAGCAGTACCGCAACAAGAAGCCTCATGGCACCGGCGGCGTGGGGTGCTTCTTCAAGATGAACAGCCCCTCCGTCATACTCGAGACCGCGACGACGCCGCTTTTGAAGAATGGATAGTTGCCCCACGTCCCCTCGAACCCGGGCTCGTCGGGACCCACCGGGTGCGTGTCGAAGAACCCGATCTCCTTGGGATGGAGGCGGTCGGTGATATCGAGGACCCGGAGCCCGCTGACGTAGTTCGACTGGTACATCGTATTCCCGACCAGCCAGAGGTTGTGGTCGGTCGCCTTGTTCTTGGAGATGTACTGCCCCGCGAGAACGGGGTTCTCGAGATCGCTCACGTCCCAGATCAGCGTGCGGGTGCCGTCTACGAGCCCCGATATCTCGTCCAGCTCGTCGTCCTCGTACGCGTAGCGCTGGTCGTCGGTGAGCCAGCCCTGGTGCGCATACCCCACGTTCGGATACGTCGCGCGCGAGATCGCGACCGGATGCGACTTGTCGGTCACATCGGCGATCGACAGGTGCGTCTCGTTCCACCCGAGGCAGATCTGGCGGCCCTGATACTTCGCCGTCGGGCCGTGATACACGACGCACTGCGCGTCGTGCGTGTAGCCCGTGCCCTGGCGGCCCGTCTGCGGATCGGAGAAGCAGCCCGCGAACTTGGGATGCAGTGGATCGTGCACGTCCACCATGTGGAGCCCGCCGCCGCACATCTCGCCGCCGGCGTTGGAGCCCGTCAGGTAGATGAAGCCGCTCACGGTATCGGCGACGATGTCGTGGACGCTGTGGGCCATGCCGTAGTGCGCGTCCTCGGTAAACCTCTGCGGAGTGCGCACGCCGCGCAGCCGATCCAGGTCAAACACCTGCATTCCGTGGTTGCCGGACCCGTCCGATACGATGAACGCGTAGTGCTTGTACGTCTTGATCTCACGCCAGAAACTGCCCCGCGCCCCGTCGGTCTTCGGCAGGTCGCCGAGGTAGACGGGGTGGCTGGGATCGGTAATGTCGACGAACGCCGTGCCGTCCACGCGGCCGACGATCGCGATGGCATGGCCGGTCTGCGGATCGTCGTAGCCCCAGATGTCGCTCAGCTGGACGCCGCGCTTGCCGCCGATCGCGGAAACGGGCAGGAACGACATCAGGTCCACCTGATTGCAGTCGAAGATCTGGACCTTACCGCTGGTGCATTCGCGATTCGCGCCGGTGATCGCGGGGAGCGTCGAGACCTCGCCGACGAGCCGGGCCGCAAGCGTCCAGCCCCCCGCCGGCCGCCGGGTGAACAGGGCAACACCACCCTCGCCGTAGTCCTGGTTGCTGATCGTGATCGCGGCGAGAGAGCCGGCGGCGACGATGCGCTGACCGAAGCGGTCGCCGTGTTGCAGCCCCCCCCCCGGCAGGCCCAGCTTGGTGGACGTCGTGAATCCGGTGGAGTCGCGAGTGAGACGGTAGACCCGTCCCTGGAACTGATTGGCGCCGATGGCGCCGACCCAGACCTCGCCACCCACCTCAGCCAGTGCGGATCCGAACCGCGAGCCGAACGACGCATCGAACGGCAATGCGCGCGTGACGGGATTCCAGCGACCTGACGCGGTATCGCGGGCAAAGATCCAAACCGCGCCTGCCCCACGATCGTTGGAGGCACCGATCGCGGCGGTGTCGCCCCGCAACAGGATCGCGCTTCCAAAGGCCGCGTTCTTCCCCGTGATCGGACCCGGGGACGGAATGCGGGCTTCCAGCGCCCACGCGCCGGCGGCGGCGCGATGGTAGACGTACACGGCGCCGGTGCCCGAGTCAGCGCGAAAATTGCCGATCATGACGCGGGAGCCTGAGGCGGCGATGACATTGCCGAACGTCGCAGCGCCTGACGTGTCACTCGAGGTCAGCGTCGTCTCGGCGGCCCACGTGCCGCCGGTGTTGCGGAAGACGTAGACCGAGCCGCTTCGCCGGGTGAACACCATCGACCCAAACCCGCTCACCCCGGTCGACACATAGGCGCGGTCGCCGGAAACGGCGATTCCCGCTCCGAACGCGTCCCCGGCGTGCCGCTCGGCCGGCTTCAGGGTGCCGCTCTCGCGCCAGGCACCCGCGCCGCCCCGCGTGAAGACATAGACGATGCCGCTCCCCGAGTCGGCCTTCTCGGAACCGACGAGGAGGGTGTTACCGTCGACCGCAAGCGCCGATCCGAAGCCATCACCGTTGGTGGCGGCCGCTTGGGTGAGCTTCTTCGCGGCGCGCCACGCGCCGCTCGGGTCAGCCCGGAAGACGTACACCACGCCTGGGCCGTAGGCGTTGTCCGGCTGCCCGACGAAGACCTCACGACCGCTGACGGCGAGGGCGGAGCCGAACGCGCCTTGCGCCGCCAGTGCTGCGGGCATAGCGGTAAGCGCGACGGCGATCAGAGCGAGCTTGCGATGCAACACGGAACGAGACTCCGAGAGAGTAAGGAGTGGAGATATGGAGCGAAACCATTGCTGCTGCAAGACAACAACGTGTCAGGCGAAGAGCTGAGAGGATTGGGAGCTAGAAGGTGGCGGCGGTCGCATCCCCGCCAGCGCGCGACCCGCATCCGTCCATCGCGAGCGCATCCACTCCGTTAGCCACAGCGGCAACGTGCGCGTCTGCTCGAGCGGCTCTTCCCCGATCGTGGGCTTCGCACCGGCGAGCATTTCTCGCGCCAGCGACTGCACCGCCGCCATGTCATTGCGCGTCGTCGCCGGCTTGCCGAGCGCGCTGGCGATCCCGGTGTCCGCCACCAGGACGCCTTCGTCGGCCAGCAGCACGTTTTCGGCCTTCAGCTCGCCGTGAGAGATTGCGGCGGCGTGCGCGTGCGCGAGGCCGCTCAGAACGCCGCGGAGGATTTCGACGGTCCGGGCGAGCGGGATCGCGCCATTGTTGCCGATCCAGGCGCGCAACGTCGTACCGGGGACGAAGGGACGCGTGTGATAGACGAAGGAACCGGCGCGGCCGGCACCGCGAGGCCGCACGAGATTGGGATGCTGCAGCCGTTCGCCGACCAGTAATACGGCGCGTTCGAATTGCAGGTCGTCGATGCCAAGCGACAACACGGCGGGCAAGATCTTGACGAGTAGCTCGGTGCCGTCTTGGGATTGCGTGGCGACGAAGAGCCGGTACTCCCCAACCGGCCGCACTTCACGCTCGATCCGGTACAGCGGGCCGAGGGCGTCCGCCAGGGCGGTGCGCAGTTCGGACATTGTTCGCAAGTTAGCCCCAGGATACCGTATGGGAAGGGACTACTCCCCCGTTTCCCTTCTAATCCCTTGGTATAGGTCCTGAGCGCGCTGCCGTTCGGCCGACGAGCCGAAAATCTTCTCGCCATCGAAGCGGCCGTTCTCGATGAAAATCTCCGAGATCCTTGTGCCCGCGGTCACACTCCCGGCGACGTGCACGCCCGGCACCGACGTTTCCAGCGTTGCCGGATTGATCTGAGGCCGTCCCGTTTCGGCATCGAATGCGATGCCGATGCGCTTGAACAGCTCGAAATCGGGATGAAAGCCGATGAGCGGATACACCCGCGCGGCGGGAATCCGTTCTTCGTTGCCGAGCGCACCGCGCACGAGCACATCGCGCGGCGTGATCTCGACGACCTGACTGCCGAGGCGGACCTGGATCTCCCCGGCTTTGATGCGGTTTTCGAGGTCGGGACGGAGCCAGTACTTCACGCTCTTGGGCCATGTCGTGCCGCGATAGATGATGGTGACCCGTGCCCCTGCGCGAAACAACTGCAGCGCGGCTTCGACCGCGGAGTTCTTGCCACCGATCACGACGACGTCGACGCCGTAGGAGAGGTGCGCTTCGTCGAAGTAATGGCGGACGTGCGGCAGGTCTTCACCCGGGACGCCGAGCTTGTTGACGTGGTCGAAATAGCCGGTCGCTAACACGAGCTTGTCCCAGGAGATCGGCTCACGCCCGAGCCGCGTGTCCACCTCGCGCGCGCCGACGAGCTTGGTGTACGTCTTCACGCGGATTCCTTCAACTCGTGCGACGCCGCGGTAGTACTTCAGGGCTTCTTCGCGCGTAGCCTTTGCCCCCGCGCACACGAGCGGGTGATTGCCGATCTCGAGGCGCTCGGGCGTGGTGAAGAACGTCATGTTGATCGGGTAGCGCACGATCGAGTTCGCGAGCGCGCCGGCGTCGATCACGAGGGGATCGATGCCGTGGCGTTTGGCGGAAATGGCGCAGGCCAGGCCGATCGGCCCGGCGCCGGCGATGATGGTCTGCTCCATCAGCGTTTCGGCCGTCCCAACCCGAGCCGTTCCCGCACCTCCGGCTTCACGCTGGCGATGAGCTCTTTGGTCTGCTTGCCGAGCATGCCGCTGATGTCGGTCGTATCGAGGCCGGCCATGCGGGCCTCGACGATCACGCTCTCGAAATGAATCCGAGATTCCTGAATCATCGCGCCGAACGGACCGGTGCCGGAGTCGCGCTCCCCGACGGCGAGGGCGAGCAAGTACAGGTCACGGGCGCCGTCGAGACGCTGGGCGAGGTAGTGCTGTGTGGCGGCAGGAATGGGCGGAGGCATGCGGTTCTCGTGGCTTGGGGGCTGGGGAATACTACCCACGCGCGACGCTTTCAGCGCGTGGGGCGTCTGTTGTAGCATGAACATCCTCCTCGCGCTCGCCGCCACCGTCCAAATCTCCCAGGCTGGTATCGACAGCCTCGCCAACGCCCAATCATTTTCCGGCGTCATCCTGGTGGCCAGAAACGGCGCCCCGCTCGTCGAGCGCGCCTTCGGGATGGCGGATCGGGAAGCCGGTCGCGCCAACGATCTCGAGACCTCCTTCAACCTCGGCTCGATCAACAAGCTCTTCACCGGCATCGCCATCCGGCAGCTCGCTGCGGCCGGCAAGCTCAACATCGATTCCTTGCTCGCGCGCGCCTGGCCCGACTATCCCAATCAGGACGTGGCGCGGCGCGTGACGGTCCGCCAGATCCTGGAGCACCGCGCCGGGATTCAAGGCAACATCTTCGCGGCGCCGCCGGGGAAGACGCGCCACGATGTCGTGACGCTGCAGGATTATTTCGAGCTGTTCAAGGATCAGCCGCTGCAGTTCGAGCCGGGATCACGCCAGCAATACTCGAATGCCGGCTACATCGTGCTCGGCCTGCTGATCGAAAAGCTGTCGGGCGAGAACTACTACGAATACGTGCGTCGCCATATCTACGAGCCCGCGGGGATGACGCAAACGGGGAGCTGGCGGATCGATCGCTGGCCGGTGAATACCGCGATTGGCTATACGCGCGGAGCGCAAGACGCGGATCCCAGGACGCCCCTCAAACCCAACACCGATTTCCTGCCGGGCAAAGGAAGCTCAGCGGGTGGTGGGTACTCGACGGCCCGCGATCTGTTGCGGCTCGTCAACGCGCTGCGCGAGGGCAAGATTGCCGCCGGCCCACCCCCAGGGGTGGGTATCGCGGGCGGCGCACCGGGACTCAACGCGGCCATCGAAGGCGATCTCCGGGGCGGCTACGATGTGATCGTACTCGCCAATCTCGATCCGCCGGCCGCGGAGCGAGTGGCGCAGGTCATTCGGAAGGCGCTGGCCCCTTAGCTAATGGGGGCCGGGCGAGCCCGGACTCCGTGACGAGCCACGTATGATGTCCACGCGGAGCTCGACCCAGCCGTCGACCTGGCGATACTCGACGCGTAGCTTGTGTTCTCCTGCCGTGATCGGGGCGTAGTCTACCTGCGACTCGTGCGGGGTCCAGGCGTCGATGACCAAAACATTGTCCAGCCAGACTCGCACGGCGTCATCGCTGATCGTTCGGAGTGAGTAGGTGCCCGCAGGGAGAGTCACAGTACCGGTGGCCTCCAGCGACCAGTTTCTCTGCGGCAGGTCTTTGTATGC
>JBGQKD010000069.1:0-5271 GCA_041499375.1 Gemmatimonadota bacterium
ACGCGCTGCATCTCAGTTATCTCGAGGTGACCGATGGCAGTCCGGACGATTGAGGTTCGCGAGCGGGTCATGGCCCGCAATGATGAGATCGCCACGCGCGTGCGCGCCCGCCTCGCGGCCGCGGGGGTGGCGACATTTAACCTCGTGTCGTCGCCAGGCTCCGGCAAAACGCTGCTCCTCGAGCGCACGCTTGCCGAGCTGGGTGACGAGCTGAAGATCGCCGTCGTCACCGGTGACGTGCAGACGCAAAACGACGCCGACCGCCTGGCGCGGCACACCGATCAGCTGGTGCAGGCGGTGGTGACGCACGGCGCCTGTCATCTGGACGCGCGGCAGGTGGAAACGGCGCTGGACGCCATCGATCTCGCCAAAACCGATCTGCTGTTCATCGAGAATGTCGGCAACCTCGTATGCCCCGCGGCCTGGGATCTGGGAGAGAACGCGAAGATCGCGCTGTTCTCGGTGACCGAAGGCGAAGACAAGCCGTCCAAGTATCCCAACATGTTTCGCGCGGCGCGCTGGGTCGTCTTTACCAAGCTCGACTTACTGCCGCACGTGCCGTTCAGCCTTGCGCGCGCTGTGGACCTCGCGCGCGCGGTCAATCCGGACCTCGGCTTCCTGATGACGTCGTCAGTCGCCGACCACGGCCTGGGCGAGTGGTTCAGCTTCTGCCGGGCGCAGGCACGGCGGGGAGTTCTGGCGTGAACACCATCGCGATACGGCCCTCCGTGCGCCGCGCCGCCCGCCTCTCGGTGCGGGGCCTCGTCCAGGGAGTCGGGTTCCGGCCGTTCGTCCATCGTCTGGCCGTACGGTGCGAGTTGGCTGGATGGGTGCGCAACTCGTCGGGTGACGTGCAGATCCACGTCGAAGGCGCGCCAGAGGACATCGCGGGGTTCCTACTCGGCCTCGGAACTGACGCGCCACCGTTGGCGCATATCGACGAGGTGCGATCGGAACCCTGCGAGCTGGCAAACCTCACGACCTTCACGATCCTCGAAAGCCGCACGGAGCCGGGGCGGCGGCAAACGATTTCTCCCGACGTGGCGATGTGCGCCGCATGCGCGGCGGAGCTGTTCGACCGCCGCAACCGGCGCTACCGCTACCCATTCATCACGTGCACCGATTGCGGGCCGCGGTTCACGGTCATCGACGCGATGCCGTACGACCGCGAACGCACGAGCATGAGCGCCTTCACGCAATGCGACACCTGCCGCAGGGAGTATTTGACTCCGGCGGATCGCCGCTACCACTCGGAGACCAATAGCTGCCCGAAGTGCGGGCCACGCCTCTGGTTCGAGAATGCCGGGTCGGGCGGTGAGGTCACAGGCGAGGTCGCTCTCGAAGCCGCCGAGCGGGTGCTCTGCTCCGGCAGGATCCTCGCCATTCGCGGACTCGGGGGGTTCCATCTCGCGAGCGACGCCACGGATGAGCATGCGGTGGCGCGGTTACGCGCGCGCAAGGAGCGCGAGGCGAAACCGCTGGCCGTGATGGTACGAACCCACGCGGAAGCACGCAAGCTCGCCTTCGTCAGCAAGGCGGAAGCTGAGCTGCTCACGTCCCGCGAACGCCCCATCGTGCTGCTCCGCAAGCGTCCCGGCAGCGGTCTGGCCCACTGGGTTGCACCGGCACTCGATACCGTCGGCGTCATGCTGGCCTACACCCCACTGCACCATCTGCTCTGCGACCTCGTGCGCCGGCCGCTGGTGATGACAAGCGGCAACCGCAGCGACGAGCCGATCGCGACCGGGAATGACGATGCGAAGGCGCGTCTCTCCGCGATCGCGGATGCGTTCCTGCTGCACGACCGCGACATCGTGGCGCGGTACGACGATTCGGTCGTGCGAGTGGCGGGTGGCACGACCGTGTTTCTGCGGCGCGCACGCGGCTACGCCCCGCTGCCGCTGAAGTTGCCGCTGGCGAGCCCCAAGCCGCTGATCGCGGTCGGCCCGCATCTCAAGAACACGTTTACGCTGGTACAAGGGAGCGACGCGTATGTCAGCCAGCACATCGGCGATCTGGAGAACCTCGAGACGCTGACGCATTGGCGCGCCGCATTCGATGCCTATCGTCGCTTATTCCGTCTCGAGCCCGAGGTGGCGGTGCGGGATCTGCACCCCGGCTACATGTCAACCCGCATAGCGGGCGATCTCGGGCTCGAGCGGATCATTCCGGTTCAGCATCACCACGCGCACGTCGCGGCGGTGCTCGCCGAACACGGGTTTACCGAACGCGCGATCGGAGTGGCCTTCGACGGCACCGGTTATGGCGATGACGGCAACGTCTGGGGTGCCGAGTTCTTTGAAGCAGATCTGGCATCGTACCGGCGTGTCGGGCAGCTGCGCTATGCACGCATGCCGGGGGGCGACCTCGCCGCTCGCGAGCCGTGGCGGGCGGCGCTCGGATACCTGGCCCTCGATCCCGATGCGGCCCACGCGTTCACGTGCGTGCTCGACGCCGTGCCCTTCAACATCCGGAACATCGCAATGCAACAGATGGCGCGGCGCCTCAACGCACCGCTTGCGTCGTCGATGGGCCGCTTGTTCGACGCGGCCGGCGCGGTGCTGGGCGTGTCGCTCGCCAACCAGCACGAAGGTCAGACGGCGATGCAGCTCGAAGCACTGGCCGCAACCCGAAAGGCGCAGCCGCTTCCCTTCCCCATGGTGAGCGCGGCGGACGGCACCTGGTTGCTGGATCCGCTCCCGCTCCTCATCGCACTCGGCGAGCAGCGGGCACACGGTGTCGCTGTCGACGAGCTGGCCGCGCGCTTTCACGAAGGCATCGCCGCGGGCGCCGACCAGCTGGCGGCCCGCCTCGCGGTCGATGCGGGTCTTGGGACCGTCGTGTTGTCGGGAGGTTGTTTCCAGAACGCCCGCTTGCTCACGTCACTTCGCGCCCGGCTCGAGGCACGAGGCCTACGCGTGCTTCTGCCGCGCCGACTCAGTCCCAACGACGGCGCCGTGAGCTACGGGCAGGCGGCGGTCGCGGCGGCCCAACTTTGCCGAGAGGAGAACTGCTCATGAAAGCGCCTCCATCACTCCGACGCGAACACGAGGAGCTGCACGCCGATCTGGGGCGCGCCGGGAAAATGCCCGGCCTACTCGGTCAAACCGCGCGTGAAGTCGCGCGGATCATGCATCCGCACTTTCTGCGGGAAGATGAATACGCCATGCCGCCGCTGAGCCTCCTGCCGCGCCTTGCGCGCGGGGAAATCACACCGGAGATGGCGGAGGTCCTGCCGCTCGTTGCCCGGCTGAAGGAAGAGATGCCACTGATGATCGAGGAGCATCGCGCGATTCTGGGCGCTGTGCGGGCGTTCGCCACGGCCGCCGAATCCGATGGCGACGAGAAATGCATTCGCCTCGCCGCCGAGCTCACGGTGCACGCCCAGCTCGAGGAAGAGGTGCTCTACCCCGCCGCCCTGCTGGTCGGTGAGTATGTGAAAGCGAAGCTGCAGCCGCAGCGCGTGAGCGTCTGATGTGCCTCGGCATTCCGGGCCGGATCGTGGAGGTCCACGACACCCAGGGACTCTCCATGGGGGTCGTGGACTTCGGCGGCGTGCGGCGTGAGGTCTGTCTCGCCTACGTCGCGGACCAAATCAAGCCCGGTGACTACGCGATCGTGCACGTCGGATTCGCCATCTCCAAAGTCGACGAAGCGGAAGCACAGCGCACGTTCGAAGTGCTGCGGGAGATGAGCCAGCTCGACGAGCTCGAGTGGATGAAGGATCTGACCCCATGAAATATCTCAGCGAGTATCGCGATCCCCAGGTCGCACGCGGCCTGGTAGCCGAGATCAAGCGGACCGCCACACGTCGCTGGGTGCTGATGGAGGTCTGCGGCGGGCAGACGCATACGATCGTCAAACAGGGTCTGGACGAACTCCTGGGTGACGTCGTCGAGATGGTGCACGGCCCTGGCTGTCCTGTCTGCGTCACGCCGCTCGAGCAGATCGACAAGGCGCTGGCCCTGGCGTCCCGGCCGGACATCATCTTCACGTCGTTCGGCGACATGCTGCGCGTGCCCGGCAGCGACTGCGACCTGCTCCAGGTTCGCGCCCGCGGCGGCTCGGTTCGCATCGTCTACTCGCCGCTCGACGCCCTCGAGCTCGCGCGCAAGAACCCCGACAAGGAAGTCGTGTTCTTCGCCGTCGGGTTCGAAACGACCGCGCCGGCGAACGCGATGGCGGTGTGGCGCGCCAGAGAGCTCGGCGTCAAGAACTTCAGCGTGCTCGTGTCGCATGTGACAGTGCCGCCGGCGATGGTCGCTTTACTCGAGGCGCCCGACAATCGCGTGCAGGGATTTCTCGCGGCCGGTCACGTCTGCACGATCATGGGGTGGACCCAGTACGAGCCGATTGCGGCGAAGTATCGCGTCCCCATCATCGTCACCGGGTTCGAGCCGCTGGACATCCTCGAAGGCATGCTGCTCGCGATACGCCAGCTCGAAGAGGGACGGCATGAGGTCGAGAATCAGTATGTGCGCGCGGTGCGGCGCGACGGCAACCAACCGGCGCAGGACCTCGTGTCGCGTGTCTTCGAGCTGGTGGACCGCAACTGGCGCGGCATCGGGCCCATTCCGAGAAGTGGACTGGGTGTGCGCGCCGAGTTTGTCGAGTTCGACGCGGAGCGGCGCTTTTCGGTCGACGGCATACGGACGGCGGAGCCCACGATCTGTCGCGCGGGCGACGTGCTGCGCGGCGTGTTGAAGCCGTTCGACTGCCCGGCGTTCGGAACGATGTGCACGCCCGAGCGTCCGCTCGGCGCGCCGATGGTTTCCTCGGAGGGGGCGTGCGCGGCGTACTACAACTACGGCCGGTTCCGGAGCGCGGTATGACCATCGTCTGTCCCACTCCACTCGTCACGACCGACCGTGTGCAGCTCGGCCACGGCTCCGGCGGCAAAATGAGCGCGGCGTTGGTCCGGGAACGATTCCTGCCCCTCCTGCACAACGACATTCTGGCACAGCTCGGCGATGCTGCGATCGTCGGGGTCGGCAATCAGACGCTCGCCATCTCCACTGATACGTTCGTCGTACAACCGCTGGAGTTCCCCGGCGGGAACATCGGCTCGCTCGCGGTGCACGGCACGGTGAACGATCTGGCCATGATGGGGGCGCAGCCCCGCTGGCTGGCTGCGGGGTTCGTGCTGGAGGAGGGACTGCCGCTCGACGTGCTCGATCGTGTCGTGCAGGCGATGGCCGAGGCGGCGGCAGCAGCCGGCGTGTTGCTGGTGGCGGGCGATACGAAGGTGGTCGAGCGCGGCAAGGCGGATGG
>JBGQKD010000070.1:0-4904 GCA_041499375.1 Gemmatimonadota bacterium
ACGGCATGGCCGACAAGCGCCTGACCTACGCGGGGTTGATCCAGTGACATTAGCCCACACACCTGGACCGTGGCGGCTTTGGCTCGCTGAAGACGACCGCGGCGCCTTCACGCTGAAAGGTGACTCTCCCGAGCCGCACGGTACGAACCTCCTCATCGTGCAGCGCAACATCGGCACGCCGAACAGTGACGAAGGCGTTGCGAACGCGCGTCTGATCGCGGCGGCACCTGACCTGCTCGCCGCGCTCAAGGAATACGTCGAATGGTTCGGCGCCGTGCATGGGGCGGAATGCCCGGCCGACGATACGTGTGACTGCATCGGTCGATTGATCAACACCCGCGTGAGCGCCGCCATCGCGAAAGCCGAGGGACACTGATGGACTTCTACGGCGGCCGCGCGTATGAGTCTCGTGCATACGTTCACGTTTCGGCTGACGTGGCGGCAGTGGATGCAGCGCTGCGGGCTGTGCCTCGTCGGCAATGTGATTCGCAACGGCCGCTGTGTGTTCAAGAAGCGCATGCGCGACCAGACAGCATCCGATGACTGAACCCTCCCTCTCTGCCGCGCTGACGCTAGAGGATCGATGGCTGGCTCGTTATGCCCAGCGATTCGTTGCGGTGGCTGGACTGTCGGAGGAACAAGCGAACGCCTGCGCGCACGCTGAAAGTTTCGCGGTGCTCTCGGAAAATTTCGAAGATGACCCCGAAGGCGCGGCTGATGAGGAAATGTCGTATTGGGAGGCGGATTGATCATGCCTGATTCCTTGAACCTCTCGGCCTCGCTGACGGCGCTCGTGCAGCACATCCGCGTCGTGGAGCAGCACTGTCCGTGCGGGGCACGCCCTGAATCGCCGAAGACGCATCCGCATATGACGGGTTGCCTAATTGCTCTCGCTCTTGAGGAGGCTACCGAGCTCGCCGCCCTGCTGACCCGTGCGGCCCCGCCCGCAGACTCCGGCTGGTTCTTCGTGCACTCGGTGCTCGCGCGCTTTGAGCAGGATGAAGCGCAGGGGTATCACACGAAGGACCGCGCGTTCGCGATCGACATGCTGCGGAAAGCGTTGGAGGCGGCCCCGCCCGCCCCGAGCGAGGGGCTGCGAGAGAAGCTGGCTGCATGGGAGAAGCTGAGGCCGAAGGGCTTCCTCGAACATGCCACCGTCGCCACCAGCCAATACGATGAGCAGTACCGCAGTATGGCTGCCGAGATTCTCGCGCTCCGCACGCTGGCGGCCACGGGCGCAGCGGCCGAGACGCCCGCCGAAGGGACAAAATGACAGAAGAACATCTGGACCAGTGCCTTCATCGTCTGGACGACACGCGGCGATTGCTTGACGCCATCCAAACGGATTTGCGAGGCGCGCAAGCGTTCCGGGATGCGGTGTTCGATTTACTCGAAGGAACACCGTTTGGTTCTCAGGCTGATAGCCTCAAGAAGGGCATCACTCGTGCAACAGTCATCAGGGACCACGTGATTCCGCTCGCTGAGGATGGACGCGACGACGAGACAAACGAACAGGCGTTGTGTCAAGACTGCTCAGATACCAAGACGCAGGAAGAGGCGAAGCGCGGAGTGAGACGCCACTATGGCAAAGACTAACCGGGGGGGGGATTGAAATCTCTGGCGTCTAAGGTGCCGGACACCGGGTTCTAGAATAGGCCGTGTTGTGATGGGACAAGCTTTTGACCGCGACGGAAACCTATTGGGCGAAGCGGAAGGCGACACGCGGCGCGAAGTGCTCAAGCACTTGGAGAAGATGCACCCTGCCGCCCATGAAATTCGGATCAAGGCACTCGAACGCAAGTTACTGACCGACCTTTCAAAAGAGTCAACTGTTCGTCTCGTTGAAGTGCTCTGTAACCTTCTGGAGCAGTTGACTCTCGACGTAGCTCAAATATCGGACGGGTTGCTCGAACTCAGAGCGGCCATCGCCAAACCCGAGGGCAAATGACGAAGGCCAAACCACCGAAGGCACTCGACTCGATTGTTGAACAACTCCAAGCGCCCACTGACCACATGAGGATCCTCCTCGGTCTCCTCGTCACTGGAGGCCTCGGCCTCCTCCTCGGCCTCTGGTGGTGGCGCGGCCGCACGCCAGCGGATCGCGGCTCGCACGTCTCCTCGACCTGGCTCGACGAACACATCCGCGGGAGTAAGCACGATGGCTGACGCCGATCCGCCCGACCCTGATCTCGAGGAGGCCGACCGCGATCTGCCGTTCGACGACGAGGGGGAGGACGACGACGAGGGGGACGATGACGACGACGACGACGACGACGAGCTCGGGGACGGCCTCTGATCGCGTGATGACCGTGCACCTCCTGGTTCCGGATTCGAGCGGCGGGACGCGACTGTCGCTGTTCGTGATCGCGGCGCTCGCGCAGTACGGGCCGGTGTGGTTGTGGCTGCAGGCGATTCGCGCGGCCGGGAAGAACTGAGGATCGCCCGGCGATGAGCGGACGCTACGTGTCGCGGGTCCTCGAATCCAACCTCGCGGCACATCTCTCGAAAACCGCCGAGGCGTTCGCGACGTTCGCGGATGAGGACGGCTGCAAGATCCGCCCATCGGTCGCCTATGTCGCGTGGCTCACGAAGCAGAGTGAACGCACGGTCCAGAATCACCTGGCCGCACTTCGGAAGATGGAGATTCTCGTGGAACGGATCCCGGCGACCCAGCACCGCCCGGCGGAGTATGCGATGGACCTCGCGAAGCTCCCGGCGCGCCCGGCGTTTCGACTCCCAGAGGTGCAACTCGCGGCACCCCTGGACCTCCCGCCAGAGGTGCAACCGGCTGCACCCCTGACCGCCAGAGGTGCAACTTTGGACGCCAGGGGTGCAACAGCTGTTGCACCCGATCCGTCACTAGATCCGAAGTACGTACAGACACACACACCGCGCGCGCGCGAGACGCCAGCGGTGCAACCGGTTGCACCCCTGGACGACCCATCCCTCCCGCTCGTCGGCCCGACGCCGCCGCCCCGCTGCGCGCATCCGCACAGGCACGCCTGGTGCGCGGGCCGCGTGCACGTGCCGCGCGATCTCCATTTCGAATTCCTCGACAAGCTCGGTACCCAGCCCGGCGAATCCCCGGCGTCGAAAGCCGGGCGCCTCGTCGCGTTCTACGCCTGGACGATGCGGCACCTGTCACCCGAGGCGACGATCGGCGATGCGTACGCCTTCTGGAAAGCGGCGTACACCGCGTGGGTCGGGCACACCGAGACCCGGGCGGCCGTGCAGCGACGGCGCGAGGGTGTGCCGAGCGGGCTCGTGTCGTGCGACCACGATCCGCGGTGTGCGACGTGGCACGCGTGCATCGATCGCACACTAGCGGACGGACGGGCCGCGCGCGCGAGGCAAGCCGGATGAGCGATCAGTCATCGATCGAGTGGACCGACGCCACGTGGAACCCGACCGTCGGGTGCGACCGCATCTCGCCCGGTTGCGCCCACTGCTACGCGAAGACGTTGCACGACATGCGGCACGAGGCGTTCCTGGCTGGCAAGCACATGGCCCCGCAGTACGCGCAGCCCTTCGAGACGCTGCAGCTCCTTGACGCGCGGCTCGCGGTGCCGCTCCGCCGGAAGATCCCGACGACCTATTTCGTCAACAGCGTAAGTGATCTGTTTCACGAGGCCGTGCCGGACGCGTTCATCGATCGCGTGTTCGCGGTGATGGCCTCCACGCAGCGCCACACGTTTCAGATTTTGACGAAGCGGGCGGATCGCATGCGCGCGTATCTGAGCGACCCGGTTCGATGGGCGTCCATCGCGGACCAGTGGACGCGAGACATCCCGCACCGTGCGAATCGCCACACGATCCCGCCGCTGCCGCTGCCGAACGTCTGGCTCGGCGTGTCGGTGGAAAATCAGCACTTTGCCGATGAGCGGATCCCGCTGTTGCTGCAGACGCCAGCGGCGGTGCGGTTCATCAGCGCGGAGCCGTTGCTCGCGCCGATTGACGACATCAGGAGGTATCTCGGTGGGTATTCCGAAGAACACGGAAATCTTTGCGTATCGAGCGGTGCAGATGGGCGAATTACAGATCGACGAGGAAGGACGGATCTGGCGCGTGGCGGCTCGTCGCGCGAACAGGTGGACGGGCCAGACCGTGACGCAGTCTTGCAAGAGGCGACGGGCGGAGAGGGGCAAGGATTATCTGAACGTTCGCGTGATGATCAACGGCCAGCGAGTAACGGCGCTGGCGCACCGGATGGTGTGGCACCACTTCAAGGGACCGATTCCGGTCGGGCTGACGGTGAATCACGAGAACGGCGTGAAGTCAGACAACAAGCCGACCAACCTGAACCTGGCGACGCATTCAGAGCAGACGCTGCACGCGATGCAGAAATTAGGCTACGACCCGACGCCGAATCTTCACAACGATTGTCGTGGGTGATCGTCGGCGGCGAGAGCGGCCCCGGCGCGCGGCCGTGCGATCTCGCGTGGGTGCGATCGGTCGTGCGCCAGTGTCAGGCAGCCGGTGTGCCGGTGTTCGTCAAGCAACTCGGCGCGAATGCGCGCGTCAACGGCGTAGTTCAGTCCTTGCACAAGAAGGGCGGCCGACCGGAAGAGTGGCCGGCGGATCTGCGGGTCCGAGAATTTCCGGCGGGCGCGCACACGTGGGAGCTGCCGGCGTGAGCGATCACGACTCCGTCAAGCGGTATCCGCTGGACGAAGAATTCTGCCGCCGCATTCGCAACGGCGGGAAGGTGCCTCCGCCGAAGCCGAAAAAGGCCCGAAAGTGAGCGGAGGGAGTCATGTATATAAGGGGACTTATATACATGACTCCCTTGTGAGCCAGAACGAGACAGTTGCCGTGCGATCATGGTCAATGGCGACCTACTACAACGAAGTCGATCCGTTCGCCGTCGCGTGGCTCCGCGCGCTGATGAAAGCCGGTCAGATTCC
>JBGQKD010000071.1:0-4219 GCA_041499375.1 Gemmatimonadota bacterium
CAAGCACTGATTGGCCTGGCCCGTGCGGCAGCAGAACGGCGGACTCGCAATCGGCTGGCGGTTGCCACACCTGGTCTTGATATCCGTCTTCTTCCGCGTCTCGGCCTTCGTGAGCTTGTTTTGGATCGTTGGATGGGCGAGGCAGCTCGCTTTGGTGCCGCCGAGAAGCAGGCACTTCTTCAACGTCTTCTGCCGCTTGAGCGCGTAGTTGACGCCCGATCTCGCGATCTGGCTGTACACAAAAGAGCTTGCGTCCGATGGAGGGCCGTAGATCGAGTGCGCCGCCGAGAGCTTGAGCATGTTGGTCATGAACGGGCTTTCTGACCACATGAACAGATCCCGCGGAAACATCATACGCAGGACAAGGACGTATGCGAGCCGCGCGAGCGGAATAAGCGAGACCGCGAGCAACAGCGCTTCCCATCTCCGAACATTACTCATGTCGACTACGTAGGGTGATGCTGCTCCAAAAAGGCAAGTAGCCCGAGAGTCCGAGAGCGAGCACCACGACGGCCACACCGGTCACGCCGAGACCGAGCGCAAAACTGACGGGCGCATACTGGAAGGTGACCCGGTGCGTGCCGGCCGGCACCGGCACGGCGCGAAACACATAATTCGCGCGCAGGATCGGCGCCGGGCGGCCGTCCACGGATGCGGTCCAGCCGGGATAGAACGTGTCGGTGAGCACGAGATACCCCGCCTCGTCGTCGTTCGTCGTCGCGACGACGTGACGCGGGCTGTATTCCTCGATCATGGCGGCGTGGATCGAAGCATCTCCGCCTGCCGGAAGCGCGGCCGCTGCATCGATTTCGAGAACGACGCTCGCGCGGGGATCGAACTCCGGGGCGGTCACGGCGCGCAATGCGTCTTCCGCACCCGTGGCGCGGCGCACAACATGGGCGACATACGCGCGCGGGAATGGGTCGCTGCGCTCGTAGACGACATAGTTCTCGTCCGTCGAGGTCAGCACCAAACGCCATCCCTGCGATCCGTCCTCCAGAATGCGTCGCAAGGGATCGGCCCCGCGAGGGGCGACGATGTAGCGTACGCCGAAAAGGTCCAGCGCGCGGAATGGGAAATCGGCCGGGTTCGCGACGAGTGAGCCGGTGAACGTGAGGTGCTTCGCACTTCGATCCGTCGGCGTGATGAGGTCGAAGAATCGTTCGTACCGGCTCAGGCTGAGCGGCTCGTAATCGGTGATCGAGTAGATCCCGCGGAGCGTGCCCTGCTTCGCCATCAGTGCATAGTCGAACGGGTTCGGGTTGTAGACGTACGTGCGGTGCCATCCCTGGCGCGCGCGGATGAAATCGAATACTGCGCGCGGCCGATCGAGGGCTTCGGTGCCGTGGATGGGGTGCAGATACGGATTGCGCGCCGCCCGCCCGAGGTCGCACAGCACGACGGCGAACAGCGCCGCGACCAGGACCGCACGACGGCGCCTCTCTCGTCCGTACGTTACGATCATGGACAGCACCGCACCGGCGGCGAGAGAGACCCAGCTCGCGATCGGCGCGCCTGTCACCAGCAGAAGGACCGCGACAAAGACGACCCCGAGGACGACGAAACGGCGGCGATGCTCTGCTGGTGCGCCCTGATCGTCCGCCACCAGCGCGTGAAATCCGCATCCGGCGAGCGCAGCGGCGGCGAAGGCGTAGAGGAAAAGGATGCGCTGCGGTTTCCGAAACCAGGCGGCACCGGGAAGGAGGCGATACACGGAGAACAGCGGCGAGTAGATGGTGAGCGCGACCGCGAGACTCGCGAGCGCAAGTCCCGCGAAGCACAGCACCCGCCCGTCGCGCCGCCCGGACCACACCGCGAGGGGTGCGAGCAGCAGCGGCAGCATCCCGAGATACGCAAAGCGCGGATATCCAGGCGTGGAGTCGGTCATCTCCACCGCGAGTTGGCGGGGCGAGGTCGTTCCCACGGCCAGCGTGTAGTCGAGTGGCAGGGCACCGGGGCGCCGCGGTCCAAGCTGCATGAGCTCGATCGTCGGGAGCAACTGCGCCGCCGCGAGACCGAGGCCGAGGACGACGCCCGCCCCCAGCAGCGCGACGACGGGCCACGCGTGCGCGCGCGTCTCCTGCCGGGCGCACAGTCCCGCCACGCGCACCGCGGCATACGCTCCGAGGGCGTAGAGCGAGTAGACCCAGCTCTGGAGCCATCCCGCGTAGACCGGCATCGCCACCGCAACGGCCAGCATCGCTGCGCCGCGAAACGCGCGGCTGGCCGCGCGGCTGGCAATGATGTGCTCGATGCCGATCAGGCCGAGCGGCAGCCACGCGGCTGATGCGATCGCCGGCGGAAACCACGAGGTCTCGGCCGCGACGAACCCCGACAGCATGAACGTCAGTCCCATGAACGCAGCCGCGGGACGGCTGAGCGCGATCGTCCGCCCGAACAGGTACGTGAACGCGCCGGCGGCGACCATGTGCGCGACATTGGCGATCTCGATCGCCGTTGCCGTCGGGAAGAGCCATGCGACCCAGTTGACCGGATAGAGCACGCCGTACAGCGCGGTCGCGAGAAACGGGTGACCGCCGTATTGAAACGGGTTCCAGAGCGGAAGCTCGCCCGCGAAGATCCATTGCGCGGCGCGGTGCCACATCGGGTAGGTTTGCGTGAAGAAGTCCCCGTTGCCGGTGTTGGCGAAGGTGGACGGGCTGGCGACCAGGATCGCCGCCGGGGTGATGAGACGCCACTTCCAGAAGGCCACCGCCGTGACCGCGAGCGCGGCGAGCACTCCCGCATCGCATGCGTATCGGCGCCGCTTCGAGCGGATGCTCACCCGCTTCCATTACCATCATCGCGCCCGATTCTCGCGCTCCCATCTGCGAAGGAATTTGCGGGTCATAATTCTAAGTGCCGGGTAGCACTGGAAGCTGCGCCAGCGCGTGCCGGGCTTGCTTCGTGCCTGTCCGAATCCAAAAAGTCGGAGGGGTGTCCGAGTTCGTCAGGGAGAGACGAAATGGCCGAATGTTTTTCGTCCTATCCAAAAGTCGCGTGCTTACGTGCGACCGTTGTCGAGCACAATTCAGCCTCGTGTCGGGAAATCTGATGGAAGGTAGCCGCGCTAGATGGCGCCATGCTGGGCGCGGACGGGCTTGATGAGCGCCGCGCCCAGGACCGCTCGCCTGTACCAGCTGGACCCTGCGGGAGTGGGTGCGCTCCGCGCCCCTACTGCTGGACGACTCCGCTGATCATGCAGAAATAGCCGGTGGCGCCCTCACCAGAGATAGAGCAGCTTATCGCCGAACCGGGAAGTATGAACACACCGTCAGGGAGGAACTCTTGACACAAAGGGGTGCCACTCATCCCCACAACGGCGATGGAGCCGAATCCACCGGCGTCGAGCCGAACGCCTCCGTTCGACGGACTCACGCAGACCCGCATCAGGGAAAAACCTCCGGTGGGCGTGTACACTGTCTGCGTGTCGGTTGGGCCGGTAAGATTTATGGTCGCAGCCACCGGATTCCCTTTCGGACCACCTACCTTGTTGACGTTGCTCTTGGAGGAGCTAAGGCTGCTGCGTGCCAAACGCCGCTCCCGCATGCAGGGCGACGAATACGCCCAGCAGTATCGTGGTGATCGCCGTCTTCATTGCACTATCCTCCTTTGGGCTCCGTGGAGCCCTCACAGGGCCGCGCCGGACACGACCAAGAGATCGCCCGTCAGACGCGACGCAGTTATGCTCGGACATGAATCGTCCGTTGCGCGAGTCGTCCAGCTGATGGCCTGGATGCTCCGCCAATCGCGGTTCCCACGTCAATGAAAATCCAGAGCGCCGGTCCGCCCTATGACCTTTGTCAGTTCGAGTGTTCTGTCAGGAGAGAAACGGTCACGTTGGCCGAGATGCGGACGAATCCAGCCAACGGTGCGTCGCGTCAGATTGCTCCATTGTGGAGCAGTGGACTCGTGACGCGATTCGCAGCTGCTTGGCGGGGCGACCGACGCGAACCCTCGGTGCCGACGCGGACGAGAGCTGCCGGTCGGGTCGGTGTCCGTCGATGGCGTCATGTTGAAACGCTCACGCACGCTCCGATGACGACGACGAGCACGGCGGGACTCGCCAGCGTGATCAAGCGCCGGCACACGCTCTCGTCGCGCATGACGGGATCGCGAACAGGATCGACGCGGCACGCAGCGCCGCGGCGCCGCGATACGAACCTCCCGCGGTCTCATACTCTGAGTTCGAGCGGGGCAGCCGGTGATGACTGCCCCG
>JBGQKD010000072.1:0-3719 GCA_041499375.1 Gemmatimonadota bacterium
GGCGCCATGTACACGAGCGCCGAGACGATCCGGGCGGCGCTGTGGGCGGTCGGCACCGCGCCGGACATCGCCACGGTGTCCGGGGCGTTTTACATGATCACAGGCGACCGCGTGCTCACGTTCGCTGACTCCGCGGTTACTCCGGAACCAACGCCGAGCCAGCTCGCGGACATCGCCCTGGTGTCGGCGCGCGAGCGGCGCCTGATCGTCCAAGACGAGCCGGTCGTGGCTTTCCTTTCTTATAGCACCAAGGGAAGCGCCAGCGGGCCGAGAGTCGAACGGGTGTTGAATGGCATAGCCATATTGAGAGACCGACAGCCCGATTTTGCGTTCGACGGCGAGCTGCAGCTCGACGCTGCGCTCGTCCCGGACGTCGCGGCACGCAAGGCGCCCGGCTCGCCCGCCGCCGGTCGTGCCAACGTGCTGATTTTTCCGGATCTCGACGCCGGGAACATCGGCTACAAGCTGGTGCAGCGCCTCGGCGGGTGGACGGCGCTCGGCCCGATCCTGCAGGGACTGGCCAAACCGATCGCGGACCTGTCGCGCGGCGCCACCGCCGATGATATTGTGAACACTGCGGCGATCGCCATTCTCCAAACCCGGAAGGGGTAATGGGATGCGGTTCACCCTGAAGAAGGACAAGAGCGGCGTCGTGATCGTGGGCGTGGAAGGCCAGCTCATCGTGGGCAACCGCCAGGAGCTCAAGCAAAAAGTCCTCGATGCGCTCGAGGAAGGCTCGCGCAAGTTCGTGATTGATTTCGGCAAGACGGGATACATCGACTCGTCGGGATTGGGTGTACTCGTCTCCCTGTCAAAAAAGATCCGTGAGCAGGGCGGAGAACTGCGGCTCGCGGGCCTCAACGCCGATCTCCAGACGCTGTTCGAGCTCACCAAGCTCGACACGCTGTTCGCCATCACCCGGACGGCCGAGGAGGCGCTCGCAGCGTTTTGAGTTTACGACTTGATGTGACGTCGAGCTCGATGCGGCTCGACGTCCCGAGCGATCTTGGGATGGTGGGCGACGCCGTCGAGCTGGTCGCCACTCATCTGCCGCCGGGTACGCTGTCTCCCCGCCGTATCAGCTTCAATCTCCGCACCGCTCTCGCCGAAGCCCTCGGGAACGCGATTCGCTATGGGAACGGCGAAGATCCCGATCGCATCGTGCGCGTCTACGTGGAGCTCGGGCGCGACTTCGTCCGGATTCACGTGGACGACGACGGCCGCGGCTTCGACCCCAGCCGTCTGCCCGATCCGACGCACCCCGAGAACCTCGAGCGCGAGTATGGGCGCGGGCTGTTCGTCATTCGTCACCTCGTGGACGACGTGGCGTTCAACGAGAAAGGCAACGGCATCTGCCTGACGCTCCGGGCGGGGTGACACGGCTCGAGCGCCTGCTCCCGGTGCTCGCGGCGCTTTCGGGGACGACTCTGCGTTTGTGGCGTGGCAAGACCCGTCCGGAGTCCACCGACGGGCCCGCCGTGTTTCAGCCCATTCCTACCGTCTCCGATGCGTGGTTGGAGGTCCAGGGCGGCGGGGAGCGGGCCGCCGTCGAGCTCGCCGAGGTCATCGGCGCGGTGATGGAGGCGGAAGAAGAGACGGGCCAGGTCGCGGCCGAGCTGTCGGGGCGTTACGAGGAAATCGATCTGATCTATACGATCAGCGAGATTCTCGGCCACACGATTCGGCTGGACGAGGCGGCGAACCGGATCTTGCGGGAAGTGTCGGCCGTCGTCCGCGCGCGCCGGGCCACCCTGCTGGTGCACGACGCGCGCGCGCACGTGCTGCGGCTCGTCGCGGCTCGTGGTGTCGAGCTGGGCGAGATGGAGCCGATCGAAGTTGATGACCCGAAATCGATCGCCGCCCGTGTCTTTCGCGAGATGCGGATAATCAGTTACGACCCGCATGACCAGCGTGCGCAGAAACCCCCCAACCCGATTGAGCGCGGCTATCGCGGCCATGCGTTTCTCTCGGTGCCGGTCGTGTACGCGTCGCCGGGGCGCGTGCCCACGCCGATCGGCGTCATCAATCTCACGGACAGGACGGGTGAAGACGCGTTCACCGCCGGCGACCGCAAGCTCGTCGCGGCCATCGCGAATCAGATCGGTGCGGCGATCGAGAATGCGCGGCTGGTGGAGCGCGACCTGGGCCAGCAGCGGGTGCGCCGCGAGCTGGAGCTGGCGCATGACCTGCAGCTCAAGCTGCTGCCGTCGCCCGCGGTGGTCGCGACGAAGGGCGATGTCGCGGCGCGATGCCGGCCCGCAGAATCGGTTGGTGGCGACTTCTATAACCTGCTGAGCCTGCATGGGGAACGGATCGGTGTCATGATCGGCGACGTCTCGAGCCACGGGTTCGGCGCCGCGCTCATCATGGCGCTGGCGATGGCCGCCTCCGGTATTCATGCCGAGACCGCGGAGTCGCCGCACGAGGCGCTCCGGCGCCTCGAGATGTCGCTGGCGGAGGAGCTGGAAGAGACGGAGATGTTTCTGACGCTGTGTTATGCCGTTGCCGATCCGGCGCAGGGCACGCTCACCTATGCGAACGCGGGGCACCCGCATGCTTTTCTCGTGTCGACACAGAGTGGAGCCACTACGCGGCTCGACGCGACGCGGCCGCCGCTCGGCCTCGGCGATGGGGGCCAGGAGCGCGTGCTGCCGTTCGAGCGCGGCAAGGCGATTCTGTGTCTGTTCACGGACGGTCTTGCGGACGCACCGGGCCCGAACGGGGAGCGGTTCGGCGAGCAGCGCGTGCTCAGCCACGTGGTTAATCTGCGGAGCCGGCCGGCACGGCATATCCTGGAAGCGGTGTTCACCGACATCGCCGCATTTACCGACGGCGCGCCCGCCAACGACGACCGCACGCTCGTGTTGCTCAAAGTCTGAGGCGACTCGGCCAGCATTTTCTCGAAGACCCCGCGATTCTGCGGAGGATTGTGGATGCACTGGATCCTGTGCCGGGCGAGCACGTGCTCGAAATTGGACCGGGGCAGGGGACGCTCACACAAGAATTGCTTGTCCGTGGGTTGAAGGTCATTGCGATCGAGAAGGACGGCAGACTGGCGGCGACCCTCAAGCTGGCCAATCTGCAGGTGATTGAAGGAGACGCGTTGCGGGTTGCCTGGCCGCGCGTCGACAAGATCGTCGGCAACATCCCGTATTACATCACGTCCCCGTTGATCGATAAGGCCCTGACGCCGCCGCTCCCCGAGCGCATCGTCTTTCTCGTACAGGACGAGGTCGCGGATCGCATGGCAGCGCCGCCGGGCGGGAAGACGTATGGGGCGCTATCGATCGGAGTGCAGGTGGTTGCGCGAGTGGAGAAGCTCTTCACCGTGGCGCCGGGCGCGTTCCGGCCGCCTCCCAAAGTACGCAGTGCGCTGATTCGACTCACACCGCTCGCTCAGCCGCTGGTCATGGACGTCGAGGTTGCGCCGTTGCGCGCGTTTGTGACCGCGTGCTTCAGTAAGCGGCGCAAGCAGCTAAAAAACGCAGTACCGGGCATTACGGTCGCGGATCTCGAACAAATGGGTTTCGATCCGATGGTACGGCCCGAGCGGCTGCCGCCCGAGGCGTTCGTCCGGTTGCTGAGGAGAGCGTCGAGATAGGGGGCCGTACACGACATATCCATAATTGTTGATATGTCGTGGTATGCTGCTGTCCGCGCACCGCCGAACCCTGCTCCGAATCGGCAAACTCTGGACTTCATGATTGCAGTCATGCAGA
>JBGQKD010000073.1:0-3647 GCA_041499375.1 Gemmatimonadota bacterium
GCCGCGCCTTGAATGAATGCCCCGCGCTGCATCCGCGGAGCGGACGCCACCAAAACGA
The DNA here is from genome assembly GCA_041499375.1 of Gemmatimonadota bacterium. Taxonomy (GTDB): domain Bacteria; phylum Gemmatimonadota; class Gemmatimonadetes; order Gemmatimonadales; family GWC2-71-9; genus 20CM-2-65-7. The sequence goes on from JBGQKD010000073.1 coordinate 59, forward strand.
TTGCCGCACCAAGCATGGACAGGCAATCCCACGTCACCAGCGTCAGCCCTGTATCCGGATGACCCAGGAGCACCAAAGCGAGCCCCGCGAGCGTGCCGATCGCCAGGAACAGATTGTAGAAGCCCTGATTGAACGCAAACAGTCTGGTAGCATCCGCTTGCTCAGGGCTCTGGCGAAATCGCGCCCGGACTTGTGGCGTCGTCCACCAGAGACTCTCCATGCAGAAGATCAGGACGTGCACGACCCCCGCGAGTATCGCCGCCAGCCACATCACCACCAGCATTTGGAGGACCTCCTGGGTCAGGGACGGGCCTCTACACGAGCTCTTTCGCATCGGCAAGCGCGAGTCCAAACGCCTCGGCCACGCCCGGATACACGACCTTCCCCTCCACCACGTTCAACCCGAGAAACAGACTCGGATCCTTCTTGCACGCGTCCTTCCATCCCAGGTTCGCCAACCGCTTGGCATACGGAAACGTCGCGTTCGTCAACGCCAGCGTCGACGTGCGCGGTACTCCACCCGGCATATTGGCAACCGCGTAGTGAATCACCCCGTCCACCACGTAGGTCGGCTGATCGTGCGTCGTCGGCTTCGTCGTCTCGATACACCCGCCCTGATCCACCGCGACATCCACGATCACCGACCCCTGCTTCATCGTCTTCAAATCAGCACGCTTGACGAGCTTCGGCGCCTTGGCACCGGTCAGCAGCACCGCGCCGATCACGACATCGGCCTTCCCGAGCTGCTCGAGCATGTTGTGGCGATTGGAGTAGAGGAGATCAACGTTCGGAGGCAGGACATCGGAGAGATAGCGCAGTCGGTCGAGCGAGATATCGAGTAGCGTCACGTGAGCCCCGAGCCCGGCGGCCATTTTGGCCGCGTTCGTGCCGACCACACCACCACCGAGGATCAGGACCTCCGCCGGCAACACCCCGGGAACGCCGCCGAGGAGAATGCCAAACCCGCCGAACACCTTCTCGAGATACTTCGCCCCCTCCTGCACCGCCATCCGGCCCGCGACTTCACTCATCGGCGTGAGCAGCGGCAATTCTTTGCTCGGCAACTCCACCGTCTCATATGCGATCGCGATGCAGCCCGACTTGATGATTGCTCGCGTCAATGGTTCGGATGCTGCGAAATGAAAATAGGTAAAGACCACTTGGCCCCGACGTATGCGCGCCCACTCGGGCTCGATCGGCTCCTTCACCTTCAGGATCAGCTCGGCCTTCGACCAGACCGCGTCCGCCGAGGGTGCGATCTCCGCCCCGACCGACCGGTATGCGTCATCGCTGAAGCCCGAGCCGAGTCCGGCGCCCTGCTCGATCAGCACGGTGTGGCCGTCGCTGACCAGCGATTCCGCGCCCGCCGGCACGAGCGCCACCCGGTGCTCCGCGGTCTTGATCTCCTTCGGGACGCCGACGATCACGGTTTTCCTCCATTGGGACCCAACGAGACCACGGTCTGACGCTCCGGGGCAAAGAACTCCGCCGCCAACGCCGCCACGTCGTCCTCTGTCAGCGCCGCCACCGTCTTCAGCACTTCATCGAGGCTGCGATACGATTCGCCATACACCGCCGTGCTCGCCAAACGATACATCCTGGCGCTGGGGCTCTCCAGCGACAGCATCAACTGCCCCAGCGTCTGCTGCTTCGCGTCGTCCAGCGCTTTCCCGCGCAACCCCTCGCCGGCCATCCGCGCAAACTCGGCCCTGATCGCTTCGACCGCTTTCTCCGCACGCGCCGGCTGCGTGCCGATGTACACGCCCGCCATCCCCACCGCCCGATAGAACGACGCAAAGCTGTAAATCGCATACGCGAGGCCCAGCTCTTCGCGAATCCGCTGGAACAGCCGGCTCGACATCCCGCCGCCGAAGATGTTGGAGATGACGAGCATCCCGTACTTGCGGCGGTCGGCGTAGGGAATCGAGTCGGTGGCAAACACGATGTGCGTCTGCGCCGTGTCCTTCTCGAAGGACCGGGTCACACCCCGCACCGCGGGAGGCACGGGTGGTACGGGCGGCGGCGTCTGCGCCGCCACACCATCGAACCAGCCTTGCGCTTCCACTTCCTTCAGCAGCGCCTCATGCGTGATGTTGCCCGCCGCCGCGATGACGCAGTTGCCCGGGAAATAGGCGCGGGAGTGCAGCTGCTTGAGATCGTCGGACGAGAGCGCGCTGACCGTCTCCTTGGTCCCTAGAATCTGGAAGCCATAGGGATGATCCGGCCACATCGTTTCGTAGGTGCGATCGAAGACTTCGTCATCGGGCGTGTCTGCGACGGTGCTGATCTCTTCGAGCACCACCTGGCGCTCCAGCGAAAGATCGCTGTCGCGCAGCACCGGCCGGCGCACGATGTCGGTGATGACGTCGAGCGCGCGGGGCAGATCGGCATCGAGCACGCGCGCGTGATAGGCGGTGGAGTCGCGGGACGTATAGGCGTCGAGCGAGCCGCCGCGCGATTCCAGCGACAGCGCGATCTCCTGCGCCGTCCGCCGCTCGGTGCCCTTGAATACCATGTGCTCGAGCAGGTGCGACACGCCCATCTTCGGGCGCAGCTCGTGGGCGCTCGCGGTCCGAATCCAGACGCCGAGCGCCACGGACCGCACGTTCGGCTCCCGTTCGCTGAGCACGGTGATGCCGTTGGGCGCCGCCGTGCGGTGAATTTCGGGGTCGAGCCGGACCGTATCTAGCGTGTGGGGCACGCTAGTTTTTTTCTAGCAGAGCTTTCCGCGACAGCCGCATCCGGCCGCGCTCGTCCACCTCCAGCAGCTTCACCTTCAGATGATCGCCCTTCTTGACCACGTCTTCCGTCTTTTCGGTGCGACCATGCTGCAGCTCGGAGATGTGCAGCAGCCCCTCGACGCCCGGGATGATTTCGACGAACGCGCCGAACGCCGTCGTGCTCTTCACGACGCCTTCGTAGACCCTGCCGACTTCCGGCTCCTGCATGAGCCCGGATACCATATCTCGGGCCCGCTCCGCCGCCTCGCCGACGCCCGAAATCGTAACCATACCCGTATCCTCCACGTTGATCTGGGCACCCGTCTGCTCCTGGATACCGCGGATCGTCTTGCCCTTGGGACCGATGAGGTCGCCGATCTTGTCGGGCCGGATCTGAATCGTGAGGATGCGGGGCGCGTACTTGGAGAGCTGCGAACGCGGCTCTGGCATCGCCTGATGCATGATGTCCAGGATGTGCAGGCGCGCGGTCTTGGCCTTTTCGAGCGCTTCGCTAATGACCTTCCAGTCGAGCTTCTCGACCTTGATGTCCATCTGGATCGACGTCACGCCGTCCTTCGTCCCGGCGACCTTGAAGTCCATGTCGCCCAGGTGATCCTCGGTGCCGAGAATGTCGGTGAGGATTGCGGTGCGTCCACCTTCGGTAATGAGTCCCATCGCCACACCAGCGCAGGCCGATTTCACCGGCACGCCGGCATCCATGAGCGCGAGCGAGCCGCTGCACACCGTGGCCATCGACGACGAGCCGTTGGACTCGAGGATCTCGGAGACTATCCGGAGCGTGTAGGGGAACTGCTCGTACGGCGGCAGCACCGCCTGCAGCGCCCGTTCGGCGAGCGCGCCGTGGCCGA
>JBGQKD010000074.1:0-3614 GCA_041499375.1 Gemmatimonadota bacterium
GGCGGCAACCACGCGCCGCGCCAGGGCCAGAGAGTCAGTCGCCTGCCCTGCGAGTGGTTGTGCGAGGCAGGCGGTGATCAGGAGCAGAGTCTTGGACAACCGCACGACCAATACTAGAGTAACTTTGTCGGAATTTCAATCTGTTGATAGGACTGCGATTGCGACCGCTGCCTCGTGCGTATGGGAGAGAGACAGCAAGACCCGTGTCACCCGCAGCTCCTTGGCCCTGCGTTCGGCGAGCCCTCTCAGGGCCACATCCGGACGGCCGTCCGGCGCCCGGGTGACCTCGATATCCCGCCAGCCGATCCCTCGGGCCTCGTCGCTCCCCTGCAGCGCTTTGTAGACCGCTTCCTTCGCCGCCAGGCGAACGGCGACATGCTCGGCGGGGTCGGGGCGGGAGCGGCAGTACTCCGCTTCGGCTGGCGTGAGGAGGCGATCGAAGACGTGCGCGCCCTTGTCCGCGAGCATCGCCCGCGCGCGCGACACCTCGACGAGATCGACGCCGACTCCCACCGCGCTCATGGGGCTGGGCGCGCCACGAACAGGCGCCGCCGGTAGCGGTGCCCATCCACGTCCACGACGATGATGTATGCGCCATTCACCACGCGCCGCGCTCCTCCACCAATGGTGAGGTCCCAAACATATTCGTTCGTCGGCGCCGCCACCGTGGTCTGGTACAGCCGCTCGCCGAGGAAGCTGAACACCGACAGGCGAGCGTCCCCCGTACCTGCAGGCCACGAGATCACGACCTGATTGCTCCGCACCGGGTTCTCGGACACCTCAGCGCCCGCTGCCGCGGCGAGCTGTTCGAACGCCGTGCTCGCATCGGTGGCGAAGCCGACGGCATCTACCCACCACGTGAAGTTTTGCGCGATGAACCGCACGCGCGCGCCGCGCCGGCCCTGGGCCTGGGGCAGGTCCACGCGCATCGGATACCAGCTCGGCCCGTCGCCGACGATCATGGCGACATCGCTCCACGTCACGCCCGAGTCGGCGGAGAACTGAATGATGCCGCGTTGCTTGGGCGTGAAGGTCGAGCCGTAGTGCCGCGTCCACAAATGGAGCCACACCGCCGTCCGGCCCCGCAAATCGACGACGGGAGACGTCAGGGTGTCGCTTCCGGCGGTCGCCCAGGAGTAGCTGCCCGAGAGGTGCACGGTGTCCTGCCGCCAGCCGCCGTGCCAACCGGCATCGAGTGGCTCGGCGCCCCCGAGCGACAGCAGCTCGGCAGCGATCGGCGTGCCATCCGCGCGCAGCGCCCGGACGACGTCGAGGTGGAGATCGGTGCGCCACACGGTGCGCAGTGTGCCGCGTCGCAGCGAGTCGGTCAGCGAGCCGCGGGGGACCAGCGCGCCGGTTCCGGTGCGCAGCGACAAGAGCGGCCGCGCCGCCGACGCATCGAGACTCAGCCACGACACTGGCCACAGCGACATGAATCGCTCCGGCGCCGGCACCGCACCCGTGACGCCGGGCGAGCGCGCCAGATCGCCCGATGCGGCGATCAACGCGCGCGCAAACGGCAGATTGTCACGGAAGACACGCTCGACCATCGCGCTATCATCCGGAAATTCGAAGCCGTAATACAGCCCGTCGACGCAGCAGCCGCTCGTCAGCTCCGTGGTGAACGCGATGGTGCCGTACGTGCGGTAGGCCCAATCGGTGTACTCGCCGTTCGTGGTGTAGAGATTCCAGCCCGGACCGGGGTGATAGTGATCGATCGCCGAACCGGGGACGCTGTCGGTGACGGCGGGTGTGAGATCGGTGCCGGCCAGCGCTTGAAAGCGCGGCAGATCCGGCGCCAACTCGCCGGCGCGAAATCCCCAGGGATAGAGCACGAGCCCGCTGTAACTGTGATACGAAACCGAGACCACCGGCGGGTGCGCGGCATGAAACGCCATCACCGCCTGCGTTTCAAGCTCAGAGCCGGGGCTCGTGCCCCGGTAGGTCTCGCCGTCCTGATAGCCGCTCGAACCGACGTCGTCGACGCCCCAGAACGTCGGGTAATTGCGGTTCGGGTCCACGCCGTAGCTGCCGGTGTCGTTGCGACGACGGTTTTTTCGCCACAATCGGTCGTTCGTAAACGTGTACTGGTAGCCGTCCGGGTTTTCGACCGGAATCACCCAGACGTCGTGCGACGTGGTCAGCGCCGCGCCCCCCCCCCCCCCGGAATCCGCGAGCCAACGAATCAGCTTCATGACCACCGCCGTCGAGATCCACTCGCGGGCGTGATGCGTCCCCATGAACAGCACGTTGGGCCGGTTGGGCGAGTCGTCCCGCGGCCCGATCTTCACCGCGAGAATCGGCCGGCCTTCGTAGGACGCGCCCACCGAATCCAGATGGATCGCCGTATCGGCCGCGGCCCAGGCGGCGAGGGTCGCGCGAATGCCGTCGCCCGGCTTGTCGAACGAATGGAACGTGCGAAACGTGTCGGCGGCCGCGCCGGTCGTCACGCGCGGGACGCTCGGCGCCGCGACTCTGAAGCCGCGTGTGGCGAGCCGCGATTCTGTTTCCGGGGATACCACGATCACGGCGCGGAGTGTTCCGCCAATCGATCGCAGGTCCGCGATCTCGAAGCCGAGGCGGGCAAGCGAGTCGAGACTGGTCCGCCCGGCGATCGGGACCTCGACGGCGCGAAGCTGAGCGGAGGCCGCCGAGGCCGCCCCCCCGCACAGCAGAAAGGCTAGAAGCCCAGTTGTGACGCGAGCCATGCGGGAGCCGGGACGTAACCGCCGAGCATCAGGCCGAGCCACACGAGGAGCGCAGCGAGAGGAACCCAGACGACGAAGATAGGCAAGAGCGACGGCCGCCAGGCGGCCAGCGTCTCGATCTCGGGATTCCAGCGTTCGCGCTCCGCGTCCACCTCGGCCTCGAGGGCGAGCCATGCGGCTTCCAGCCGCCGCGCCACAGTCCGGAGCGAGTCCTGCCAGGCGGCGTGCGCGTCTTTTTCAAGCACGGACGCGTCGCCCGCGCGCGCCGCAGTTGTTTCGAGTTCGTCGAGCGCCGCGACGAAGGGACCGCCGCCCGTTCCGAGCCGTGCCACGATCGCGCGCTTTTCGGCATTGGTGAGCAGATGGCGGCGCAGGCGGCGCCGCGGCAGGCGTACCTGTCGCGCGGTGCGTGTGATTTCGGCGTCGAGGGCATCGGCCACGCGGGCCCCGGCCCGCCGGACGGCATGGTCCCACGCGGCGGCCCAGGCGCGGCGGCCGGTGACCTCGAGCACGCGGGCCCGCGAGTCGCCACCGCCTTCCCGCGCCGCCGCCGCCCGGCCCTCGCCTCCGAGCTCGAGCACGCGCGTCGCCAGCTCCTCGCGAATGTCGTCGACCGGCACCCAGGGATCCAGCAGGCGGCGCGGCACGATGATGCGCCCGAGCGAGGGCGCCAACTCGGGGACACGCAGCGGCATGAGAAGCTTGAGCGGTGAATTCATTCGCGCCGTTTCAGCCGGCTCACGCGAGCCACGCGACCGGTGCGCGCTTCGTACGCGGCGATGAAATACACCAGCGATTCGGGCAGGAATGCATCGCGTGGCAGACCCGTTGCGGCGATCGCCTGTTCGATCGCCTCGGGTTCTCCTTCGACCTCGAGCAGCACGTCCATGGCCGGATACCACTCGA
>JBGQKD010000075.1:0-3165 GCA_041499375.1 Gemmatimonadota bacterium
TCGCGAGTCACGTACATGAACGACTCGATCCCAATCGACACCGTCGGCGTTGGCTACCCGTCTGGGCCGGCGCCGTTGGCGTCGGCATCGATCGGTCGCAGCAGCGCCGCGAGCCAGGCCACATTCAACCTGAGCCTCAAGGCCGAAGTCGCCCCGCCCTCCATCGCCGGCCAGATGTTGCAGGCGACGTCGGTTTCGATCGTCGGCAATCTCGCGGTCGTGAGTTATAACATGGTGGGCAATCCCTACTTGGGGGCCGTTGACGTCATCGACATCACCAATAAGAACCAACCGATACTCAGGTCCGAAGCGCTGTTTCAGAATACGGACGTCAGCGCGGTGACGACGTCCGGAACCAACGTATATCTCGCGGAGGCCACGGGCGACACTGGCTTCACTGCGCCCGCGGTCTTTGAAGTCGTACACCTCGTGGGCAATCAGCTCGTGTTGACCGGCAATAAGCGCGTTGGCTTGACCAGCTTCGCCAGTACGAGCGTTGCAACGGGAATACGCGTGTACGCGACCTCGGGCGATGGCGGCAGCTTGTTCACGATCGACCCGGCGTCGTTCGCCGTGACGAGCTCGATTCCGCTGCACGATGCGCGCTGGGTCGCGGTCGGCGGCGGCAAGGTCGCGGTCGTGCAGGGGACCCCCGGCACGCTGTCGGTCTACAACGAAAGCAACATGGGCGTCGTCGGCAGTTGGGCGTTCGCCGGCGCGAGCGTCGCGGAAGCGAAGTCGCAGGCGCAGCTCGTGGGTGGGAAGGCGTTCATTGCGGCGGGCGACAGCGGCGTGCAGGTGTTGAGCGCGTCGACGGGCACGAAGGTCGGCGCCCTACCGCGTCCCAACCCCGACTCGCTCGGTCTCAGCCCTTCAGTCGTCGTAACGAACTCCGTCACGATCGATCAGGATCTCATCTTCATATCGAACGGCGAGGCCGGCGTGTACCTCGCGCAGGGCAGCCAGGTCTTTTCAGCGACCGGGTCGGAGACTCAGCAGACGATCACGATGCGTGGCAGGCTGCGCTTCGGAAATCTTCAGTCGGTGAACCACGTCGCGTACTCTGCGGGCGGTCCAGGCAATCCGGGCCTGCTGATCATCGCGGCCGGCCTCGGCGGCCTGAAGATCGTGCAGGTCAACTAGCGCATCACGCCGGCGGGGTGACGGATTTCACGTTGCCCCGGTCCCATTCCCACGCGTCTTAACGTCACGGTCCTGTCGCCGTCTCAACCAGGACCCGTAACCCTTTCGAGGGACAGACATGAGAAACCGGACTTTCATCGTCGCGTTGCTGGCATTGGTGCTGGGCGTCCCCGCCGCAGCCGTTGCCCAGCAGCCCAGCGATACCACGAGAGATCGCCACGAAGTGCGCCGCGACCGGCGCGAGCTGCGCCAGGACCGCCGCGACACGCGCGGCGATCGCCGCGACATTCGGCAGGACCGGCGCGAGCGCCGGCAGGATGTACGAGCGGGTGATTCGACCGCCGCGCGGCAGGAAACGCGCGACATCCGCCAGGACAAGCGCGATCTGCGCAATGACCGGCGCGATCGCCGCTCCGATCGACGGGATGTGCATCAGGATCGGCGCGATCTGCATCAGGACCGCCACGACACGACGCAGACAGCACCAAAAACTCCGTAATGCAAACAGGTAGGGGCGCAGCCCACGCTGCGCTCCTACTGTTTATCTGGCAGTCCGCATCTCCCGCGAAACCCGTTCCGCGTCGCGCATCACCCGCAGCGTATTCAAGCCGGCGACCTTCTTCACATCAGCTTCCGTCCAGCCGCGCCGCAGCAGCTCGGCAATCAGATCGGGGAACTTGGACACGTCCTCCATGCCGACCGGCACTTCCGTGATGCCGTCGAAGTCGGAGCCAATTCCGACACAATCGATCCCCGCAACCTGGCGGATGTGCTCGATGTGATCGGCGACCTGGGACAGGGTCGCGTGTGGCCCCGCGGCGTCCCAGGCCTTCAGGGAGTCAGCGCGCGTGGCCGAATCGGCGCCGGCGGCCCGCAGTCTTTCGAGGCGTGCGTTCACGGTGTCGCCCCAAACACGCACCGCCTCCGACACGAAGCCCGGATTGAAGTTCACCATGACCACGCCGCGGTTCGCCGTAACGAGCTTGAGGATCGAATCGGGAACGTTGCGCGCGTGATTGGCGAGCGCGCGCGCCGAGGAATGCGAGAAGATGACCGGCGCGCGCGAGGTATGCAGCGCATCGGACATGGTCTGGTCGTTCACGTGCGACAAATCCACCAGCATGCCGAGACGATTCATCTCCAGTACGACCTGCTTGCCGAAGGGTGACAGCCCGCGCCGGGCGGTATCGGTGGACGCGGTCGCCCAGTCGAGGCTGCGCCAGTGCGTCAGCGTGATGTAGCGCGTGCCGAGCTTGTAGAACATGCGGAGCGCGCCGAGCGAGTTCTCGATCGCGTGGCCGCCCTCGATGCCGATCAGGCAGGAGACCTTTCCGGCGGCAAAGTTGCGCTCGACGTCGGCGGCGGTGTACGCCATCGCCAGGGTGCGGGTGTTCCTGCTGCAGAGGCGGTGCACGAAATCGATCTGCTCGAGCGCATAGGTCGCCGGGTGGGTCCCCGAGTCCATGGTCGTCACCGGCACGTATGCGGCCCAGAACTGACCACCGACGTGGCCGGTGCGCAGCCGGGGGACGTCGGTCATCAACTTCGGTTGGCGGACCGCGAAATTGACGGAGTCGAGTCCGCCCCGTTCGCGGATCGCGTCCGGGATGTCGTTGTGGCCGTCGATCAGCGGGACGGTACTGAGGATGCGAATGGCTTGAGCGCGGTAATCCTGCGCGGACAGTTGGAATGTTGGAATGATGGAAAGCAGCGCGGTCGCTGAAAAAAGAGCTCTGATCATGGCAGGAAGCTGGCGTCACGTGTACCTCTTATCAAGATTACGTCATGGCCACGATCACCTTCGAGGTGAATGGTGAGCGCGAGGAAGTAGCGTTCGCGCCGCATAAGACGCTCCTGGAGGTATTGCGCGAGGATCTGGGACTCACCGGAACAAAACACGGCTGCGAGCTGGGTGAGTGCGGCACGTGCACCGTGCTGCTGGATGGAACGCCGGTACTGTCGTGCCTGGTGTTGGGTCTCGCGTGCGCCGGCCACGCTGTGCGCACCGTCGAAGCGATGGCA